>NZ_SMYZ01000117.1 GCF_004919685.1 Mesorhizobium norvegicum | reverse complement strand
AGCGTGCGGCGGCCGCCGCAGCGGCGACGCATATGGAGGCGCTGCAGGCGGAGATTGATGCGGGCTAAGGGAGGGCAGTAGGGCAGTAGGGCAGTAGGGCAGTAGGGCAGTAGGGCTAGGAAGTAAGCAGGCATTCGTGTGCTGTCTTCTAGCACAAACATCCTTCACCTATTGCCCTACTGCCTTACTCCCCTATTGCCTTCCTATTCGGGTTTTCGAAGCAGATAGGTGTCCATGATCCAGCCCTTTTGCCGGCGGGCTTCTTCGCGGACCTTTTCGATCTCCGCGCCGACATCACCGATCCGGCCCGAGACGAGAATCTCGTCCGGCGTGCCGAGATAGGCGCCCCAGTGGATGACGACATCCTTGTCGGCCAGCGTGTTGAAGGCGCATTTGCCGTCGAGCAGGACGACCGCGCTGCCGGCATTGTTCGGCATGCCTTGCTCGGTCAGGCGCCGGCCGGTGGTGATGAGGACGGAATCGCCGATGCGGTTCAGGGCCATCTTGTGGCCGGCGGCAAGCGCCTGGACGGCGGTAATGCCGGGTATCACCTCAAGCTCGAACGCGACATTGCCTCGCAGGCGCACGCGCTCGAGGATGCGCAGCGCGCTGTCATAGAGCGAAGGATCGCCCCAGATCAGGAAGGCGCCGCAGCCATCCGCGACAATCTCGTCGCGGATCAGGCCCTCGTAGATCGCGGCGATGGCCTCATGCCAGTCATCGACGGTCGAGCGATAGGACGGCGCCGGCCCATCTTCTACTGGCAGGTCGCGCACCGGCACGTCGAATTCGACACGGCGTGACTTCGGGTTGGTGACGAAGCGGTCGCAGATCTGGCGGCGCAGCTCGGCAAGGTCGTTCTTTTTCTCCCCCTTGTCGGGGATGAACAGCACATCTGCCTGGTTCAGGCCTGATATGGCCTGAACGGTCATGTGGTCGGGATTGCCGGCGCCGATGCCGATGACGAGAAGCTTGCGCATGGAGCGAACTCCTGCCCGATCGGAACCTGTTAGTCCAGACCGCCTTGGCGCGCCCGAGGATGCGGAAGGGCTTTGAAACGCCACATTGAAACGGCTAGGGTCATCAGGGCATTCTAGCCGAGGGGGCTTCCATGTTGCGATATGTTCTGACCGCCATGCTGGCCCTGTCGGCCGCGCCGGCACTCGCCAATGATTCGGTTGCCGAACTTGGCACCGGCGGCCTGATCCTGTCGCGCAGCGACGCCATAGCGATGCAAAGCGAGGACCTTTTCATTTCGCCGGAAAAGGTCACGGTTGACTACGTCTTCCACAACAACACCGACAGGGATGTCGACGCCATCGTCGCCTTCCCGATGCCCGACATATCGGGCAATCCCGAAGAAATCCCGGCGATCCCTGAAAACCAGAGCGACAATTTCCTCGGCTTCGAGGTGACGATCGATGGCGCACCGGCAAAGCCGCAGCTCGAGCAGAAGGTGTTGGCGCTCGGCATCGACGTCAGCTCCGAGCTAAGAGCGCAGAACGTGCCGTTCTATCCATTCGGCGATGCGGCGAAGGCGGCCCTGGCGAAGTTGCCGCAGGCGGTTACCGACGACTGGGTCAACCGCGGCATCATCATCGAGGACAGCGACAGCGACGGTACGGAGGCGAAGAAGGTCTATACGCCGTTCTGGCAATTGCGTTCGACCTATTGGTGGCGTTCGACCTTTCCAGCCAATAAGGACGTCCACGTTTCCCACCGCTACAAGCCAAGCGTTGGCGGCACGTCTTCGGTCAGCTTTTTCTATGACGGCAAATTCCAGGGACAGTACGCGACCTACAAGACGCGCTACTGCATGGACGACGCATTCGAGAACGCGGTGCGCAAGGCGGCCAAGGATGGTCCAGACGGCTATCCGCAGTACAACGAAAGCCGCATCGCCTATATCCTGACCACAGGCGGCAACTGGGCGGCAGGCACAATCGGCAAGTTCAAGCTGACGGTCGACAAGGGCAATCCGAAAGCCTTGGTCTCGTTCTGCGGCGACAATGTCAAAAAGGTCGGGCCGACGACATTCGAGATGACGGCGGATGATTTCTATCCCGAGCACGACATCGACATCCTGATCCTCGATCCAACGGACGACAATTGATGCACGTCGCAATCTACGTTGCCATTGCCGAGAACGGCGTGATCGGGCGGGACGGCGGGTTGCCCTGGCGGCTCTCCACCGATCTCAAGCGCTTCAAGGCCGACACGATGGGCAAGCCCATCATTATGGGCCGCAAGACCTATGAGGGTATCGGCCGGCCGCTGCCGGGCAGGCTGAACATCGTCGTCACCCGCGACAAGGCCTGGCGCGCCGAAGGCGTCGAAGTGGCGCATTCGCTCGAAGCCGCGATCCAGCTGGCGACGGTGCGCGGGCGCTGCATGGTCGGTGTGAACGAGGTCTGCATCATCGGCGGCGGCGAAATCTATGCCCAGGCGCTGCTGCTGGCCGACCGGCTGCACGTCACCCATGTGCTGGCAGGGGTCGATGGCGATGCGCATTTCCCGCCGATCGATCCGGATTCCTGGCGCGTTGTCAGCTCGCAGGACGTTCCAGCCGGGGAAAAGGACAGCCACGCGACGCGCTATTCGGTTTACGAGCGCCGCCGCGAGAGACATTGAATGATAAAAGGGGCATTGAAGGAAGACAAAGGGTCGCGACCGGACCAAATCGGACGAGTCGGCAGCGCATCGCGTTGAAAGCGCCTCGTGGCGTCCCTATAGAAGAACAATACTGGATTTTGCGCCGTAATACCGGCGCTTGAGGGAATTCCAAGCGAAAGGACATTCATGCCCTGGAACGATAAGAGCGGCGGTGGCGGCGGCCCATGGGGCGGCGGCGGCGGCAACAATCAGGGACCCTGGGGGCAGGGACCAAAGGGACCGAGCGGCCCACAGGGCTCGCCTCCCGATCTCGAAGACATCATCCGCCGCGGCCAGGACCGGCTGCGGCGCGCTCTGCCGGGTGGCGGTGGCGCAAGCCCGGCTATTTTCGCGCTGATCGCGGCGGCACTCGTGGTGCTGTGGGCGTTCAAGGCTGTTTACACCGTGCAGCCCGACGAGGTCGCGGTCGAACTGCGCTTCGGCAAGCCGAAGGCCGAACTGTCGCAGCCCGGCCTGCATTTCCATTGGTGGCCGCTCGAAACCGTCGAGACAGCCAAGATTTCCGAGCAGCTCGTCGATATTGGCGGCGGCGGCGCGACGAGTGGCAACACCTCCGGGCTGATGCTTACCGGCGACCAGAACATCGTCAACGTCCAGTTCTCGGTGGCCTATCAGGTCTCCGACCCGAGCGCGTATCTGTTCGACGTGTCCGATCCCGACGGCATGCTGCGGCAGGTTGCCGAAAGCGCCATGCGTGAAGCCGTCGGCCGCCGGCCCGCGCAGGACATCTTCCGCGACGACCGCCAGGGCATTGCCGCCTCGGTGCGTGAAATCATCCAGACGACGCTGGACGGCTACAAGGCCGGTCTCAACGTCAACGCCGTCTCGATCGAGGATGCGGCACCGCCACGCGAAGTGGCCGATGCGTTCGACGAGGTGCAGCGCGCCGAGCAGGACGAAGACAAGTTCGTCGAGCAGGCCAACCAGTACTCCAACCAGAAACTCGGCCAGGCACGCGGCGAGGCCGCACAGATCCGCGAAGACGCGGCCGCCTACAAGAACCGGGTCGTGCAGGAAGCCGAGGGTGAGGCGCAGCGCTTCATCTCAGTCTATGACGAGTATGCCAAAGCGCCCGATGTGACACGCAAGCGCCTCTACCTGGAAACGATGGAGAAGGTTCTGAAGGATTCCAACAAGGTCATCGTCGAGCAGGGCAACGGGCAAGGGGTCGTCCCCTATCTGCCGCTGCCGGCATTGCAGCCGAAAGCGGTGGCACCGGCCGCCGCTGGTGGCGTGACGGGAGGTAACCAGTGATGGCCAACCGTCTCCCCATCATCGTCGTCGCAGCAGCGATCATCCTGTTCCTGCTCTATTCTTCGGTCTTCGTGGTCAATGCGCGCCAGCAGGCGCTGGTGCTCAGGTTCGGCGAGATCGTCGACGTCAAGAGCGAACCCGGCATCTACTTCAAGGCGCCGTTCTCGTTCTTCGACGCCGACACGGTACAACTGATCGAGAACCGGGTGCTGCGCTTCGACCTCGACAATATTCGTGTCCAGGTGTCGGGCGGCAAGTTCTATGAGGTCGACGCCTTCATCGCCTATCGCATCTCGGATCCGCGCGTCTTCCGCTCTGCCGTGTCCGGCCAGATCGAGCTGGCCGAAGCCCGGCTCAGGACGCGTCTCGACGCTGCCTTGCGCCGCGTCTACGGTCTGCGCGATTTCGAGGCCGCACTCTCCGAACAGCGCGCCGTGATGATGCGCGAAGTCCGCGATCAGCTCAGGCCCGACGCCACGTCGCTCGGCCTGCAGATCGAGGATGTCCGTATCCGCCGCACGGATCTCACGGCCGAGGTCTCACAGCAGACCTTCGACCGCATGAAGGCGGAACGCCTGGCGGAAGCTGCGCGGCTGAGGGCACGCGGCAACGAAGCGGCGCAGCGCATCACGGCCCGCGCCGATCGCCAAGTGGTCGAGATCGTCGCCGAAGCGCAGAAAGAGTCGGAGATCCTGCGCGGCGAGGGCGAAGCCCAGCGCAGTGCCACCTTCGCGGGAGCGTATCAGCGCGATCCGGCTTTCTTCGACTTCTACCGGTCGATGAGTGCCTATGGCACGGCGCTGGACAACACCGGAACGACGATGGTGCTGTCGCCGAACTCGGAGTTCTTCCGCTTCTTCCGCAATCCCGACGGCAGCGAGGCGCCGGCGAAGCCGGTTTCGCCGGCCCCAACCGCTCCGGCGACGGCACCTGCCGCGCCGGCGGCACAGCCGAGCACCGGCCAGTAGCGGCCGGTGCAGGATTTTCTCGCCGCCATGGGCCTTGTCCTTGTGATAGAAGGTCTGGTCTATGGCGGCTTTCCCGGCCTTGCCAGGAAGCTTGCCACCGAAGTGCTGTCGCTGCCCGAGAATGCGCTGCGGATTGCCGGGCTGGCAGCGATCGCCATCGGTGTCTGCATCGTCTGGCTGGTGCGAGGCGGATGACGGCGGCGAGCTTCGGTTTTTCGTATACGAGCTTCGATCCCGGGATACGAGCTTCGATCCCCGGGATACGAGCTTCGATCCGGGATAATTGATGATTTATCCTCTGCCGATAGTCATAGCCGCAAACGTGCCGTATTTTTTGCCAACATGGCGCGACGCGGCGTTTTCGTCGAAGCGCTTTTCTTTTCAGGAATACCGGGAGGCTTCTCGATGACATCCAATACAATTCTGCGCGTGGCACGGCGGACGTTCATCGCCGGCGCGGCAGCACTTCTTGTCAGCGCCGTCGCTGTCCCTTCCTTCGTGACACCGACATTTGCCGCGGATGGACCTGCTTCGGTGGCCGACCTGGCGGAAGGCGTGCTCGGCGCTGTGGTCAACATCTCGACCTCGCAGACGGTGAAGGGCACCGAGGGTCCCGGTGCGGTGCCGATGCCGCAGCTGCCCGAGGGGTCGCCGTTCCAGGATTTCTTCGACGATTTCTTCAAGAACCGCGGCGGCGACAAGGACAACGGCGCGCAGAAGGTGCAGTCGCTGGGCTCCGGCTTCGTCATCGACGCCGAGCAAGGCATCGTCGTCACCAACAACCACGTCATCGCCGATGCCGACGACATCGAGGTCAATTTCTCCGACGGCATCACCTTGAAGGCGACGCTGGTCGGCACCGACACCAAGACCGATGTCGCGGTGCTGAAGGTCGATCCGAAGGGCCACAAGTTGACGGCGGTGAAGTTCGGCGATTCCACCAAGATGCGCGTCGGCGACTGGGTGATGGCGGTCGGCAATCCGTTCGGCCTCGGCGGCACGGTGACGGTCGGCATCGTCTCGGCCCGCAATCGAGACATCAATTCCGGCCCCTATGACGACTTCATCCAGACCGATGCCGCGATCAACCGCGGCAATTCCGGCGGACCGCTGTTCAACAGCGCGGGCGAGGTCATCGGCATCAACACCGCGATCATTTCGCCTTCCGGCGGCTCGATCGGCATTGGCTTCTCCATTCCCTCGCAGCTCGCCTCGGGCGTCGTCGACCAGTTGCGCCAGTTCGGCGAGACGCGGCGCGGCTGGCTCGGCGTGCGCATCCAGCCGGTGACCGACGACATCGCCGAGAGCCTCGGCATGGCGACCGCCAAGGGCGCGCTGGTCGCCGGCGTCATCAAGGGCGGTCCGGTCGACAATGGCACCATCCAGGCCGGCGACGTCATCATCAAGTTCGACGGCAAGGACATCCATGAAATGCGAGACCTGCCGCGCGTCGTCGCCGAAAGCCCGGTTGGCAAGGCAGTCGATGTGCTGATCGTGCGCAAGGGCGTCGAGCAGACCGTGAAAGTGACGCTCGGCCGGCTCGAGGATGGCGAAAAGCTCGCCAGCGGCGAGGACGGCAGCAACACCGACCAGGACAAGGGCGACAAGGCTCCGGCCGTTTCCACGGCCTCGGTGCTCGGCATGACGGTCGGCGAACTGAACGACGAGACGCGCAA
Organism: Mesorhizobium norvegicum; assembly: GCF_004919685.1. Lineage (GTDB taxonomy): Bacteria > Pseudomonadota > Alphaproteobacteria > Rhizobiales > Rhizobiaceae > Mesorhizobium > Mesorhizobium norvegicum. The sequence continues at coordinate 52,873 of NZ_SMYZ01000117.1, read as the reverse complement.
GAAGTTCAGCATTGCGGCCGATGTTTCGGGCGTCGTCATCACCGACGTCACCAAGGACTCCGCCGCCGCCGAGCGCGGCATCCAGCCGGGCGAGGTGATCACCGAGATCGCGCAGGAATCGGTTGCTACGCCCAAGGATGTCATGGACCGGATCGGCGCCTTGAAGGAGCAGGGGCGCAAGAATGCGCTGCTGATGCTGGCATCGAAGACCGGCGAGCTCAGGTTCGTCACGATCCGGATGGACTGAGGTCCGGAAGAGCCGACAACACGACAACACTGAAAGAAAAAGGGCGGCTAGCGAGCCGCCCTTTTTCTTGCCTGCCAGTCTTGGCGTGACAATCTGTAGAGGACATGCCGTTTGAGATGCGGATGGCTGTCGGGAATGCTGGGGTGGTCGAAGTCGGCGGACGGATCGGCCGTCATGCCGAGGCGTTGCATGACGGCGGTGGAGCGGCGGTTTTTCTCGACGGCGAAGGAGACGATCTCGTCAAGGCGTAGCGTTTCAAAGCCGTAGGCCAGCCAGGCTTCCGACGCTTCGGTGACGTAGCCCTTGCCCCAGAATTCCGGAGCGAGACGCCAGCCGATCTCGATCGTTCCGGCTGGCAGGACGTCAATATCTTCCGTCCCGGTTATCCCGACAAAACCGATGCACTCGCCCGTGGCCGCGATCTCGGCCGCGGCGAAGCCATAGCCGTCCTTGTCGACCCACGCGCGGACCTCGTCCATCTTGGCATCCGCGGCGGCACGGTCGCGGCGGAATGGAAAGAACTCCATGACCTGTTCGTCGGAGTTGATGCGGTGGAACAGGTCGCGGTCGCGATCCTCCCAGTTGCGCAGGATCAGGCGCTCGGTACGCATTGGTTTCATTGCACAAACTCTTCCTGTTTGTAGCCCTGCACATAGAGCAGCGCGGTCAGGTCGCCATGGTCGATGCGGACCTTTGCCTGTGCCGCCACTGTCGGCTTGGCATGGAGCGCGACACCGGTGCCGGCCAGGCGGATCATGTCGAGATCATTGGCGCCGTCACCGACGGCGATAGCGTCAATGGGCGTCAGGCCGAGCCGCGCTGAAATCTCGAACAGCGCGTCGGCCTTGGCGGCGCGGCCGAGGATTGGCTCGCCGACCAATCCGGTGAAGCGGCCGTCCTGTTCGAGCAGGCGGTTGGCGCGATTCTCCTGGAAGCCGAGCATGGCCGCAATGCGCGTCGTGAAGACCTCGAATCCGCCGGACACGAGTGCCGTCCAGGCGCCGTTGGCGCGCATGGTCTGAACCAGAGCGCGGCCGCCCGAGGCCAGCGTCAGGCGATTGGCGACGATGCGATCGACCACGGCGGCGTCGAGGCCCTTGAGCAACGCCACCCGCTCGCGCAGGGCCGGTTCGAAAGCGATCTCGCCATTCATCGATCGCGCGGTAATCGTGGCAACCCGATCCTTGACGCCGATCTCGTCGGCCAGTTCGTCGATGCATTCCTGGTCGATCATGGTCGAATCCATGTCGGCGATCAGGATTTTCTTGCGGCGGGTTTCGGCCTGCTGGACGATCACGTCGACCGCCTCGGTGGCGAGTGCCGTGCGCAAGGCGGCACTCGTATCGGCGGCGTCAGCCGCCTCAGGCAGGATGAGATCGCAGGCAATCCCTTCAGCCAGCCAGACAACAGCGCTTGCGCCGACCGACCGTGACGCCATATTCGCAAGCGACAGCGACAAAGCGCGCTCAGTGGGACGGGAAACAAGCGTGGCGACAAGCGGCATGGAACATTCCGGCGAACAGGCGGGCGAGGGCCGCGTGAAGAACGCGATCCTGATAGCCGGGCCGACCGCCAGCGGCAAGTCGGCGCTGGCGCTCGATCTGGCCGAGCGCAAGGGCGGCGTGATCGTCAACACCGATTCCATGCAGGGCTATTCGGTGCTTGACGTGCTGACCGCCCGGCCGGAGCCGGCCGACCTCGCCCGCGCACCGCATTTTCTCTACGGCCATATCCACCCGGCCACAGCCTATTCCACCGGCGCCTGGCTGCGCGACGTGATGAAGCTGATCGACGACGGCACGCTCTCTAGGCGGCCCGTGATTTTTGTCGGCGGCACCGGGCTCTATTTTCGCGCGCTGGCCGAGGGCATTTCGGAAATGCCCGACATTCCGCAGCGGATCCGAGACCGCTGGCGCTACGAGTTGAAGGAGCAGGGCGCCGTCAAGCTGCACGGCCTGCTGCTGCACGAGGATTCGGCGACCGCCATGACACTGAAGCCAACCGACAGCCAGCGCATCGTGCGGGCATTGGAAGTGCTCGACGCGTCGGGTCGCTCGATCCGTGAATGGCAGGCACAACGCGGCCAGCCGCTCATCGACAGGGAGACCGCACATTTCTTCGTGATCGAGCCGGACCGGGCGGTGCTGGTCGGCCGCATCGAAAAACGCTTCGACCAGATGCTGCACAAGGGCGCGCTGGACGAGGTCAAGCTTCTATCGGCGCTTGGCCTCGATCCCGAATTGCCGGCGATGAAGGCGATCGGCGTTCGCGAATTGCAGGCCGCGATGGCCGGAGAGATTGGCTTTCCCGAGGCGATCGAACGCGCCAAGATCGCGACCAGGCAATATTCCAAGCGGCAGACGACCTGGTTCAGGCATCAGCTGGGGCCGGAATGGCTGAGATTACGCCCTGGTGATGATCTGGAAACCACGATCTGATCGCTTGTTTCCATTGCAACCTGAAAAGTTTACCTGCAAGGAAAGGTTCTCGTTGCGGTTGTCCAAGTTAACCCTCCGTAAGCCCGCCCATGCCATAAGGTCAGTGGGCACTTTTCCATCGGGGAGCAGATGCGTTTCCACAAGGCGGAATCAGCATTTTTCGTCTTTATCTTCGTGATCCTGGCCGCCGGCCTGGTGACGCTGCATGCCTATGGGCTTCTGCAATCCTTCGCCACCGAGCTGCATACGGCGTCGGGTCTGGACAAGGTCATCTATCTCAACAAGCTTTTGTTCGCGACCGGCGTGCTCCTGGCCACGGCGCTGTTCTTCGGCATTTTCTTCATCTACCCGCTGATCCGCAAACAGGCGACGGAAGAAGGCAAGCTGCGCGCCATGACGGTCTCGCTCAGCGCCCGCTCGGAGACGCTCGAGCATGCCGCCCTGACCGACGGCCTGACCGGCATGCAGAACCGGCGCTATTTCGATGATGCGCTGAAGGAATATCTTGAGGAGTTCAGGCGCATCGAAAAGCCCGTCGGGCTGATGATCCTCGATCTCGACCATTTCAAGCAGGTCAACGACACCCACGGCCATGACGTCGGCGACGAGGTGCTCAAGGCCGTCGCGAACTGTCTCAAGGACATGACCCGCTACCACGACGTGGTGGCGCGATTGGGTGGCGAGGAGTTCGCCGTGGTCACGCCCAACATGGACGCCGAGCTTCTGGGCAAGTTTGCCGAACGCATCCGCAAGGCGATCGCCAACATGTCGGTGCTGTCAGGCAATGTCCGCCTCAAGATCACCACCAGTGTCGGGCTTGCCGTCTGGGACCGCAAGGAGACGGCGGAAGAGTTCTATCGCCGTGCCGATCGCCAACTCTACGAGGCGAAGAGGCAGGGCCGCAACCGCGTCTGCGCCTAAGATCCCGAAGAAGAATTCAAGAGGCCGGTCGCCTGACGCGGTTTTCTCGACTTCCGGTGCTCACGGACTAAATGTCCGCTCCGCTCCGGCTTCTCGAAAGCCACGTCATTCAACTCGGCCTGATGAATTCCCTTTCGGGATTTACCCAAGCAAGCCAACGAAGCTGAGCCTCGGAAGCTTGGCGCGGCTTCTCGGTCAGTCGGCAGAGGACTTGACGCTGCTGACCTAATCGTTTTGCGGGCGCAGGCCGAAGGTTGCGGGCTTGAGACCGTAGCGCATGTCGAAATCGTCGTCCGATGGCGTGCGCGCGGCGGGTGGCTTGCGGTAGTCGGGATCGCCCGCCTGGCGACTTGAATCGACGACTTCTGCGAAGGCCATCGCCTGCTGCGTTGGTTTCGGCACGTTGCGCAGTCGTTCGACGATCGCCACCAGATCGACATCGTCGCCGGTTTTCGAAGAGGCGGCCTCTTCGCGCTTGGCCGTACCGGGAAGCAGGTGGTTCGGCAGTTTTTCGAACTTCAGCCGCATGGTCGTCGCCACACCTTCGCCGAAGGCGATGGCTTCGCGCTGGCCCATGGAGGACAGGAAGGCAAGCGACGAGGCGGAAGAGTCGGCAATCGCCGAGCGGATGATCGCCTGGTCCTGCTCATTGGCGAGCCGCATGGCGAAGAAGGTCGAGCATTGCGACAGAATGGTCGGGTCGAGTTCTCCAGGGCGCTGGGTGACGACGCCGAGATAGCAGCCATACTTGCGGCCTTCCTTGGCGATGCGCGACAGCGCATGCCTGGTCGGCGCGAAGCCGAGACGCGGGTCGGCCGGCATATAGCGGTGCGCTTCTTCGCACAAAAACAGCAGCTGCAGCTTGCCTTCGCTCCACAGAGCGAGGTCGAAGGCCAGGCGCGCCAGCACCGAACACACGGAATTGACCACTTCGGACGGCATGCCGGCCATCTCGAAGCAGGTCACCGGGCGGCCATGATGCGGCACGCGGAAGATGTTGCCGATCGTCTCGTGGATGGTGTCCTCGATCAGGCGCGAGTTGAACATGAAGCGGTAGCGTGGGTCGGCGGCCGCCGATTCGATGCGCGTCTTCAGCGATCTGAGCGTCGGGCGATCGGTCTTGCTCTCGAGCATGCCCATGCGCTCGTCGATCTGCTTGAGGAGGTCGGCGATGCGGTAAGGCACCGGCGTATCGGCGGTCAGCGCATCGCTGCCGCGCCGCAGATAGGCGCCGGAATTCGGATTGCGGTAAAGGTTCTTGGCGGCCGGAATGAGGTCGCGCAAGGCATCGATTTCTTCCGGCTCGGTCTCGCGGCCCCGGAACAGCACCTCGGCGAATTCCTCCAGCGTGAACATCCAGAATGGAAGATCCAAGGTTTTGGAATCGACCCGGACGCAATATTCGGGCAGCGACGCCGCGAACTCGTTGTGCGGGTCGAGGATCAGGATGCGCAGGTCGGGCCGTGCCGCGATCGACTTTCGCAGCAGCAGCGAGACGGCGGTGGATTTGCCGACACCGGTGGTGCCGACAATGGCGAAGTGACGCGCCAGCGTATCGTCGATGGCGATGTTGGCGGCGATCGTCTCGTCCTGCGCGAGCGTGCCGATGGTGATCGAATGACGCCCGGCGAGATCATAGACCGCCTGCAGGTCGCGGGTGCGGATGCGATGCGCAACGGCGCCGATATGCGGATAGGTTGTGATACCGCGGTCGAAGACCGGTCCGGCGCCGGGTTCGGCACCGTCACGCACTTCGCCGACCAGCTCGATGCTGACCTCGATCGCGTTTTGGCCCTCATTGCTCCAGGCGCGATCCGACTTGCCGATTCCGTAGACCAGGCCGACGGTTCGCGTGGATCCAAGGTTGATGGAAATCATCTTGCCGACCGTCCACAGGCCGGTCACCGCGCCGTCGACGTCGTCCGCATAGGCGCTGATGGTGGCGCGCGCACCGTCGCATTGCACGACGTTGCCCAAAATGCGCCTGTCGTTCTGCTCGGCGTTGCGGCGCTCCTGCGATGTCGGTTCTCCAACGGAGGCTTCGCGTTCGACATACATGGACAGGCCAATCCCCATTTCCCTGGAGATCAGACCCTACAGGAATGGGGTTAAGGCCCAATGAGGTCGGATGGTGTAGAGAGGATTAAGGAGCCCGAGAAAATTGTCGCGAGACGGCTCTTTTCCCACGGCGATATTTCGCTATAATGGACGTATGGATGATATAGCGAACGATATTTCCTCGACGATCGGTCGAAGGATACACGCCGAAAGGATCATGCGGGACTGGTCTCTAGCCGAACTTGCCGAGCGTTCCGGCGTCTCGAAGGCGATGCTGAGCACGATCGAGCGCGGCAAGACCAGTCCGACGGCGGCTCTTCTGGTGCGCATCGCGTCGGCCTTCGGCATGACGCTGTCAACCTTGATAGCGCGCGCGGAGTTGCAGGGTGGCGGGCTGCTGCGCGAGGCCGACCAGCCGGTGTGGCGCGATCCCGATACCGGCTATGTCAGACGGCACCTTTCGCCGGCTTCCGACATGCCGCTCGAGCTGATCAGGGTGCAGCTGCCGGCGGGCGCCAAAGTCAGCTTCCCGGCCGCTTCCTACGCCTTCATCAAGCAGCAGATATGGCTGATTTCCGGGCGGCTCGAATTCGTCGAAGGTGAGGCCGTGCACAGGCTAGAGCCAGGCGATTGCCTGGCGCTTGGGGCGCCGTCGGACTGCACCTTCCATGCCCTGGAGCCCGGCGCCGACTATCTCGTCGCGCTGGTCAGGGGCTGACATCATGGCGAGAAGACCAAAGCGCTCCCACAATGGGGGGCCGCCTCTCGATGAGTACAAGGGGCCGCCATGGGGCAAGGGCGATCCCTACATCTTCCTTGCCTGGCAGGCCGCCCATGCCAAGGCGTGGAAGGCGCCGAGCCGCGAGGTCATGCTGCTGCGCATGGACAAGGCCGAGCGGCTTGGCCTGACCTATGAGGAATACACGCTCGAGATTCTGGAGCGCGGGCGGCATCTCAGGGAAGAAGACACCGAACGCATCAGCGCCATCAAGGCGGCGCGAAAGCGACGCCGCGTGCGCCATCTGGACTGATGGAATGCGCTCGCATCTATCGCAAATCACAGGACATCATGCGCATGAACTCGATCGAGATCGGAACACTGACCCCGGCTGTTGAGACGCAGGACATGCTGGCCGGATTGCTGGTCGCAACGGTGGCGGCCGGCGGATCGGTGAGCTTCATGCATCCGTTGGCGCCGCAGACGGCGAGTGCATTCTGGGAGAAATCGCTGGCCGCGGCGGCAGGAGGGGAAAGGACGGTGCTTGGCGCCTGGGACGGCGAGGCCCTGGTCGGCACCGTGACCTTGCTGCTCGACTGCCCGCCCAACCAGCCGCACCGGGCCGAAATCGCCAAGCTGATGACATCAGTCGATTGCCGGGGCAGGGGTGTGGGCACGCGCCTGATGCGGGCCGCCGAGAGCCTCGCCGTCGAGAAGGGGCGCACGCTGCTGGTTCTGGACACGGCAACCGAGGAGGGCGCTTCAGGCCTCTACGAGCGGTTGGGCTTCAAGCTGGCCGGCGAGATACCTGACTACGCCTTGAAACCGCATGGCGGGCTGACCGGTACGCTGATCTACTGGAAGCGGATCGGGCCAGTCTCATAACCAGTCATGCCGGCGCGGAGAGGCGCGACAGCAGCCACAGGCGAAAATCCTGCTCGGCTCCGGTCAGGCGCGCGGTCGATGCCTTGGTCAGAAAATGTCCCGATGTGCTGGAGAGTTCGAAGTCGGAAAGCCTGACCAGCGTCTTGCTGTCGAGCGTTGCATCGACGAGTGGCCGTGAGCCCAAAAGCACGCCGGCGCCGGCCTTGGCCGCTTCCATGGCGGCAACGAAACTGTCGAAGCGGTGCGATCGCCTGGGGTGGCCAGCCAGCCCGGCGGCGGCGAACCATTCCGCCCACATCTCGCGTGCGCCGGCAACCAGAAGCAGCGGCAGGGAGGTCCAGTCCGCGTCGCCGGCGAGCGCCGGCGCCGCCACCGGCACGAGCCGCTCGGCGGTCAGCCTGTCGGCTTCGCGGCCGGGGAAGGATCCGTTGCCAAAACGGATGTCGAGCACGGAGCCCGGCAAGTCGTAGTCGGTCGGGCGATGGATCGTCACCAGATCGAGCTGGATGCGCGGCAGTGCCTTAGCCAGATTGGGCAGCGCCGGGACGAGCATCAGCAAGGCAAAGGAGATCGGCGCGCGGATCGAAACGGTCTGGACGGCGCGCGGCTCGAACAATTCCGCGGTGCTGTTGCCGATGGTGGCGAAGGCCGACTGGATGTGGGGCAGGTAGGCCGCACCCTCTGGTGACAGCGCGACGCCGCGCGCCAGCCGCGAAAACAGGCGCGTCTTCAGCCGCTCCTCGAGAAACCGGATGTGCTGGCTGACGGCTGCCTGAGTAAGGCCAAGCTCGGCTGCCGCCGCGGTGAAATTCGACAGCCGCGCCGCGGCCTCGAAACTGCGCAGCCAGTCAAGCGGCGGCAAGGGTGGGATCGTTCTAGCCATTAGAGATTTACAGTCATTGGCCAAAAAATGATAATTTGAGTTATGCCTGTCGCGCGATCAACATGCAATCGAAACCTGCGGATCGGACCGCAGGCGTAGCGGACAGGAACGGATCTCCATGCTCACCCACGTGCTGATCGGCGACGAAGGCAGAACAATCGAACTTGGCTGGAAGGACGGGTCGCGCACCCGTTTCCACGCCATGTGGCTGCGCGACAATGCGCTGGACGACAAGACGCGCAGCGCCGGCAATGGCCAACGGCTGATCACCATTCTCGACATTCCCGCCGAGACCAAGATCGGCGCCGCGTCGATCAAGGGCGGCGCCCTGGAAGTCAGCTTCGTGCCCGAGCAAAAAACGGTGAGTTTCCCGGCGGCATGGCTGCGCGCCAATGCCTATGATCGCAACGCGGCCCGCCAGGCTGGCTGGACAGGCGAGGACACCGTGCGATGGACCAAGGCCACTATGCAGAATTCGGTGCCGCGCGCCGGCTACCCTGCCGCCAGCCGCGACCGCGCCGTCCTGCGGCAGTGGCTGTCGGCGGTGAAAGCCTATGGCTTCGCGGTGATGGACGATCTGCCGGCCGAATCCGGAGCGCTTTGCAAAGTGTCCGATCTGTTCGGCTATATCAGGGAGACCAATTACGGGCGCTGGTTCGAAGTGCGCGCCGAGGTCAATCCCAGCAATCTCGCCTACACCAATCTCGGCCTCCAGGCGCACACCGACAATCCCTATCGCGACCCTGTGCCGACGCTGCAGATCCTGTCCTGCATCGAGAATACGGTTGAGGGCGGCGAGTCCAGCGTCGTCGACGGGTTTGCCGTCGCGGCTGCGCTGCAGGCTGAGAACCCGGAAGGCTTCCGGCTGTTGAGTTCATGCCCGGCGCGCTTCGAATATGCCGGTTCGTCGGGTGTGCGACTGCAGGCGAAGCGGCCGATGATCGAGCTTGGGCCCGATGGCGAACTGATCTGCATCCGCTTCAATAACCGTTCGCTGGCGCCGACGGTCGATGTGCCGTTCGCCAGCATGGAGGCGTACTACGCCGCCTATCGCCGGTTCGCAGAGCTGATCGAGGATCCGTCCTTCGAAGTGACGTTCAAGCTCGAAGCAGGGCAGGCGTTCATCGTCGACAACACGCGCGTCATGCATGCGCGCAAGGCGTTTTCCGGCACCGGCAAGCGCTGGCTGCAAGGCTGTTACGCCGACAAGGATGGCTTGCTGTCGACGCTTGCGGCGATCGAGCACGGGTTCAAGGAGGCGGCGGAATGAGCGGCCAGGACCTGAACGCGGACACCATCGTCGAGTTCATCGCCGACATCTTTGAGCGCCGGGGTGCGGAATCCTATCTCGGCGAACCCGTCACCATGTCGGAGCACATGCTGCAAGGCGCCTGGTTCGCCGAAAAGGACGGCGCGCCCGACGAGCTGGTCGCGGCGGCACTGCTGCACGACATCGGCCACTACACCAGCGAGTTCGGCACCTATTCACCCGAGGATGTCGAGGACAAGCATCATGATGAAGCCGGCGGCGAGGTGCTGGCGCCGTTCTTTCCGCCCGTCATCGTCGAATGCGTCAGGCTGCATGTCGCGGCCAAGCGCTATCTCTGCGCCACCGACCCGACCTATTTCGGCAGGCTCTCGCAGGCCTCGGTCCATACGCTGTCGCTGCAAGGCGGGCCGATGAGCGCCGAGGAGGTGGCCGAGTTCCGCAAGAACCCCTTCCACGAGGAAGCGGTCCGGGTCCGCATCTGGGATGAGAGCGGCAAGATCGCCAACATGAAGACGCGGACGTTTCGCGACTACGTGCCGCTGCTGCAGCGGGTTGTCAGCGACTTTCGCGATCGCGCCTGACGGCGGCAACCGGGAGGCAACAGATGTGCTTCTGCTTCGACGGGCAAGGTGCGGTGACGCCACACCGCCCCGACAATTGTCGGGAGCGCGGGCGTGCCGCAGACGCTCCTGAAGTGCCGCTGAGAGCCTCCCTTGGCGAGCCCCGTCGCCTCGATATGGCCAGCAGGCCTGGGCCGATCGAAGCGGCGCATATTCCACGTTCATAGCGATGCCGAAGGTGCGGCACTCGCCGCACCTCGCTGAGTATCTTGTGTCAGGCCCGGCTATCCCTTGTGATGGACCTGCTGCAGCCCGTAGACCGGCGTCGCGATGCCTTCGTGCCGCGCCTTCAATTGCAGCGACAGGAACTGCGAATAATGACGTGACTGGTGCAAATTGCCGCCGTGGAACCACAGCGCCTCCTGTTGCGTCGGCTTCCACATGTTGCGCAACTCGCCTTCCCAAGGGCCGGGATCCTTGGTTGTGTCCGAGCCGAGGCCCCAGCATTTGCCAACCTTGTCGGCGGTTTCGCGCGATATCAGATCGGCGGCCCAGCCATTCATCGAGCCGTAGCCGGTGGCGTAGACGATGAGGTCCGCAGGCAGTTCCGACCCGTCGCTGAGCAGAACCGAGTGCTGCTTGATCTCTTTGACGTCGACGCCGCTCTTCAGCTTGATCGAACCATCAATGACCAGCTGCGAGGCGCCAACATCGATATAATAGCCGGAACCGCGCCTGAGGTACTTCATGAACAGGCCTGACTCGTCGTCGCCCCAGTCGAGCATGAAACCGGCCTTTTCCAGTCCCTTGTAGAATGTCGCGTCGCGTTTCTTCATTTCGGCATAGGCCGGGATCTGGAATTCGTGCAGGATCTTGTAGGGCAGCGAGGCAAAGATCAGGTCGGCCTTGGCCGTGGTGATGCCATTCTGCAGCGCCTGCTCCGAATAGAGCGAACCCAGTCCGATTTCCATCAACGTGTCGGATCTGGAGATATGGGTACTCGAGCGCTGCACCATGGTGACGTCGGCGCCGGCTTCCCAAAGTGCCGCGGCGATGTCATGGGCGGAATTGTTGGATCCGATGACAACGGCCTTTTTGCCGGCATAGGCGTCGGGACCCGGATGCTTCGAGGAGTGGTGGTGGTCGCCCTTGAAGGTCTCCATGCCCTTGAATTTCGGCAGATTGGCCTTGCCGGACTGTCCAGTCGCCAGCACCAGCTGCTTGGGCCTCAGCGTGATGTCCTTGCCGTCGCGGTGGACGACGACGGTCCATTCCTTCTTCTTGTCGTCATAGGAAGCGCTTTTGGCCTCGGTCGAGGACCAGTAATTCAGCTCCATCACCTTGGTGTACATTTCCAGCCAGTCGCCGATCTTGTCCTTGGGCGAGAAGACCGGCCAGTTCTTCGGGAAATCGATATAGGGCAGATGGTCGTACCAGACCGGGTCATGCAGGCAGAGCGACTTGTAGCGTTTGCGCCAGCTGTCGCCGGCCCGCTCGTTCTTCTCGATGATGATGGTCGGCACGCCGAGTTGCCGCAGCCGCGCGCCGAGCGCGATGCCGCCCTGGCCGCCGCCGATGATGACCGTATAGGGCTGCGTCTTGAAGCCGAGTTCGGCGGCCTCCTTCTCGCGCTCTTCCTTCCATGTCGGACGGTTCTTGCCCGAGCCGTGTTTGGCGCCCATCGGCCGCGCGAAACCCGCCGGCTCCTCGTGGCCTTTCAGCTCGGCCATGGTGGTCAGCAGCGTCCAGATCTTGCCGTCCTTCAGCCTGATATGGCCGAAGCCGCGCGCCACCTCCGTCTCGAAGCTGATCCAGCCCTCGATCAACCCGCCGCTCTCGGTCGCGTCCTCGCCCTTGGCGATGGCAAAGTGTGACGGCCTGGTTTTCGACAACTGGCTTTTCAGCATGTCGCGAACCTGGTCGCGGCCTTCCATGGTCTTTATGTTCCAGGTGAAGGTGACGAGGTCGCGCCAGTAGCAATCCTCCTGAAAGCAATCGACCGCTTTGTCGATGTCATTGGCGGCCAAGGCGGCGCCGAATTGGTCGAGCAGGTCGGACAGTTTCTTGCTAGGGGCTTTGTCGAGCATCAGGTTTCCTCCCGTGAAATCCAGATCGTCATGGTGGCTCCGCCGGACGTGCCGGCCGGAAAGCCAAGTATCGGCAGAGATGGCGGCCCTCGTCACGCCCCACCATAGTTTCAAGCGGTTTCAACGGCTTATCCGGAAATTGAGATCACCAAGCGGTTTTGGAACACCCAGGTCTCGGGAACGGACGCTCCGATTCCGAACGCCGGGACAATGCCGCGCCAGTCGCGCAAAATTGATGGTCATATGCCGCAATGCGGTCACCGAGGCTGATGACAACCGATCGGTGAGAAGCCGGGAAGCGGTGGCGGGCAACAGGGCGGTTCCCGGGGATTTTCTGGATGCGGAACTCTGGAGCCCGTTATGCAAGCATTTTCAGTTCATTCTATCGGCCGGCGCACACGCGCCGCTGCCCTGGCTCTGGTCATGGCCATGAGCGCGACTTTGACCAGCCCGCTGGTGCTGCCTGGAACTCAGGCGCACGCGGCGGAAATCTCCGTCACCCTCCGCGAAAGGCTTTCAAACTATGGCGGATGGCGAACCTCCAGCCGCTTCGGCGACGTCTGGGTTCCCACGGTCCGTACCGAATGGCGGCCCTACACCGAAGGCAGATGGGTCTGGACCGACGATGGCTGGTACTGGCAATCCACCGAGCCATTCGGCGATGTCGTCTATCACTATGGCCGCTGGACCTATGATCCCGATTTCGGCTGGGTGTGGATCGCCGGCGACCAATGGGCGCCAGCCTGGGTGGTCTGGCGCCAGGGCGGCAACGATGTCGGCTGGGCGCCGGCACCGCCCGACATCGATGCCTCCTTCGACGACGCCTGGTGGTGCTTCGTGCCGGTGGCGGCGATCGGCGCGGTCGATCTGGTCAGGGTGGTGCGGCCGGTTCAGGAAAACGTCGTCATCGTGCGCAACACGACGATCATCAACCAGACCGTCACGGTCAACAACGCGCCGCATGTGCGGCTCGGCAACCAGGTCGTCGCGATCAATGCCGGGCCCAGGCTGCAGCAGTTCCCGAAGCCCGTCATAGACTCTATCAAGGCGGCAAGAGTGGTTCCGCCTCGCAAAGGGGTGTTTGCCAGTGCACGGCTCGATGCTTCCAGGGGCGCGGAGATCAAGAGGCTGGCCGGCAACGGAACGCCCGCCCGGACTGCCGATGGAAACGGGCAAACCGTGGCGGGTCGTGGCCCCAAGACGCTGACCGGCGACAAGGCCATTTCCTCGGGCGCTGTGGCGGCGGGCAATCCCGCCATCGCGAAACCGGGTGATGCCGTGCGCAAGCGGATGGTCGCCGGCAACGGCGTGAAGGCCGATACGCTCAAGGCCCCTGCCGGCAAGACCACAGGCAATGGACGTGTCGTTGTAAAATCGTCGTCCAACCCGGTTTCGCCCGGCTCGGTTTCTGGGCAGCGTCTCGCACGCGGGGCTGGGCCGCAAAAGCCGCATCAGCAGGCATTGGCCATGCGCATGTCCCAGCACCATGGTCCGGCGAACGTGGCGCCCCACCGTCCACCGGCAAAGATGCAGGCCAAGAAGACATCCAAATGCGATCCGCGCGTTTCCCGCTGCAAGGCGCCGGGCTGATCACCGCAGTCGCGCCGGCACGCTGCGCGCGCCGGCGCGATTTTTCCCGTTGACAGGCTGCCTTTCCCGCCCTTAGTGTCCGCCACCATGAAAACGGCACTCATTCTCGTAGGAAAGCGCGTGGGCAAGGCGGTGTAACCGCCGGGCGAAAACCCCCCATGCGCAAGACACAGGCTCCCTCGGGGGCCTTTTTTATTGCCTGAAACACGACTAAACGAACCAATAACACCCACATGGCAACGCCCAAAGGGCGACAGTACGGGACCAGACCGATGAGCAACGGACAGAACGAGCGGCGCGAAATGACTGGCGCCGAAATGGTGGTGCAGGCGCTGAAGGACAATGGCGTCAAGCATGTCTTCGGCTATCCGGGCGGCGCTGTCCTTCCGATCTATGACGAGATCTTCCAGCAGGACGAGGTCGAGCACATCCTGGTGCGCCACGAGCAGGGCGCCGGCCATGCGGCGGAAGGCTATGCGCGCTCGACCGGCAAGGCCGGCGTGATGCTGGTGACCTCGGGCCCCGGCGCCACCAATGCGGTGACGCCGCTGCAGGACGCGCTGATGGATTCGATCCCGCTGGTTTGCCTGACCGGGCAGGTGCCGACCTCGCTGATCGGCTCGGATGCGTTTCAGGAATGCGATACGGTCGGCATCACGCGCCCCTGCACCAAGCACAACTGGCTGGTGAAGGACGTCAACGAACTCGCCGCGACCATCCACGAGGCTTTCCATGTCGCGACCACCGGCCGCCCCGGTCCGGTCGTCGTCGACATTCCGAAGGACGTGCAGTTCGCCAAGGGATTCTACGTCCCGCCGCAGATCGCGCCGCGCACCAGCTACCAGCCCAAGGTCCAGGGCGACCTGGAAAAGATCAAGGCGGCGGTCGAGCTGATGGCCGGCGCCCGGAAGCCGATCATCTATAGCGGCGGCGGCGTTATCAATTCCGGCCCGGAAGCAAGCCATCTGCTGCGCGAACTGGTCGATCTCACCGGTTTTCCGATCACCTCGACGCTGATGGGCCTCGGTGCCTATCCGGCATCGGGCAAGAACTGGATGGGCATGCTCGGCATGCACGGCACCTATGAAGCCAACATGGCCATGCATGACTGCGACGTGATGATCTGCATCGGCGCGCGTTTCGACGACCGCATCACCGGGCGGCTGACCGCCTTCTCGCCGAACTCGAAGAAGATCCACATCGACATCGATCCGTCGTCGATCAACAAGAACGTCCACACCGAGGTGCCGATCATCGGCGATGTCGGCCGGGTGCTGGAGGATATGGTGCGGCTGTGGCGGGCGGGCGCCAAGGCCGACAAGAAGGCGCTCTACCCCTGGTGGGAGCAGATCGCCAAATGGCGCGCGCGCGACTCGCTCGCCTACAAGATGAACAACGACGTGATCATGCCGCAATACGCCATCGAGCGGCTCTACGCGCTGACCAAGGACATGGACACCTACATCACCACCGAGGTCGGTCAGCACCAGATGTGGGCGGCGCAGCACTATCATTTCGAGAAGCCGAACCGCTGGATGACGTCGGGCGGGCTGGGCACGATGGGCTATGGCCTGCCGGCGGCGCTCGGCGTGCAGATCGCGCATCCCGACGCGCTGGTCATCGACATTGCCGGCGACGCTTCGGTGCAGATGACGATGCAGGAGATGAGCGCTGCCGTGCAGCACAATGCGCCGATCAAGATCTTCATCCTGAACAACCAGTATATGGGCATGGTGCGGCAGTGGCAGCAGCTGCTGCACGGCAACCGGCTGTCGCATTCCTACACCGAAGCGATGCCGGACTTCGTCAAGCTGGCCGAGGCCTATGGCGGCCACGGCATTCGCTGCGAGAAGCCGGATGAACTGGACGACGCGATCAAGGAGATGATCTCGGTCAGGAAGCCGGTGCTGTTCGATTGCCGCGTGGCGACGCTCGCCAATTGCTTCCCGATGATCCCGTCGGGCAAGGCGCACAACGAGATGCTGTTGCCCGACGAGGCGACCGACGAGGCGGTGGCCAACGCCATCGACGCCAAGGGCAGGGAACTGGTGTAGCCAGCAGATACGAGGCAGGGCTGTCACGAGAAGCCGTGCGCAAACAGAGAATTAGCTCAAGAGCTTGAAATCGAGATTCATGTCATGAACGCACAGCTACAGCCGACCGGTTCGGCCTATTTCATCGCCAAGGAAACGGAAAAGCCGGAAAACCACACGCTTTCCGTGCTGGTCGACAACGAGCCGGGCGTGCTTGCCCGGGTCATCGGCCTGTTTTCCGGGCGCGGCTACAACATCGAGAGCCTGACCGTCTCCGAGACCGAACATGAGAAGCACCTGTCGCGCATCACCATCGTGACGCGCGGCACGCCGCATGTGCTGGAGCAGATCAAACATCAGCTCGAGCGCATCGTGCCGGTGCACCGCGTCGTCGACCTGACCGTGCGTTCGCATGAATCCGGCCAGGAGCGGCCTCTGGAGCGCGAACTGGCGCTGGTCAAGGTGGCCGGCACCGGCGAGGCCCGCGTCGAGGCGCTGCGGCTGGCCGACGCGTTTCGCGCCAGCGTCATCGATGCCAACACCGAGCATTTCATCTTCGAGATCACCGGCAAGGGCACCAAGATCGACCAGTTCATCGCCATCATGAAGCCGCTCGGCCTGGTCGAAATCTGCCGCACCGGCGTGGCGGCGTTGAACCGCGGCCCACAGGCGATGTAGCAAGCGCCGAACGGCCCAGCACCTTCAAAAGGGGAGAGGCATCTGGCCCCGCTGTGGGCTGTCCGTGGCCTTTGCTCGGTCGCCGGGAAGAGACAATAATGCTGACTTATCAGGGAGGATATCATGTCGCTTGAAGCATTCCTTGCCCTGCTCGTCTACGCCTTCGTGACCTCGATCACGCCGGGGCCGAACAATCTCATGCTTCTGGCATCGGGCGTGAATTTCGGCATCGTCAGATCGGTTCCGCACATGCTTGGCATCAGCATCGGTTTCCTGGTGCTGCTGGTCGCCGTGGGCCTTGGCCTCGGCGCTGTGCTGACGGCGTTCCCGGCGCTGCACACCGGATTGAAGATCGCCGGCGGCGCCTATCTGCTCTATCTTGCCTGGAAGATCGCCATGTCGCGCTCGCTCAGCGGCAAGGGCGAGGTGAAGGCGCAGCCGATGCGCTTCATCGATGCGGCGGCGTTCCAATGGGTCAATCCCAAGGCATGGGTGATGGCGATCACCGCCATGGCCGTCTACACCAATCCGGAGCATCCATTCCTGTCGGTGGTGTTGATCGCCGTGGCCTTCACCGTCGTCAATTTGCCGAGCGTCTCGGTATGGGCGGGTTTCGGCACCGCGCTGCGCGGGTTCCTGTCGGACCCGGTGCGGCTGAAATGGTTCAACATCGCCATGGGCGTGCTGCTGGCGGCGACGCTGTGGCCGATGCTTAAATAGGCCTGGGGCGCACAGGATCCGGACTCTCGGCGGACCGTCCGGATCGGGAGTCAGGCCGCACTGCACATCCATTGTGCAGTGCACATTAAATCTTCGTAATGCCGTGTTTTGGCCCTTTTCCGACAAAGGCGTGTCCTATCTATTCGGCTAAATCGCGGCAACGGGCCGTGATTTGCGCTAGAATAGAACCATCAGACCACGACGTGTCGGGTGGAGAGGACCTTGGACCATGCGTGGAAAAGTCGGTCTTTCGTTGCTTGCCGTTGCCTGCCTGGCAGGGGCGGCGTGGTTCTATGTTTCGCCTGACGCGCTGGGCAAGGTGCAACAGCTTGTCGGCGTGAAGCAGGTGGCGGCGTCGGACAAACCGGCAGCGGGTTCGGACAAGAAAGGCGCCAGCGCGGCGCGCTCGGCCTCCATCCTCTCGGCAGTCGCCTCGACCGCCGATTTCCCGATCCGGCGTTACGCGATCGGCTTCGTCTCCTCTCCGGCCGTCGTCAGCATCAACGCGCGGGTCTCCAGCCAGATCGTCTCGATCGACGTCAAGGACGGGCAGATGGTGAAGGTCGGCGACGTTCTGTTTTCGCTCGATGACCGGGCGCTGAGGGCGCAGCTTGCCAAGGATCAGGCGACGCTCGCCAAGGACCAGGCGATGCTCGCCAGCTCGCAGTCCGATCTCCAGCGCGCCAAGGATCTGGTCGCCAAGCAGGCCGGCACGCAACAGACCTACGACCAGGCCGTCGCTGCGGCAAAGGCTGCCGCGGCGACCGTCGATGCCGACAAGGCGACAATCGACGCCGACAACGTCCAGCTTGGCTTTGCCACGATCACGGCGCCGATTTCCGGCAGGCTGGGCGCGGTCAGCGTCGCCGTCGGCGACCTCGTCAGCACGAGCAATGGCAGCAGCACTGCGACCCCGCTGGTGACCATCACCCAGATGGACCCGCTGCAGGTCAACTTCAATCTGCCGGAAAGCAATCTGGCGCTGTTGCACAAGGCGCTTGCCAATCCGCAGCAAGGGGCGGTCACCCTGACCAAGGACGGTGACCCAACGCCGATCGGCAAAGGTACGCTCGATTTCGTCGATTCCAGCGTGGACACCGCGTCGGGCACGATCGCCACCCGGGCAAGCATTCCGAATGCCGATCTTTCGCTATGGCCTGGCCAATATGTGAACGTCATCCTGGAGGCCGGCATCATGCCGCAGATGACCTCCGTTCCCACCGTCGCGGTCCAGCCGAGCCAGAAGGGCCCTTTCGTCTATGTGGTCAAGCCGGACAACACCGTCGAGATGCGGCCGGTGCAGGTGGCGCTGACCGAAGGCGAAAACAGCGCTATCGGCCAGGGGCTGAAAAGCGGCGAGCGTGTCGTCATCGAGGGCCAGACGAGGCTGAAGGACGGCGCTGCGGTGCATGAAGGCAAGGCCACGGCCGCAGCCGGCAGCCAGGCCGCTCCCAAGGTGGCTGACGCCACCAAAGCCGGCGAGGCGGCCCAATGATTTCCGAATTCTGCATCCGCAGGCCCGTCGCCACGCTGCTCATGTCGTTCGCCCTCGTGCTGGGCGGAGTGTTTGCCTACAAGTTCCTGCCGGTGGCAGCCCTGCCGAGCGCCGAATTCCCGGTGGTCAATGTTTCGGCCTCGCTGCCTGGCGCGTCGCCCGAGACCATGGCCACGTCGGTGGCGACGCCGCTGATCAAGCAGTTCGCGACCATTGCCGGCATCGATTCGATCTCGACCACCAATTCGCTCGGCTCGACCTCGATCGCCATCCAGTTCGTGCTCAACCGCGACATCGACGCGGCCGCGGCCGACGTCCAGGCGGCGATCGCGCGCACGCAGAAATCGCTGCCGCCGGAGATGACGGCGCCGCCGAGCTACCGCAAGGTCAATCCCGCCGACGCACCGATCCTGTTGATGTCGCTGGTCAGCGACACGGTTCCGCTGACCGATCTCGATGCTTTCGCGGAGAACGTCATCTCGCCGTCGCTATCGACCATCGACGGCGTCGCGCAGGTTTCGATCTACGGCCAGCAGAAATACGCCGTGCGCATCCAGATCGATCCGACCGCGCTTGCCGCGCGCGGCATCTCGATCGACCAGTTGCAGGCGGCGGTTGCGTCGGCCAACAGCAACACGCCGCTCGGCGTGCTCCAGAACGACAAGCAGCAGCTCACCATCACCGCCAACACGCAGCTCAACAACGCGGCCGGCTTCTCCAACATCATCATCGCCACCAAAAACGGTCACCCGGTACGGCTGGGCGAGGTGACCCGCGTCGTCGATTCGGTGCAGACCACGACGACGGCGAGCTGGTACGATGGCACCCGCGCGATCATCATGGCGGTGCAGCGCCAGCCCGACGCCAACACGGTCGACGTCGTCGACAAGGTCAAGGCGATGCTGCCGTCCTTCCAGGACCAGATGCCGGCCGCCGCCTCGATCAAGCTGCTCAACGACCGTTCGGCCTCGATCCGTCAGGCCGTCGACGACGTCCAGTTCACGCTGCTTTTGACCATCGCCCTGGTGGTGATGGTGATCTTCGTGTTCCTGCGCCGGGTGACGGCGACCATCATCCCGGCCGTGGCGGTGCCGATTTCGCTGATCGCCACGCTCGGCGCGATGTTCCTGTTCGGCTTTTCCATCGACAACATCTCGCTGATGGGCCTGACGCTTGCGGTGGGCCTCGTCGTGGACGACGCCATCGTCATGCTGGAAAACATCTTCCGCCACATGGAGGAGGATGGGCTGTCGGCCTTCGATGCGTCGCTGAAGGGCGCGCGCGAAATCGGCTTCACCATCATCTCGATCTCGATCTCGCTGGTGGCGGTGTTCATCCCGGTGCTGCTGATGGGCGGCGTCATCGGGCGCATCTTCAACGAGTTCGCCGTCGTGGTGACGGTCGCCATCCTGGCGTCGATGTTCGTGTCGCTGACGCTGACGCCGATGCTGTGCTCGCGGCTGCTGTCGGTGACCAAGGTCGACCGCGACAAGCATGGCCCTGGCCATAAGCAGGACCTCGTCACGCGCAGCTACGACCGGGTCTTGAGCTTCTGCCTGCGGCACACCTTCCTGGTGTTCCTCGTCTTTGTCGGCACCGCGGCAGCGTCGGTGTGGCTGATCCAGATCTCGCCGAAGGGCTTCTTCCCGCAGGAGGATATCGGCCAGATATCGGTGACCACCATCGCGCGACAGGACATTTCGTTTGACGCCATGGTGAAGCTGCAAGGGCAGGTGGCCAACGTCTTTTCCCATTCGCCCTATGTTTCGCATGTGGCATGGTCGGCTGGCAGCGGCAACAATGCGCTGAACCAGGGCCAGCTCTACGTTCAGTTGAAGGACAAGAGCCAACGCCCGGATATCGAGAAGGTGCAGTCGGATCTGCGCAAGCAACTGGCCAATGTGCCGGGTATCGAGACCTACATGCAGCCGGTGCAGAACCTGAGGCTGGGTTCACGGTCGTCGGCCAGCGCCTACCAGCTCGTGGTTCAGGGCCTCGATACCGGCCAGACCGATATCTGGGCGCAGAAGATGAATGACGCGATGGCGGCCGACCATGCGACCTTCACCGATGTCACCAGCGACCTGCAGAACAATGCGCTGCAGGCGACGCTGGTGGTGGATCGCGATAAAGCCGCGCAACTCGGCATCGATACCGACACGCTGCGCTCCGCCCTCTATGGCGGGTTCGGCACCAACCAGGTCTCGACAATCTTCGGTTCGGCCGACAGCTACGAAGTCATCGCCGAACTCGATCCCAAGATCGAATGGTCGCCCGAGCGGATGCTCGCCATCCAGATGAAGACGGCGAGCGGCAGTCTGGTTCCGCTTGGCGCCTTCGCCCGGGTCGACCGCACGGCCGGCGCCTTGACGGTCAACCAGCTCGGCCAGCTTCCGGCCGTGACGATCTCCTACAACCTGCCGCAAGGCGTGGCGCTCGGCGACAGTGTGACCCGTATCAACGCGCTCAAAGAGCAGATCGGCATGCCGACGGCGATCTCGACGACCTTTGCCGGCACGGCCAAGACCTTCCAGGATTCGCTGGCCAACCAGGGTCTTCTGGTCGGCGGCGCGATCCTGACCATCTATATCGTGCTCGGCATCCTGTACGAGAGCTTCATCCACCCGCTCACAATCCTCACCGGCCTGCCGTCGGCTGTGCTCGGGGCGGTCGTTGCACTGCATTTTGCCGGCATGGATTTGTCGGTCATCGCGGTGATCGGCATCCTGATGCTGATCGGCATCGTCAAGAAGAACGGCATCATGATGGTGGACGTCGCGCTGGAGCTCCGACGTGATGGCATGTCCGCCAAGGAATCCATCCATAAGGCCTGCCTGATGCGTTTCCGGCCGATCATGATGACGACGCTGGCGGCACTGATGGGCACATTCCCGATCGCGCTCGGCACCGGCGCCAGCGCCGAGCTACGCCAGCCGCTCGGCGTTGCCGTTGTCGGCGGTCTGCTTGCGTCGCAGGCGCTCACCCTGTTCGTGACGCCGGTGATCTATGTCTACATGGAGAATTTTTCAGGCTGGCTGGTCGGGCTTTGGTCGAAGCGCAAGGGCGAGCCGAGCCCGGTCGAAGATGTCGACCAGCCCTCGCTGTTCGAGGCCAGGGAAGAAATGCTGCCCGAACCGCAGCGGGCGGCCGCTGAATAGAAGCAGGGCCAGCGCCCTGTGCCGCTGGCCCAAGCCGTCGTGCTTGCGGCGGCGTCACCGGAACCGTAATTTGCCGCCATGTCACACGATCATGATCACGACAACGAACTCGATCCGTTTGCCGCCCGCGTGCGCGCTCTGGAAACCATCCTCACCCAGAAAGGGTTGATCGATCCGGCCGCGATCGACGTCATCGTTGATACTTACGAGACGAAAATCGGCCCGCGCAATGGCGCCAGGGTGGTGGCGAAAGCCTGGAGCGATCCAGCCTATGCCGACTGGCTGAAGCGCGACGCGACGGCGGCGATCGAATCGCTGAGCTATTCGGGCCGGCAAGGCGAGCACATGCAGGCGGTGTTCAACACCGAGGACACGCACAACCTCGTCGTCTGCACGCTGTGCTCCTGCTATCCGTGGTCGGTGCTTGGCCTGCCGCCGGTCTGGTACAAGGCGCCGCCCTATCGCTCGCGCGCGGTGATCGATCCGCGCGGGGTGCTGGAAGAGTTCGGGCTGACGCTGCCGGCGGACAAGAAGATCCGCGTCTGGGATTCGACCGCGGAGCTGCGCTATCTCGTCGTGCCGATGCGGCCCGAGGGCACCGAGGGCTGGAGCGAGGAGCGGCTGGCGGAGTTGGTGAGCCGCGATGCGATGATCGGCACCGGCCTGGCGAGACAGCCGGCATGAACGGGCCGCAGGATCTTGGCGGACAGATGGGGTTCGGCCCGGTCGCGCCCGAAAAGGACGAACCCTATTTCCACGCCGCCTGGGAAAGGCGGGCGCTCGGCGTGACGCTGACTGCCGGCGCCATGGGCGCCTGGAACATCGACGAGAGCCGGCATGCACGGGAATCGCTGCATCCGGCCGACTATTATGCCTCGAGCTACTACCAGATCTGGATCAAGGCGCTGGAGATCCTGCTCAAGCGCCATGGCTTCGTCACCCAGCGCGATCTGGCAGCAGGAGAGGCGATCGATCCGGCAGCGGCGCCGAAAAGGGTGCTGAAGGCGGAAAACGTACCTGGTGTGCTGGCCAAGGGCGGGCCTTGCGACCGGCCGGTTGCGACGGCGGCGCGGTTCAAGGCCGGCGATCCCGTGCGGACCAAGAACTTCAACCCGACCGGCCACACGCGGCTGCCACGCTACGCCCGTGGCAAGCGTGGCGTCATCGAGGCCGTGCGTGATGGGTTCGTGTTCCCCGACAGCAACGCGCATGGGCACGGCGAAAACCCGCAATGGGTCTACACCGTGGTTTTCGAAGGATCGGAAATCTGGGGCGAGGGCGCCGACCCGGCGCTAAGCGTGTCGATCGATGCCTGGGAGAGCTATCTTGAACCGGCGTGACACGGATGTGGCCGAGCTGCCACCGGGCATCGATGCCCCGGTGTTTGCCGAGCCATGGCAGGCCGAAGCCTTCGCCATGACGGTAGCGCTGCACGACAAGGGTCTGTTCTCGTGGAGCGAGTGGGCGCAGGCGCTGTCGAGCGAAGTGAAGAAGCCCGGTGCTGCTGCCGACGGCCACGACTATTACGAACATTGGCTGGCGGCACTGGAAAGCCTGCTTGTTTCAAAAGGGCTGGCAGCCAGAGCCGATGTCGACGCGATGGCTGAAGCCTGGGAGCGCGCGGCGCACGCCACACCACACGGCAAGCCGATCCTGCTGGAAAACGATCCCCGGCCGACCGGATAGGTCGCCTCAGACCCACACGCAAATGGCCTGTTCTGGAAAATCAATCGGTTGCCGGCTCTCGGCGCACAAGGACGCCACGTTGAATTAGCAAGTCCAATAGACGGCTGTAGCTTGGATAGTTATCGCTGTCGTTGGATCGAAGCGCTTCGTCGATTTCAGATTGCGATCTATTGACCGCCTCATACAATGAGTTTTTGTGGTGGACACGATTGAATGCCGAAGAGATTTCGACAATCGCGCGATACTCGTTGAGCATCTCCGATTGGGCGTAGCCGGCCTCCATCATATTTGAACTGAAAGGACTTTCTCGAAACGCCTTTTCCAAAAGCTGATCGAGATTGTACGTTGGCAGCCAGCTGAGCCGGGGGCCAATGTAGAAGAATATGTCTCGGTGTGGCTGCTCCGTCGGCACCTGCCATTCCTATCTTTTCGTCTTGCACCATTATCCTACGGGAGAATGCGACTCTAGGGCTTAGAGTCCAGAGCGCGCTAATCTTGCGGTCCAACTCATGCTGGCTTTGTTCCCTTTACGTTCTGGTTTGCACCTGATATCCTGACCCGTCGGCGACACCGGGGCGTCCCGACGAGTCGATGGTGGTGACAGCTGTCTTGTCTTTCCCTTGCGAATCCGGTCTCTCGCGCTGATGGAATTCTCTCCCCAACAGGACGAGGCGCTGCAAGCGGTTGCCCGCTGGCTCAAGACCGGTAAGCCGCAGCTGTTTCGGCTGTTCGGCTATGCTGGCACCGGCAAGACGACGCTGGCGCGTTATTTCGCCGAACATGTCGACGGCCAGGTGCAGTTCGCCGCCTTCACCGGCAAGGCCGCACAGGTTCTGCGCTCCAAGGGCGCGGTCAATGCCCGCACCATCCATTCGCTGATCTACAGGCCGAAGGGCGAGGAGTCGGTGTCGGACGAAGTCACCGGCAAGACCTCGATGTCGCCGACCTTTTCGCTCAACCGGCAGAGCCCGATCTCGCGGGCCAAACTGGTCGTCATCGACGAATGCTCGATGGTCGACGAACAGCTTGGCCGCGACCTGATGAGTTTCGGCACGCCGATCCTGGTGCTCGGCGACCCCGGCCAGTTGCCGCCGATCTCGGGCGGCGGCTTCTTCACCGACCACGAGCCGGATTTCCTGCTCACCGAAATCCACCGCCAGGCGCGCGACAATCCGATCCTGCGGCTGGCGCTCGATGTGCGCGAGGGCCGCGAGTTCATGCGTGGCGACTATGGCACGGCGCAGGTCATCGGCAAGGAAGACGTCACCCAGGACCTGGTGCTGAAGGCGGACCAGGTGCTGGTCGGCACCAACCGCACGCGGCGTCGCTACAATCAGCGGCTGCGCGAGCTCAAAGGCTTCAATGCCGACTATCCGCAGGCCGGCGACAAGCTGGTCTGCCTGCGCAACGATCCGGCCAAGGGTCTGCTCAATGGCTCGCTGTGGAAGGTGATGACCTCATCGCGCGAAACGGTGAAGCCCGGCATCAATCTGCTGGTTTCTCCCGAAGAGGACGATCCGGGTCGCGGTGTCGCCAAGATCAAGCTGCTCAAGGCGGCCTTCGAGGATCCGGACGCCGATATCCCCTGGCAGCAGAAGAAGCGCTTCGACGATTTCGACTATGGCTACGCGCTGACCGTGCACAAGGCACAGGGCTCGCAGTGGAACGAGATCGTGCTGTTCGATGAAAGCTGGGCCTTCAAGGAAACCCGCCAGCGCTGGCTCTATACCGCCATCACACGAGCGGCTGAGCGGCTGACGATCGTCAGGTAGAGGCGCCGGAGCGGGCTCCCGTTGCGTTCTGTTGGACGGTCAGATTAGTTTTTCGGTCATGCCACGCGTTTTCCAACAGGTCGTCAGTCTTGGCCCCGATTGCCGGACAATCCATCAGATCCGGGAGCGTTTTGGCAGAGTGAGCGGCAGGCGCGGTGTTTTCGACTGGCAAGGCACGCCGCCCGTGGTGGTGATGGAATATCTGCGGCGCGATTTTGCCGGAATGTTCGAGCGCGATGATTTGCAGGTCGCCGACGGCAAGGTCTCCAACCGACGGTTCGGCACCAGCTACAAGCACCTGTTCCCGGATGATGTTACCGAAGCGGTGCTCGAAGTCCGCTATCGGGCCGTTCGGAAAAACCATGACCGATGGTGCAAGACGACGAGGGCACTGATCCGAAATGGTCGTTCGACGCTTTTCGTCCTTGGTTTGCCGGTCACCTGGCGGGACATGGATGAACTGTCGATGCTTCTCGAAAAAGCCGCTCCCGGCCGGGACTTCCTGTTGTTGGCGCCTCCCGAAGGAGACAGAAGCGACGACTGGCGGGGCGACTATGATTTGTGGCGGGAGCATTTTGCCCCATTCTCGATCGAGCCGCCGCTGGGAAGGCGTATCAGCCTGAAATTCTATAGGCTCGGCAAAAGGATGTTCTTCAGGAACTCAAATCCGCTCGACGCCGACGAGTTGATCGGAACGCTGAACTGGCTTTGGAAGAAGCGCTAACCGGGCCGTTGCAAGTTATTGCCCGCCAATCGGGCTGGCGCCGAGCCATTGCCAGGCGGCGGCCTCGTCTTCCGCTTTGAAATGTCTGAATTCGATGGGTGGTGAGGGCGGCAGGAAGCGTTGTGCGTCCGCTATCCAGTCCGGTTCGCCGATCGTCGCGCAACGGCCGACATGTTCCAACGCATGGATGGCGCCCTGCTTCAGGGTCTCGTCCGCGATATGGGCCCAGTCGACGCCGTCATGGTCGACAAGGCGCACCAGCACATCAATGCGCTGATGAAGGGCATAGGCGGCCTCCATCAACCCGAAAAGGTTTTCGCCGTCGGCCGCGGAGACGTGCCCGACGATGTCGATGGCGAAAAGGTCGTCACGGCTGGTCTCGATACGACGGATCGCCGGCACGGAATCGAGAAAATTCATGGGCGGTTCCTTTCCGGACATGTTCATCAGGCTTGGAACACCCGAAACCCCCAGTCTGTTCCCACCAAAGGCATTACTGTTCCCGCCAAAGGCATTATAGGTGGGCACGTCGAATGATTTTACGAGGCCGCCCGCATGCCCGCAAAGCTCTCCGTCAACCTCAACGCCGTCGCCATGCTGCGCAACCGGCGCGACCTGCCGTGGCCTGATGTCATCGGTCTCGGCCGCATTGCGCTCGCGGCCGGGGCGCATGGGCTGACGGTGCATCCGCGCCCCGACGAGCGGCACACAAGACGCTCCGATCTGCCCGCGATACGGTCGCTGATCGACGACGAGTTTCCGCGCGCGGAATTCAACATCGAGGGCTATCCGACCGAGGATTTCCTGCTGCTTGTGGAAAAGCATCAGCCCGAACAGGTGACGCTGGTGCCGGACGATCCGGCCCAGGCGACATCGGACCATGGCTGGAACTTCGCGGCCCAGGCCGCGTTCCTCACACCGATCGTCAAGCGTCTGAGGAAGGGGGGCTTTCGCGTGTCGCTGTTTTCCGATCCGGACCCCGATTGCGTGGCGGCCGCACGCGACACTGGCGCCGACCGTATCGAGCTCTATACGGGTCCCTACGGCAGCTATCATTCCGATTCCGCCAAGGCGGCCAAGGAGCTGGAAAGATTGGGAAAAACCGCCGACGCCGCGCTTGTCGCCGGACTTCAGGTCAATGCCGGGCACGATCTGGTGGTCAGCAATCTGCCGGCGCTTGCCAAGCGCATTCCGGCATTGGCCGAAGTGTCGATCGGACATGGGTTGACAGCCGACGCGTTGGAGTATGGCATGGCCGGTACGGTGGGGCGATTTCTCAGGGCCTGCGGGTGGTAGCGATGGCAGCCTCGCAGGGCAAGCATGGCAGCCATCACGCGACGGCACTTGATATTGCATCGCAGCAAGCGTAGAGCACCGCGCGCTTATCGGAGTGTCGTCCATGGCCCTTACCAATACTGGTAGTGAGGCAGAACCCGTCGAACAATCGAGCCATTCGGAAGTCGAACAGCACAGCACCAAGGTTCTGATGCTGGGCGCGCTCGGCGTGGTCTATGGGGATATCGGCACCAGCCCGATCTACGCCTTTCGCGAGGCGCTGGTGGCGTCGTCGGGTGGCAATGTCGCCCAGCGCGGCGATATTCTCGGCGTGCTGTCGCTGATCATCTGGTCGCTGACGATCATCGTCACCATCAAATACATCATGTTCGTGCTGCGCGCCGACAACCGCGGCGAGGGCGGCGTGCTGTCGCTGATGGCGCTGGCGCGCGGCAGTTTCCCCAAGCGCTCGGCGCTGATGCTCGGCATCGGCATTGTCGGGGCATCGCTTTTCTTCGGTGACGCCGTCATCACACCGGCGATTTCGGTGCTGTCGGCGGTTGAGGGCATGAATGTCGTCACGCCGACCTTCCAGCCCTATGTCGTGCCGCTGACGCTGGTCATTCTTGCCATGGTGTTCGCGGTGCAGCGCTTTGGCACGGGCGGGGTGGGATTGGTGTTCGGCCCGGTGACCGCGGTATGGTTCCTGGCCATTGGCCTTTCCGGTCTCAACCACATCATCGCCGATCCGGAAATCCTGTGGGCGGTGAGCCCGCACTACATCGTCGCCTTCCTGATCAATTCGCCCGACGTCGCTTTCGTGACCATCGGCGCCATCTTCCTCGCCGTCACCGGCGCGGAAGCGCTCTATGCCGACCTCGGCCATTTCGGCCGCAAGCCGATCGTGCTCGCCTGGCTGGCGATCGTGTTTCCCTGCCTGCTGCTCAATTATGCCGGGCAAGGCGCCTTCGTGCTGGCAAAGAACGGCGTGGTCGGTCATCCGTTCTTCGAGATGAACGAGGGCTGGACGCTGATCCCGATGGTAGTGCTGGCAACGGCCGCGACGGTCATCGCCAGCCAGGCGGTGATATCGGGCGCGTTCTCACTGACCAGGCAGGCGGTGCAGCTCAACATGCTGCCGCGCCTGGAAATCCTGCACACGTCGGAAAAACAGTCCGGCCAGATCTATATGCCGCGCGTCAATCTCCTGCTGGCGCTGGTGGTGATGCTGCTGGTGGTCGGCTTCGGCGAGTCCAGCAGGCTGGCGTCGGCCTACGGCATCTCGGTGACCGGCAACATGCTGGTGACGACGGTGCTGCTCTATGTCGTCATGACGCGCATCTGGAAATGGCAGCTTTGGCTGGCAGTCTCGCTGACGGCGCTGTTCGGCTTCATCGACGTCGGTTTCTTTGCCTCCAACATCGTCAAGGTGTTCGAGGGTGGCTGGGCCTCGCTGGCCGTGGCCTTCACCATCGTGCTGGCCATGTGGACCTGGGTGCGCGGCAGCCGCTATCTGTTCGACAAGACCCGCCGCAACGAGATCCCGCTCGATTTCCTCGCCGGCAATCTGTTGAAGAAAAAGCCGCAGCTGGTGTCCGGCACCGCCGTGTTCCTGACCAGCGATCCGCTCAGCGCGCCAACCGCGCTGATGCACAGCCTGAAGCACTACAAGGTTCTGCATGAGCAGAACGTCATCCTTTCGGTGGTGACCGCGCCGCAGCCGGTGGTGCCCGACAGCGACCGGGTCAAGATGGAGACGGTCAACGAGCTGTTCATGCGGGTGACGCTGACCTTCGGCTATATGGAACAGCCCAACATCCCGCGCGCGCTGGCGATCTGCCGCAAGCAGGGCTGGAAATTCGATATCATGACGACCTCGTTCTTCCTGTCGCGGCGTTCGCTCAAGGCCTCGCCCAATTCCGGCATGCCGGTGTGGCAGGACCGGTTGTTCATCGGCCTGGCGCGCACGGCGGCCGACGCGACGGAGTATTTCCAGATCCCGACCGGACGCGTGGTCGAGATCGGCACGCAGGTAGCGATCTGACAGTTTCTTGCCGATGAATGGCTGAGGAGGCGGGCATGAGCGGCGAATTGGTGCTTGTTACCGGCGGCTCCGGCTTCCTCGGGGCGCATTGCATTCTCGAACTGCTGAAAGCCGGCTACCGCGTGCGCACGACCGTTCGCTCAGCCAAGCGTGAAACCGATGTTCTGGCTATGCTCAAGGCTGGCGGCACCGAGCCCGGGGCGGCTCTTTCGTTTGCCGTCGCCGATCTGATGGCCGATGCCGGGTGGCCTGATGCCGTTGCCGGCTGCGACTATGTCCTTCACGTCGCATCGCCGTTCCCGCCTGGCGTGCCGAAGCATGAGGATGATCTGATCATCCCGGCCCGCGAAGGAGCGATGCGGGTGTTGCGGGCCGCGCGGGACGCGGGCGTCAAACGTGTCGTGCTGACCTCGTCCTTCGCCGCGATCGGCTATGGCAAGCTGCCGTCCGGCGGCCGGCCGTTCACCGAGGAGAACTGGACCGATCCGACAGGCAAGGTCAGCGCCTATGTGAAGTCGAAGACTTTGGCCGAACGTGCTGCCTGGGATTTCATTGCCGAGGGCGGCGCGTTGGAGCTCGCGGTCGTCAATCCGGTGGGGATATTTGGACCGGTTCTTGGCTCGGACCATTCGACCTCCACCGAATTTGTCCAGCGTATGTTGAACGGTGCCATGCCCGGGCTGCCACGCCTTTCCTTCGGCGTCGTCGACGCGCGCGACGTGGCGGACCTGCATGTGCGTGCCATGACCAATCCCGCCGCCAAGGGCGAGCGGTTCCTGGCCATCGCCGGCGATTTCATGACGGTGCGGGAGATCGCCCAGACTTTGAAAACGCGATTGGGCGATGCGGCGGCGCGCATCTCGACCAGGCAGCTTCCCGATTGGCTGGTGCGGATCGTGGGCTTGTTCAACGGGGAAGCCGCACAGCTCGCGCCGGAACTGGGTAAAGTCAAGAATGCCACCAACGCCAAGGCGGTGGGCATGCTCGGCTGGTCGCCGCGATCGCGCGAAGACGCACTGGCTGCGACCGGCGAAAGCCTGATCCGGCTCGGGCTGCTCAAGACATCGAAATAACGGTACCGAAAGCCGGGTATCTCGGCTCCCGGCACCGCTGGCCGTCAACCAACCAGAGCGGCCCTGTTCGCCTCGAGGAACTGCTTCAGCGTTTTTGACTTCCGGCCGGAAAGCGTCTCGACCGTGTCCGTCACCATGGCGATGCGGCCGGCGCGCGTGTTGGCGTCAAACGACACGATGATGCGGGCGAAATCCTCGGGAACGCCGGCCGCCTTCACGCCTTCGGTCAAGGCTTCATCCGAAACCGGCACGACATTGAGCGGCTTGCCGGTGACCTCACTTACCAGTGAGGCAATCTCGGCCACGGTATAGGCCTGCGGGCCGGTCAACGTGTAGGTCTTGCTTTCGTTCGAAGCGGCGGCGAGGCCGGCGGCGATCGCCGCCGCCATGTCTTTGCGCGCGCCGTGCGCGATGCGGCCGTCGCCGGCGGATGTGTACCAGTGTCCCGATGCGATGGCCTGCGGCAGTGCCATGAACAGGTTCTCCTGGTACCAGCCATTGCGGAAGATAGTGTAGGCAATGCCACTTGCCTTGATCGCCTGCTCGGAGCCGTAGTGATCATTGGCAAACAGTATCGGTGAAACCGGTTCCGGATTCGGCATCGAGGTGTAGAGCAGGTGCGAAACGCCGGCCTTCTTCGCGGCAGCGACCGCGTTCTCATGCTGCTTCAGGCGCTTGCCGTGATGCAGGTCGATCTCGCCGGTCG
Source organism: Mesorhizobium norvegicum (assembly GCF_004919685.1). Taxonomy (GTDB): domain Bacteria; phylum Pseudomonadota; class Alphaproteobacteria; order Rhizobiales; family Rhizobiaceae; genus Mesorhizobium; species Mesorhizobium norvegicum. Next base: position 21,852 of record NZ_SMYZ01000117.1, on the reverse strand, counting down.
AGATGATCAGCACCCTGTCGGCGCCCTTGAATGCGGCCTCCAACGATACGGCGTCGTCGAAGTCGGCGGTCCTGATGGTGACGCCGCGCGCCGCCAGGTCGGCGAGGTTTTCCGGGTTGCGGGTGGTGGCGATGATCCGCCGAGGCGGAACCTTGAGTGAGTCCAGCAGGTGGTTGATGACGCTACGGCCGAGCTGGCCGGACGCGCCGGTGACGAGAAGGGTTTCGGTCATGGAGGATCCTGACGTTGCGCCGGAAGCGCGGTTCGAGTGTCAGTCTCAAAAAGAGACCAGCACTAAAATAGGAATTGACCTGTTGCCGTAAAGAAGGCAGTTTTTCGGGAGGTAGGCACGCGCAGGGAACCAGCGGTGGACAGCAAGATCGTCAATCTCAAATCCAAGCTCGAGATCTACAAATCCATGAGCAATGGCGGAAACATTGCCGATTGCCCGGTTCGCGATGTGATCCAGGGTCTCAGCGGCAAATGGAGTTCGCTGTTGATGGGGGCGCTGGCCGAAAAGCCCTATCGCTTCGGCGAGTTGCGGCGGCTGGTGCCCGACATCTCACAGCGCATGCTCACCCAGACGCTCTACGATCTGCAGCGCGACGGCTATGTGCATCGCGAAGTGTTTCCGACCAAGCCGCCGAGCGTCGAATACAGCCTGACCGATCTCGGACACTCGATGTTCGGCGCCTTGCACCAGCTGATCCTGTGGGCCGAGCTCAATCATGACGCCGTGCGCGACGCGCGCGCCGGCTTTGATGCGGCGCAGGCGTGAGCCGGACAAGGCCGTTGGCGACTTGATTTCGTCCGGCCGCTGAAGGATTGTCCCGGCCATTCGGCTTTGGGGGCATTGGCATTTCCTACGACATCGCAATTGCTGGCGCCGGGCCGGCGGGACTGGCCATGGCGCTCTATCTCAAGCGTGCCGGGCATCGGGTCACCGTCTTCGAGCGCTTCGATGAACCGAAGCCGGTCGGCTCCGGGCTGATCCTGCAGCCGACCGGGCTGACGGTCCTGGCCGATCTTGGCCTGCTCGACGACATACTGGCGCTGGGCAGCCGCATTGATCGCCTGCATGGCGCCGACGCCCGCAGCGGCCGCACCGTGCTCGACGTCAGCTATGATGCGCAACGCGGTGGCCGCTTCGGGTTGGCGGTGCACCGGGCGGCTCTGTTCGGCGTGCTTTTCCGCGCCGCGCAACGCGAGGCGATCGCCATCGAGACCGGGGTTGAAGTCGAGGCGCTGGAGGCGGGCGAACGGGTGAGCCTGATCTGTGGCAACGGGCGAAGGGCAGGGCCGTTCGATCTGGTCGTCGACGCCAGCGGTTCGCGCTCAAAACTGCGATTGAGTGCAAGTGCTCCAGGCGAGCCGCGGCCGCTGACCTATGGCGCGTTCTGGGCCTCGCTCGGCTGGCGCGGCGAAGGTTTTGACGAGCATGCGCTGCTGCAACGCTACGACAGAGCGAGCGTGATGATCGGCGTGCTGCCGATCGGCCGGCCGGAGCCAGGTGCTGAAAAGATGGCTGCATTCTTCTGGAGCCTGAAGCCGTCGGATGCCGACGAGGTGCGCGCCCGGGGCCTGAACGCCTGGAAGGAGAGGGTGGTCCGGCTGTGGCCTGAAAGCGAGGCGTACACCAGCCAGATCGACAGTTTCGACCAGCTCTCGCTGGCGCGCTATGGCCACCACACGATGAAGCGGCCGGTTGGGCTGCGGCTGGCCATCATCGGCGACGCGGCGCACTCGACCAGCCCGCAGCTCGGGCAAGGGGCCAACATGGCGCTGCTCGACGTCGCAGCACTCAGCCATGCGCTGGTGCGGACGCCAAACGTCGAGGCAGCGCTGGAAGCCTATGCGAGGGCGCGGCGCTGGCATGTCCGCATCTTCCAGGCGCTATCGCTGGCATTCACGCCGTTCTACCAGTCGGATTCAGTGGCGCTGCCCTTCATCCGCGACAGGCTGGTGGCGACGGTGGCAAAGATCCCGCCGGCGCCGCAGTTCCTCGCCTCGATGGTGGCCGGCACGGTGATCGACCCGTTCAAGCGGATCGGGCTGACGGAGGCGCGGTGGCCGGATCGCTTTGGCCAATGAGGCTCGAAAGGTACGATCCCTTCGCTCGCAGGAAGGCATGCAAGGCCTGCGGGTAGTCCGGCGCCACGGCGTGCTTGATCGACGGGCGCTCACTCAACGCCTGGCGCCAGGCCCGGACAAGCGGTTTGCCGTCAAGGATGCCGAAATCGCCGATCCGGTCGAAGGCGTCCAGATAGCGGAAGACCGGACCGTAGACGGCGTCGACCAGCGAGAAGCGCTCGCCGGCGAACCAGGGTCCGCCAGTCTCGTCCGTCAGCTCGGCTTCGAGACGATCGAACATGGCAGACAGCGCGCTGGATTCGGCCAGGAAGCCTGCCTCGGTCGAGGCTGAATAAAACCGGCCGATGGCGTTGAGGGTTGCCGAGCCGAACTCGATCCAGGCACGATGCCGGGCGCGGGCGTAGGGGTCGGCAGGGTGGAGAGGGTTGGCCTGCGTCTCTTCGAGGAATTCGAGGATGACGGCCGACTCGAAGACCGCCGTTTCCTCACCATTTCGCTGTACACGCAGCAGCGGCACCTTGCCGAGTGGCGAGATCGCCTTGAACCAGTCCGGCTTGTTGGCGAGGTCGATGTCGACGCGCTCGAACGGCACGGCCTTTTCGGCCAGTGAAATCGCGGCGCGCTGCACATAGGGGCAGAGATGATGGCTGACGAGAATGAGCTTGTCGGTCATCTTACTCGCCCCAGACATAGTTCAACGCGCCATCCTCGACGCGCGTCGACAGGAACATCAGGCGGGACTCCTTTGGCGCCGGCCCGCCGAGCCGATCGCCGCTTGCCATATCGAACGAGGCGCCGTGCCATTGGCAGACCAGCCTGCCGTCCTTGCAGTCGAGCGGCCCGCCGAAATGCAGGCAGACATTGGCGGCGGCACGGATGTGATCGCCCCTGCGATAGACATGCACCTCGCGGCCGAAGAACGGCGCGATCAGGCTGCCTGTCTGCGGAATGTCGGCGAGTTTGCAGATTTCGTGTTTCATGAGTCTGGCTTCCTAGTTAATGCAACTGCATCTATGTAGATGCATATGCATTTATCGTCAAGCTTGATGCATCTGCATCTACCGCCTATGTTGGGCCATGACCGAGAAAGCCACGCCTTCGTCTGAAGCCATCAAGGCCTGGGCCCGCTTGATGCGGGTTTCGCGCCAGCTGATGGAAAGCGCTGAAGAGGCGTTGAAGGCCGCTGGCCTGCCGCCGCTTGCCTGGTACGATGTGCTGCATGAACTCGCCGAGGCGGGTGAGGGCGGGCTGCGGCCGTTCCAGCTGATCGAGCGCACTCTGTTCGCGCAATACAACATTTCGCGCCTGCTGGCCCGGCTCGAGGCCGACAGGCTTGTGGAGAAATTGCCGGTGGCCGATGACGGCCGTGGCCAAACCATCCGCATTACGGCCAACGGGCGAGAGACACGCCGCCAGATGTGGGCTGTCTACGGACGGTCGATCGCCGAACTGGTCGGGGCCAAACTCTCGGGAGAGGAGTTGACCATGGTCTCGGCACTGCTTGGCCGGCTGCGCCAGCCGCCAGCCAGCGATTAAGCGCGGCTTGTCGCGCGGCAGCGCCCATCCACCTGCAGATATTTTTTGCGCTCGTCCTCTTGCGCGCGGCCTCGGATTGCGCAATATGCCGAACCGTAACGTACGGTACGGCGCATTGGAATGACCGATGGCCCTACCTTTCGAGAGAAGAGCGTGTTGCACAACGTGCCCGAGATCGACACCAGCGAAGCGCTGACGGAGCGGCAGAAAGCCGTTCTGGACGCGGCGTTGCGGCTGCTGGTCGAAGAGGGCGATCAGCTGACCATGACCGCCGTGGCGCGTCGCGCCAGCTGCTCCAAGGAAACGCTCTACAAATGGTTCGGCGATCGCGACGGGCTGCTGACGGCCACGGTGCAATGGCAGGCCTCGAAAGTGCGGGTGGCGCAGGTCGACGGCAAGGGGCTCGATCTGGCCTCGCTGACGGCAAGCCTCGAACGCTTCGCCTCGGACTGGCTCAAGGTGATTTCGAGCGATACTTCGATCGCGCTCAACCGCGTGGCGGTCGGCCATGCAGGGTCCGGCAAGGACAATCTCGGCGCCGTGGTGCTGGAGAATGGCCGTTTCGCGCTGGCCAAGCGCCTGAAGCCTGTCCTTGAAGCCGGTCGGCAGGCCGGGCTGCTCAAGTTCGCGGATGCCGAAACGGCGTTCCGCACCTTTTTCGGGCTGGTCGCCCGCGACGTGCAGATCCGTCTGCTGCTCGGCGACCGGCTGGAATTGACTGAGGCGGCGATCGGCGGCGATGCCGCGCGGGCGACGCAGCAGTTTCTCGCTCTTCATGGAGCAAAAACCGGGCCGCAAGGCCTCTGATTTGTAAAAACGGGAAGGAAGACAAAATGCGCGTCTATTACGATCGTGATGCCGATCTCAATCTGATCAAGGGCAAGAAGGTCGCCATCATCGGCTACGGCAGCCAGGGCAGGGCGCATGCGCTCAATCTCAAGGATTCCGGCGCCAAGGAGATCGCCATCGGCCTCAAGGCCGGCTCGGCGACCGCCAAGAAGGTCGAAGCCGACGGGCTCAAGGTGATGAGCGTGGCGGACGCCGCCAAATGGGCCGACCTGATGATGATGGCGACGCCCGACGAACTGCAGGCCGACATCTACAAGAACGAGATCGCGCCGAACATCCGCGATGGTGCGGCGATCGCCTTCGCGCACGGCCTCAACGTGCATTTCGGCCTGATCGAGCCGAAGTCGACGGTCGACGTCGTCATGATCGCGCCGAAGGGCCCCGGCCACACGGTGCGCGGCGAATACCAGAAGGGCGGCGGCGTGCCGTGCCTGGTTGCGGTCAACCAGGACGCTTCGGGCAACGCGCTCGACCTGGCGCTGTCCTACGCCTGCGGCGTCGGCGGCGGCCGTTCGGGCATCATCGAGACCAATTTCCGCGAGGAATGCGAGACCGACCTGTTCGGCGAGCAGGTCGTGCTGTGCGGCGGTCTGGTCGAACTGATCCGCGCCGGCTTCGAGACGCTGGTGGAAGCCGGCTACGCGCCTGAGATGGCCTATTTCGAGTGCCTGCACGAGGTCAAGCTGATCGTCGACCTGATCTATGAAGGCGGCATCGCCAACATGAACTACTCGATCTCGAACACCGCCGAATGGGGCGAATATGTCTCGGGCCCGCGCATCATCACCGCCGAGACCAAGGCCGAGATGAAGCGCGTGCTGAAGGACATCCAGACCGGCAAGTTCACCTCAGAGTGGATGCAGGAATACCGCGCCGGCATGTCCCGCTTCAAGGGCATCCGCCGCAACAATGACAGCCACCAGATCGAGGAAGTCGGCGCCAAGCTGCGCGCGATGATGCCGTGGATTTCCAAGAACAAGCTGGTCGACAAGGCCAAGAACTGAGCGAAATCCACGTTCTTGCCTCTGCGCGTCCTGGGGCTTCGCCCTGCGGGCGCGCGGGGGGCTCGAAGAACAAGTTGGTCGATAGGGCCAAGAACCAGGGTCCGGACTCAGTCGTCCCTCAATCAAGCTCACTGCGAATTGGTCGCAGTGAGCTTGTCGCGGCGATAACACCAGTACTGCTTGGGGCCGCCTCGGCTGGAGACCTATGCGGGCACTAGCCCGTGGCGCAGCATGACCTCCTTCGCCTTGGCCAGGTCAGGCTTGCCGGGGACATTGATCACCTCGGCAATCTCCTCGAAGTAGCGGCGCCCGATGGAACCCGGCGTCAGCACGGCCAAGGTCCGCGACACACCGTCGTGCAGGTTCTCGTGGTGGTGGACACTTCCGCGCGGAATGAAGATGGCATCGCCGGCACCGAGTTCCTGCTTTCGGTCATCAACGGTGATCGTCAAAATGCCCTCCAGTCCATACAGCGTTTCGTCCGCCTCCTGATGGTAGTGGGGCGCCGGTACGCGGGCGCGGGACGGGACAACGAATTCAAACACGGTTGCACCCTTGTCGGTGACCAGGAAGCGCAATTCCAGCTCACCGATCCTCAAGACGCTCTGTGTATCCGCTTCCATCGACATGCTCCTTGTTGTAAAGTGGCTTTACAGAGTTTGTAAAAGGACTTTACAACAATGTCAACAGCCAGCCAGACGCCGGAGCCCGACACAGAGCTGCGCCCGCCCTTCTTCGGGGCTCTCTTGCGCATCACCTGGGAGCACGTTCGCAGCCAGATGCACGAGGCCATTCATGACGCCGGCTTCACCGACTTTCAGGACGCTCACTTTGCCGTGTTCTCCTATCCCCTTCCGGACGGCGTGAGGCCGTCGGAATTGGCTCGCCAGAAGCGAATGTCGAGGCAGGCGATCAACTACCTCCTCATCCAGCTCGAAGAACTTGGCTATATTGAGCGGCGCTCTCCCGAGGGCAGCGACCGGCGCCTCATCTACGTGAGCGCGCGCGGGCGGCAGCTTGTCGAGACGATTTTCAGCTGCCTGCGGCGGTTGCATGCGGAATGGGCGGAGGAAATCGGTGAGGAGCGATTCAACGACTTCCTTGGCGTGTTGAAGCAGCTGTCCACGAGGGCGCAGCAGGATCGCTCCAAAGATCCAGGCTAGCAGTCAAGCAGCCGAACGACAGCGGTGGCGTGCTGTACGTCACCGTGCTCGCGGTTCCGTCTTTTGCGGCGTCTTGCCCATAAACAAAAACGGCGCCGCGATGCGCGGCGCCGTATTCGTCAATCAGCGCGGCTCAGCTATAGGGCGACCAGCACTGCTGGCGCGGGCCGTTGTAGGGCTGGAAGGTGTTGTCGTAGGCCCGATACGACCGGTAGCGGTTGTAGCACCATTGAACATGGGCGCTCGACAGCCGGCCGGCACGGTAGTAGCGGCGCGGCGGCGGCGCATCGTAATAATTGTAGTTGTTGTACATGCTGCCGAGGCCGAGTCCCAGACCAAGTCCGAGTACAGCAGCCGCACCGTCATCGTAGTAACGACCGCCGCGATAGTGGTGGCGACCATGGCGCCAACGCCAGTCGTCTCCGCGATCCCAGTTGCCGCCACCGTTCCAGTTTCCGCCGCCACCGTTCCAGTGTCTGCGGCCCCCGTTCCAGTTACCCGACCGGCGCCACCTCCAATTGTCATTGTTGAACTGCCGGTCATTACCGCCGGCCCATTCGTCGCGCACCGGCGTGACGGTTGGCGCCGCCGTGCTGGTGGGAATCGACATGTTCGGCTGCAGGATCGGTCCGGCGGCGGACGGCGCCGTGATGCCGGAGAAGATGCCGAGGGCCAACAGCCCGGATTTGACGGTGGAAGAAAAGAGCGAATTCATTGCACTCTCCATGAGTTACAGGCCCCACGCCCACCCGAGGAATGGGGCAACAATGGATGCTTGCATCTGAACGGCGGATGAACGGAAAGGTTCCGTCAACCATGGCGCGAATGCCTGAGGACCAATCGATCTTCGCTGGTGGTCCTGCGAGCTTGTTTTCTCCAGCACTTGCGGGCAAAGGTCTTGGCATGTCGCTGCGCCTTGCCACCTTCAATGTCGAGAACCTGATGAACAGGTTCGATTTTTCCGGCTATCGCAACCAGCTCAACGAGGATCGAACGCTGGCGCTGTTCGATATCCAGAGCGAGGCCGAATACAAGATGCTGGAGCAGGCCCGCGCCATTGCCCAGTCCGACGACACGCGCCAGCTGACGGCGCTGGCGATCGCGGCCACCCGCGCCGACATCATCTGCATGCAGGAGGTCGACAATATCGAGGCGCTGAAGGCCTTCGAATACGGCTATCTGTTCAAGATGGTGGGGCAGGGCTACCGGCAGAAATACACCACATCGGGCAATGATTCGCGCGGCATCGACGTTGCCGTGATGATGCGCAACGAGACCGCGCAGGGCCAGCCGATCGAATTCGTGCGCATGACCAGCCACGCCTATGTCACCTACGAGCAGTTCGGGCTGCACACGCCGGAACTGGCAGCCCTCGGCAACCAGGCCAATGAACGCATCTTCCGGCGCGACTGCCTGGAGGTTGACGTGACCGTGGGCGGCGTGCCGCTGACGCTCTACCTCGTGCATTTCAAGTCGATGGGCTCACCGCGCAACGGGCTCGACGGGCGCGAGGCGACGATGCCGGTGCGCATCGCGGAGGCGCAAGCCGTGCGGCGGATCATCGAGGAGCGTTTCGGTGGGGAGCATGCCGCCGACAAGCGCTGGGCGATCTGCGGCGACATGAACGATTACCGGCAGCGCGTGAAGATCGCCGGCGACGCGATCGACGGCTACCATTTCGAGGTGGTGGACGAGGCCGTGTCCTGCATCAACGTGCTGACAGAAGGCGGCTTCTGCGAAAATGTCGTCGAGCGGCGGCCGGAGATGAACCGCTGGAGCTTCTACCACACGCGCGGACCGGAAGAGCGGCATCTGTGCCAGCTCGACTACATCCTGCTGTCGAAAGGGCTCGCCGCCAGCAACGCGACCGCCGTTCCCGATATCATCCGCAACGGCCAGCCCTGGCGCACCATCTTTCCGCCGGGGCAGGAAGTGGAGCGCTTTCCGCGCGCCGGCTGGGACCGCCCGAAGGCGTCGGACCATTGTCCGGTGGCCATTACCCTGGACATGACCTGAGCAGCGTTGGAGCAACATGAGTTTCGACCTGCCGCGCAATGTCATCCTGCCGGTCGACGCCATCGACGTTCGGCTCGATCCTGACCCGCACCCGTTCGCCTTGAACAATGCAGAGGCGATCGCCGAGAACTGGCAGCGCGAAATCGGTGCCAAGCCGGCGCTGTTCGACGGCACGGTGGTGCTCCTGTCGCAACTCGCGTACCGCGACAATCGCCTCGTCGGCCGCTGCCATGCGGTCAACTACTCGACGTTCATGCTGTGGCGAAAACAGCGCGAGAATTCGGGCGCCGAGCATGCCTATGGCCACGCTATGCTGGTGGCCGCCGACAACGCGCTGGTGGCGATCCGCATGGGATCGCACACGGTCAACGCCGGGCGCGTCTATTTCGCCGCCGGCTCGTTCGAGCCGATCGATTTTCGCGACGGTCTGGTCGACGTCGACTTCAACATGATCCGTGAGGTGCGCGAGGAAACCGGCCTCGACCTGTCAGGTGCTGAACGGGGCAAGCGCTGGCACGCCCTGTCGACCAACAACGGCACGGTGATCTTCCGCCGCTATCACGAGACGGCGCCCGCCGACGAGATCGCCCAGCGCATCTCAGCCTTCGTAGCGGCCGAGACCGATCCAGAGATCGAGGGGCCGGTGATCATCCGCCACGCCGCCGACCTGCCGGTCGGGCTGTCACCGCACATGAAGCCGCTGATCGAGTGGCATTTTGCCGGCACGGACTAAAGGCGCGTCTTGTTCAGCGCGTCCTTGCGATCGTTGCGGGCGGCGACGAGGAACAGGATAAGGCCGATGCCCAGCAAGCCGCCCATCGCCATTCCCATGGTCTGGCCGACGACTGCCTGGAAATCCGATGTGACGCGATCGGGATTGGCCATGCCGTAGCGGGCGAGATACCACCAGATGCCTGCAAGGAAGACCTCGATGACGACCATCGCCAGGATCAGTCGCGCCTTCTTGCTCATAGGCTATTCCTCCACCCAAGGTGAATTGCCCTAGCATCGCCAACGGTGCGCCGACAGTGGCGAGGCCGGGTGGAAACGTCGAAGGCTGTGCAAAACCGGTCGGAGCGCTGGCTGCGTTCCGGCCGGGTTGCCCTATTCGTGCCTAAGCGCGTCGATCGGATCGAGCCTGGCGCCGCGCAGCGCCGGGAAGAAGCCGAACACCATGCCGATGAGCGCGGAAAAGCCGACGGCGAGCAGGATGACCGCCGGGCTTGGCACGAAGGGGATGGTCAGCGTCACCGAGGCGAGGCCGGCCAGCGCCAGGCCGATCAGGATGCCGATGATGCCGCCGAGCAGCGACAGCACCGTCGCCTCGACCAGGAACTGGATGAGGATGTGCTTTTCATGCGCGCCGATGGCCAGCCTGATGCCGATCTCGCGGGTGCGCTCGGTGACCGACACCAGCATGATGTTCATGATGCCGATGCCGCCGACCAGCAGGCTGACGCCGGCGACCGCACCCAGCATGCCGGTCATGGTGGTGGTGGCGCTGGCCATGGCGTCGGCGATCTGGGTCATGTCGCGGATGGCGAAATCGCTCTCGCGCTCGGGCGTGATGCGGCGTGCATCGCGCAAGATGTCCTCGACGCGCGGCTGCAGTTCGCTGGTCGGCGTGCGGTCGTCGGCGGCGATGTAGATGTTGTCGATGTCGCGGTTGCCGGCGATGCGGCGCTGATAGGCGTGCAGCGGCATCAGGACGACATTGTCCTGGTCCTGGCCGAAGCCGGTATAGCCCTTGGGCTCGAGCAGGCCGATGATCTTGCAGGAGGTTCGGTTGACGCGGATGATCTCGCCCTCGGGGTCGCCGGCGCCGAAGAACTGCTGGCGCACCGTCTCGCCAATCAGGCAGACGCCGGTGCCCGAGCGGGTTTCGGAATCGCTGAACGGACGGCCGGACACCAGCTTCCAGTCGCGCGCATCGAGATAGGCGCTGTCGGTGCCGGTGACGCCGGAGGTCAGGCTCTCGGTGCCGAAGATGACGCGCACCTGCTTTTGCGAGGCCGGCGAAATGGCGCGCGCACCGGTCAGATGGGCAACGAGCGCCGCCAGATCTTTTTCGGCCAGCGGACGCACCACCTGGTCGAGCCCGCCCGGACCGCCGGGACCGGCCGGGCGGCCGGAGCGGACGACCAGAAGATTGCTGCCGAGCTTAGAGATGTCGGCCTTGACCTTTTCGGTGGTGCCCGAGCCGATGGTGAGCATAGCAATGACGGCGGCGACGCCGATGACGATGCCGAGCAAGGTCAGGAACGAGCGCAGCACGTTGCGGCGGATCGAGCGGAGCGAGAGGCGGACGGTTTCCCAGATCATGGTTACGCCACCTCCAGATTCTTGGAATCGGAGGCGACATGGCCGTCGAGGAAGCGGATGGTGCGTTCGGCATAGCGGGCGACGTCGGCCTCATGCGTGACCATGGCGATGGTCAGGCCAAGCTCGGTGTTGAGCCGGGTCAAAAGCTCCATGATCTCGTGCGTGCGTGCGGTGTCGAGATTGCCGGTCGGCTCGTCGGCGACGAGCAGGGTCGGGCGCGTGACGATGGCGCGCGCGATCGCCACGCGCTGCTGCTGGCCGCCGGACAGTTCGGCCGGCGTGTGGTGCTCGCGGCCGACAAGGCCGACCTCCGCCAGCGCCTGCATGGCAAGGTCGCGGCGCTCGCGGGTGGCAACGCCACGATAGATCAGCGGCAGTTCGACATTTTCCGCTGCCGTGGTGCGGGCCAGCAGATTGTAACCCTGAAAGACGAAGCCGACATAGAGGTTGCGCAGCATGGCGCGGCGGTTGCGGTCGAGGCGGCCGGCGTCGATGCCCATGAAGGAATAGGTTCCGGCCGTCGGCGTGTCGAGGCAGCCGATGATGTTCATCGCTGTCGACTTGCCGGAGCCGGACGGACCCATGATGGCGACGAATTCACCGCGCCGGATGGCAAGATCGACGCCGGCCAGCGCATGCACCTTGGCCTCGCCCTGGCCGTAGCTCTTCCAGACCTTGTCGAAGGTGATGAGGGTCGCGCCCGCAGCCACGGTATCAGCTCCGCTGCTGCGATGCGGTGATGATTTGTGCGCCTTCGTCCAGGCCCGAAATGATCTCGGTCAGTTCACCGTCGGTGGAGCCGATCTTGACGTTGACCGGATGCGGCCGTCCGTTCTCCAGCACGTAGAGCGTGCGCGAGCCGTCGGTGGGTGCCGCCGTGGCCTGGCGCTGGCGGTTGCCGCCGGGGCGGCCCATGCGGCCGGTGAACAGGTCGCTGAGGCTCCAGCCGCGGGCGGCCTGCTGCGTCGGGCGATAGCGGAAGGCGGTGGCGGGCACGGTGAGCACGCCCTTGGCCTGCTTGGTGACGACCGAAACGGTGGCGGTCATGCCGGGCCGCAGCAACAGCTCGTTGTTGTCGACCTCCAGCCGCGCATTGTAGGTGACGACGCCGTCGGTGGTGACCGAGGCATAGGAGATATCGCGGATCTCGGCATCGAACGGGCGCTCGGGGAAGGCATCGACCGTGAAGCGGGCATGCTGGCCGGATTTGACCGCGCCGATGTCGGCTTCGTCGACGGCTGCCACCAGTTCCATGTTCCTGAGATCGGCGGCGATGATGAACAGCACCGGCGCCTGCAAGGAAGAGGCGACCGTCTGGCCGGGGTCGACCGAGCGCGTCAGCACGATGCCGTCGATCGGCGCATAGATGGTGCTGTTGGCCAGGTCGGTCTGCTGCGATTTCAGATCGGCATTGGCGATGGCGAGATTGGCCTGAGCGCTGTCGAGTGCCGCCTTGGAACGGTCGCGCGTCGCGGTCGCGGCCTCGAGCGACTGGTCGGTCGCCATGCCGCGCTTGGTCAGCGCCGCCGCGCGGATAAGCGCCTTTTCGTTCTCGGCCAGCGTCACCGTGGCGTCCTCGACATTGGCGGCCGCGCCCTTGGCGGAGGCCTCCGCCCGTTCGATCTGGACCTGCAGCTTGGCGGTGTCGAGCGCCGCCAGCACGTCGCCTTTCTTGACCTGCTGGTTCTCTTCGACCGACACCGAACGGATGATGCCGGAGAGCTGGCTGGAAATATCGACCTGGGTGAGGGGCTGCAGCGTGCCGGTCGCCGACACCGCGACGGTGAGATCGGCCTTGGCGGCAGACACGGTGGTGTAATCAATCTTGGCCGGCGAGCCGGCATACCATTGATAGGCGCCAAGCCCGGCGGCGAGCACGATCAGCGCCAGCAGGGCATAGAGCCAGCCACGCCGACGCGACTTGCGCAGACCTTGTCTGTCGAGCCCAAGCGCCGTCTCGATGGCGGAATCCGATTCCGTCTTTGGCAGATTGACAATCTGGTCCACGCTGGACCCCTATAATGCGCAATGTCCCTATCTGTGCACAGATCAGGCTTGACGGTTCAAATATCAAATTAAATTTCGCCCATGTTGGGATTGAGGCACGAATGAAAACCCGGAATTACTTGCTCTACGATGTGTTTACGACCGAGCGACTGGCCGGCAATCCTTTGGCCGTCGTGCTGGACAGCAAGGGATTGGACACGGCCGCGATGCAGGCCATCGCGCGTGAATTCAACCTGTCCGAATCGGTGTTCGTTCTACCGCCGGTCAATCCCAAGCACAGAAACCGCATTCGCATCTTCACGCCCGACTATGAAATGCCGTTCGCCGGCCACCCAACCGTGGGGGCGGCGATCGCGCTGGCCGAACTGTCGGAAGAGGGCGGCGCCGGCATCTTCGTGCTGGAGGAAAACATCGGCCCGGTTCGTTGCGCCGTCAGCAAGCACGACGGCAACACCTTCGCCGAGTTCGACCTTGCGAAGCTGCCGGAGCCGCTGAAGCTCGAGGCCGATCCGGAGGCGATCGGTGCGGCCCTTGGGTTGACGCCGCACGAGATCGGCTTCGAGAATCACCGCGTCGCGTTCTGGTCGGCTGGCGTGCCCTACGTCACCATCCCGGTTGCCAATCTCGAGGCGGCGGGCCGGGTCCGACTGGACAACCAGGCCTGGTCGGAACTGGCGCCGCGCAAGAGCGAGTGGGCCTTCGCCAGTCCCTATGTCTACTGCCGCGAGACGGTGAACCACGAAAGCGCCTTCCATGTGCGCATGATCGTGCCTGGCACGCCTTCCTATGAGGATCCGGCGACCGGCTCGGCGGCAGCGGCCTTTGCCGGCGCCATCATGCATTTCGACGCACCGACCGATGGCATTTCGCAGCTGTGGATCGAGCAGGGGCTGGAGATGGGCCGGCCATCGCGAATTCGCCTCGAACTGACCGTGGAAGGCGGAAAACTGGCCTCGGCGCGCATCGGCGGCAACGCGATCAAGGTCGCGGAGGGCAAGCTTTTCGTCTGACGGCTGCGGCACTTAGAGCCTGTTCCATCCCGATGAAATCGGGATGGGGCTCTGTCTTTTTGCATGAGCATGATCTTTTCCGAAAACCGGATTCCACTTTTCGGGATCATGCTCCAGGCGATTTGTCGGGAAATGATTCCGGCAGGGCTGGACAGGACCGATGGTGGCGGCTATATGCCCGCCAACGCCGGTTTTTGCCGGCCGAGTGGGTGCGTAGCTCAGTTGGTAGAGCAGCTGACTCTTAATCAGCGGGTCCACAGTTCAATCCTGTGCGCACCCACCAAAGCATTTTCAATGCTTTAGTGGTGATCCAAGTATAGAGCGAGAAAAGGGTCCTGCCAACAAATTTTGGCACCGGATTTGCCCGTTTGTTCTCACTGCAACACCTCGGTCAGCGTGTCCGCGAGAACATAGAGCGGGTGCCCCTCGGCCGCAACGTGGAGTGCCATTCGGCGGGGCGCCTCATTGGTTAGAATCAATCAGAGTTTTGTTTCGGTATCGGTCCTGTTCAAACAGGTCGGCGGATGGTTCTAGCCGCGCGTCATGCCGTTCTCCCGCCTGCCAAAATGGTGCGCTGGCGGCGGCCGATCGGTGCTTGGCCCTTGGTCTGATCCATAGCTCACCTCGATGATTCCGACTAGTGCGCGAACGAACTCAACCATATCGTTTGCAGTGATGGCTGCCTTGTCGGGATTTTGCCCTATGTGCTCGGCGGCTTCGCAACATGACCGGCGGATGAGATCGTAGTGTAAATCCCTTTCATCCTCCGGCAACGCCGCTAACTTCATAGCTCGGCTATGGATCAACCGCAGCAATTGTTCGAGAGCTGCTCCGACACTCATGCGTTTGCTCCGCATTGGTCGGGCGTCCCGGCGCTTCAGCGCGCGTTTGGAACGTCCGATGGGGAGGTTTCCCGTCCCCGTACGGAAGGCTGCATCACAGCGGTTAATATATTCTTTCTTGCTAATATAAGGCGTTTCGGATGAGCCGACCGGCACAACGGCCGAGCGGCGGCCTATGCCTCCTCAGAATCGTTCGTGGCCAGTGACGTGGGCATAAAAAGAGCTCGCCACCTGAGGCTGACGGCGCGACCGCGCGATGCAGCGCCCCTCCGTTGATGTCGCGAATACGGAATTGTAGCGTCGGCCTTTGTTCAGGGCCCGAATGCTGGCCAATCGACAGGAGGGCTTCATATAGTGGCTTGCGATCAGTCTTATCGGCGAAGGAAGGAGAACCGTGTCGTCTGTCTTGAATTCGGAACGCTGGCCAGATCTACCCTACGCCGTCTGGAAGGATACCTACGAGACGCTCCACCTGTGGACCCAGATCGTAGGCAAAGTCCGCTTGATGCGCGAGCCCTGGCTGAACCATTCCTGGCATGTCCCGTTCTACGTGACCGCGCGCGGTCTCACGACCTCGCCGATCCCATCTGGCGGGCGGGTGTTCCAACTGGATTTCGACTTCATAGACCATCTGCTGTGGGTGAGGACGAGCGACGGTCACGTCCGCCAGGTCATGCTTGCACCGAAAACCGTGGCGGAATTTCATGGCGAAGTGACCTCCGCGCTTGCCGAACTAGGGCTCGTGACACCGATCCTCACGCAGCCCTCCGAAATCGCTGGCGGCATCCCGTTCGAGCAAGACCGTGTTCATGCTTCTTACGATCGCGACTACGCCCAGCGTTTCTGGCGCATCCTGCTCTCGACACACGAGGTCCTTTCGCGATTCCGGACAGGATTTCTGGGCAAGGTCAGTCCCATCCATTTCTTTTGGGGCGGCTTTGATCTGGCAGTGACGCGTTTTTCAGGCAGGCGGGCGCCGCCGCATCCAGGCGGCATTCCGCATCTGTCCGACGCTGTCACCCGCGAAGCCTATTCGCATGAGGTGAGCAGTGCCGGCTTCTGGCCGGGTGGCGGCCTGTTCGACTATCCAGCCTTCTATTCCTATGCCTATCCGTCACCAGAAGGCTTTGCGTCAGCGATGGTCGAGCCGCGGCAGGCGTTCTTCTCCAAGGAGCTCGGTGAATTCCTTTTGCCCTATGAGGCAATACGTCGGGCGCAAGACCCGGAAGCGATGCTCACGGCATTTCTGCAGAGTACCTACGAGGCTGCTGCCGAACTCGGCAAATGGGATCGCGAAGCGCTCGAATGCCCCGTTGGTGTCCCCTGTCGGCCACGCGCGCCATAGGCCGCGCGGCTGGGGCTCCGAAAATTTGTAAGGGTTTGTTCATCAAGGCGATCTGCGCTTAGGCCCGCATTACTTCTCCGACACCCCCGCCTCGGCAAAACTCGCCATGCGGGCATGGCACTCCAGCGCCGAGCGCACGATGTTGACCGCTAGGCAGGCGCCGGAGCCTTCGCCGAGCCGCATGCCGAGATCGAGCAGCGGCGGCAGGCCGAGCGCTTCGAGCAGGCCGCGATGGCCTGACTCAGCCGAGACGTGAGCGGCGATTGTGTGGGCGAGGCCGGCCGGGTGCAGCTTTGCCAGCGGAGCCGCGGCGGCGGTGCAGACGAAGCCGTCGAGCAGCACGGGTATGCCCAGATGGCGGGTGGCCAGCGTGGCGCCGAGGATGGCGGCCAGTTCGCGGCCACCGAGCGCGGCAGCGACAGCAAGCGGATCGGCAAGGGCGGCGGCGTGACGCTTCAGGCCGGCTTCGATGGCAACGACCTTGCGCTTCAAGCCCGCGTCGTCGACGCCGGTGCCGCGTCCGGTCCATTTTTCCGCGCCGCCGCCGAACAGGGCGGCTGAGATTGCCGCTGCCGGCGTGGTGTTGCCGATGCCCATCTCGCCGAAGCAGATGAGATCGAGGTCTTTTGTCACCGCGTCGTAGCCCGCCGAGACGGCGGCGAGAAACGCCTTCTCGTCCATTGCCGGCACTTGGGTGAAGTCGCCGGTCGGATGGTCGAGATCGAGCGGAATGACGTCGAGTTCGGCGCCGGCCATGCGGGCAAGCTGGTTGATGGCGGCACCGCCGCCGGCGAAATTCGCCACCATCTGCACGGTGACTTCCGAGGGATAGGCCGACACGCCTTGCGCGGTGACGCCGTGGTTGCCGGCGAAGACGAAAACCTTGACGCGGTCGAGTTTCGGCATGTCGCGGCCCTGCCAGCGCGCCAGCCATGCGGCGATGGTCTCCAGCCGGCCGAGGCTGCCTTGCGGCTTGGTCAGCGTGTCCTGGCGGCGCGCAACCGCATTGGCAGCGGCATCGCTGCCGGCCGGCAGATCGAGGCAGGCGGCGCGCAGTTCTTCGAGCGATTTGAAGGGCATGGGGGCAAAGTCTCCGAAAGGGAATCAGGCCAAAGGGAATCAGGTAAGCGCAACGGAAGCGACGAGCAGCACTGAGATTTCACTGACCTGCTGCAAGGCGCCGATCGTGTCGCCGGTCTGGCCGCCGATCTGGTTGAGGCAAAGGGCGCGAAACGCAGCAAACAGCAGGCCAAGCAGGATGAGCGCGAAAACGGCGCCGCCGAGCCCGAGCAGGAGCAGCGGGATCGCGCCGAGCACGGCGCTGGCTGTTGCCGTTTCGGCCGAGACGGTGCCGGCATCGGCCGACAGGCCGTCGATCCGCGCTGGGGGCAAGAGATGCATGAAAGCGCCGAGCACGCCGCGCGAGGCTGCGTGTGCGGCCAGGAGGGCGAACAGCGCCTGTGTCGGGTCGACGAACTCCGACAGCGCGCTCCAGCGGATCAGCAGTGACAGGCCCAGCGCCGCGGCGCCATAGGCGCCGATGCGGCTGTCGCGCATGATCTCGAGTTTGCGGCCGCGTGATTTGCCGCCGCCAAAGCCGTCGGCGACGTCGGACAGCCCGTCCTCATGCAGACAGCCGGTGGTGAGCAGGGTTGCCACAAGCGCGAGGGCGGCCGCCGGCCCCATGGCAAGGCCAAACCGTTCCGCCGTGGCAAAGACGATGGCACCGATCAGGCCGACGACGAGGCCGGCGACGGGGGCGGCCCAGATCGCGGCGGCAAGGCTGCGGCCGCGAAAATCGAAGACCGGTAGCGGCAGTCTTGTGAAGAAGACCAGGCAGAGCGCGATGTCGTCGACGACTTGCCGCGGTGAAAGGGCCAGGTTCTTGAACTTCATGCTCTAGCCCCTCGCAATCGCATGGAAGAAGGTGCCGCTGACATGGCCGCGCCGATAACCAGAGGCGCCGATCGGATTGCCCTGACCGTCGGCGAGGTCGGCCAGCGGCTCGTCATTGCCGGTAGAGGTCATCTGCGCATAGTGGAATTCGTGGCCACGGATCAATGCACCTTGTGAACCCAGAGGGCAATCGGCGCGCAACCGCGCCTCACGGTAGCCGAGATTCATCTTGCGCCTGGCGAAGCTGGTGGAATGGCCGAGCAGGCCGAGCATCGCATGCGTTTCGCCCAACGCGTCCCCCAGAGCTTCGCCCAGCACCATGAAGCCACCGCACTCGCCATGGATCGGCTTCGTTGCGGCGAATCTTGCCATCCCGGCGCGGAAAGTCGCGGCGGCGGCAAGCCGGCCGGCGTGAAGCTCGGGATAGCCGCCCGGTAGCCAGCAGACATCGCAGTCCTCGTCGGGTGCTTCGTCAGCGAGCGGCGAGAACGGGATGATTTCGGCGCCGGCCTTGCGCCAGTACGCCGCGACATGCGGATAGAGGAAGGTGAAGGCGGCATCCTCGGCCAGCGCGATCCGCTGGCCGGGCGGCGCCAGTGCGTCGGCGAAGCCGCCGGGCGCCGGGGTGAGGGGTGTCGCCAGGGCCATGATAGCGTCGAGGTCGAGCGACTTTTCCGCCATGTCGGCCAGCCGGTCGAGATGCGCCATCAGGTCGTCATATTCGCCAGCCTGGACGAGGCCGAGGTGGCGCTCGGGCAGGTTCAGCGTGGGGTCGCGCAGGATGGCGCCGACGACCGGCAGGCCGATCGCCTCGATGGCGTCGCCGGACAACCGGCGGTGGCGCTCGCTGCCCAGCCGGTTGAGCACGACGCCCGCCATGCGCACGTCCGGATCGTAGGTGGCAAAACCCTTGGCGACGGCGGCCGCGGTGGTCGACTGGCCGGACACGTCGAGCACCAGCAGCACCGGCAAGCCATAGAGCCGCGCCAGGTCGGCCGCCGAACCGGTGCGGCCGGGCGAGGCCGGAATGCCGTCGAACAAGCCCATGGCGCTTTCGAGGATGACGAAATCGGTATCGTCGGCGGCTTGTGCTGCCAGAGCATTGAGCAGCGATCGCGGCATCGCCCAGCTGTCGAGGTTGACGCCGGACAGCCCCGTGGCGGCGGTGTGGAAGCCGGGGTCGATATAGTCGGGGCCGGATTTGGCGCCGCGCACTTTCAGGCCGCGCCGGGCGAGCGCGCGCAGGATGCCGATGGTGACGCTGGTCTTGCCGGAGCCGGAGCGCGGCGCGCCGATGATGATGGCGCGGGCCGTCATGCTTGCCCCAGCAGCGCTGCGCGCATGGCAACGATGCCGCCGACGACGATGAGCGCCGGCGAGGCAAGACCGGCGGCGGCCGCTTCCTCGGCAATGGTGGCGAGCGTGGCGACGACGGTTCGTTCCTGCGGCGTCGTCGCGGCGACGATCACCGCCGCCGGTGTCGACGGTGCCAGCCCGCCGTCCAGCAGTGCCGCGGCGATCAGGGGCAGATTGGCCATGCCCATATAGACGACGACAGGCTGGCCGGTGCGGGCGATCGCCGCCCAGTCGAGATCGTCATCGGTGCCGGCAGCGTGGCCGGTGGCCAGGATCACAGCCTTGTTGATGCCGCGCATGGTGGCCGGGATGCCGGTCGCGGCCAGTGCGCTGAGGCCCGAAGTCAGGCCGGGCAGGACGCGGAAGGGAATACCTTCCCGCGCGAGCGCCAGGGCTTCTTCGCCGCCACGGCCGAAAATATAGGGGTCGCCGCCCTTCAGCCTGACGACGCGGCGGCCGTCGCGCGCCAGCCGGACAAGCAATGCGGTGATGTCGTCCTGTTTCATCGACGGTTTTCCGCCGCGCTTGCCAGCAAAGAAGAGCTCGGCATTTTCGGCAACGGCGACGACATCTGATGAGACCAGCGCGTCATAGACCAATGCATCCGCCTCGGCCAACGCCGCCAGCACTTCCAGGGTCAGGCAGCCAGGGTCGCCGGGGCCGGCGCCGGCCAGCCAGACGTGACCCGGTTCCAATTGGCGCGGCTTGAAGTTCAGCCGGGACAAGGCCTGTTCGAGCGTGGCGTTTCCGCCGGTGTTTTTGGTGTTGCCGCTCACAATCCGTCCCGTCCGCGAAAACGCCGCTGGTATTGGGCGTCGTATAATGAACTCTCGCCAAAACCTTCCGCCGCCAGCGAGCGGCCGACGAAGATGATCGCCGTGCGCTCCATCGGGTCGGCGGCCAGCAGCGCCTCGATGGTCGCCAGCGTGCCGGTCAGCACGCGCTCGTCCGGCCAGGAGGCGCGGAAGACGATCGCCACCGGGCAATCGCCGCCATAGTGCGGTGTGAGCTCGGCGACGACGCGGTCGATGGCGTGGATGGCAAGATGAATGGCGAGCGTGGCGCCGGTGCGGCCGAAGCCGGCCAGCGTTTCGCCGGGCGGCATTTTTGATGCACGGCCGGAAATGCGGGTCAGCACCAGGCTTTGCGCGACTTCGGGAATGGTCAGCTCACGGCGCAATGCGGCGGCAGCAGCGGCGAAGGAGGGGACGCCGGGCGTCAGCGTGTAGGCTATGCCATGCTTTTCCAGCCGCCGAATCTGCTCGGCCACGGCGCTCCACACCGACAGGTCGCCGGAATGGAGACGCGCCACATCATGGCCGGCCTTGTGGGCCGCGACATACTCGGCCTCGATCTCGTCGAGCGACATCGGTGCGGTGTCGATCAGTTTTGTCCCTGGCGCGCAGTGCTGCAAAAGCTCGGGCGCGACGATCGAACCCGCATGGAGGCAGACAGGGCAGCTCGCCAGCAGCCTGGCGCCGCGCAGCGTGATGAGGTCGGCGGCACCCGGACCGGCGCCGATGAAATGAACGGTCATGGCGCATCTCCACTGATGGCGATGGCGCACGTGACCGGGCCGAGCACCGTGCGGGGGCCGAGCAGCCTGGCGCCTTTGCCGGCGACGGCAAGGGCGGATGCCTCGGAAACCGATGGCGTGCCGGCCAGATACTGCGAGAGGTTGCGCGAGGCGGCCCCCTCATCCGGCCCTTCGGGCCACCTTCTCCCCGTTGGGGAGAAGAGATTGGCGGCGACGCTGGTAACCTCCTCTCCCCTCGGGGAGAGGTCAGCCGAGCGAAGCGGAGGCTGGGTGAGGGGGAGCGCCGGTTCGGATTCGGCCACGTCCACTATTATGACGGGGAGGTTGAGTTGACGACCAGCAGCGAAAATGGCGCCTTCATTGCGTTTAAATTCAGTCGTCGCCAATGCCGAAAGAGCCGTCATCGTCAGGCCATGGGCTTCGACAGCGGTTTCTATCGCCGCAAGTACGTCCTCGACACTCACGCCCTTTCGGCTGCCTATGCCCGCGACCATCATGGCTTCACCCAGCTCCATTGGGTGACAGGCATGGCCGGCCGCCATGCCTGCATCGCGCCGACCGGCGACGCGCGCGAGATGTTTATCCGGGTGAGATCGCCGCCGAGCGAGACATGGCGGGCAAGAAGCAAGGTTTCCATCTCCAGCGTCACCGCATTGGCCACAAGACGGCCGCCAATGCGCAGCGCTTTGATGGCAGCGTTCAACACGCCGGCATCGCTGCCGCCGCCGCCGATGAAGATCGCGTCAGGTGTGTCCAGCTTGGCAAGTGCTTTGGGGGCGCTGCCTTCGACCACGACAAGGCCGGGAACGCCACAGGCGGCGGCGTTGCGGCCAATGCGGGCGGCGCGGATCGGGTCGGCCTCGATGGCGACGGTGCGC
>NZ_SMYZ01000116.1 GCF_004919685.1 Mesorhizobium norvegicum | reverse complement strand
CGTCGCCGTGAACACATAGCTGGTGTCGGCGGCATTCTCGAGCACCGTCGAAGCGCTCAGGTCGACCGTCGCGGCGGTGATCGTGTCGTTGACATGCGCCGTGGCGCTCGCCGTGCCGATCGTCAGGTTCTCGAAGTTGCCGCCCGCGGTGGCGGTGATGGTGGCGCTCAGGCTGGTGGCGTCGTTGTAGACGTCCTCGCCATTGCCCGAGGCGATCACCAGCGTGCCGGTGGTCTGGCCAGCCAGGATCGTGATGTCGCCCTTGTCGGTGGTGATCGTGGTGACGCCTTGCGAGGCACTGCTCAATGTCGCCGTGAACACGTAGTTGGCGCCCGCGCCCTCGGCGACCGTCGAGGCGCTCAGGCTGACCGTCGCGTCGTGTTTGAGGTCAATGTTCTCGATGGCCGAGATCTTGAGGTTAATCGTCTTGAATTCATAGACGGATTGGTCCGCCTGGCCCGTGCTCTTGTTCACGTGGGCCGGAAGCCAGACAGTCTTGAAATAAGCGACCTCGGCGTTCAGCGCAGCCATGAATGTGGCATCGTTCGACTGTTGGACGCTGACGACAATTCTGAGCGTGTCGATCTCGGCCGTGCCGCCTTTTGCGGTTCCGTTGCCACCGTCATAATTGTCATATCCGGTGAACGCCGTTTGCCCGGTTTGCAGCACGCCATCATTGTATATGGCGCCGCCTAGGCGGTACTGGTTCTCATAGGATAGGAAAATCAGAGTATCGGCACCCGACCCACCCAGAAGCGTGTCGATACCGCTTCCGCCGTCCAGGGTGTCAGCGCCAGCCCCACCATTAATATAGTCATTACCGTCACCGGCGACGATGACGTCGGTCCCGCTCCCGCCGATAAGCTTGTCATCCCCATCAGTCACCACGCCGACGTAGCTGCTGCCACTCGCACCCATACTAACCTCCCAAGATCATGGATTGAGACGCGGAAGCGACGACGACCGGGTCCTTGATGCAATTGAAAACGTTAGCCTGTGCCTGCGGTGTGTTGGAGAAAGCCGTCGTGGTGCCGCCGGCACCGGTGACCTGAGTAGCCATTTTTTACCCCCCCTGTTGTCTAACGACAGACGCCCCTACGCCTGTTTATTGACTGCCCTGAAAGACCCAACTGCTCCTGTCGGAGCAATCATCGCGTGATCGGCATACAAACGGGGGTGGAAGTGGATTGTCAGTGCCATCCAGACACGCCGCCGCATTGCGAACAGCCGGCCTAAGCTGGCTATTCGCGGACGGATGGGGGCTCGATGACAATGATGGCTGCGACGACTTTGGTCGCCGCGCTGCTTCTTCCTACCCCGACTGCATCGTCTTAACTCGTTGGTTACCGATCACGAGTTTTAGAAATCTCTTATATTAGGAGATTCTTAACCCTACCGGAGGGGGAGCGTCAATGGCCAACTTGACCGAACGGTTAATAGTCGAAGTCAAAGTCAAAGTATCCGCAACGGTCCTACTGGCCGGCTGGAGTTTTCCGACCGCACGTGTAAAGACCGGCGGGTACATTTGCAGACCGAACATCGCCAGCATTGGCGCTACGGTATTCATCCAGGACTGCTCGGCGATCCGCGCGAAGCTGCAGCCTCAACCCTAGCGGCCGGCAAACCGGTGAGCACCCACATCGTGAGCGCCTCGAGAAACCTCACCGGTGTTTGGGGTAAATGCGCCAGCCAGGCGAACAGGTCCGCCACCACACAGGCCCATAAGGGGAGCAATGCCGCCGCGTGTGGCAGTCGTGCTGCGCTGAGAGCAGGGCACGACTGGGGCATGTCCGGAAAGCTAGGGTTTGGGCACTACGGGACAGGATGCAACACGCCCCTGTCGCGGCAATGCTAGCTAACTACCTGATCGTATTGCGTAAAGAGTTGGCTGGGGTTCTTGGAAGCTTTTCGAACCTTCTGTCTTGCTCCTCCAGCCGAATTGCGTGTGCTTATGAAAGAGATTGGAGTATCAGGACACGTTCTGGGACAAGCTTGATCAACGCACTCGCTTCGGAGGCCCCTGCGCAGTTCATCGTAGCGAGATCCGCTTAGGCGTCGTGTTCGAGTGTCCCGCTACCGGTTGACCAGCCACAGAATAATCGAGAGCACGATGCTGATCAGAATCCCGGTGGCGATCGGAGCATAGAACGTGAAGTTCTCACGCTCGATCACGATGTCGCCAGGCAGTCTGCCAAGACCGATCCGTGACAACCAGGGCCATAATAAGCCCACCGCAACTATGATGAGACCAACGACAATCAGGGTTCGCGACATGACAGCGTCCTGCCAGAAATATAATGGCGCCGGGACTCACCGGCAGGCGCAGCATTAAAACATGGCCGAAACGAGCGCGCACGCCAGCGGGCTTTTCTGTTTGGTGCCGGAACAACCGGCCGCGACGGCGGTTGTCTTCTTGCAGCGAAGTCCACTCAACATTTGCTGCAAGATCGGGTTAATCCCTAATCCGCCCGCGTCTCCGGTGGAGGCGCGGGCGCAGGGTATGGGGCAGGGCAGCGACCCTGTTTGACAGGCGGACCGTCGGGCCTGAACGGCAGGGTTGGGTGCGCAAGGGCCTGTCCGTTTGATTCAGTCGGATTGTCCCTGAGCCTCGCTCTGGCGGGGCAATTTAGCGGAACCTAATGCCGCCCGCCGGCTTATGGCGAGATGAGCACACGCGGCGTCAACTTCCTGCACAAGTGGATTTCCAACAACCTCCCCGAGACCGTCGGCGCCGATATCATCTCAGTCGCCGAGCTGACCCAAAAGCTTTCGCTGATGCCCGACACTTCTCAGATTGCGGGTCGCCACCATTTGCAAGCGACTTCGCCGAGGAGTATTCTTTTGCGCAAATAGCCGGCGGTGGGTGTCGTTTGAAAAAGGGGGGGCGTATGGCCAGACTTGTCGCACTCTACAAGACGCCGAAAGACCTGACCGCATTCGACCGTTACTATTTTTCGACCCACATTCCGCTGGCCAAAACAATTCCCGGCTTGAGGAAATACGAGATCAGCGATGGCGGGGTCGATTCGCCGGGTGGGCCCTCAGGCTATCATCTTGTGGCTACCCTCCACTTCGATTCCGTTGCGGACATTCAAGCCGCGTTTGCCTCTCCCGAGGGGCAGGCCACGGCGGCCGATCTTGGCAAGTTTGCAGACGGCGGAGTGGAGCTTTTGCTCTTCGAGACTAGGGAAGTCTGAGCCTCGCCCAACCCACCTTCGAGAGGTTCATCCGTTAGCACGACGTCTTGCAAGCTTTACAAGCAACCGGCCCACCGGAACGTCAGCGGCTCTTGCGTCTCGCCGGTAAGGTCAATGCGTCGCGTCGGCAAAACCGGCGGACATTGGTCGATCCGGCGTGGAAAACGTTATCGCGCGACGGGTCGGCCGAGCGGCGAAACCGGTCACGGGCGACGCATGAGTTTGCCGCTGTCCTTGGATCCCCGAGTTGTTAGACGCCTGCGTGCCATCTTGAACGGAAGCAGACTTGGAAGTGATCAACGAAATCCGCCGCGAGGACGATTCGGGTAGGCGAGATCGACGACGTAGGCGGTGTGCGGCGGCCAGCTCCGTTGGGCATTGATTGCAGTTCGGTCATCGCCTCAGCCCGGCCATGAAAGTCCCTACTCGGGCGGGGTCGACCTGGTTCCACCAGACGCCGTCACGCTTCAGCGCGCTGGCAATGATGACGCCATCGACGATGCCAAGGATGTCGTTGGCATTATCGGGCGTCACGCCGCTGCCGACCAGCGTCGGTAGGCCGGCGGCCTCCTTGATCATTCGGATGTAGCTCAGATCCGCAGCGTGCCCGGTGCGCTGACCCGTCGCGATGATGGCGTCGGCGTCGAAGAAGACCAGATCCTTGACCAGTTCCTCCACCGGGCGGTCGGCAACGATCGCGTGCGCGCCATGCTTGACGTGGGCATCGGCGAAAATGCGAATGCCGTTGGCGCGCAGCCTGGCTCGGTAGCGTGCTGCGCGGCCCGATTCCCCTTCGACAAAGCCCTCATTGGCGACGTAGGCATTAGCCCACTGATTGATCCGGACGAAGCCCGCGCCAGCGGCGCTAGCGATCGCGAGCGCTGGGATCGCGGCGTTTGCGAGCACATTTATGCCGATCGGCTTGCCGAGTTCGCGGCGAATGCGGTCGGAGACGACCGCCATATAGGCCGCTGTCTCCGGACCGATATCGTCAGGTTTGGCGAATGGGATGTCGCCATGATTCTCGACAATTACGCCGTCGCATCCGCCATCGAGATAGGCTCTCGCATCGTCGAGCCCTCTCTGATAGATCGCCTCCACCGCCTCGCCATCATAGCGTGGCGCGCCAGGAAGCGGCGCAAGGTGAACGACCCCGATCACCACCTTGGTGCGACCGAAAAGCTGAACGAGCGCGTCGCCGCTTGATTGACCGATCGGGCGTGAGGGCTGGGTCATGAGAGCTCCGTTTGATCGATGAGCGCCGCCATTTCAGACGCGGAAGGACAGGATAACAGTGTGCCCGACCGTGTCACCGCGATTGCCGCGGCCGCGAGCGCGAACTTCAGCGCTGATGTAGCCGACATCTCCTTGGCAAACCCGCCGGCCAGACAGCCGCAGAACACATCGCCGGCACCGCTGGTGTCGAGCGCCTGGACGTGTGGCGCCGGCAAACGAAGCGATCCTGCTTGGTCCGGGCCAAGCACAAGACAACCATCGGCGCCGAGCGTAATCACGATAGTCCCGGCGCCTTTGGCCGCTAGCGCGTCGGCCGCCGCCGCCATATCGCTCCTGTCGGTCAGTGCTTTCGCCTCCGATTGATTTACCACCAGCACCTCCGCCAGACCGAAGTTAGGCGGAGCCGCCGCATCGACAGGGCTGGCGTTCAGAACGGTGCGCGCGCCCTTTTCCTGTGCTGCCCGCAGGCAGGCATTTGTCGCGGAGCCTCGCAGGTTTCCTTGCATGACAAGGATGTCGCCAGGCGCGATCCGGCGCGCAAGTGCGGTTTGAGCAATCGGATCGAACGCTTCGCTGCAGGCGACGCCGCTGACGATGAAGTTCTCGCCGCCAGCATCAATGACGATGGTCGAGCGGTCGCTCGGCAAGTCGAATTCGTTCACCTGGACGTCGGACAACTCCATGTCGAGGCAGTTCCTGATCCATGCGCCTGCGGGATCCTTGCCGAGTGCCGTCCATAGCGTAACCGCCGCGCCCGTGCGCGCGGCCGCGACCGCCTGGTTTGCGCCCTTGCCGCCGAGGCCGTCAGCGCTGGCAACGGCATTCAAAGTCTCGCCGGCGGAAGGGAAGCGGCCGAGGCGAAACGTTGTGTCGACACAGGCATTGCCCACGACGTGAACGTGCATCGCTCAGTTCTCGCCGGTCGCCCAGCTAAGCATCTGTTCGAACAGGGTCTTATAGCCTTTCCAGGCGATGAATTCAGGTGGCAGCCAATGCGGCCCGACATCGGATGTCCAAGCTACAGTGCGGCCCTTGCCGTAGCGGCCGGTGACAAGCAGCGGCAGTGATCCATATTCCGACGATACAGTAGCCAGAACTTCTGCCCCATCTTTCAGGGTCACCTCGTTGAAGCCGAGCAGCATCGGCCAGTCCGAACCGAGACCCGTGAGGATGGGATGACTCGATGAGCCAGCCAGCACAGGCGCAAAGCCTTCTGGAACCTCGACGCGGTCGTCGACCGCGAGGCAGTTCACCGGCAGCACTTCCTCGACGGGCGTCTTGCGGTAGCGCGCGCCACCATTGATGCCCTGGAAGCTATAGTAGCCGCCGAACATCAAAAGTCCGCCGCCGGCGCTCACATAGTCGCGCAGCAGACGCAAGCGGTTCGGCGTTCTTTTCGAGTGAACCCAGGTGTCGGGATGCAGGAGCAGCGTGTTGGCGCCGATGTCGGAGAGCACCACGGCGTCATATGCCGAGAGCACTTCCATCGTTTGAGGAAAGGTGCGCTGCGCCTCATGCGCCGGCATGAAAGCCACGTCGAAATCAGTCGTCTTCAGCGCCGTCAGCAATTCGTCAGCGCCGGTATGGTAAGTGACCGTCGGAAACTGGTCGAAACCCTTGATATGGGTTGCGGTCGACACCCAGGATTCACCCGCCAGCAGGATCTTTTTCTTGGACATTTGAACTCCGTTGTCGGTCTTGGCCGCTTAGTTCTGTCGCGCGAACACGGCCTTCGGATTGGCGATCAGCATGCGATCGATGGCTGGCTGCTCGACACCATGCCGTTTCAGACGCGGTATGAAATGCTTCAGGATATAGCCGTAGCCGAAACCGCCGAAGTGGGTCAGCATGATCTTGAGGAACACATCCTGCGAAAGCAGCAGGCGGTCGCCGAAGCCCGCTTCGACAAGTGCCGCGATTGCCCGCGCATTCTCTTCATCGGAGGGCGATTGCGCGTCCTGATCGGCATAATAGTAGTCCATGCCGATCATATCGTATTCGAGGAACGCGCCGCGGCGGGCCAGGCTTGTCTGATAGTCGGGATCGTCGTGGCTGGGATTCATGTGGCAGAGCACGGTGTGCCGAAGATCGGCGCCCTCGGCCTCCACGACATCGAGCACCTCGTGTGCCAGTCGCTCCCAGCCCGGCAGATGGATTGACAGCGGCACCCCAGTGATGCGCGAGGCTCGCGCGGAAGCTCTCAACGACTTTCGTTCCTCGGAGGTGAAGTCCTTGCTGACGCCGACCTCGCCGATCAGGCCGGCCAGGATCGGCGGCTGCGTCTCGCCGCCGCCGACGTCATTGACGATGAACTCGGTCACCGCGTCGACATCCATGGTCTTCAGCCATTCGGGATGGGTGTGCTCGAGATAAAAGCCCGTGCCCATGACGATCTTCAGGCCGGACATGCGGCTGATGCGGGCGAGCTTTTCGGGCTCGCGGCCGATACCGATATTGGTCGCGTCGACGACGGTGTGACCGCCCAGCGCGCGATACCGTTGCAGCTCCGACAGCGCCAGGTCACCGTCGTCGAGCGAAACGTTGTCGCGGTTCACGTAAGGGTTCATCCGCAGTTCGCCGATGATTTCGATGCTCACCGGCTGCTCGGCGAGCGCCATGTCGTCCGGATGACAGGGACATTTCCAGGTGCGCGCGCCGTCGAGCAGGATGTGCTCGTGCATCAGGCTAATTCCCATTTCCTGGACCGGAACGGGGCCGAGCACGGTCATCACATGGCCGGTTTCGACCCCGATCTCCAGCCGCTGCCTGGGAGGCGCGTCATCGAAGAGATTACTCATGGGATCAACGGCTCCGCACGGCGCCGCGGAACAGGCGGAAGTTCAGCCAGATGGCGATCAGGATGATCGTTCCGGTCACGATCGGCGTCAGGAAAGGCGACAGATGCGCTAGGATCAGGCCGTTGCCGATGACGGCCACGGTAAGCGCACCGAGCACCGTGCCGACAATCGTTCCGCGGCCCCCGAAGAGACTGGTGCCGCCAAGCACGACGGCAGCGATCACTTCGAGCTCGAAGCCTTGCCCGGCATTCGAAGATCCGGATCCGAGCCGGGCAGCAATGATGATCCCGGCAAGCGCCGCCGCGGCGGCGGAAATCACATAAACGAAAAGCGTCATCAGTCGCGTGTTCACACCGGCGCGTCTCACCGCCTCGGCGTTGGCGCCGATGCCGGTCACATAGCGGCCGAACGGCGTCTCGTTGAAGGCCAGGTAGGCGATCGCGAGGATCACCAGCGCGATGAGCGCCGGAACTGGCACACCAAGGAACCAAGCTCGGCCTATGACCGTGAAAGGGCTTCCCGGTTCGACGGGGATGGAGTAGCCGCCGGTGATTAGCAGCGCCACGCCACGGATCACCGAAAGCCCGGCAAGCGTGACGATGAAGGCCGGGATGCCCTCATACGCCACGAAATAACCCTGCACCGCGCCAAGCAGGGCACCCAAGGCGAGCATGGCGAGGATGACCGCCGGCCACGGCAAGCCGAGCTGCAGAAGTGTCGCCGACAGCGTTGCCACCAGCGCCAGCACGGAGCCGACTGAAAGATCGATGCCGCCCGTGGTGATAACGAAGGTCATCGCCGCGGCGACGATGAGCAGCGGCGATGACTGCCGCAGGATGTTCAACAGATTGGGCGATGTCAGAAAGGCGTTCGTCGCCACCGAGAAGATGATGCAAACAACAAGAAAGAACAGTGCAATCGACACCACACTGCCATTGGCGAGCATCATGTCTCGCCATGTGCCTTCCCGCATCTTTCGCGACTGAGCGGAGTGGGTCGCTTCGCTCATGCCGGCGCTCCATCGCGATGGCGGTTGGTGGCCGATCGAGCGTTAAACTTGCGGCCAACGATCAGGTTGACCACGTCCTCGATATTGGTTTCGCCGATCAGCCGCTCGGCGACGTTGCGTCCTTCATACATGACTTGAATGCGGTCGCACACGAGGAACAGATCCTGGAGGCGGTGGGTGATCAGAATAACGCTGACGCCGCGCGCGCTCACCGTGCGGATGAGGTCCAGCACAGCCTCGACCTCGGCGACAGCAAGCGCTGCCGTTGGCTCATCCATAATCAACACGGACGGCTCGAACGAGGCGGCGCGGCCGATCGCAATCGACTGTCGCTGTCCGCCGGACAGGTATTCGACCTTGAGCCGCGTGTCGGCGATAACGATGCCAAGACGGTCGAGCATCTGGCGCGTTTGCTCGTGCATGCGCTTCTTGTCGAGAAAGGAAATGCCGGCGATGCGCCGGCGCGGCTCGCGGCCGAGAAACAGATTGCCGGCGACGTCGACGGTGTCACAGAGCGACAGGTCTTGATAGACCATCTCCACGCGCGCTGCACGCGAGTCCGCCGGCGAACTGAAGGTCACCGGCATTCCATCGATCTCGATCGTGCCGGCGTCGGGGATAACCGCCCCCGACAGCACCTTGCTCAACGTAGACTTTCCTGCGCCATTGTCGCCGACCAGCCCCAAGACCTCGCCCGGCTTCAGCGTCAGGGACACGTCATCGAGCGTCTGGATGGCGTTGTAGCGCTTTGAGATGCCGCTCATCCGCACCCGGTAGGTCTCGCCACTGCTCATCTTGGATCCCACGGGATTTGCAAAGAGTCCGCGGCGTGACTCTCAAGAGGCGCCGCGGATCGGTCGTCGATGCAGTTTACTGGAACATCGCGCGGTATTGGTCGACATTCTTTTTGGTCACGATCGTCACCGGAATATTGATGATCGGATCAACCTTTTCGCCCTTCTTGAGCTTGGTCAGCGCTTCGACAGCGGCCTTGCCTTCGCCCGCCGGATCCTGCTGGACGACCGCCACTACCCAACCATCGTCGATGCCCTGAACCGCCTGCTTGGTCAGGTCCCAGCCGAACACTTTGACGTCGCCGGTGCGGCCCTGGCTGGTCACGGCCGAAACCGCGCCGAGCAACGCCGGCTCGCCGGTCGCATACAGCGTTGTCATGTCCGGATTGGCGGTCATCAAATTCTCCGAAGCGCTCAACGCGGTCTCCTGAACATTCTGGCCGTCGACCGTGTCGAGGAAGGTGACCGCTTCGCCGCTGTCGGTGACCGCCTTCTTAAAGCCGTCAAGCCGCTGGTTCTGGATGAACGAATTAAGCGCGCCAACGATACCGATCTTGGCTTTGCCGGCCATCTCGGACTTCACATAGTCGGCGTAGAATTTGCCGATGTCCTCGCCGGCCTTGGTATTGTCGACGCCTATGAACGAAATGTTGTCGCCATCGGGAATCTGCGCGTCGATGGCGATCACGGGAATGCCAGCCGCCTTGGCGGCGGTGATTGCAGGCTTGACGCCGTTCACGTCGATGGCGACCAAAATGATGCCGTCGACTTTCTGCGTGATGTAGTTCTCGATCGCGTCATTTTGCGCGCTCGGCACGTTGTTGGCATTGAAGATGACCAGCTTGGCGCCGGCGGCATCGGCCGCCTTCTGCGCACCCTCGTTGATCTGGTTGAAAAAGAGGGCTTGCTGGTTGATGTTGACGAGAGCGAACGTGTCGGCGAGCGCTGATCCCATGGCTGTTGAGCAGATGGTAATGAAGGCGACGCAACCGACGAGAAGTTTAAACAGACGCATTTGCGGTTCCCCTTTCTTGCGGGCCAAACCTCATTCGGCTGGTCCCATTGGCGCTTCAGCACGAGGCAAACATTCAAGAGACTTGAATATTTGTCAATGCGTTTGAATGCGCGCCTGTCGATCAGAAAGTCGCCGGCGTGTTGACCCAGAAAATGCTAGCTCGCTTCCCGCCGATGTTGCGGTAGTGATGCGGCAGCTCCGACCTGAACACGAACGCGTCGCCAGTGGCGAGATCATGGCTTTTGCCGTCGACGATCAACTCGATCCGGCCAGCGAGCACATAGCCAACTTCCTCGCCGACATGCTGGATGGGACCCTCGCTCTCTCCGTCTGTCTCGATATGATGGATATTGCACTGCAGCAGGTGGCCGGACGAATACGGAATAACGCGCTCGAGCGAAATGCCTTCCCCGCGTCTCAAGGCGTCGAGCGTGATCAATGGCCGCGCGCCTGCACGGAACACGATCGCCTCGTCGTCGTCGACCTCCTCGAACATCCAGCCGATATTGGTGCCCAAAACTTCGACCAGGCGGTGGAGCATAGGTAGGGACGGCGAAGCCTTGCCGTTCTCGATTTTGGACAAAAGGCTTTCGGAGCAGTTCGCAGCAGTGGCCAGCGTCTTTAGCGTCATGCCACGTGTCTGGCGGGCGAGGCGCAACCGCGTTCCAAGCCGCGCGGCATTTACGGTGGCGTCCATTTCGGACTCTGGCCGTCGCCGATCGATTTTGTTCATCCGTTCGCCAACCATTCAACAGTCAAGGAACAACTGTCGTGCGAGCAAAAGACAGCGGCGGCCGATTTGCAAGTGGTGATCTGTCAATTTCGACGCTGCAGACGTGGCCGCCAGCCCGATAACGCGGACACCGCAAGAAATTCAGTCTTACCGCTCGCTCGCAATCATGGCCTCTATTTCAAAACGCACATTCCGCAAATCGGTGAGCCGCTCGCGGCTGAGAGCCGGAATGCCGATGGACCGCCCTGAAACCACAGTCAGCGCGTTTGCCGCCGTCAGGCGGCGCAGAGCCTCCCTTACCGGCATCGGGCTGACGCCGAAGGCGTCGGCAAGACTCTGAACGGTGGCGCTACTAGGAACCGCAGTTGCGGTCTGGACATCCGTGATTACTTTCATCGGCGCGATGATTGGTGGCATCGCAGGCAATGCCTTCGGATCAGCTTATGGGGTCAGCGAGAACGTAGTCTCTCCAGACATTGCAAAGCTGCTCGGACGGCAGCCCAGATCGCTATCCGAGTTCCTTGAAGACCACCGGAAAGTCTATTCTGGCTGATCGGGTCCGAGTGCCCAGATTATGATGAGGCCGATCCTGGATGCCGCCTATTGAAACGCAGCCCTTTGCCGATCTGCTTGATGTCTGCAAAGGGTCGAAAGCGGCCTACTCACCAAACGGCGATTGCAAGATCGTGGCTACATCCGCGTAGCTGAGAGTTAGTTACGCAATCAGCAGCCGCAGCCGCGATCAGAACTGCGACTTGGTGGCTTCGACTTCGATGGCAAAATCCAGTACGGGACCGATGTCGAGTGCGGCAAGCCCGGTCATCCCGAAATCATTTGTGTTCAGCTTTCCGGTCGCGGAGAAACCGACCCTCATTTGCCCATCCCAGTTTGATATTGCCTCGCCGTCAAATGTAACGTCGAGAGGGACAGGTTTTGTTACACCGGCCATGCTCAGATTGCCGACGATCTTCCCGCTCTTGTCGCCGGTCTTTTCGACCTTCGTGCTTTCAAACGATATCTTCGGAAATTGCGTTCCGTCGAGAAATCCGTTGTTGCCTTGCAGCTCGGAATCGCGCGCCTTGTCGAGCGTATCGACGCTACCCGTCGCCATTTCCACTTTCACCGAACTGTTGGCAACGTCCACTTTGTCGAAAAATATCTCGCCCTTGATGGTGCGGATGGTTCCTTGGTATTTCGCCCATTTGTCGTGCTGCATCGAGAACATGAGAGAAACGTGCTCGGGATCGATTCTGTATGTATCGCCCGCGAAGCTCGGACTGACGTGAGTCGCGGTCCACAGGGCGATGGCAACAAGACTGACTTTGAGAAACATTTTGGGCGTCCCTCGATATGTTGAGATGGTTGGATGCTAGGCTCGATTCTTACGATATTCAATTGATCGCCCGACGGGTGCGCATCTCTGCAACAGAACCCTGTTCGCAAGTTTTCCCCCGCTAATGGCCCATGCTGCTTTCGCAGGCTATTGGCATTCGATAAGTATGAGGAATATAATCCTTCGTTGCGGCGATCCCCTCAAACGGAGTTCGCTACCATGGCCAGGACCAAACTCTCCAAGCAGCTTTCAGAGACTGAAATCGAGCGCTTCCTTGTGGCAGCCGAAGCTCTGCAAGGAGCGTTGTCCCGCCGCTGCTATCGCGCCCGAGCTGCGATCAATTCCGAGCGCTTGAGGCGGCCCATGAGGCGCTGTTGATCTCAAACCGGTCTATTTCGAAACAACGTTTCGCGACCAGCCTGTCCACGCGGTCGCCATTGCCCAGACGCTGAGGGCGCACGACAAGCTGATGACCAGCCTGTGGCTGAAGGCTCTGCGTGATCAGGTGCTGCTTGTCGCCGCTGCCGGCCTGCTCGGCGTTTTTGGGCTGCGCCGTGGCCTGGCGCCGATCCTGCGGCTTCGCAACGATGTGATGGAGCGCGATCCGGCGGAGCTGAAGCCCTTCGCCTCCGACACCGTCCAGAGCGAATTACGGCCGCTTGTCGACGCCCTGAACGAGGCTTTCGACCGCATCCAGCGCCAGATGGCCACGCAGAGACGCTTTGTCGCCAACGCCGCGCACCAGTTACGCACGCTGCTGGCGCTGTTGAAGACGCAAGTTGGCGTCGGCCTGCGAGGGCGCGATATCGGCACCAAGGATGAAGTTCTGGCGGCGGTTGATATGTCGGTCGATGGCATGGCGCGGCTGTCGAACCAGCTACTGTCGCTCGCCCGCGCCGAGCAGGGCAGTGCGTCGCTGATGAAATCCGAAGTCGATTTCGGCGCCGTTGCCAGGGAAGCTCTCGAGGGGCTGGCGCAGGCTGCACTGGCGCGCAACATCGATCTCGGCTTCGAGCCCG
The DNA here is from genome assembly GCF_004919685.1 of Mesorhizobium norvegicum. GTDB lineage: Bacteria > Pseudomonadota > Alphaproteobacteria > Rhizobiales > Rhizobiaceae > Mesorhizobium > Mesorhizobium norvegicum. Next base: position 2,780 of record NZ_SMYZ01000116.1, on the reverse strand, counting down.
AGGAAGATGGCCTAGCTGTGTGGGGACATCCGACCTTGCTACGCGAACTGGTCGCCAATCTGGTCGACAACGCCCTGCGCTATACGCCGCAAGGCGGCTCGGTCACGGTAGGGATTGGCCAGGAGGCCGGCTGGGTCGTACTGCAGGTCGAGGACACCGGACCCGGCATTTCCGGCGGCGACAAGGAAAAGGTGTTCGAGCGCTTTTTCCGCGGTTCCGAGGCCGGCAGCGAAGGTACCGGTCTCGGTCTTTGCCATCGTGCGCGAGATCGTCTCCTCGCATGACGGCCAGATCGAACTCGCCAACCGCCGGCCGCGGCCGGATTGAGCGCGCAAGTCAGGCTGCCGGCCTACCTGCCAGCCCAGATCTGATACAGCCCTAAACTCGACGCAGCTTACTGCGTCTCGTGTAGGGGTTGCGGACGCCACTTCGCCAACCGGTCCTCGACCAGCGTCATCAGATATTCCGCGCCGAGCGCCACCACCATGACGATGACGATGGCCGCATACATGCCGGCGGCGTCGAAGGACCCTTTGGCGATGTTGATCAGCAGGCCGATGCCGTAGCGCGAGCCGACGAATTCGCCGACGATGGCGCCGATGATGGCAAAACCGAAGCTGACATGCAGGCTGGCGAAGATCCAGCTCATCGCCGACGGTACGATCACCGAACGGGTCAATTGCCAGTTGGAGGCACCGAGGATGCGGGCATTGGCGATCATCGCCCGGTCGGCTTCCCGCACGCCCTGGAAGGCGTTGTGGAAGACGACGAAGAAAACCATGACGAAGGCCAGCGCCACTTTCGAGGCCAGGCCGAGACCCAGGATCATGATGAAGATCGGCGCCAGCACCACGCGAGGAATGGAGTTGATGACCTTGATGTAGGGCGGCCCGCGCTTGATACTTGCGCGATTGCTAAAATAGTGAAACTTTCGCCTGGAACCCGTTTGGGAATGGGAACGGATTTGGGGCGATGTATTTTCCGCAGTTTCTGGTGGGGATGTTCACAACGTCGTTCATCGTGGCGATCTGGACTTACATAGCAACGGGTTCCTTCTGGAAGGCGCTCGCCTGGACCATCCTCACGTTGATTATTTTGCAGGTTGGATATTTCCTCCTGGCATTCGGCCTTTTCTACAAGCGCTCGACGAAAGTCGCTGACGCAAAACAGGAGCCCGTCAGCCCTATTAACCATTCCATCGAGATGGTGATATTTCATCCCCTGGGCCGTCATTAGGAGCCCAGTCAGGGAACAGGCAGGGAGCGCTTCGTCAGTTCTTGACGAGGCTTCGATAAAAAGGCGGGCCTGTTCGTGGTCCGCCTTTGACGTTTTCGGCATTGGCCGGAGGTTAGTTTCAGCCGCCCATCTTCTTTGCCATCGCGCAGAAATCTGCATGCGACTTGTTGAGCGTGGTATCGCCGCAGTCCTTCAACACTGCCTTTTGTTCATCGGGTTTCATGGCCTTCCATGCGGTCGTGAAATCTGTTTCCGACCTCAAAGTTTTCATGCCGGCATCGGTGAAGAACGGCGACATCTTGGCCGGATCGTCGAGCGCGGACGTGTTACCAGCGGCGAGTGCTGAACCAGCCATCATTGTGAGTGCGATTGCGCCCATTGTGAGCATCTTGATGTTCATTGGACATTCCTCCCTTTTCAAACAACGTGCAGAAGAACGTCCACTTATGACCTCGGTTCCCAACGCCTATCGATCGGCGTTTCACAGATTCGTGAACCAAAAACGGAAACCGCACAGCGGCTTCTTGCGTGTCGGCTAACGGCAAAGCTGGCGGTTCTGGCGAAGGTTTCTCCCGATCTAGCCAAGCAGTCAGCGGCCGCGCTGCGCAAAGCGCTTGGGCGCATCATCGAAGACGAGCGCGCTCAACGTACTGCTGCCGGCGTCGAACAGGCTGTGGCCGAGCGCGACGAAGCATCGGACGCCGAACGCGACGCGCTGAACGCCGTCTGCGCCTACCGATGCACAAGCATGGAAGAGCACCAGGTCAAGGCGGTCTTTCTGAAGGAGTTCGCAACCGGCAAATATGGCGACCTCCAGCCCGAAGACGTTGACGCGCTTCTGCAGTCGTCCCTTCCGGTGGAGGCATGACGATGGCTTTGGCCCGCTGCCTCACGGTGGCGGGCTTTTTCATTGAAAGCGCCAAGGAACGAGTCGTCCAGCGTTCGCGTTATTCACTATCGAACTGATGGAGGTAACCGTGAGGAAGCTCGTACTCGCATCCGTGCTCGCGTTTGCTACCATAGCTGCCGTCACTTCACCGACGCGGGCGCAATTTCTCTTCTCACCCTTCGGCGGCTATTACGGTGGTTTTGGTGGCTTCGGAGGGCTCCCGTTCCCCTACCGCCACTATTACAGCCCATATGACGACGGCGACCCCTATTACGCCGTCCCATACCGATATCACCACAGGTACTATCACCGGCACCACTACCACCACAGGCATCACCACCACCACCACCACAGGCACCACTACCACCACAGGTACTATTATAGGTAGGCTACGAGCAATTGAGGTCATGGTTCGTTGAGTTCGCCACGGAAAACTTTTCCGCCGCGTAAGCCCGCCGCCTCAGGTCGCGGGCTCCTTCGCTGAGAACCTTACGCGGGCCGCAAGCCGTTGAGCATCACAATCAAGGAGTTTGAAAATGGCCGACGATCCAAACGAAGCCGGTACACCGAGAGTGACGCAGCGTGAAGCTCAGGAAGCCTTGGAGAAGCAGGTTGCGCAGCTGAAGCGCGAGATCAGCTTCGCGGCGCGATGCAT
>NZ_SMYZ01000115.1 GCF_004919685.1 Mesorhizobium norvegicum | reverse complement strand
CCAACTGGCCGTCATGAATGGCCTTGGGCATGCCTGGCAGTTTATGCTTCTGAAAAAAGGGCTGCTGAAGGTCGCCGTCGGTATCGCGCACCAGTGACAGCGGCCGATCCTGGATGCGCGGCAGCATCTTCTCGGCGACCATGGCGTAGTAGGCGGCTAGCGTGGCCTTGGTCACCTTGGTCCCCGGATACATGACCTTGTCGGGATGCGTCAGCTTGACGCCGACAGCAGCGGCGATCTCCTTGCCCAATCGCGGATCGAGATTGGCGGAGCCAAGGGTTGCCGGCGTCTTCGGCATTTCCATCACCACCTGGTCGGCTCGCTTGTCTTCGCGCATGCCCTCAAAGCTTGGATGTCGCAAGCCGCCGTCCGGTGTCGCTTCGGCATAGGCGACTTCGGCGACAAGCTCGGGCTTCACCCACCGGGCACGGCGGGCAATGTCTCTCGGAACAGAAGCGAAAGCCGGTTTCTCAACACGGCGTTTCTCGAGCTTCGCGAGGATGTCCTTGCGCATCGCCGCGGTGAACCCAGTGCCGACGCGGCCGCGATAGATGAGCTTGCCATTGTCGTAAGTGCCAAGGATCAGCGAGGCCATGCCATGTCCTGTGTCATTTGGGCGATAACCGCCGACAACGAATTCCTGTCGCTTCGTGCACTTGATCTTGAGCCAACTTCTGTTGCGGTCGCCGACGTAGGAGCTGTCGGCGCGTTTGGCGATGACGCCTTCGTGGCCGCCCTCGCACATGGCGTCGAACACCCTTTTACCCTGGTCGACGATGTGGCTGGAGAATTGCAGGCAGTCGTCAGGTGGGCGAGCGCCCAGCAGGGACTCAAGTCGCTCCTTGCGCTCGAGGAGCGGCTGGTTCGACAGATCTTCGCCATCAAATTCAAGCAGATCGAAGGCGTAGAATTTGAGCGGCAGACCCGCGGCAATGCCGGTTTTCAGCATGGAGAAGTTCGTGCGGCCCTGGCTGTCGATGGCGACGATCTCACCATCGATCAGCACCGCTCCCTTGGTCAGCCTCTGAAGCGGCGGCAGGATCACCTTGAACTGTCGAGTCCAGTCGTGGCCATTGCGGGTATAGACGACTACATTCGATCCGGAGATGGCGACTTGGGCACGATAGCCGTCGAACTTCATCTCGAAAAGCCAATCCCCGCCCACCGGTATGTGGTCTGTCAATGTGCAGAGCTGGAAGGACCGAAACCCCGGCAGCGGATATTTAGGGATAGATTCTGAGTCTCTGCGCCGTGTGCGCCTTTTGCCGATGCTTAGGATGCCATCTACAGCCGACATGCGGAACTCGGATACATAGTCCGATTCAATACTCTGTCTGGGGGTTCGGTTCCAGCTCAAGCATCTACGCGCCGGCGACCGTCGGCGCTCTAAGGAAGAACGGCGTATAAACCGCAGTCCTGCGCGCGTCCGCAGCAGCGGACATTGTCGCGCGCAGGACGGAGGAAATTCGCCCCCGCCGCGGGCGGTGAACGGGACAGCCGTAGGAGCGTCAGCATAGCGCCGGCCGCAGGACGGGACGCGGGACCGACTGTCCCCGTCCGCGG
>NZ_SMYZ01000114.1 GCF_004919685.1 Mesorhizobium norvegicum | reverse complement strand
CGGCGAGGCGAAGACCGGCAATTCGATGCCGCGCTTGGCCAAGCCGGCAACCCGGCTCCGCGCGGCCTGGACGACAAACGCATGGAGCGTATATTCAAATCTGGAGGAGCCCGCCGCTCGCGCGCCGGACCCCCCACCCTTTACCGGTCACGCATGTGCGTGCGGATGACGGAAGTCCCAGACGGCCCAACCTGATACGGCAACCACCAGCACGCCGAGAATGACGTGGGTAGCCATCGCGGACCCGTTCGCCATGAAGCCGAGAAGCCAGGGCGAAACGATCAGCCAGAGCCCGAGAACGACACTAACCCATTCCTCCCACTCGGCGAATGCGGCAAGCGTCGCCAGAGCCATGACGCCCAGCACGACGCCAACAACCCAGGCGTTCCATGCGGGAGTGGTTTCAGCAGCGAAGCCGATTATCCAAGGTGAGATGAACAGGCAGATGGCAAGGACCAGATTAAGCCAGTCCTGGCCCTTCTTTCCTTCCATGAGTGTATTAGCCATGACAACCTCCATAGATGAAGCTTGACCAAAGCGTTAAGTACGCGTGCAACGCACGCTCAATCATTGATGTAACTACGCTTCACATGGCCTTCAAGACCTGGCTAATATGAGCCCCGGCTTGGCGTAGACCACTTCCCTGCTCCCGAACGGGATCAACGCGCCGCATGCCTGGCCAGCGCGTGCTCGATCAGCACGTCGATGGTCTGGCTGTAGCCGATGCCTGACGCCGCCAGCGCCTTGGCGTACATCGAGATGTCGGTGAAGCCGGGAATGGTGTTGACCTCGTTGACCAGCAGGCTGCCATCGGCGCGCAGGAAGAAATCGACGCGCGCCATGGCTTCGCAGCCGAGCGCCTGAAAGGCCTGCCGCGCCATCTCCCTCGCTCTGTCGGCAACCGCTTCCGGGACATCGGCGGGCACCTTCACCACCGCGCCGTCGGCATCGAGATATTTGGCCTCATAGGTGTAGAAGCCGTGCTTGCCGGCCGGAATGATCTCGCCGGGCAGCGACACCGTCAGCGAGCCGTCGGCCCGCTCCAGCACCGAGAACTCGATCTCGCGGCCTTCGACGAACTCCTCCACCAAAACCTTGCTGTCATGCTGGAAAGCCGCCTCGACGGCCGCGGTGAAGCCGGCTCTGTCGGTCGCCTTGCTGACCCCGAAGGACGAGCCCTGGCGCGCCGGCTTGACGAACACCGGCAGGCCGAGCTTCGCCGCGACATCCTCGAAGGACACGGGCTCCCCGCGCCGCAAGGTCAGCGAGCGGGCAACCGCCAGTCCCGCCTCGCGCATCAGCCGCTTGGCGACATCCTTGTCCATGGCCGCGGCCGAAGCGAGGATGCCGCAGCCGACATAGGCGACATCTGCGACTTCCGCATAACCTTGCACCGACCCGTCCTCGCCGAACGGCCCGTGCAGCACGGGAAAGACGACGTCGACGGGGTCAGGCTGCGTTCCATCCCGCGACACGGCGACCAGCCTGCCCTTGCCGCCGGGCAAAAGCGCAACCTCGATGCCGTCCTCGGATGCCGGCGCCCCTGCCCCGTCGCCGGCGGCCGACTGTTGCAGCAGCCATCTGCCGCTCCGGGAAATGGCGATCGGCACGATGTCGTAGCGCGTCCGGTCGATCGCCTTCAGCACATTGGCGGCCGAAAGGCGCGACACGTCATGCTCGGCCGAACGCCCGCCATAGAGGATGGCCACTCTTGTCTTCCCGGTCATCGAAATCCCTCAACTCTCAAAAGATCAAATGGCGACGGCAATGCCGCGATTGGCAAAGAAGCGGTCGAAATCGGCTGGCGCCAACACTGCGTTTGCCTGTGTGGCGCTGGTATGGCCGGACGGATTGTGGAAGCGGAAACCTTCGTCCGACGTCGCGGTGACCAGCACCAGATGGCCGCCCTTCGATGGCGGCTCGCGCTCGGGCCAGCGGATCGAACTGCTGACCGAAGCGATGAAGAAGCGCGAGCGCGAAAGGATGGCTGGAATGTCGGCTGTCGCGACATTGGTCATCACTTCGGCTCGGAGCCCAAAAACCTCTTTCACGAAGCTGACGAAGGGCGCGTAGATCAGTCCCT
>NZ_SMYZ01000113.1 GCF_004919685.1 Mesorhizobium norvegicum | reverse complement strand
AGAGGGGGGTGTTCAAGCGCTGACAGGCGGCATGAACCGCAATCCAGGAGCCACCCTTGCCAGCTGAAGCCACGGCCCCATCACCCATCCTGCTTGCCGTCGAGGGCATCACCAAGCATTTCTCGGGCGTGACCGCTCTCGCAGATGTCTCGCTCGACATCCGCCCCGGCGAAATCCTCGGTCTGCTGGGCGAGAACGGCGCCGGCAAATCGACGCTGCTGAAAATCCTGTCGGGCGTCATGCCGCCGTCCAGCGGCCATATCATTTTCGACGGTGCCGACTATCAGCCATCCAGCCCACAGGACGCCAAGCGGCTCGGCATCGTCACCATCTATCAAGAGCTCAGCCTGATCCCGACGCTGACGGTGGCGGAGAACATCTTTATCGGCCGCGCGCCGGTCGGCCCGCTGGGGTTGGTCAGCTGGCGGCGCATGGAGCAGGACTCCCGCGCGATCATCGCCCGTGTCGGCCTCTCCATCGATCCGATGACGCCGGTATCGGCGCTGTCGGTGGCCGAACAGCAGCTGGTCGAGATTGCGCGTGCGCTGTCGCTGAAAAGCCGGCTGATCATCATGGACGAGCCGACCTCGGCGCTGACCGAGACCGAGGTGCAGCGCCTGCTGTCGATCATGGACCGGCTGCGCAAGGACAAGGTCGCCATCATGTTCGTCACCCACCGGCTGGAGGAGGCCTCCGCCATCTGCGACCGCATGACGGTGCTGCGCGACGGCAGGCTGGCCGGGCATCTTAACCGCGAGGGCGGGCCGATCGCGCTGCCAAAAATCATCGAGAAGATGGTCGGCCGCGCGGCATCCGAACTCTATGCGCGGCCGGCGCAGCGCGCGGTGGCCGGGGATGTCGTGCTGTCGGTGCGCGGCTTGCGCACCGTGCGCGATCCCGAGGCGCCGCATGCCATCGTGCTCGACGGCGTCGACATCGACCTCAAGGCCGGTGAGATCCTCGGCGTTGCCGGCCTCGTTGGCTCTGGGCGTACCGAACTGGCGCGCGCCATTTTCGGCGCCGACCGCATCGCGGCCGGCACCATCACGCTCGACGGCAAGGCGATCGCACCGGCCTCTCCGGCGGATGCGATCGCGCTCGGCATCGGCCTGGTGCCGGAGGACCGCAAGCACCAGGCGATCTTTGCCGCGCTCGGCATCCTGCCGAATTTCTCCGTCGCATCGCTGGGCAGCTTCAGCAACGGTTTCGGCTTCATGGCTGAGCGGCGCGAGCGCGATGCACTCGCGGGTTTTCGCAAGATGCTGTCGATCCGCATGGCCTCGGCCGAGCAGGCGATCGAGGGCCTGTCGGGCGGCAACCAGCAGAAGGTGATCCTGGCGCGCTGGCTGGCGCGCGATCCCAAGGTGCTGATCGTCGACGAGCCGACGCGCGGCGTCGATGTCGGCGCCAAGACCGAGGTGCACCAGATCCTGGTGCAGCTTGCGGCGCGTGGCATTGCGGTGATGATGATCTCGTCCGAACTGCCCGAGGTGCTGGCGGTGTCGGACCGCATCGTCACCATGCGCCGCGGACGCATCACCGGTGAGATGCCGGGCGTCGAGGCAAACGAGGAAAGACTGATGGAACTGATGGCACTCGACCGCAAGGAGACACCATGAGCGTGGCGGGGGAACAGGACCAGCGCGGCGGCATCAATTTCGCGCGGCTGTTGATGAGCTTCGGGCCGCTGCTGTTCCTGGTGGCGCTGATCGTCGTCTTCACGGTGCTGAAGCCGAGCTTCATGGACCCGATCAACCTGTTCAACATCACGCGGCAGATCTCGATCACCGGGCTGATCGCGCTCGGCATGACCTTCGTCATCCTCACCGCCGGCATCGACCTGTCGGTCGGTTCGCTGCTCGCCTTCTGCGGCATGGTCGCCGCAGTGGTCGCCAAGGGCGGCACCGCCAACACGCTGTCGCTGTCGACCTCCGGCACGCAAGGGTTCGGCTGGTTCGCCGCCCTGCTGGCCGCCGTCGTGGTGGGTGCTGCCGCAGGCGGCGTGCAGGGGCTTGTCATCACCCGGCTGAAAGTGCCGCCCTTCGTCGTCACGCTGGGCGGGCTGACGGTGTTTCGCGGGCTGACGCTGACCATCTCCAATGGCGGCCCAATCTCGGGCTTCGACGCCTCGATGCGCTGGTTCGGCACCGGGCTGATCGGCCCCGTGCCGGTGCCGGCGCTCATCTTCGCGGCGGCTGCCATCCTGTGCCACATCGTCCTGCGCTACACGCGCTATGGCCGCGCCGTCTATGCCGTCGGCGGTAATGCCGAGGCGGCAAGGCTGTCGGGCCTGCGCGTCGACCGCATCCTGGTCTCGGTCTACGTCATCGTCGGCTTCTTCGCCGGCCTCGCCGCCTTCGTGCTGTCGGCGCGGCTCAACTCCTCGGAAGCGGTGGCCGGCATCGGCTACGAGCTGACGGTCATTTCGGCCGTCGTCATCGGCGGCACCTCGCTGTTCGGCGGCATCGGCTCGGTCGGCGGCACGGTGGTGGGCGCGGCCCTGATCGGCGTGCTGCAGAACGGGCTGCAGTTCAACAACGTGTCGTCCTACACCCAAAGCATCGTCATCGGGCTGATCCTGATCCTGGCGGTGGCGTTCGACCGGTGGCTGAAGTCGCGGGTGCGGCGGTGAGGGGAGAGAGGTCCGCGCCCAGGCACCCCCCTCTGTCCTGCCGGACATCTCCCCCGCAAGGGGGGAGATCGGCAGTTTCGTCTTCATCGCTTTTTCTTCAACGTTGAAAATTGGCGAAGGCAGTCATGGCATCCAATCTCCCCCCTTGC
>NZ_SMYZ01000112.1 GCF_004919685.1 Mesorhizobium norvegicum | reverse complement strand
AGGGGGGAGATCGGCAGCGTCGCCATCCGAGCCTTTCCACAAATCAAACGAAAATTCCGCTTGACCTCAACTTAAGTTGAGATTGTAGGCCGTTCTTGGAGCCCCGGAAACAACATGATCCAAGAACGGAACAATCGAAATGAGCAAGACAAATCAGAATGTTGATGGTGGCAGCGTGTTCAGGGTGGACAAGTTCGTCGTCCCGGCCGCCGCCCGCGAGGAGATACTCGCCAAGGTCAGGACAACGCATGAATTGCTGCGCCTGCAACAGGGCTTCGTGCAGGATTTCCTGCTCGAGCAATTCTCGGGTCCGGGCGAGTTCAACCTCGTAACCATCGTCGAATGGGAAAGCCAGGCGGCCGTCGACAATGTCGTGCCGATCGTCAAGGCGGCGCATGAGCGCATCGCCTTCAACCCGCAGGAGACGATCGCCCGGCTCGGCGTGCGCGCCGACATCGCCAACTATCAGCGGGTTCCGGGGCTGTAGTAAGGCTCCTTACGGCCAACCGACGCCGGGTGCCGGCGCTTCGATGCTGAGCACCTGGCCGGTGCGGGCGTCGCCGATCATGTGTTCGAACCCACGCCATTCGGCGGCGAGAATGAACAGCGTTTTCCTGTCGCTGCCGCCCAGCATGCAGGCAAAGCAGCCGCGATCGACAGTGATCGTCTGCAACACCTCACCGCCTTCGCGCACCCGCACGCAGTGCTTGTTGGGCACATCCGCATACCAGATCGCCCCCTCGGCATCGAGGCAAATGCCGTCGGGATAGCCGTCGAGATCGGCCCAGACCCGTCGGTTGGCGAGGCTGCCGTCGGCGGCGATGTCGAAGGCTGTCAGCCGGTTGGCATGGGATTCCGCGACGATCAGCGTCTTGTTGTCCAGCGTCACCGCCATGCCGTTGGCAAAGGCGATATTTTCCGCCGCTTGCCGGACCGCATCGTCCGGCGTGATCAACACGATCGTGCCGGGGCCGAAATGCTCGCCCGGCGCCGGCGCCGGTCCGCTGCCATTGACATAGATGTTGCCGCGCCCGTCGACGACGATCTCGTTCCAAGGGCTTTTCGACAGGCTGCGCAGATCGGCATGGGTGACAAGCCCACCATCGGCTGCCTGCCGCAGCAGCAAGCCTTCACGGCCTGACACGACGAGCAGGCGGCCATCCGGCAGCCAGTCGATGGAGTAGGGCAGGACAGCCGGCACGGTGAGCGTGACCTCGCGGTTGCCGTCGGCATCGACGGCGATGATCTCGCCCGTACCCCAGTTGGCGAGCCACAGGCGTCCGTCATGCCAGCGCGGTGATTCCCCGAAGGCGAGGCCTTCCGTGACGAGACGCGCTGGAGTGGCTGATGGTTTCTGCATGTGTGGAACTCCTGGTTGTGCGTTGCCATGCCGGAAGGGCTGTTGCGGACGCTGTCTCACCAAGGACGTGCGAGGGGGCCTGGTTCCGACACCGGCATTGCAGCGCGGCCAGAACAGCACCCATGGCGGCCATCGTGCGCGTTGTGGGTCGGCGAGACACTGAATTCCGCCGGCAATGACGCCGACAGGCAAGCGCATCGCCACTCTTGCCGGTTGCGCCCAATACAGCCTTGCCGATTGTTGCGTTGCGGCGAGGGGGGCTTTCGGCTATTGAGGCCGCAATTGAAACGGAGCCTGTTTACAGCAGATGAGCCTTGTCGATACGGTCAAGAACGCGTTCGTACCGATCCATCGCGAAGGCTATCCCTTTATCGCGGCCTTTGGCGCGGCGACGCTTTTCCTCGGCTATTTCTCCTCGATCCTGTTCTGGATCGGTCTCATCCTGACGGCCTGGTGCGTCTATTTCTTCCGTGATCCCGAGCGCGTCACGCCGGTCGACGACCGCCTCGTGGTCAGCCCCGCCGACGGCATTATTTCGGCGGTCGGGCCCGCCGTGCCGCCGCGCGAGCTTGGCCTCGGCAATGTCGAGATGACCCGCATCTCGGTGTTCATGAACGTCTTTTCCTGCCACGTAAACCGCGCCCCGGTGCGCGGCCGCATCGCCAGGATCGAGCATCGGCCCGGCAAATTCCTCAATGCCGAACTTGATAAAGCCAGCACCGAGAACGAGCGCAACGGCCTGGTCATCGAGAGCCCCAACGGCACGGTCGCCGCTGTGCAGATCGCCGGCCTGGTGGCGCGGCGCATCGTTTGCTGGGCCGAGGCTGGTGGCTCGATCGCCATTGGCGAGCGTTTCGGCCTGATCCGCTTCGGTTCGCGTGTCGATGTGTTCCTGCCTCTGGCCGCCACGCCGCGTGTTGCCGTTGGCCAGACGGCCGTCGGCGGCGAAACCGTGCTGGCTGAATTCGGCGGTGTCGCCGGCACCCCCCTCGTGCGGATTTCCTGACGGTGGGCACGCAATACAAAAAGTTCGAAGCCCATGCCAGCGGCGGCCCGCGCATCCGCGAGATCCCGATGCGCATGGTGCTGCCCAACCTCGTCACCGTGCTTGCCATCTGCGCCGGCCTGTCAGGCATCCGCTTCGGCTTCGAAGGCCGCTTCGAGCCGGCGGTGGTGATGGTGCTGCTTGCCGCCTTCCTCGACGGCATTGACGGCCGCCTGGCGCGGATGCTGAAGGCGACCTCCAAATTCGGCGCCCAGATGGATTCGCTGGCTGACATCGTCAATTTCGGCGTGGCCCCGGCTCTGGTGCTCTATGCCTTCCTTCTCGACCGCGCCGGCTCGCCGGGCTGGATCGCAGCACTCCTGTTTGCGATCGCCTGTGGGCTGCGCCTCGCCCGTTTCAACGTGCTCGATGACGAGAAGGCCGATCGCCCCCTGTGGCAGTCCGAATATTTCGTCGGTGTGCCGGCGCCTGCGGGCGCCGTGCTGGTGATGTTGCCGCTCTATCTCTATTTCCTGCGCACCGGGCTGGAGCCCAGTCGTCCAGCGGCCTTCGTCGCCACCGGCTTCACCATCCTGGTCGCCTTCCTGCTGGTCAGCCGGCTGCCGGTCTATTCCGGTAAAAGTCTGAGGATCCCGGGCGACAGGGTGTTGCCGATCATCCTTGCTGTCGTGCTCTACGTGCTCCTGCTGATGACCTATCCCTGGTACACGTTGACCGCGTCGGTCGCCGGCTACCTGATCTTCCTGCCGTTCAGCGTGCGCGCCTACTCCAAGCGCGCCAAGCGCGAGGGCGAGAAGGTGCCGCCTTCGGATATAGGGTAGGGGTTTATCTCCCCCCTTGAGGGGGAGATGGCCGGCAGGCCAGAGGGGGTCGCAGCGCGTGAAGCGCTAACCTCCGACTGTCGCAAGAGGGCGCACCCGGTCGAACCGACCCCCTCTGTCGCCTTCGGCGACATCTCCCCCTCAAGGGGGGAGATTACGCCGCGACGCCGAGCCCCAGCCTGTCGATCGCCAGTTTCCTCGTCGACACATAGTCGGTCTTGCCGGACCCCAGCACTGGGATTTCCTCAACCTTGACGATGTCGTTCGGCACCATCAGTTCGGCCGCACCCGCCTGTTTGCCGAATTTGCGCAACTCGTCGGGATTGGCGTCGTCGGCGGTGGTGACCAGCACGATGCGCTCGCCACGCCGCTTGTCCGGCACGGCCACTGCGGCATGGCGCTCTTCCGGCCACAGCGACTGCACCAGCATCTCGACCGCACCCAGCGAGACCATCTCGCCGGCGATCTTGGCGAACCGCTTGGCGCGGCCGCGAATGGTGATGAAGCCCTCGCGGTCGACGGCAACGATGTCGCCGGTATCGTGCCAGCCGGTCAGCGGCTGCAACTCACCGGGGCGATCAGCGGTCATATAGCCCATCATCAGGTTCGGTCCGTCGAGCCACAATTGGCCGGCATCGCTGATGCCTTCGATCGGTTCCAGCTTCATGCGCATGGCCGGCAGCAGCCGCCCGACAGTGCCGTCGCGGCCATGGATCGCGGTGTTGACGGCAACCACCGGTGCTGCCTCGGTCAGCCCGAAACCTTCGATGATCTCGGCCTGGAAGCGCTCGCCATAGACGCGGCGGGTTTCCGGCTTCACCGCCTCGGCGCCGGCGACGACGAAGCGTAGGCTTGAAAAATCGCCGTCCTTGGCGGTGCGCGCATAGTTGGCGAGGAACGTGTCGGTGCCGAACATGATGGTCGGTTTCACCTTGCGCGCCACCTCGGGGATGATCTTGTAGTGCAGCGGTGAGGGATAGAGGAACAGTTTTACCCCGGTGACCAGCGGCAGGATGGTGCCGCCCGTCAGTCCGAACGAATGGAACACCGGCAGCACGTTGAGCAGGATGTCGGCCGGCGAGATGGTGATGCGCGCCTCGGCCTGCATGGCATTGGCGTAGAGGTTCCTGTGCGACAGCACGACCGCTTTCGGCGTGCCTTCCGAGCCCGAGGTGAACAGGATCACCGCCGGCTTGGCCGCATCCTGCCACTGCAGCGGCGAGCGCCACAGCAAGGCGGCGGCAAGCTTGTCGAGCGCGGAGACGCCTTCCCGCACATCCTCCAGCCACAGCAGCTTTGCACCGCCCGTTTCGACCGCCGCGACGATGTCGGCGAGGTCGGCCTTCTCGACGAAGGCACGGGAGGAGATGACCGTGCGGATCACCGCCGTGCGCACCGCCGCTGTGACGCTCGCCGGCCCGGCCGTGTAGTTGATCATCGCCGCCACCCGGCCGGCCGACAGAAGGCCGGTGAGCGACAGCACGACGCCATTGGCGTTGGGCAGCATCAGCCCGACAGCTTCGCCCGGCGCCGTCACCGCCTCGAAGCGGCGGCCCAGGACGCGGGCGCCAATGAACATCTTGCGGTAGCTCAGCGCGCCCGAGATGACGTCCTCGATGATCGGATGCGAGGCGCCGACGCGGTCGGCGGCATCGCGCATGGCCAGGAACAGGCCACGATCGAGGTCGGTGCCGAAAAGCCGGGCTTCGGCGACACGGTCGAACAGCGAATTGGTGTTCGAGGCCTGGTCGGGGTTGCGCGCCACCAGTTCGGCGATGGTCATCGGCTCCAGCACGCTGATCGACAGCTGCGGAAACCAATGCCGTGGTGCCTTGTCCGCCGGCGTTAACGACACCGGCAGGCTGCGAGCGCCGCCGACGAAGATCGGCACGATGCGGGCGTCGGCCTGCATGGCGATGCGGGTGACGGCACGAAACAGCCGAAACGTCTTGACGTCAGGCTCGACCGCATCCGGCAGATAGACGGCGAGCCGGCCCTTGCCTTTCAGCACGCGCACCAGCCGACGGCTGACGAAGAGGTGTTCGGCATTGAAGGCGATGGTGCGTCCGAGCTCTCGCCATGGTTCGAGCCAAGGCGAGCGCGCCGAGACCTCATCGAGAATGTGAAGTGTGTCGTCCGGCAGCAGCGACAGCATCAGCGCCGGCTCGAAGCGCGATTGATGCGAGACGACGTATATGACAGGGGCCTGCGCCTTGCGGGCGATCTTGATGCGGCTATCTTCGATCCGGTACGCGAGCTTGAACGGCACATAGAGCAGCGCCTGGGTGAAGCGCAGGCCAAGGCGGAATTTTTCCACCACGCCGATCAGCAGCCAGGCCAGAACAAGACCCGCAAGCAGCGCCAGTGTCAGGACCATGCCGCGTCTCTCCCAACGATTTTATCATCTCGGCTCTTTTGCGGCCGCTTCGAGGGCAGAGCCTAGACGATGTGGGGGCAAGGTCAATGCGGATGAGTACGCCTCTTGCCTTCCCCCTTGTGTGGGGGAGAAGGGAGTCGGCGCTGCTCACGCCGCCTTCAACCGTCCGCTGATGAAACGGAACTCCTGCGTCTTGCCGCCATAGCCGTAAGCGGCGGCCGGCACTTCATGCACGAAGGCGTAGCTTTCCTCGTGCACGCCGCCCAGCAAACGGCCGAAGGCTGCGAAGATCGCCTTCAGATAGGCCTCCAGCTCCAGCTTGGTGTTGGTGCCGTCGACCACCTTGATATCCAGCCAGAACGTATTGGTGCCATGCTCGGCCAGCGACTTGCCGCCGGCGAACCAGTGCTGCGGATCGATATACGATGCGGCAACGGCTGTGATCGTCGGATCCTTGCGCAACTGCGTCGCGGTGATTTCAGTGACCTCCTTTGCGATGCGAGCGGAAAGCGCCGCGTCAGGCTTGCCGGTGACGCTGACGGTGATGATGGGCATTTTTCTTCTCCTTGGCTTGGGCGGCGTCCGATCGCCGTTGGAAGGACCATGCCATCATCCTTTAATCAAAAAAATCGAATTGTTTTCAACTGAAGATTCGATATCGTCGAATTATGGAAACGCTCGATCCCGATCTGCTCAGGACCTTCCTCGCTTTCGTCGATAGCGGCTCGCTGGCCCAGGCGGCTGCAAGCGTCGGCCGTTCGCCCTCGGCGGTGACCGCCCAGATGCAGCGGCTGGAGGAAATCGTCGGCGAGCCGCTGCTGGCGCCGCAAGGGCGGGGGCGGGGCCTCACGCCGGCGGGTGAGGACCTCGTCGGCCATGCCAGGCGCATCCTTGCCGCCCATCGCGAGGCCTGGCTGGCAATGAAGGGCGCGCGCGCTGCCGGACGCGTCGCCATCGGCACGACGCAGGATTTTGCCGACAGCGGCCTGCCGGACCTGCTGCGTGCCTTCGCCGCCAGTCATCTGCGCGTCCGGATCGAACTGCGGGTCGGCCGCTCCGCCGAACTGGTGCAGGCGCTGCAGGCTGGCAGCCTCGATCTGGCGATCGTCATGCGCCAGGCTGCGGCGTCGGACGAAGTCGGGGTGCTGCGCGAACCGATGATATGGCTGTGTTCGCAAAAGGGGCTGGCTTCGCGGCAGGAGGAACTGCCGCTGGCGCTGCTCGATCCGTATTGCGGTTTTCGCGAAGCAGCGCTTGCCGCACTCGATGCCGCCGGCCGCCGCTACCGCATCGCTGCCGGCAGCGCCAGTCTGGCCGGCTTGCGCACGGCGGTGAACGCCGGTGTCGCGCTGACGCTGCGGACGGCCCGCTTTGCCCATTCCGGCATTGTCGAGGCGCCGCGCGAGCTTGGCCTGCCGCAGGTTCCGATGGCTGAGTTCGCCATCCGGCTGCGTGCCGGTGCCGATGGTTCGGCAGCCGATCTGGCGGCCCTGCTCAGCGGCAACCTTGCCTTGTCGGCCGGCTGAATGCCCAAAGAAAAAGCCGACCTTGCGGTCGGCTTGGAAGTAGGACGGGCCGAGGGGTTTGGGGGGACTTGGGGATGGCCCGTCGCACCAACAATGCCTGACCCCGATGATGGTTCCGTGACTGTGTCACTTTTTTAAGAAATATTTGACGCCATGCGGTGCGAGCGGGCCATCAGCCAATCCCGCCCCGCATGGGCAAACACCGCGCACAACACGATGGCGCCGCCGATCATGCTGGCGACTGGTGCAATCTCGCCCAGGAACAGGAAGGCAAACAGGATCGCGAATGGCACTTCGGCCGAGCCGAGCAGCCCGGATTCCGCCGGTGGGATGAGCCGCGCGCCCTCCGTCCAAAGGATCGAGGAGAGTGCGAAGGACGCGCCGAAAGTGGCGAGCAGAACGGCATCCCTTGGCGAAACCGCCAGCGGATCGGTGACGAACCAACCGAGCACGAACAACAGGAAGGCCGACACCGCTCCGGCCCACACCACGGGCGTGTCGCGGAAGGCGCGCACCATGATCATGTAGAGGCCGCTGCCGATGGTCATCAGCAGTGCCAGTCCGTCGCCGAACAGATTGCCGGTGCCGAAGCTGGACCAGACCATGATCGCCACGCCGCACAGCGACACGGCGGCCGCGACCATTGTCTGCAATCGGAAAGGTTCACGCGTCAGAACCCAGGCCAGCAGTGCCGTGACGAAGGGCGCGGTGGCGTAGATGACAGTGACATTGGCGACGAAGGTGAACTTGAACGCGGAGATGAAGGCGATGCTGGCCAGCGCGCCTTCCACCGCCAGCAGCCAACCGCGCCAGCCAAGCCGCAGCGTTTCGCGCTTGCCGGAACGGTGACGCCGCCACAGCACATACAGGCTGATCAGGATCGCGCCGACAAAGCCACGCCAGCAGATGATGGTCAGTGGGTCGGCATGGATCGACTTTGTCAGAACGCCGGTAAGGCCGAACACAGCGGCCGAGGATGACACCAGGATGATGCCGAGCGTACGCTCTGCGGCGGTGTCGGCGGTGGCTGCAATGTCAGTCATGCCGCCAGCCTACGCCGTTCAGTCCTGACATCGTAGTGTCAGCAATGATGGTGATCCACATCATAGCCGTTTGCGGAAATGCTCGGTGCCGACGATCAACAGTCCGGCGGCGACGATCAGGGCAGCACCCAGGAACACTTCGCGGCGCGGCACGTCGCCCCAGATCGCAAAGCCGAGCGCGAACGCCCACAACAGCGAGGTGTATTCCAGCGGCGCGAGGACCGAGGCCGGCGTGCGTTTCATGCCTTCGAACAGAAGATACTGCGCCAAGCCGCCGAGTGCACCAACGCTGGCAAGGAGCAGCAACTGGGGCCCGTCGGGTGTCTGCCACCACAACAATGCCGGCACCGCCGAAAACAGCAGAAAATAGAAATTGTTGAGGAGAAGCTGGATCATCGAGCGCTCGGCAAGGGCGGTCCTGCGCAAGAGCACGATGGCGATGCCCCACAAAAAGGCGGCCACCAGCACCAGCAGCACCGGCACGGACAGGCCGAGATGGGTCGGATCGCAAGCGACGAACACGCCGGCAAAGCCGATCAGCACCGCCAGCCAGCGCAGCATCGGCACCTTTTCGCCGAGCATCACCACAGAAAGCACGGTGACGATGATTGGCGCCGCATAATAGACGGTGGTCAGTTCGGCGAGCTGCAGGCTGCGTGCGGCGTTGTAGTAGCAGAGCCAGGCGGCAAGCGTGAAGGCGCTGCGCACCAGCATCGGCCGCACGATCGGCGAGCGCACCGTGTCGGCAAACAGCTGTCGCCCGCCGATCGCCGCGCAGGCGCCCAGAATGGTGATGCTGCGGAAGAACATGATCTGCCAGACGCTCATGCCAACGACCAGCAGCTTGATCGAAGCATCCTGCGTCGAAAACAGGAAATAGGCCGCACCGGTCAGCAGGATGCCGGCAAGAACCCGCTCGCGTGTTTCGAGAATGGCGATATCGGCCATAAGGCGCGTGACCAAAATTGCCGGAGCGGCAGAAATGCTGTGAGGAGCGACACGAGGGACCTGGGAATTCAGCTCCCTCGGCACCAAGCTATACGGGCGAAAGTCGGTACAGCGCTACGCCAGCCCCGTGCTTATGTTGGGGCAGGGGTTCCATGGCGAGCCGCACTGTCGCAAGCTTACTGCGTCGCCTGGTAAAGCTCCGAAGCGGCCTCTTTCAGGGCGCGCCGGCCATCGGATCGGAAATACATCATGTGCCCGCCCTCGACGACATCGAGACGGATAGGCTTGGCGTTGGCGAGCGACGGGATCTGGTTCACCAGATAGCGCGAGGCTAGGTAAGGCGTGACCAGGTCGGTGTAGCCGTTGACGATCACGACGCCGAGCGAAGGGTTCAGCGAGCGTGCTCGCTGCAGATCGTCCATCACCCCGGCATAGCCTTGCCGTGACGCGCTGGTCCCGTAGTCCCAATTGTGGCTGATTTCGCCATTGAGCAGCCGATAGCTGACATCGGTGCGGAAATTCAGTTCGTCGCGGACGTAGCCGACGAAAGCCGACGTCAACGCCGGCACGCTGCGGTCGAGCACCGGATCCGGGCCAGCGATGCGGGCGCTCTCGGGCGCGATGTCGGCCGTGCCGATCATGGCGTCATATGGGCTGAGCACTTTGCCACTGGCACGGGCGAACTCCCTTGCGAACAGGCCGGTCGGGATGCGGGCGGAGTTCCGCTGCACGAGGTCGAGCGGCAGGCCGGTGATGTCAGCCACGCGTTGGCTCGCCAGTCGCTTGCCTTGCTCCAGTCCGCTGGTGAGCGCCGTAAGGTAATCGCCCAGCGCATAATGTTCGACTTCGGCGAGCTTCTCCCGCAACGCATCGCCGCTGACGCCTTCGGCGCGTAGGCGCACCGCCGCCAGTGATGGCAGTTCGAGCGCCCAATGCAGCGGCTCGAATTCGTCAGGCTGCACCAGCGTGAACTCCAGCGCCGGCGAGATCAGCACGATGCCGTTCGGACTGATGCCGATATCTTCCTGCAATGTCCTGGCGAGCAGCGCCGCGCGGAACCCGCCATAGCTTTCGCCGGCGAGGAACAGCGGCGATCCGGTGCGGCCGTTCTGTGCGAGATAGAGCCGGATGAAGGCGCCTATTGAACTGGCATCCTGATTGACGCCCCAGAAGTCGTGCGTGTCCTGGCCCGGTGCCTCGCGGCTATATCCGGTTCCGACCGGATCGACGAAGACGAGATCGGTCATGTCGAGCCAACTGTCGGGATTGTCGATGAGCCTTTGCGGTGAGGGCAGGAATTCGCCGTCGGCCCCCGTCGCGATTATACGCGGACCGAGCGCGCCGATATGCAGATAGGCGGACGCTGCTCCAGGGCCGCCGTTGAACACGAAGGTGATCGGCCGCAGCGGGTCTTTGGCCGCGCTTGCCGGTGGCTCCAGCGTGTAGGCGACATAGAAGATCTCCGCCGTGACGTCGCCCTTGCCGGAAAGCAGCGACAGGGTGGCGGCCTTTGCCTGATAATCCAGCTTGCGCCCGGCGAGGGTGATCGAATGGTTGGTGGTCTGCGGCGGCGGCAGCAGGGACAGCACGCCGCCCGAGGGTGCCGGCCGCTCCGCCGTTTCAGCCAGGACGGGCTGCGCCAGGGAGGCAAGTATCGGCAGGATGAGGAAGATCAGTTTCAGCTTGACCGGCATGATGGCTCCGCGAGAACGAACTCCGCATAGGTATGGCCGAGATGATCGAAGTCAAAGGAAATGGCTATTTTGAACTTGCAACGGCTTGCGCTAGTGTGAGCCGGAATGCAGTCGAACGTTTCTCTCGATCAGTTTGGGCGCTGGAGCGGCGGTGTCGCTGCTGCGGCCGTGGCAGCGACGCCCGAAGAATTGTCGGCTCGCTTCACGGCGGCGGCGAGCGGGCTGCTTGGCTCAGACCGCGTCTATGTCGGCTTCTACCACCGCGATATCACGTCGCTGACCATAGACGATGCCGGCCCCGATCGCTGGAACCGCGACTACGACGCCCGCATCTATCGCCAGGATCCCTTCTTCCAGAGGTTCGCCAGCACAAGGCAGGATTTCCTGTTGCCGCTATCGGCTCTCCGCAATGGCGACTTCCAGCGCACCCCCTATTATCGCGAATTCTACGGTCCCTCCGACAGCTTCGACGAGATAACCGGCGTGTTCAATCTCGACAGGCTGACCGCCGGCTATGTCACCTTCCTGCGGCGAAACGGGGCGCCGGCCTTTTGCGATCAGGATCTGGCGATGGCTTGCGCGGCAAGCAGCGCGACGAGGCTCATTCTGCAAAGATTGCTTCATCTGTGCCGCTCCCGGGACAAGGGCGTCGCGATCGATGACGCCCGCTCACGGCTGAGCAGGCGCGAGACTGAGATTGCACGGCACCTGGTCGATGGCGGCAACGCCAAGACCATTTCGCGAAGCCTCGCCATCTCACCCGGCACCGTGCGCAACCACATCAAGCAGATCTATCGCAAGCTCGGCGTGCACTCCCAGGTCGAGCTGCTGGCGACCATCCGCGACGTCGCTCAGGACTGACGGCTTCCGCGCCGGCTCTATCTTTTTGTTTTGACGCAATTCCCCAGGGAACGCGCTGCGCACTTTTCCTGGAATTGCTCTATTGTCCCGTCACGATGCGCGTCCACATGCGGTTTTGCGATCGCAACAGCTTTGGGTCGTTGTTGTCCACCACGAACAGCTTGGCCTTCACGGCATCGGGCGGAAAGACGCCGGGATCGCTGGCTATCGCCTTGTCCATCAGCGGCAAGGAGTCCGGTATCGCATTGGCGTAGGAAACATAGCTGGAATTGGCCGCGGCGATATCGGGCCGCAGATTGAAGTTGATCCAGGCCTGGGCGTTGTCGGGATGTGGCGCATCCTTCGGCACCGCCATCGTATCGAAGTTGATGAGCGTGCCCTCTTTCGGAATGGAATAGGCAATCTCCAGCTTCTTCACGGATTCCGCCGCGCGGGTCCTTGCCTGGAGTATGTCGCCCGACCAGCCCAGCACCACGCAGATGTCGCCGTTCGCGAGGTCGTTGATGTATTTCGACGAATGGAAATAGCGGATGTAAGGTCGCACCTTGCCCATCAGTTCCTCGACCTTGGCGAGGTCGTCGGGACTGGTCGATTTGGGGTTGATGTAAAGATAGTTCATCGCCATCGGGATGACTTCGGCCGGTGCATCGATCATGGCCACGCCGCAATCCGAGAGCTTCTTGACCATTTCGACGTCGAAGACCATGGCGAAGGAATCTGTCGGCGCGTCAGGCAGCCGCTGCCTGACCGCGGCGACGTTGTAGCCAATGCCGTCGGTGACGGCCATGTAGGGCACGGCATGCAGGTTCTGCGGGTCGGCACCGGCGATCAGTGCCAAGGCTTGCGGATCGATCTTCGAGTGGTTTGCAAGCTTCGATTTGTCGAGTTCCAGGAAAGCCCCCGCCTTCACCTGGTTCTTCAGGAACGGATAGGCCGAGGGGTAGACCACGTCATATCCAGAGCCGCCGGTCAGCAGCTTCGTTTCAAGCACCTCGTTGCCGTCATAGACATCGTAGCGAACCTTGATACCCGTCTCCTTCTCGAATTTCTCGGCCGTGTCCGGCGCGATGTAGTCGGACCAGTTGTAGACATTGACGATTTTTTCCTCGTCCGCCGAAGCGGCACTGGCGCAGATGCCGCAAGCAAGCCCGGCAAGCAGGGTTGAGAAGATCAGAGTGCGCATGAGTGTTCTCCTTTTCGCTGCCGGTTTTCGGCATGCGCCGTCCCTCAACGTCGTTGCGGGGCATAGACCGGCAAGGTGATGCAGGCGACATTGCCGCCGCCGAGCAGGATCTCGCGCGAGTTTTCGATGCCGATTATTCGGTGATCGGGAAACAGCGCGGCCAGCCTTTGCTTGGCCGTTACGTCGAGATCGCAGCCGAACTGCGGTACCACCACGACGCTGTTGCCCGGATAGTAGTTGATGTAGCTCGCCGCGATCCGGTTCCCGGCGGGTCGCGCCCAGGTCGAATCAAGCCGGTCCACGCTTTCGCTTTCTTCAAGCGTCATCTCGATCGGCAAGGGATGCGGCAACCGGTGGACCTCCAGGGCGCGGCCCTTCGCATCACGAGCCGAACGCAGCACCTCCTCGGCTTCCCGCACGATCTCATATTGCGGGTCCTCCCGATTGTCGGTCCAGCTCAGCACGACCACGCCGGGGCGCACGAAGCAGCAGACGTCGTCGATATGGCCGTCGGTCTCGTCGAAGGCAAAGCCGCGTGGCAGCCAGATGATGGTGTCAACACCGAGATAGTCGCCAAGCTGGCGTTCCACCTCGGCCTTGCCGAGATGGGCGTTGCGATTTCGGTTGAGCAGGCATTGCTCCGTCGTGACGAGGGTGCCCTGACCGTCGCACTGCAACCCGCCACCCTCGGCGATCAGCGGCGCGCGGTAGCGATCCATGTTCTCGATTTCGAGCACTTTTTGCGCCGCCAGCTCATCCAGGTCCCATGGCGAATACAGGCCGCCGTCAAAACCGCCATAGGCGTTGAAGATCCAATCGACGCCACGCACCTCGCCGTGATCGTTGACGACAAAATTGGGACCGCTGTCGCGCAGCCAGGAATCGTTGGTAGACATCTCAACGACGCGCACATGGCCAGGCAATCGCGCCCTGGCATTCTGCCACTGGCGAGCGGATGCCGCCACGGTCACCGGCTCGCTTTGCGCGACCGCCGCGGCGACATCGACGAACAGCTTCTGCGCGGGCTTGGCGCCGAGGCGCCAGGTGTCCGGTCGCTCCGGCCAGATCAGCCAGCAGCCTGATTTGGGTTCGAATTCGCCAGGCGCGCGAAACCCATCCTGTTTTGGCTTTGTCGAGAGGGTACGAGGCATTGCGGAATCACCGGAAAATGAAACGACGACATCTGTCCGGATCAGACGGTTTTGGGGCCTTGTCCGTCAATGTCCCATTTGGGATAGCGGTCTTTGTGAAGGGGCGACTGCCTGCATTGCGGTAGCGATCGACAGCATTGCCTTCCCGTGGTGATCGGCGCAAATCTCGATCGGACGGCGGATGCCGGCGGTGGAAACAGTCGATGAAAGGGACAGCGGATGGATGCGACCGAATTGAAGGCCATGCAGGCGCCGCTGAAGCAGGCCTATCGCGATGACGCTTCGCAGGCCCTGATCACGCTTCGCGCCAAGGGCTCGATCGACGACCAGTCGGTTGCCTGCAAGGTGGAGACGGGCAGGGCGCTCGCCATCGCCGGCCTGCATCCGGCAACAGGCGGCTCAGGCCTTGAGCTCTGCTCGGGCGACATGCTGCTGGAGGCCTTGGTGGCCTGCGCCGGGGTGACGCTGAAGGCGGTGGCGACGGCGCTCGACTTCAAGCTCGGCGCCGCCACGGTGGAGGCCGAAGGCGATCTTGATTTTCGCGGCACGCTCGGTGTTGCCAAGGATGCGCCGGTCGGCTTTCGCGCCATCCGGCTCAATTTCAACCTCGACACCGATGAGCCGCGGGAGCGGATAGACTCGCTGCTGAAGTTGACCGAGCGTTATTGCGTGGTGTTCCAGACCATCAACAGCAAGCCGGAGCTGACGGTTTCAGCGAAGCGCTGACGCTGCCGATCTCCCCCCTTGAGGGGGAGATGGCCGGCAGGCCAGAGGGGGTCGGTTCGACCGGATGCGGCCTCCTGCGGCAGATGAAGGCTGGCGTCCCGTCGTGCCGACCCCCTCTGTCGCCTTCGGCGACATCTCCCCCTCAAGTGGGGAGATTACCCTTGTTACTGTGCGGACGGTTCTTCGGCGTCGCCCTCGTCGGTGAAGGGCGAGGCGCTGGGCACGCATTGCACCGACCAGCCGGCCGGTGTCGGCTGCTTCTGATATTCGGTGATGGCGGCGGTGCACTGTTCGCGCTTGTCGAAGGTGCTGGGCAGCACGACCATGCCGCCCTGCGGGCCGGCGATTACCAGATACCAGACCAACGCTGCTGCGGTTGTAGCCATGGGGATTTCCTCGTTCTGCCAGTTGGGCGCTTGTTGTGGGAGTCGCTGTGATCCTACCAACTCCACGGAAATGACGAAAGCATGACCGCGGTGCAGCCTCCCACCGTCATATCACAGCCGCGTGATGTGACGGCGGGTTCCAGCTCCAATTTTTGAAGCCCAATCGGCTCAGTTGGTGGCAAAACAATAGAAAAGGCCGTCGCCACCGGTGCCCTTCAGCGCCTCCTGGCTGCAGCCGCCGCGCGAGGCATGCGAGGAATTCCAGGATTTGGCGGCAGCCGATTCGTCGAGGCCGGTGCGGTCATGATGGCCCATCATCGCGGCTCCCTCAGCCCCGCTCATCGTCCAGTCGCCGCAGGTCTGGTCGGCGATCTTGGTGCCATCGGGCTTGGAGCCGGTCAGCATGTCGTGGCGGTTTGGCGTGTCGCCGCGGCCGTTGACCACTTCGCCCTTCTCGTTCAGCGCCGTCTGCTTGGTGATGCCGTTGGCGTCACTGTGCAGGGAGGCGACGTCGTCGGCGATCTTGACGCCCTTGGCATTCATCCACGGCCCCTTGCCGATACGGTCGCGCGCATCGGTGTCGCTGGTCGACAGATAGGCGGCCCAATTCTTGCCGGTGACGCCGGCGGCTTCCGCCAGCGAGGCGCAATGCGCGTCGGCACCCTTGAGGCCGCCGAGATCGGCGCCCTTGCCGGAGCCGACGCTGGTGACGAAGAAGCTCATCGTTGCGTCTTGCGAATAGGCGGCGCCCGCGGCTGCGATCAGGGCGGCGGCGGTGGCGAGGAGCAGTCTGCGCATGGTGGTCCTCCGTTTCGACTGGTTACGTCAGAAGAAACGTTGCCGGAGGCCTATTTAATCCCTGCGCATGTCGCCCAAAAGTGTTGAGCGGTTTTGGGAAACCGACATGCGTCAAAAAAGACTCAAGTTTCATTCCGGCTGACGATAGGCGACGAAGCGGTTGTGCTTGGCCTGGAAGATCAGCCCGGTCTCTTTCAGCTCCGGGCTGGCCAGCGGCACGATGCGTTTGGCGATCTCCGAGGGGTGCGGCAGCGTCTCGGGATCTTCGCCCGGCACAGCCTGCGCCCGCATGGCGGTGCGGGTGGCGCCGGGGTCGGCGGCGTTGACGCGCAGCGGCAGGCTCTGCGTCTCATGCGCCCAGGAGCGCATCATGGTCTCCACTGCAGCCTTGGAGGCCGCGTAGGGCGCCCAGAAGGCGCGCGCCGAGTGCGCCGCATTGGAAGACAGGATGATCGCGCGGCCGGCATCGGAGAGCCGCAGCAGCGGGTCGACCGAGCGGATCAGCCGCCAGGTCGAGGTGACGTTGATGGTCATCACCTTCTCGAAGGTTTTTGCTTCGACATGGCCGATCGGCGAGATGACGCCGAGCACGCCGGCATTGGCGACGAGAATGTCGAGCTTGCCCCAGCGTTCGTGGATGGCGCCGCCCAGCCGGTCGATGCCGGCCATGTCGGCGAGGTCGAGCGGCACCAGTGTCGCCTGGCCGCCGGCCGCCTTGATCTGATCGTCAAGCTCTTCCAGGCCGCCGACAGTGCGCGCGACCGCGACGACATGCGCGCCGGCGGCAGCCAATTCCTTGGCGATGAAATAGCCGATGCCACGCGAAGCGCCGGTGACGACCGCAACGCGGCCGGTAAGGTCGAGGGGAGGGGTCACCGGGAAACTCCGAAGGCTAGCGTTCTAACTCGGACTTGGCTCCGACTCGTCAGCCTGAGTGATTGGCGAACGCGGAGACGAGAGCGCAATCTCCCCCCTTGCGGGGGAGATGTCCGGCAGGACAGAGGGGGGTGTGAAGGATCGCTAATTTCCGAAATAATCCGACCCCGAGAGAGAACCAGACTAGGCGCGTGCCTTTGATTGGCTGACAGGTTGGCGGGACAGCACCCCCC
>NZ_SMYZ01000111.1 GCF_004919685.1 Mesorhizobium norvegicum | reverse complement strand
CTTCGGAATCAGGACACTAGGGCGGAGCAGGAGCGAAGCTCCGTCGCGTAGACCCTAGAATCCATTCCGTGACATTGGCTGTGGAGTGCCGCGGTGCAGAATTCTGCACCGTTTCAACGCTTTAACGTCGCGGCATGGATCCTCGGGTCTGCGCTGCGTCGCTACGCTCCTTGCTCCGCCCGTGGATGACGACGGGATGGATGTTTCGGCTAATCGCCGAACGCGGCGATCCCATCAGCAAAAGCGACCTGTCAAAACCTCTGCGCGATGGAAACCAGGGGGCGTCGGCTCAAATCCAGCGTCGTACTCTCTTGGCATAGTCGCGGTATTTCTTGCCGAACTTCGCTGCCAGCACCTTTTCCTCGCCCTCGATCGCGACCTTCTGCGTGGCATAGGCTGCGATGAACGCGAGCGGCAGGAACCAGGCGATCCCTGAGACAAAGGCGACGCCGATCAACAGCAGCGTGTTGGCCAGATACATCGGATTGCGGGTGACGCCGAAGGGACCTGTGGTGACTAGGTGATCGGGCACCGCGTTCGGGTTGAGCGTGGTCTTGGCCCGGATCATGGTGCGGATCGCGGTGAACCAGAGTGCGGCGACGGCGAACAGCGCCACCCATCCGGCCGCGAAAAGAATATCGCCCAGGAGGTCGCCGATCCAGGGCAGGGGATAGAGCAGGCCAAGCGCGATGCTGATGGCGATGGCGGCGATGTAGATCAGCGGCGGCCACGGTATGAGCCCCGGCTTCGGCTGGTTCTCGGTCATTGGACCCCTTCCTCCATCAATTTGCTGTCGGTTTTGGCGGTGCACATGCCGGCAAGATCGGACAAATGTGCCTTCCATTCCGCAGTCTGGTCGTTGTTGTAGAGCCGATCAAGCGTGGCCTCGCCCTCGAGCGTATCGAGCATGCAGACACAGTAGCTGGAACAGAACTCGGTGTCGCGCGACTGTTCGCAAGACAGTTGGCAGGTTTTGAGGAAGTTCACCTGTGGGGTTTCGACCTGTGCCGGCATGACTTGCGAGAACAGCCACACGCAGCCGATCAGCAATGGCTGGTGGATCAGGTAGAAGGCCAGGCTGTGGCGGCCGATGAAAAGCAGTGGGTTGGCCCAGCGGCCGGGCTTGAGGTTCGCCAGCCACGTCAAGACACCCGCGCCCGTGGCAAGCTTGGTGACGCCGATGCCGAGAAGCACAGCGCCGAACCACGGAAACAGGGGCACGTAGTCGTTGGAGCGCGGATTGTTCGCCGACAGGCCGACCCACCACAGCCACGGGTGATCGAACGCCTCGAAGCGGAGATACACGGGCGCGGCGATGACGAGCGCGGCAACGACCAGCGTCAACAAAGCCGGCAGCCGCAGGAAGGCGAGGCCAAGCAGGCTGGCCAGCGCGATCTCGTGCAAGATGCCGAAGAAGATGAAGCCGTCAGGCGTGGCGATGCGGGTGACGACCGAAATGGCGATCGCGGCTCCGGCGACCATGGCGAACCGCTTCCAGAAGCCGTTCCAGCGGATTTGCCGGCTATGGGCTAGATACAGGCTGACGCCGACCAGGAACAGGAAGGTCGAGGCGATGCAACGCGCGTAGATCTTCCACCAGCCGAAGGCGGTGAGGCCGGGATCGGTGTAGCCGAAGAATTCCAGATCCCAGGTGAAATGGTAGCTCGCCATGGCGATCAGCGCGATGCCGCGTACGATGTCGATGGCGACGATGCGCTTTGGTCGATCCTGAACGGGTGCGGTCGGCGTTTGGATGCTCATGGTCTCGCATTCTGATTCAGCCCCGCAAGACGACTATCACGCTTGCCCCGGTCAAAAGAAGACCGGGAGCTCTGATCAGCCGCTGCTTTAGGCCAGTGGCGGGAAGCCTTTGGCCGACTTCGCTTTTTGCCGGATACGCGTCGGTTTCCTCTTATTGGCGCTGGGATCGCCACGGCAGATTTGGCCCGGTGATTCTGCTTTGGGGAAGCAATGTCCACCCATGTGCGCCATCCGATCTGGCTACCGGCCCTCAAGGCGGCGGACGCGCGCACCTTCGCCTCGCTCTATGCGGTCGAATCCTTCGCTCGCGCCACCGTGTCGAGCGTCATCCCGATCCAGGCCTATGAAATCCTGCACAACGAGCAGATCGTCTCGATCCTCTACACCGTCGTGGCGATGCTCGGCCTGTCGGTGACGCTGTTCATGCCGATGCTGATCCGCCGCTTTGCCCGCCGCTGGGTCTACACCGCTGGCGCCTGCCTGCTCGCCATCGGCTCGCTGTTCTTCGTCACCGACACGCTTGCCGGGCAACTGGCCGGCATGCTGTGCCGCGTGATGGGTGCCAGCGCGCTGTCGATCACGCTCAACCTCTACATCATGGACCACATCCGCAAGACCGATTTCATGCAGGCCGAATCGCTGCGCATGGCATGGTCGATGTTGGCCTGGACCGGCGGGCCGACGCTCGGCATCTTCCTCTACACGCGCTTCGGCATCTATGCCGCGCATGGTGCGGTGGCGGTTTTCGCCATGGCGTTGCTGGTGCTGTTCTGGACCTATCGGCTCGGCGACAACCCATCGATCCGCCCGGGCAAGACGCGCCCGGCCAATCCGCTCGCCAATATCGGCCGCTTCATCGCCCAGCCCAGATTGAGGCTGGCCTGGCTGATCGCTTTCGGCCGCTCCTGTTTCTGGACGACGTTCTTCGTCTATGGGCCGCTGTTCATGGTGATCACCGGCGAGGGCAAGCTGGCCGGCGGCCTGCTGGTTTCGGCCGGCAATGCGCTGCTGTTCATGGCCATCTTCTGGGGCAAGGCAGGAAAGCGCTTTGGCGGCCGCAGGACCATGACATTTGCCTATTTCGCCATGTCGGCCACGCTTCTGGCGGCAGGCTTCGTCGGCGAAACCGTGCCGCTGCTCACCGGCGCCTTCCTGCTCTGCGGCGCCTTCTTCACCATTGCACTCGATGCACTCGGCTCGACTGCCTTCATGCGCTCGGTGCGCTCCTATGAAAGATCACAGATGGCGGCGGTCTATCGCACCTATCTCGACTTTTCCGAGCTGACGCCGCCGCTGGTCTATTCCGTGGTGCTGGCCTTCTTCGGGCTCGGCTCGGTGTTCGTCACGCTCGGCCTGCTGGCCGCGGTCTGCGGTTTTGTCACGTGGCGCTATCTGCCCAAGTCGCTTTGACCCTTCAGGGCTGGAGCGGAAGTGCCGCATGTCGCCCGCGCACCCAGTTGTGGAAGCGGTGCAGGTCGTATTCCTCGGGCATCAGCACGCCGGCTTGGTGGCGCATCGAGCGCAGGCCTCTCTGGTTGACCTCGCAGATCGTTGCATCCTCCTCCAGAACCTGAGTGCCGAAGGCGACGATGTTGTCGATGTCGGTCGCGGCGAGCGCTTCGGGCGAAAACAGCCATTCCGCGACAAGCTCGGTCTGCTCGGGGCCGAGCGGCACCAACCGCACTGACCTGACATAGTCGACATGGCCGACGATGAACATCGACGGCAGGCTGGTGGCATAGGTCTGGCCGGCGGCGCGCTCGGCTGGTGTCAGGCTCGAGAAGACCGGCCCATGCGACTGGCCGTCGCGCGACCATGTCTCGGCGCCAGTGCGCAGGCCCCCGGAAAATTCCGGCGCGTCATTGTCGGCATGGCGCGTCCATTCCGGGTCGTCGTGCCGGGCCATCAGGCCGCGCCCATAGATCGGCACCAGCCGCGACAGGTCCTTGTGGACGCCTGGGCAATGCAGGCACTCGTTGAAGTTTTCCCAAAAAATCTTCCAGTTGCAGTTCATCACCTTGCGCAGCACGTGGCCGCTGACCAGCGTCTCCAGCGGCCAGTTGCCGAGATCGCCGGAGGCGGGATCGAAGGATGCCTGCGCCGAACCGGTCGCGTCCTCCTGCAAGTTGACGAAAACGAAGCCGCGCCACACCGAGAGGGCGACGCGATAAAGCGGGTGGTCGGCCTTGTCGAAATTTTCAGGCAGCGATTTCGACGGCACGCGCACGAGGTCGCCACGCAACGAGTAGGACCAGGCGTGGTAGGGGCAGGTGATCAGCCGTGCCTTCAGCCGGCCTTCGCTTTCCTGGCAAAGCTGCGAGCCGCGATGGCGGCAGGTGTTGTGGAAAGCGCGCAGTTCGCCGGTCTCGTCCCGCAGCACGACGATGTCCTGCGTGCCGATGCGGAATCGGCGGAAAGCCAGTGGTTGCGCAAGGTCGGCCTCGCGGCAGACGAGCAGCCAGCTTCGGTACCAGATGGCGTCGAGATCTTTTTGGTAGCTCACCGCGTCCCAATAGGCCGATGACGGCAGCGTTGGTTCGGCCCGGGTCAGGCCGTTGTAGGGATCGCGCTCGCTGGCAGTGGGCTGCATGGCCGGCTTCCTGTGAAGGTGTCAGCCGACACCCGGCCAGAAAAATTGTCAATTGCGGCACCGGCGGGCCTCGGCTGGTACGACGCATTCGCAATGGTTGTCGGCGGAATTTGGTTTGCCGGAGGCGAGGATTCTGCCTATAGTCACCGATGTCGTCGGTTCCATTTTGGAGCCAAGAGGGAATGCGGTGCGGGCGAGTTTCGCCCAATGCCGTGGCTGCCCCCGCAACTGTGTGCGGTAGTCCTCTCCATATGCCACTGAAGATCTTTTCTTCGGGAAGGTGGGGAAGGGCGCTGATCCGCGAGCCAGGAGACCTGCCGGCGACAGGAAACTGACTTCGATGCCCTCGGGTGGAGGGCGAAAGGACAAGATATGACTACCGCTTCCGTCTCCCTCGGCGCCTCCGTCTCCTCGCAGTCGCGCTTCATGCAGCTCGCTCTTGCTGCGTTTCTCGGCATTTTCGTGATGGGCTTTGTCGGCTTCTCGCATATCGATGCGGTCCACAATGCGGCTCACGACTATCGCCATTCGATGGCGTTTCCCTGCCACTGACGAGGATCTGACATCATGAACCTGTTTCGCAACGTCGTGTTCATCGCGGCGATCGCAGGGCTCGTGGCCGGCGTCGTTCTCGCCTGCATGCAGGCCTACGCCACCGTGCCGCTGATCCTGAAGGCGGAAGTCTACGAACAGGCCGGCGGCGGCCACGAACATGAGCACGCTGCCGCGCCGGCTGCACCTGCCGATGCCACGAGCGGCAACGCGATGAGCTCGGCCGCACCGGCGGCAAACTCAATGAGCGCTGCCACGCCGGCATCGGCGGAAGCGGCCGCCCCCGCCGAAGACGAGGGTTGGGCGCCGGCAGACGGTTTGGAGCGTTTCGCGTTCAGCGTGCTTGCCAATATCGTCACCGGTATCGGCTTCGCGCTGATCCTGGTCGCGGTTTCGGAATTCGCCGGCGGCATCGGCAATTGGCGCCAGGGCGTGTTCTGGGGCCTGGCCGGCTTTGCCGTGTTTACGCTGGCGCCTGGCCTCGGCCTGCCGCCGGAACTGCCGGCCATGCCGGCTGCCGATCTGACCGAACGCCAGATCTGGTGGTGGGCAACGGTGGCGGCGACCGCGGCCGGGCTCGGCCTGATCACCTTCCGCAAGTCGCTGCCGCTGGCGATCCTGGCCGTGGCTTTGATCGTGGCGCCGCATATTGTCGGCGCGCCGCAGCCCGACAGTTACAAGACGGCGATTCCGGAAGGCCTGCATCACCAGTTCGTGGTGGCGGTGACAGTGACCAATCTGGTGTTCTGGCTGGTGCTCGGCGCGGTCGTCGGCGTGGTGCGCGGCCGCTTCACCGGCACCGCGACCAGCCTGCGCGACAGCTTTGCCTGACAGCAAGGCACTGACCTTCCTCATCGGCGGTGCGCGCTCCGGCAAGAGCGCGCACGCCGAAACCTTGGCGATGGTCTTGCCGCCGCCATGGACCTATATCGCCACGGCGCAAGCCTACGATGACGAGATGCGCGAGCGCATCGCGCTGCACCGGTCGCGGCGCGGCGAAGGCTGGACGACCATCGATGCACCGCTCGATCTCGCCGGCGCGCTTGCCACCTTGCCTGACAACCAACCGGTGCTTGTCGACTGCCTGACACTGTGGCTGACCAACCATATGCTGGCCGATCACGATCTCGATCTGGAATGCCGGCGATTGGCGGACGTGCTGTCGCGGCCACGCGGGCCCTGGTTCGTGGTATCCAATGAAGTCGGCCAGGGTATCGTGCCCGACAATGCACTCGCCCGCCGGTTTCGTGATGCCGCGGGCCGACTCAACCAGCAGGTCGCTGCCGTCGCCGATACGGTGCTGCTGATGGTGGCGGGGCTGCCACTCAAGGTGAAATGACATGACCGATATCGAAGACCGGGACGAAGAACGCCATCGCGCCAAGATGGCCAAGCGCAAGGCCGTGCAGGATGCCGAGGTGGCGAGCAAGACGGTCGAGAAGGGGCTGCTGATCGTCAACACCGGTCCGGGCAAGGGCAAAACCACTGCTGCCTTTGGCCTGGCGCTGCGCATGCTCGGCTATGGCAAGCGCGTCGGCGTCGTCCAGTTCATCAAGGGCAAGTGGCATACCGGCGAGAAGGACGCTTTCGCCGCCTTCGGCGACCGCGTCGTCTGGCACGCGATGGGCGAGGGTTTCACCTGGGAGACGCAGGATCTGAAGCGCGACATCGCAGCGGCCGAAGCCGCGTGGGCCAAGGTGCTCGAACTGATGGCCGATCCGTCGATCAGCCTGCTGGTGCTCGACGAACTGAACATCGCGCTGCGCTATGACTATCTCGATCTCGACAAGGTGGTCGCGGCGCTGAAAGCCCGGCGCGAGGGCCTGCATGTCGTCGTCACAGGCCGCAACGCCAAGCCGGCGCTGGTCGAGGCCGCCGACCTCGTCACCGAGATGGGCGTAACCAAGCACCATTTTTCCGCGGGCGTGAAGGCCCAGCAGGGCATCGAGTTCTGATCACTTGGCAAGCATGAGGGTTGTCTTTGGAACAGGCGGTAATCGTCTATCTTCTTCTCAATGACGGTCAGGTCGGGACGTCGCAAGAACGCGCATCCATTCTCGCGCTGGAGAATCGGCTGGAGCAAGTCGTCGGGAATGCTTCGGTCGGCGAGTTTGATGGCGATGAGTTTGGCGAGGGCAAGTGCGTCCTCTACATGTACGGGCCAGATGCTGAACGACTTTTTGTTGTGATTGAACCCATATTGAAATCTTCTCCTGCGGCCGCTGGTGGGTACGCGATCAAAAGGTTTGGCGGGGCAGCCGATCCAAGCGCAAAGGAAGTCCGTGTCACTTGGTAGGTCGGGTTTTCCGACCGCTCGGACGTTTACGCGACGAAGACGATCGCCGAGATTACTCCAAACAGCGCGATCAGCAGATAATCGGCGACGCGATAGAGTTTCAGCGCCTGCCTTATGTCGGTGCTGTCGGCTTCGCGCCGCCCACCTTCGCCCATGGAGACGTCGTCGACCAGCACGCCGCCGTAGCTGCGCGGTCCGGCAAGGGCGAGGCCGAGCGCACCGGCCATCGCCGCTTCCGGCCAGCCGGCATTGGGCGAGCGGTGTTTTTTTGCGTCGCGCCATACTGCGTGCCAGGCACTGTGGGAGTCGGCGCCTTTGACCAGGAAAGCCGCCAGCACGATCAGCAGCGCCGTCAGCCGCGACGCCGGCAGGTTGATCCAGTCGTCGAAGCGCGCCGCCGCCCAGCCGAACGCCTCGTGGCGTGGGGTGCGGTGACCGATCATCGAATCGGCGGTGTTGGCGGCCTTGTAGGCTGCACCTCCGGCCAGGCCGCCGACGCCGGTCCAGAAGGCGGGGGCAACGATGCCGTCGGAGAAATTCTCGGCCAGGCTCTCGATCGCCGCGCGGCAGACGCCGGCCCTGTCGAGCGTTTCGGGATCGCGGCCGACAATTCGCGAGACGGCCACGCGGCCCAAAGCGAGGCCGCCGGTGTCGAGCGCGTCGGCAACCGCCTCGACATGCTCGTAAAGGCTCTTCTGCGACAGAAGCGACGTTGCCAGAAGGGCAGTGATGAATAGCCCCATGGGAACGAACCAGAGCAGGATCTGCACGCCGAGGCCGATTATCGCCGGCACGAGCACGATGACCAGCAGCGCCTGGACACCACGCTTGCGACGCAGCGCGTCGGGATCAGTGGCGTGGTTGAGCCTGCGGTCAAGAAAGGATATCAGCCTGCCGAACCACGTCACCGGATGGCCGATGGCGCGAAACAGCCAGTCCGGGTAGCCCAGGACGACTTCAACGGCCAATGACAGGAAAGCGATCAGGACTGACATGAAGCTTCTTGAAGGAGCGGTGGACCATGGTGGAAGTCTTGGCCGGGCGAGGACGCTTTTCCCCAGCGCCATGCTGCCTTTCGTCGACCTCTCGACCGGTATCAATCCGCACTCCTATCCGCTTTTCGACCTGCCCGCCACCTCGCTGTCGCGCTTGCCGGAAGCCGCGCGCACGCGTGACCTGATAGAGATCGCCGCCAGTACCTATGGCGCGCCGTCGCCAGCCAACGTCGCGGCGGCTCCGGGCACGCAGATCCTGTTGCCGCGCGTCGCATCGCTGATCGCGCCCGGCAAGGCGCTGGTGCTGGGTCCGACCTATGCCGAACATGCCCGCGCAGCGGCGATCGCCGGACACGAAGTGACCGAGGTCAGCGATTTCGCTGATCTGGCCGGCGCCGACCTTGCTATCGTCGTCAATCCGAACAATCCGGATGGACGCATCATCGAGCGCGACCGCTTGCTGGCGCTGGCCACCGGACTGCGCGCCAAGGGCGGGCTGCTGGTCGTCGACGAGGCGTTCATGGATGTCGGCCCACGCGAGCACAGCCTCGCGGGCGACGTTGGCCAGGGTGGCATCGTCGTGCTGCGTTCGTTCGGCAAGTTCTTCGGCCTAGCCGGTTTGCGGCTTGGATTTGCACTTTCCGACGCGGCAACGGTCGAACGGCTGGAAAGGCAATTCGGGCCGTGGGCCGTCGCCGGCCCGGCGCTGGAATACGGCATCCGCGCGCTTGCCGACATCGACTGGCAGGACGCGATGCGGGCATCCCTTACGGATGCATCGGCGCGGCTCGACGCACTGTTCAGCCGCTTCGGCGTTCCCGTTGCTGGTGGCACCACGCTGTTCCGCTATCTCCGCCTGGCCGATGCGGCCGGCCTGTTCGCAGCCCTTGGTGAGCGCGGCATCCTGCTTCGCCATTTTGCCGAGCGGCCGCCGGTCCTGCGCGCCGGCCTGCCGGGAAGTCAGGAGGAATGGCAGCGGCTCGAATCCGCTCTTGCCGAATGGGCGGCGTGGCGCGAGGATCAATCGAAGGGTTCAAAACAATGATCCATGTCTGCTCGCTGGCAAAGATCGAAGAAACGGTGGCCAGGACCGGCGCTGATCGCATGCTGTCGCTGCTCGCCGCCGGCACGGAGGTGCTGCGGCCGGCCTCGATCTCGAGGGAAAACCATCTGCATCTGGTCATGCACGACATTGCGGTGGCGCAGGACGGCATGACCATGCCGGGCGAGGATCATGTCCGCAACCTGCTCGATTTCGCGCGCCAATGGGACCGGGCAAGGCCGATGGTCGTGCATTGCTATGCCGGCATCAGCCGCTCGACCGCCTCGGCCTATATCATCGCCGCAGCACTGGCGCCGAAGCGTGACGAGGCCGAGCTGGCGCGGACGTTGCGGGCGCTGTCGCCGTCGGCGACACCCAATCCGCGACTGATCGCGGTGGCCGATGCGCTGCTTGATCGCAACGGCCGCATGGTCGAGGCGATCGAATCGATCGGGCGCGGTGCGGATGCCTTCGAAGGAACGCCGTTCGCGCTGAGGATCGATGCGTAATCCCTCGATCCGGTGATTTTGACCGACGCCAACTTTGGCCAAAGCCCCCCGGCCTTCGTCATCCACGGGCGGAGCAGGAGCGAAGCTCCGTCGCGAAGACCCGAGGATCCATGCCGCGACAGCGGCCGAAGAACGCAGCGGAGCAGAATTCTGCACCGTAGCAGCGCTTCCGAGTCCCGGCATGGATCCTGGGGTCTGCGCTGCGTCGCTGCGCTCCTTGCTTCGCCCCAGGATGACGAAAGAGAAGGCTTCGGCCAATCCCGGAAGGGCCAGATGTGCCATCGAACGGTCAGAACGTCTGTGCCGAGCGGTTACGCCGCTACTTCAGCCAGTCGGCGAGCTTCGCCTTGCGCACATCCCGCAGCAGGCTGATGAAGCCGTCAGCCTGATGTTCCGCGGTCAGCCTGCCTTTCTCGGCCGTTGCGATGCTGGCATCGCCGACCACGCCGTTCGGGTTGAGGTCGCTGGCGATCCAGGCGAAGGCGTGGGTGCCGGTGTGGCGCAGCAGCGAAAATTCCTTCTCGGCCTTGGCGACATTGGAAACGAAATTGTCGGCCTTGCCCATGTCGACAAGGTCCGGCCGGAAATGCAGCATCAGCGAGGTCTCGACATCGCCGCCATGGATGCCGTGACGGTCCTCGAGATCGGTATACATGCCGGCCGGGCGGCCAAAACGCTGCCAGCTCGTCTTCACCGCCAGCATGTTTTCACGCACGCGCAATTCACGCGTGACGATGCCCATGATCTCCTCGTTGCCGCCATGCGAATTGACGACGATCAGCTTGCGCACGCCGGCGCGCGCGATCGACAGGCCAAGTTCGGTCCAGGCTTCGACCAGTGTCGTTGCCGGCAGGGTGAGGGTGCCCGGCGCGTGCAGATGCTCGTTCGACTTGCCCACCGCTTGGACCGGCAGGATGCGGATGTCGAGATCGTCGGGCAGGCGCGAAATGACCGTGTCGAGCATGCCGTTCATGATCGAGGTGTCGGTCGAAACCGGCAGATGCGGCCCATGCTGCTCGATCGCCGCCACCGGCAGCACGGCGATCGTCGCCTCCGGGTCGATCGAGGTGTATTCTGATGTCCGGTAGTCGCCCCACCACACACGTCTTTTTGCTACGGTCATGTCATGCCTCTTCGATGGATGAGCCAGACCTAGCGCGACAGAACTTGTCTGTCGATCACCCGGCGGCGATGGCCTCGACCTCGACCTTGAATTCGGGCCGGGCAAATCCCGAGACGATCATCAGGGTCGATGCCGGCGCGGGGCTCGAAAACAGCCGGTCCCGAACGTCCATGTAGGGCCGCAGATGCGCGCGGTCGGTGACATAGGCGTTGATGCGCACGATATCTTGCAGACCCAGGCCGGCTTCGCCGAGAATCGCGGCGATGTTGCGGAAGCAGAGTTCGGCCTGTGCGCCGGCGTCTTCCGGTATCTGGTCGTCCGCGGTGATGGCGACCTGACCCGAGCACAGCACCAGTCGCTTGCCGGGCGGCACCTCGACGCCGTGGCTGTAGCGGGCAAAGGGCGGCTTGATCGACTTCGGGGTGAGGAATTTGAACATGGCATTCTCCTGGATAGCGCCAGCCTAAGGCCTGACCCATTGCACCTTCAAGATGGCGGTGCATGTTGCCCGAGCGATTGTGGACAGGCGTTCAAAAAATAGGCACGATGCCTTCCGTACAGCATGACCCGTCCGCCCTGGGCATAGCAATGTCGTTCAAGCGGGCGGTCCCGGCGCAAGGCGCCGGTGGCATGTGTCTTGCTTCTTGAATCTTTGGTGTCGAGCCTGGCGCGTGGCGCGCCGGAGCAAACAAAGGGTGGTGTCGATGTACGGAAAACAGAAGATCTCGGTGGCGGTTGTGGCCCTGCTTGCAGCCAGCACGCTGGGTGCGGCTGCGAATGAAAAAGTCACCTTCGGCACCAACTGGTTGGCCGAGCCGGAACATGGCGGATATTACCAGTCCGTGGCGGACGGCACCTACGCCGCCTGCGGCCTCGACGTCACCATCATGCAGGGCGGTCCGCAGGTCAGCGGCCGGCCGATGCTGCTTGCCGGCAAGATCGATTTCTACATGGGCGGCAATCTGCTGTCGGCTTTCGATGCCGTCCAGCAAGGCATTCCGATGCGCGTGGTGGCGGCCGATTTCCAGAAGGACCCGCAGGTCATCATGTCTCATCCCGGCGAAGGGCTCGACAAATGGGAGGACCTGAAGAACGCCGACCAGTACATATTGGGTGACGAGGGCGTGCAGACCTTCTTCCAATGGATGGTCATCGAGCTCGGCTTCGACGCCTCAAAGCGCGCGCCCTACACCTACAACACCGCTCCCTTCCTCGCCAACAAGAAGTCGATCCAGCAGGGCTACGTCACCTCCGAGCCGTTCGCGGTCAAGAAGGAAGGCGGCTTCGTGCCGAATCAGTTCCTGCTCGCCGACTATGGCTGGGACACCTACTCGACGACGATCGAGGTGATGCAGGACACGATCGACAAGAAGCCGGAGGTGGTCCAGTGCTTCGTCGATGGCTCGGCCAAGGGCTGGTACAAATATCTCTACGGCGACAACAAGGCCGCCAACGAATTGATCAAGAAAGACAATCCCGACATGAGCGACGAGCAGATCGCGTTCTCGATCGAGCAGATGAAGAAGTTCGGCCTCGCCGATTCCGGCGACACCGAAAAGCTCGGCATCGGCGCCATGAACGACGAGCGGATCAAGAGTTTTTACGACAAGATGGTCAAGGCCAAGGTTACGCCTGACGGCATCGACATCAAGAAGGCCTACACACTGACCTTCGTTAACAAGGGCGTCGGGCTCGACCTGAAGAAATAGGCCGGTCCCGGAATGATAACGGAAAAGGTGGCGCAAGCGCCGGCCCCGGACGTTGCTTCGACATTGCTGGCGCTGCGGGGCGTCGGCAAGGTCTTCTCCAACGGCGTGACGGCGCTGAGCGATGTCGACCTGACGATCCGCGAAGGCGATTTCCTCAGCCTGCTCGGGCCGTCGGGCTGCGGCAAGTCGACGGCGCTGCGGCTGATCGCCGGCCTGTCGACGCCGACCTCCGGCGTGCTCGATTGGCGCGGCGGCGGCGCGCTTGACCGCTCGAACATCGGCTTCGTCTTCCAGGAGCCGACACTGCTGCCGTGGGCCAGCGTCTTCGACAATGTCTGGCTGCCGCTTCGGCTGAAAGGCATTTCCCGCGCCAAGGCCGCGCCGGCGGTGACGGAAATGCTGGCGCGGGTTCACCTGACCGGTTTCGAAGATGCCGTGCCGCGCGAACTGTCCGGCGGCATGAAGATGCGCGTCTCTATCGCGCGCGCCATGGTCACAAAACCGCGCGTGCTGTTGATGGACGAGCCGTTCGCGGCACTCGACGAGATCACCCGCTTCAAGCTCAACAACGATCTGCTGGAACTGTGGCAGGACGAGCGCTTCACCGTCGTCTTCGTCACCCACAGCGTCTTTGAAAGCGTGTTCCTCTCCAACCGTGTCGTCGTCATGGCGGCGCGGCCGGGCAGGGTGTTCGACGAACTCGCCATCGAGGCCTCCTATCCGCGTGACGAGGCGTTTCGCACCTCGCCCGACTATGCGGCACTGTGCCGGCAGGCCTCCGATGTGCTGGTCCAGGCCATCAATTCAACAGCAGGCGCGCATCATGACGGCCATTGACGAGCGTGTGCTCGAACTCGACCCCGAGGAAGCGCGCCGCGTGCGCCAGGAGCGGTTCGAGCGGATCGGCCGCTGGGTGCTGCCGCTGGCAATCATGATCCTGGCGATCTGGCTGTGGGACCGCATCTGCGTGTGGAACGCGATCCCGCAATACATCCTGCCGCGCCCCGGCGTCGTGCTGTGGACGCTCTACAATGATGCCGGCCTGCTGTTTTCCTCGCTGCTGGTCACCTTGCGCATCACCTTCCTCAGCCTTGCTCTGGCGGTCATTGGCGGGGTCGGACTGGCGGTGCTGTTTGCGCAGTCGAAATGGGTCGAGATGTCGTTCTTCCCCTTCGCCATCGTGCTGCAGGTGACGCCGATCGTGGCGATCTTTCCGCTGATCAACATCTATGTAAACGACCAGACGACCAAGCTTCTGCTGTGCGCCTGGATCGTCGCCTTCTTTCCGATCCTGTCCAACACCACGCTTGGCCTCAACTCCGTCGACCGCAATCTGCGCGACATGTTCAAGCTCAATGGCGCGACGCGCTGGCAGCAATTGCGCTATCTCAGGCTGCCGGCGGCGATGCCTTACTTCCTCGGCGGGCTGAAGATCGCCGGCGGCCTGTCGCTGATCGGCGCCGTGGTGGCCGAGTTCGTCGCCGGCACCACCGGCCAGTCGTCCGGCCTTGCCTCACGCATCATCGAAGCCGGCTACCGGCTCAACGCGCCGCGGCTGTTCGCGGCGCTGTTCTTGATCTCGCTCACCGGCATTTTGATCTTCCTCGTGCTGTCGCTGATTTCGCATCTCATTTTGCGGCGTTGGCACGAAAGCGCACTGAAGCAGGAGCGCTAGGCCCTTGATTCCGAACACAGGTTCATACCGGCTCGCCAATGTCAGGCTTCACGCGTCGCTGACCCGGGGCCTTGGCGGTGCTTTCGACCGCGACGGTTTCGCGCTTGCCGACATCGCCGTCGCCGATGGCAAGATTTCCGCCATCGCCGCGCATGGGCGTGTCGCTTTGCCGGTGGACGCTGTCGACCTTGGCGGCCGTATAATCCTCCCGTGCTTCGTCGACTGCCATACGCATATCGACAAGGGCCATATCTGGCCGCGAAAACCCAATCCCGACGGCACATTCATGGGCGCGCTGAATGCCGCCGGTGCCGATCGTGTGGCACGCTGGAGCGCCGAGGACGTGGCGCGGCGCATGGATTTCTCGCTGCGCTCAGCCTACGCGCATGGCACCAGGGCGCTGCGCACGCACCTCGACAGCGTCGCGCCGCAGGAGGGAATCTCCTGGCCGGTGTTCGAGACGATGCGCGAGACATGGCGCGGTCGCATCGAATTGCAGGGCGCCTGCCTGCTCGGCATCGAGGGCGTTCGCGACAGGAAATGGTTCGACAGGCTGGCAAAAAGAGTTGCCGCGGCCAAGGGTGTGCTCGGTGTCGTCACCTATATGGTGCCGGACCTCGAAGAGCTGCTCGACCATGTCTTCGCGCAAGCCATCAAGCATGGCCTCGATCTCGATTTCCATGCCGACGAGACCGACGATGTTTCCGCCATATCGCTGAAGAAGATCGCCGAGGCCGCACTCTGGAACGGTTTCGAAGGAAAGATCCTCGTCGGCCATTGCTGTTCGCTGGCGCGCCAGCCGGACCTCGATGTGCTCGATACCCTGGACAAGGTGGCGAAAGCCGGGCTCGCCGTCGTCTCGCTGCCAATGTGCAACCTCTATCTGCAGGACCGGCGCGGCGACGGCACCACGCCGCGCTGGCGTGGCGTGACGCTACTGCACGAGATGAAGG
The DNA here is from genome assembly GCF_004919685.1 of Mesorhizobium norvegicum. Lineage (GTDB taxonomy): Bacteria > Pseudomonadota > Alphaproteobacteria > Rhizobiales > Rhizobiaceae > Mesorhizobium > Mesorhizobium norvegicum. The sequence goes on along the minus strand of NZ_SMYZ01000111.1, from coordinate 1,785 downwards.
CGAGGGGCATTCCGGTGGCGGTCGCTTCCGACAACACGCGTGATCCCTTCTACGCCTATGGCGATCTCGACATGCTGGAGGTCTACCGCATGGCGACGCGCATCCTGCATTTCGATCATCCGGTCGCTAACTGGCCGCAAACGGTCACAGCGACGCCGGCCAGCGTGATGCGGCTCGGCGGCTTCGGCACGCTTGCCGCCGGCGGTGATGCCGATTTCATCGTGTTCAAAGGTCGAAGCTGGACGGAATTGCTGTCGCGGCCCGAATCGGATCGCATCGTCGTCCGCGGCGGCAAGGCGATCGACCGGCAGTTGCCCGACTATGCCGAACTCGACGAGCTGATGGTGGAATGATGGACGTTTCGGCGCTCAAACGCGATCTCGAAGGCCTGAAGGTCGACGACAATCCGGCCATCGTCCAGCAGAAGAGCCGCGACTTCTACTGGTACAGCCCAGTGCTGAAACAACAGCTCGATCATGTCACCGGCGACCTGATCGTGACGCCGAAGAACGAGACCGAACTGATCCGTGTGCTTGCCGCCTGTCACCGCCACGGCGTGCCGGTTACACCGCGCGGCAGCGGCACCGGCAATTACGGCCAGGCGATGCCGCTCTCCGGCGGCGTCGTGCTCAACCTTGCCGAGATGAACGAGATCAAGTCGATCGCGCCGGGTCGCGTTGTGACCGGACCGGGGGCGATCCTGGCCGACATCGACAACGCGACGCGGGCGCATTCCGGCCAGGAGCTGCGGCTGTCGCCCTCCACCTACAACACGGCTTCGATCGGCGGCTTCATCGCCGGCGGTTCGGGCGGCGTCGGCTCGATCAATTTCGGCGGCCTGCGCGATTTCGGCAATGTGCTTCGCCTGCGCGTGGTGACCATGGAATCCGAGCCGAAAGCGCTCGAACTCACCGGCGAGGATCTGCACAAGGTGACCCATGCCTACGGCACCAACGGCATCATATCGGAAGTCGAGATGCCGCTGACCGCAGCCTATGACTGGGTCGATGTCATCGTCGGCTTCGACGCTTTCATGGATGCGGCCCGCTACGGCAACGCGCTGGCCTGCCAGGACGGCATCCTGACCAAGCTGATCACGCCGATAGCGGCACCCGTGCCGCAGCTCTATTTCAAGCGGCACCAGAAATTTTTCCGGGAAGGGCAAAGCGTCTGCGTCGTCATGGTGGCGCAGCATGGGCTGGATGCGTTCCTCGCCTTCACCCGGCGCGCCGGCGGTGAGGTGATCTTCAACGCTGCGACTGCGACGCCCGAGGAGAAGAAAGGCCTGCCGCCGGCCTATGAGCTGGCCTGGAACCACACGACGCTGAGGGCGCTGCGCGTCGACCCCGACATCACCTATCTGCAGTCGCTCTATCCCTTTCCCAACCAGCTGGCGCTGGTCGAGACGATGGATGCGATGTTTCCGGGCGAGGTTTTCTCGCATCTCGAATTCGTGCGGCTGGACGGCAACATCACCTGCTTTGGCCTGCCGCTGGTCAAGTTCACCAGCGAGGCGCGGCTCGACGAGATCGTGCGGCTGCATGAGGAGAATGGCTGCCCGATCTTCAACCCGCACCGCTACACGCTGGAAGAGGGCGGCATGAAGCAGACCGACGCGGTGCAGCTTGCCTTCAAGCGCGAAACCGATCCGCAAGGCCTGCTCAACCCCGGCAAGATGATCGCCTGGGAAAATCCGGATTACGATTACCGTTCGGGCCGGACATTTTTGTTCAAGGGGCTGCAGAAGGCGGGATGAGGAGAGGTTTGCGCTTGAACACCCCCCTC
>NZ_SMYZ01000110.1 GCF_004919685.1 Mesorhizobium norvegicum | reverse complement strand
TGACGGGGAGAGGGGCGCTCTCTTCGCCGGTTTCGCCAATCACCAGCGTTGCAAAAAGGGCGCCGAGGTTGCGGCCAGCCTCCTTCTCCCCGTCCCTATACGGGGAGAAGTGCCCGGCAGGGCGATGAGGGGCGGCGCCGGCGCTTGGAAAAGAGAAATCCGAGCCGGCTCTCATCCCTTGCCGGCTCCGGCCAGTTTCGGTCCTATGACCATGATGGTCGGCTCGGCCGACAGCAGCTTCTTCGCCGCCGCCTTGACCTGATCGAGCGTCACCGCGTTGATGTAGCCGGCGCGGCGCTGCATGTAGTCGATGCCGAGATCGTCGAGCTGCTGCTCGACCAAAGTCGCGGCGATGGAACTCGACGAGTCCAGATTGTTGATGGCATAGGCGCCGGTCAGATATTTCTTGGTTGCCGCCAGCTCCGCCTCGGTCGGGCCTTGCTCGGCCAATTGCTTGACCACGTCGCGGAGGATGCCCAGCGTCTCGGCCGCCCGGTCCGACCGCGTCCCGGTGCTGACGATCAGCGCGTTGGCGTGGTCCTGGTTGATCAGTGAGGAGTTGACGCTGTAGGCCAGCCCGCGCTTTTCGCGCACCTCCTGGAACAGGCGCGAGGTGAAGGTGCCGCCGCCGAGGATCTCGTTCATCAGCACGGCTGGAAAGAAATCCGCCGCCTTGCGCTTCACGCCGGGATAGGCGAGTTGCAGGGAGGTCTGCGGCAGGTCGTAGTCGACCTCGACATGCTGGGCCAGCTTCGGGTCGATATCGGCCACCGGCCTCAGCGCCTGATTTTGCGGCAGGTTGCCGAACACCATGTCGAGCTTCTTCTTCAGCGTCTCTGGGTCGATGGCGCCAACCACGGCGACATGCAGGCCACCGCGCGCGAAAATCGCCTTGTGGAAGGCTTTCAGATCGTCCGGCGTGATGGTGGCGATGCTTTCCTTGGTGCCCTGGTCGGAGCGGGAATAAGGATGGTCGCCATAAAGGGCGCGCGCCCATTTGTTCTGCGCGACCGTGTCGGGATCGTTCTCGCCGGCGATGATGCCGGACAGTATCTGGGAACGGATACGGTCGATCGGCGCCTGGTCGAAGCGCGGCTCGTTGACTGCCAGCCGCAACAGGTCGAACGCCTCGTCGCGCTGCTCGGCCAGCATGCGCATCGAGCCGTAGATGCCGTCGCGGCTCTCGTCGAAGCTCATCTCGGCGCCAGCATCGTCGAGCTTGATCTGGAAGCCTTCCGAGTCGAGCGGGCCGGCGCCTTCGTCGAACAGGCCAGTCATCAGGTTGGCCAACCCTTCCTTGCCCGGCGGATCCTGCGTCGAGCCACCGCCGAAGACGAAGCGGATGGCAACGATCGGCACGGAATAGTCCTCGACCAGCCAAGCGGTGATGCCCTTTGGCGAGGTGACAGACTGGATGTCCATGGCACGCGCGGTGAGTGCGGGCAGGACCAGGAAGAGGATGGAGAGGAAAAGGGTTGCGAGAGCGGCGCGCGCTCTTCCTTCTCCCCTTGTGGGAGAAGGGAAGACATGGCGGTGCTGGTTCATCATCATCAATTCCCCGCCTGTTGCTGCGGCAAGAGATAGCCGGTCGTCGACCGGGCGAGCACCAGATAGCGCGCGGCGACGGCCTTGACCTCGTCTGTCGTGACCTTGCGGATGCGGTCCGGCCATTGCTGGACGTCCTGCACATTGCCGCCGGTGGCAAGCGTCGAGCCGTAGATGTTGGCCATCGAATCCTGCTTGTCACGGGCAAAGATCATCGACCTGACATAGCGGTCCTTGGCCCTGTCCAACTCGTCTGCCGTGACGCCATCCCTGACGATGCGTGCCACTTCCGCATCGACCGCCGCTTCGATGTCGGCGAGCTTGGCATCGCCGCGCGGCGCGCCATAGACGGTGAAATTGGTGTCGTCGAGCATGGTGCCCTGGAAATAGGCGCCCGCGTTGGAAGCGATGCCTTGCTGGACGACGAGCGCCTGGTAGAGCCGGCTGCGATTGCCGCCGCCGAGGATTTCCGCCAGCAGGTCGAGCGCTTCCGCCTCGCCCGGCTTGCCCGAATGATAGGACGGCACCACCCACTGGGTGGAAAAACTCGGCACGCTGACGCGGGCATCGGCGAGCGTGACCGTACGTTTGGTGTTCTGCTCCGGTTCGACCGGTCGGATGCGGGGCGGCAGATCGGGGCCACGCGCCACCTTGCCATAGGTCTTTTCGGCCAGCGCCTTCACCGTATCGGGGTCGACATCGCCGGCGACGATCAGCACGGCGTTGTTGGGTCGGTAGTATTTGTCATAGAAGGCGGTCGCGTCGGTGCGGTTCAGCTGCTGCATCTCCTGCATCCAGCCGATGACGGGAATGCGATAGGGCTGGTTCTGCCACAGCGTGGCATCCACCTCCTCGTCCAGAACCGCCTCTGGATTGTTGTCGATGCGCGAGCGACGCTCCTCGAGGATGACGTCGCGCTCGGTCTTGATGACATCGTCGGTGAGGATGAGGTTGCGCATGCGGTCGGCCTCGAAGCTCATCATCAGCTCGAGCGCGGACGGCGCCACCGTCTCGTGGAAGGCGGTGTAGTCGTAGGAGGTGAAGGCGTTGTTGGAGCCGCCGATGTCGGAGATGGCGCGGTCGAACTCGCCCGCCGCATGGTGGGTCGTCGCCTTGAACATCAGATGCTCGAAGAAATGCGCGATGCCCGATTTGCCGGGCGGCTCGTCGGCGCTGCCGATCTTGTACCACACCATATGGGTGACGATCGGCGCGCGGTGGTCGGGAATGACGACGACCTCCATGCCATTGTCGAGCAGGAAATCCGTGACCTTGAACGCGTCCGGCGTCGTGTTGGGCAGCACGGAACTGTCGGCCAGCACCGGGCCGGTCATGACAAAAGCCAACGAGGTCGCCAGCAGCGTTGCGCGCAGCCATTCAGCCTTGGATGTCATCAATGGCTCCGGTTTCGTAGAGCGGTTCATCGTTTCACGGAAACGTTGACCGCTCTATCTCTTTGTTTTGACGCAATTCCGGACGGAAAACCGCTTCACACTTTTCCTGGAATTGCTCTAGGCAGGACGATAGGCAGGGTGTTGGCGACAAGCAAAGTGAATTGTTGGTCATGTTGCCGGCAAAGGCGGCGGCAAAGAGGCCGGCTGTGGATGCCCGGCTATGGATGCGAGGCGTATCAGGCCGCCTCGATGAAGCGGATGACGGTCTCGCCATAGTTGCGTTCGTCCAGCACGGAAAAGCCGGGGCCTGGCTCGAAGGGCGCCACCGCGGCCTCCTCGACCACGCACAGCGCGCCGGGGCGAAGCCAGCCGCCGGCCTTCGCCGACTGCAGGGCGCGCTCGCCAAGACCCTTGCCATAGGGCGGGTCGGCGAAGACAAGGCCGAACGGCGCCAACGTGCCGGCCTCGCCAAGGCCGGTGGCATCGCGACGGAAAATCTTGGTGCGGCCGGTCAGGCCGAAGGCCTCGACATTGTCGCGGATCAGGCCACGACCTTCCGCCGATTCCTCGATGAAGACGCCGTAGGAGGCGCCGCGCGACAGCGCTTCGAGCCCAAGCGCGCCGGTACCGGCGAACAGGTCGAGCACGCGCGCGCCGTCCAATTGCTCGGCAAAGCGATGCGCCAGCACGTTGAAGACGGCCTCGCGGGTGCGATCGGTCGTCGGACGGATGGCGCTCGAGCGAGGCGTCGCCAAGGGACGCCCGCGAAACTCACCGCCGACGATCCTCATCTCGCCTTGGGGCCCCTGGGACCACTGCGCGGACGGTCCCCACCGCCGGCGCCGCCCGGACGCTCGCCTCTCGGCTTGCCGAATGGTTTTGCACCGGCGGGTTTGCCATAGGACGGCTTGAACGACGCCTTGCGCGCCTTGGCGTCAGCCGCCTTGGCGGCGTCGGCCTCCGCCCTGCCCTTGCCGATCGGCCGCGCGCCCGGCGCCATCCAGACATTGGCCTTGCGCTGGCCGGGCGGCTCGATCGGCCGCTGCTCGCGCTCGGATTTCTTGCCGCCACCCGGCTTTCCGCCAAAAGCACCGCGCGGTTTGTCGCCGAAGCCGCCACGGGGCTTGTCGCCAAAATTGCCGCGGGGTTTGTCGCCGAAGCTGCGTTCGGGACGCGGACCGCGTTCGCCAAAGCTCTTCTCGGACCCCGTGCCTCTGTCGGGACTTGTCGACAGCTTGCCCAGCGCCTCGTCGCGACTGCCTTCGCGGCGTTTGCGGTTCTTGATCAACCCGCCCTCGCCGATCGGACGGCGCTCGCCGTCACGGGTGAACTTTGGCCTTTCCGGCTCCGGCTCGCGGATTTCGGTGCGCCGCACCGGCTTGTTGGAAAACGGTTTGGTGACATCGGCGTCGAAATTGGCGCCTGATTCCTCGACGAGGCGCTCGCCAAGCTGGTCGCGCAACACCCTGCCCTTGATCTCCAGCACATGGCCCTCGGCGAGGTCATCGAGCTGGAACGGCCCGTAGGAGATGCGGATCAGCCGCGTCACGTCGAGGCCGAGCGAGCCGAGGATGTTTCTGACTTCGCGGTTCTTGCCCTCGCGCAGGCCGATCGTCAGCCAGGCATTGGTGCCTTGCTCACGGTCGAGCGTCGCTTCGATGGCGCCGTAAAACACGCCGTCGACGGCAATGCCTTCACGCAGGCCGGCAAGCGCGCTCTCCTCGACCTTGCCGTGGACGCGCACGCGGTAGCGGCGCAGCCAGCCGGTGGCCGGCAGTTCGAGCACGCGCGACAGGCCGCCATCATTGGTGAGCAGCAGCAGGCCTTCGGTGTTGATATCCAGCCGGCCGATGGTCATCAGCCGCGGCAATTCAGCCGGCAGCACGTCGAAGACGGTCTTGCGACCCTCAGGGTCGCGGTTGGTGGTGACGACGCCGGCCGGCTTGTGGAACAGGAACAGGCGAGTGCGCTCGATCGGCGGGATTTCCATGCCGTCGAGATGGATGATGTCATCAGGCATGACGTTGAAGGCCGGCGAGGTCAGGGCGCGGCCATTGACCTTGACGCGACCGGCGGCGATCAGCTCCTCGGCATCGCGGCGCGAGGCCAGGCCGGCGCGGGCCAGCCGCTTGGCGATGCGTTCGCCTGCCTCTTCCGCAGCCTCGGCGGGACGCGGGCGCGGCTTGAAGCTGCCGCCTGACGCGCCTTGCGGCCGATCGCCAAAGTCGCGCTTGGGGCGATCGCCGAAATCACGCTTGGGGCGGTCAGCGAAGTCACGCTTCGGTCGATCGCCGGCATCGCGCGGCGCGCGGTCGCTAAAATCACGCTTGGGACGGTCGAAGCGCTTTTCGCCGCCCTCTGCCGCCGCAGCCGGCCGGTCGCCGCGCGGTGCATAAGGTTTGCGCGGCCCTTCGCGCTTCTCATAGGGCTTGCGCTCGCCTTCGGCCGCCATTGGCCGGTCGCCGCGCGGTGCATAGGGTTTGCGCGGCCCTTCGCGCTTCTCATAGGGCTTGCGCTCGCCTTCGGCCGCCATTGGCCGGTCGCCGCGCGGTGCATAGGGCTTGCGCGGCCCTTCACGCTTCTCGTACGGCTTGCGTTCGCCTTCGGCCGCCATTGGCCGGTCGCCACGCGGTGCATAAGGCTTGCGTGGGCCTTCGCGCTTCTCATACGGCTTGCGCTCGCCCTCGGCGGCCACCGGACGATCGCCGCGCGGTGCGTAGGGCTTGCGTGGCCCCTCACGCTTCTCAAAAGGCTTGCCTTCGGGACGCGGACCCTTGCTGAATGGCTTGTCGCCGCCCTTGAAGTCGCGCTTCGGCCGCTCGCCATCGGCAGCCATCGGCCGATCGCCACGCGGTGCGTAAGGTTTCTTGGCGCCAAAGGACGGCTTGCCGCCTTTGCCGGCGGCGCCATCACGGCTGCGCGGTCCCGCGGCTTTCGAGCCACTCCTGGCCGGACCCTTCTTGGGTCGGAATTTCTTGTCGTTGTCGTCCATGTGGCCTTTATCCGTTTGCGCTGCTAAAGCGTGGCGCATCCTTTCGGGCGCGCAACGAACGCTGTAGCACTTTTGATTTGGCGCATGATCATTTCCGAAAATCGAGTCCGATTTTCGGGTTGATGCGCTCAATAACAGGATCAACGCCGGGTGGCGAGGAGATAATCGGAATGGAAATCGCGTGAAGCGGCCCGATTTCATGGCGCTGGCGCTGAAGGAGGCCGAAGCTGCCGCCTTGCGTGGTGAAGTGCCGGTCGGCGCCGTCATCGCCAACGGCGATGGCGTTGTCGCCAGCGCCGGCAACCGCACCCGCGAACTTGCCGACCCGACCGCGCATGCCGAGATGCTGGTCATCCGCGAAGCCTGCCGCAAGCTGTCAGCCGAGCGGCTCACCGGCCATGATCTTTATGTGACGCTTGAGCCTTGCGCCATGTGCGCCGGCGCCATTTCCTTCGCCCGGCTGCGCCGGCTCTATTTCGGCGCCGCCGACGACAAGGGCGGTGCGGTGGTCAATGGCGTACGCTTCTTCGCCTCGCCGACCTGCCACCACACGCCCGACATCTATCCGGGCATGGGCGAGACCGAAGCGGCCCTGCTGCTCAAAGAATTTTTCCGGGAACGGCGCGGCTGAACCGGGCGCCCTTCGGCAAGAAACAACAAAGAGGCGGTTTTTTACAGGGACGGCATCCAGTCGAACCAGCCGCTGCCCTTCTTGCCTTCCGCCTCTTTCTTGAGACGGCGTTCCTTCTTGTACTCGTCCTCGCCAAGCTCATTCTGCGGCGCTGTGCCGGCTGCGACACGATACTGCACCGGCGGTTCGCTGAGATATTTGCGGGTGTTCGGATCGCCCTGCTTGCTATCGGCGAGACGACGCCGGATCTCGGCGGCGCGACCTTTGTCGGAATCGGCGGGTGTCCACGCCGGCGGGTGGCTCGAGCCCGATTCCGCCAGTGCCCTCTTCACCGAGGCCGGATCGGTCTGCACGTCCTCGACGATCTCCGACTGGTAAGTCGGGTCGTTCTGGTGGGCGGTGGCGTCGGCGCGCAGGCGGGCGCGGCGCTGCTCGGGCGATTCGGGCCATTCGGCGCTTGCCGTCTCGATGCTGTCCTGCGGTGCCGGCAGCGCTTCCTTCTGGCCTGGCGCCGGCTTCACCAGCGTCGGGCGCGGCTTGTAGTCGATCTGTTCCTTGCGCTTCGGCGCGAATGAAAAGGCGCCCGAAATATCGCCGGCCAGCTGTTCACCGGCGGTCTTGTCGGTGCCATAGGTCGGAGAGCCCATGCAGCCGGACAAAGCCAGGCCCGATGCGACAAGCGGCGCCAGCAGCGCGAGGCGCGCGTTATATCTCTCGGTCATGCCAAAAAGTCCCACTGTAGACAGCCTCTCGATTGCCACCGGCCTCATGACCGGTCCCCATCGTCCAAGCACTTGCGACGGAAATCCGGCGACAATTTGTCTTCCGGAGTTTCGCGTGTTTACCTCAACCACTCGTTAAGGGCAACGCGCGGGCGGTTTTCGCCCGCCCGGCGTGGCATTTGTGCACCGATCAAGCTGGCCGGCCGGCCTGTCAAAGCCGGCCAAGCGCCTTCAATTCGTGCAGCACCGCCGCATCGCGCGCCGAAACATCCGGGAATTCCGGATCCTGGCCGACATCGGCGGTGTAGCGCCAGGACCGCGCGCATTTCACCAGGCCGCGGTCCTCGGCCTTTTCGACCACCACGGCGACACCCCTGACGTCGTCAAGCGTGAAGGCACCCGCAGGCGCTTCGCCATGAGCGATCACCAGATCGCTGGTGATCGCCATCTCGGCCATGTCGACATCGGATATCGCCGCTTCGAGCGCCGCATCGTTGATGGTGACGACCGGCACTGCTTCCAGCGACGACCCGATCACCTTCTGGGCGCGCGCAATCTCCAGCGCGCCGGTGACGACACGCCGCACCTGCCGCACCTGGCGCCACTTTTCCGCCAGCGCCTCGTTCTTCCAGTCCGCCGGGATTTGCGGGAACTGGTCGAGATGCACCGAGACGGCGTCGGGATGATGATCGAGCCAGGCTTCCTCCATGGTGAAGGGCAGCATCGGCGCCAGCCATTTCACCAGGCAATTGAAGAGATGGCGTACCACCTGCACCGAAGCCTTGCGTTTCACGCTCGACGGCGCGTCGCAGTAGAGCGCGTCCTTGCGGATGTCGAAATAGAACGCCGACAGCTCGACCACCATGAAATCGAGCAGCATGCGGGTGATGCGCTTGAATTCGAAGGCGTCGTAGCCCGAGCGCACGATTTCATCGAGCTCTGCCAGCCGGTGCAGCATCAGCCGCTCCAACTCCGGCATTTTTTCCAGCGGCACCTCCTCGCCATCGTCATGGGCAAGCGTGCCCAGCATCCAGCGGATGGTGTTGCGCAGCTTGCGGTAGGCGTCGATGTTGGTCTGCAGCACGTTCTTGCCGAGCCGCTGGTCCTCCCAGTAGTCGGTCGTCACCACCCACAGACGCAGGATGTCGGCGCCCGACTGCTTGATGACGTCCTGCGGCACGACGGTGTTGCCGAGCGACTTCGACATCTTGCGGCCATCCTCATCCATGGTGAAGCCATGGGTGACGACGGTGTCATAAGGCGCCCTGCCCCTGGTGCCGCAGCTTTCCAGCAGCGAGGAATGGAACCAGCCGCGATGCTGGTCAGAGCCTTCGAGATAGACGTCGGCCGGCCATTTCAGGTCAGGACGATCCTCCAGCGTGAAGGCGTGCGTCGAACCCGAATCGAACCAGACGTCGAGGATGTCCATCACCTGCTTCCATTTGGAAGCATCGTGATTACCGAGGAAACGCTCCTTGGCGCCGGCGGCGAACCAGGCGTCGGCGCCCTCCTGTTCGAAGGCGTCCATGATGCGCTGGTTGACCGCCTCGTCCTTCAGCACATTGCCGTCGGCATCGGCGAACACAGCGATCGGGACGCCCCAGGCGCGCTGGCGCGACAGCACCCAGTCCGGGCGCTCCTCGATCATGGCGCGGATGCGGTTCTGGCCGGCAGCGGGCACGAAACGGGTATCGTCGATCGCCTTCAGCGCGCGGCTGCGCAACGTCGAGCCGTCGCCGAGGTCCTTGTCCATGTAGACAAACCATTGCGGCGTGTTGCGGAAGATGATCGGTTTTTTGGACCGCCAGGAATGCGGATAGCTGTGCTTCAGCCGGCCCCGCGCGAACAGCGCGTTGCGCTTGATCAGCTCGTCGATGACCGCCTGGTTGGCGTTGCCCTTCTTGCCGTTGTCGTCGATGACGCGCGCTGGTCCACCCTCGCGGTCCGGGCCGAAACCCGGCGCGTCCTTGGTGAAGAAGCCGCCATCGTCGACGGTGAACGGGATGGCGCTGTCGATGCCGCGTGCGCGCAGATCCACCGCCGCATCCATCCAGGCGTCAAAGTCCTCGCGGCCGTGGCCGGGCGCGGTGTGGACGAAGCCGGTGCCGGCATCGTCGGTGACATGGTCGCCGGCGAGCATCGGAACGGCAAATTCGTAGCCGCCGCCAAAGCCCTTGAACGGATGCGAAAGCGTAAGGCTGCCAAGCTCTTGCGCCGAAACGCTGCGGAGACGATTCAAGGTGACCTTGGCCTTGGCCGAGGCGTCTTCGGCCAGTGCGTCGGCAAAGATCAGCTTTTCGCCCGGCTGCGGACCGAACGCGTTCTCGGCCGCCGTGACCTCGTAGAGGCCGTAGCTGATGCGCGGCGAATAGTTGACGGCGCGGTTGCCTGGAATGGTCCAGGGCGTCGTCGTCCAGATGACGACGTGAGCCTGCAGCAGGTCGAGCGCTCCCTCCGTCAGTTTGGTCCCGCCATCATCGATGGGACGGACCAGGCTGGCGACCGGAAACTTCGCCCAGATCGTGTCGCTCTCATAATCCTGGTACTCGACCTCAGCCTCGGCCAGCGCCGTGCGCTCGACCACGCTCCACATCACCGGCTTGGAGCCGCGATAGAGCTGGCCCGACATGGCGAATTTCAGCAGCTCGCCGGCGATCCGCGCCTCGGCATGGAAAGCCATCGTCGTATAGGGATTCTTGAAGTCGCCGACGACACCGAGTCGCTGGAACTCACCGCCCTGCACCGTGATCCAGTGCGCGGCGAACTCACGGCATTCCTTGCGGAATTCGTTGACCGGCACCTCGTCCTTGTTCTTGCCCTTGGCGCGGTACTGCTCCTCGATCTTCCATTCGATCGGTAGGCCATGGCAGTCCCAGCCGGGCACGTAGTTCGAGTCATAACCGCGCATCTGGAACGAGCGGGTGATGACGTCCTTGAGGATCTTGTTCAGCGCATGGCCGATATGGATGTTGCCGTTGGCGTAGGGCGGGCCGTCATGCAGCACGTATTTCGTGCGGCCGGCCGCGCTCTCGCGCAGCTTGCGGTAGAGGTCCATGTCCTGCCAGCGCTTGACCAGCAGCGGCTCCTTCTCCGGCAAGCCGGCGCGCATCGGGAAATCCGTCTGCGGCAGGTAAAGCGTCTTGGAGTAGTCGATCGTATCAGTGGTGTCGGTCATTGGTCTGCCATGTGCATTGCCCGGCGGCAAAGGGGGCTCGGGCGTTGAACTATACTTTTTGAGCATGTCGTTTTCCCAAAACCGGGGCCACTTTTGGGCGACATGCCTGATGATTTGGAAAAAGCGCGAGAGGCCGCGCGCAAAATTCCCGGCGGCTCCGGCGGCGCTCAGGCCGCCCGGAACACCGGGCTTGTAATTCGTATCGTCAGCGCGCGAAGGCGCGAAAAGCTCATCATGGCAGGGCTTTTAGCGGAGAAAGACGCAGGAATAAAGCGTCTCTCGTTCGATTCACTTACATCGTGAAATCGAAGCGATAGGTGGTCGACACGCCGATCGTGAACTGATTGCGGTCGCCGCGTTCCTTGACCAGACTGGAATCGGCCGCCGGTCCCATCAGGCGCGAATATTCGCCAAACAGGCTGGCGGTCATCGGCTCGGTCACCTTCCAGGTTATGGCGCCGCCGAGGCCGGTCGACTTCAGCCCGCCACCGGGATGATATTCGCTCAAGCCCGAGGCCACGGCTTCCTGCGCGTCGACGCCATAATAGGCGTCGAAATAGTTGGCCGAGGCGAAGGAAACACGCGGTCCGCCCGAAATCCGTACGGTTGGCGTCACATCGTAGAAGGCGTCGGCAGCGATGTCGGCGACAAAGCCGTTGTGAGCGCGAATGCCGTGGCGAAGCTCGGCGCGGGCGCGCAGCCAATCGGTCGGATAGAATTCGAAGAAGCCGCCGACTTCGCCGCCCCAGCGCACCGGATCGAGGCCCTTCAGCTCATCGGCGTTGCCATCGTCACGGGAAAACAGGAACTTGCCGGTCAGGCCAGCGCGGACACCGCCATCATCGACCAGCGCCAGCGAGATGTTGTCGTTGCGCGAGACAAAGCGTGCCGCCGGTCCGGCCTTGCCCAGCGAAATGATCGGCGAGGCGCTGAGCAGATACTTCTTGCCGCCCTCGAAATTCGGCGCCACCATGCCAGTGGCGCCAACGGTCAGATACCAGTCGCCGGACAGCCAGCTGCCCTCGCCTGCATTGGCAGCGCCCACGCCACCCAGCACTGCTGCGGCCAACACCAGAGAGATTCTTCCGACCGGACTCATGGCCACTCCACTAACACAACACACACGATCACCGACGACAGCTTTGACGGCCGTTTGGTAAAATTTGATTTAAATCCGAGACATCCGCGCGCGGTTTGCTGCAATCCCGCTGCCGGTCATCGACTGGACGTTGGCCGGCGCCGGGACTAACTTCCATCCGGCAGTATCCCGCGGCCCTTGATGGAGACGGCGACAATGACCCTGCACGGCGACGCCTTGAAAATCGCGATCGAACAGACACGGACAAAATGGGGGTGGTTTGTCGCGCTCGGCGTGCTGCTGCTCATCTTCGGCGGCATTGCCTTCGGCAATCTGTTCATCGCCACGGTGGCTTCTGTCTATGTCGTGGGATGGCTGATGCTGATGGCCGGCATCATCGAGATCGTGCATGCGTTCGGCGTCAAGACCTGGAGCCGCTTCTTCTACTGGCTGCTCAGCGGATTGCTCTACGCCGTTGCCGGCTTCTTCGCTTTCGACAATCCGCTGCTTGCTTCAACGGTATTGACGTTCCTGCTGGCGATCGCGCTGGTCGCGTCGGGTGTGCTCAGGGCCTGGGTCGGCTACAGCCACCGGCCGGAACGCGGCTGGGGTTGGGTCGTCGCGGCCGGTGTCATCAGCGCCCTTGCCGGCCTGATCATCGCCATGGGCTGGCCGGTCAACAGCCTGTGGGTGCTCGGACTGTTTCTGGCGATCGACCTGATCTTCCAGGGCTGGACCTTCATCGCCGTCGGCCTGGCGCTGAAGAAGTAACCGGGATCACGCCTGGATTCAAAAAGCCATGGCCGCGTCGAGGTCGGAGAGCGGCTTGACGCCGGCAAGCAGCGCGCGTGCCTCGGCTTCATCGCGCTTCATCTGCGCGACCAGTGCATCGAGCCCTTCGAACTTCACCTCCGGGCGCAGGAAACCGAAGAAGGAAACCTGGCAGATCTCGCCATAGAGGTCGCCGGAGAAATCAAAGACGAAGGTTTCCAGAAGCGGCGCGCCATTGTCGTCGACGGTCGGGCGGCGGCCGAAGCTGGCGACACCGTCGTGAAGCGTGCCGTCGGCGCGGCGGAAGCGGACGGCATAAATCCCTTCCTTCAGAGTCGCTTCGGGCGACAGCCTCATGTTGGCGGTCGGAAAGCCGAGCGTGCGGCCGAGCTGCTGTCCGCCGACCACCTCGCTTTCGACGGTGAAGCGATAGCCGAGCAGTCCGGCGGCCTCGGCCACCTCGCCCTGGCTCAGCAACCCGCGGATGCGGCTGGACGACACCACCTCGGCGCCCTCGTCGCGGAAGGCGTCGACGAGCGTGACGCCGAAGCCGTGACGCTCGCCGGCCGCCATCAGGTAGGCCGGGCCGCCTTGACGATCCTTGCCGAAATGGAAATCGAACCCGGTCACGGCGTGGGTAATGCCAAGGTTCCTTTCCAGCACATCCGTCACGAATGCTTCCGCCGACAGCGAGGCGAAGTCGCGCGTGAACGGCTGCTCGACGAGCGCGGCAAAGCCCAGCAGCGACAGGAGCCGCGCCTTCATCGGCGGCGGCGTCAGCACGAACAACGGGATATCAGGCCTGAAGATCTTGCGCGGATGCGGTTCGAATGTCAGCACCAGGGCCGGCACTCCGCGCCGTCCGGCCTCGGCCGAGGCCCGCTCGAGCACCGCCTGATGGCCGCGATGGACACCATCGAAATTGCCGATCGCCACCACGCCGCCGCGCAGGTCTGCGGGCAGCGGCGCGGTTGCCAGAATGCGCTGGAAGGCTGCCATCGTCACCTACCGCAGTCTGGGAATGACGGCCACCGGACGATACCCATGCTTTTCCAGGAAGGTCGCCAGCCTTGCCGGATCCGGTTGCAGTGCATCGCCATAGTCGCGGGCATGGATACCGCCGGAGACATAGAGAACATCGAAGCCATTGTCGGCGGCGCCCTTCACATCGGTCATCATGCCGTCGCCGATGGCCAGCACCTGGCCGCGCTCGACCGGCCGGCCAAGAATCTCGGCAACCTCCTTCATCGCGAGGTCATAGATCGGCGCGTAAGGTTTTCCGGCGATCAATGTGCGGCCACCGAGCTGGGCATAATCGCGTGCCAATGCACCGGCACACCAGATGATGCGTTCGCCACGCTCGACCACGATGTCGGGATTTGCGCAGATGAAAGGCAGGTTCCTGGCGCGCAGCCGCCGCAGAAGCTCGGTGTAATCCTCGGGCTTCTCGACCTCGTCATCGAACAGGCCGGTGCAGACGACGCCGGACGCCTCGAACTCCTCGACAAGCTCGACGTCGAGACCGTCATAGAGCGTGAAATCGCGGTCGGCGCCGATATGGAAAATCTTGCGCGGACCTTCGGCGATCAGATCCCGGGTCACGTCGCCTGAGGTGACCACCCGGTCGTAGGCTGACGGTGGAACACCGATCGCGTTCATCTGCGCCACGACATCGGCACTTCGGCGCGGCGAATTGGTGATCAGGACGACGGGGATTTCCGCCTCTCGAGCCCTTGCCAGCGCCGAGGCCGCCACAGGGAAATGCCTTTCACCATTGTGGACCACGCCCCAGACATCGCACAGGATTGCCGAATAGGCTTTCGCCACGTCTTCGAGCGAGCCGATGATTTCAGGCGAATCCGCCATGCCGTTTCCTTCAGTCATGATCATTACGAGCGCCACGACCGACGGTTCGCCGCAGCCGGTTCGGATTAGCCGAACCGCTCCGGCCTGTCACCAGCTTTCGCCGGGCATCTGCGCAGCGTCAGCAAGGGTGCCCATTGGTTAGCGGTCGGTGAAGTGCTGACCCGGCAATCGAGCGATTTCCCAAACGCGGCCTTCAGCGTTTTGTGGAAAGCTGGCGTCGACCGAGAATCCGCCGGCGGGGGCCGCTGCAAGACATGCATGAACTTTGGCGTCAGTTCTGCCGCGACAGGCGCGGCAACTATGCTCTTATGACAGTCATTACGATGGTTCCGCTGATGGGCGGCTTGGCGATGGCGGTCGATTTCACCGAGATGAGCCGTGAAAAACAGACGGTCTTGAATGCGCTCGATGCCGCCAACTTCGCCACGGCGCGCCGGCTGACGGAAGGTGCTACCGACGACCAGTTGAGAGCCTATGCGCTCGACTTCTTCATTGCCAACCTCAACAAGGTCGATCCCGCCAACACGACGCTCAGCGTCACCTTGCCAAGCAACACCGCTGGCGGAGGCTTGCTCAAGATGAGCGCGCGGCTTGACTACAAGCCCTATTTCTATCCGGTCTTCGGCCAGATGATCGGCAAATCCGCAACCGACGCAAACCAGAAGATCAGCTTCAACGTCACTTCGGAAGTGCGGTTGAAGAACACTCTGGAAGTTGCCCTGGTGCTCGACAATTCCGGATCGATGACCAAGACCGGAACGGGCTCGGGACAAACGCGCATCGCCCTTCTCAAGACCGCGGCCAAACAGCTGGTCGACACGCTGGCCCTGCAGGCGGCCATGATCAAGCAGGTCGACAGACCGGTGCAGTTCGGCCTCGTGCCGTTCGCCGCAGCGGTCAATGTCGGTCCCGGCAACGGCAACGCGTCCTGGATGGACGCCGAAGGCCTGTCGCCGGTATCGAACGAGAATTTCGACTGGTCGACGCTGAACACGGCCACCAAATACGCCCAGCAGACCAACGGCATCTGGTACAAGCGCGGTTCGGGATGGGGTGCCGACGAGGGCCAGATGCTGACCCGGTTCTCGCTCTACCGCGATATGAAGGTCGTCACCAACCATGAGCGTGTCACCAACAGCAAGCGTGTGGTTTGCGACGAGTACAACTCGAACAACACCTGCAAACGAAACCACGACGAATATGACTACATCGATTCCTACGGCCCATTCGCCAGTTGGCAGGGTTGCGTCGAGACCCGGCCCTATCCCTACAATGTCAACGATGCCGCGCCGTCCGGCGGCTCGGCGAACACCGGCATAGGGGTTGGCGATCCGGCAACGATGTTCGTGCCGATGTTCGCCCCGGACGAACCCGGCAATCATTGGAGGCTCACCCAGGACCCCGACGAGGCCGAGCCGACGACCTATGGCGCCGTCAACAGCTGGTGGAATGACGACCCGACGAGCAGCACCGGCCAATCCCGGCTGCGCAACATGGCCAAATATTTCCAGCCGCGGCCGATCAATGCGCCGGCGCTGCCGGCCGGCAATGGCCCGAACTACAGCTGCTCCACCAACCCGATCACGCCACTGACCGACGTCAGCGTCACCGATGGGCTTACCGCGATCAAGGCCGCGATCGACCTGATGCAGCCGGATGGCGGCACCAATGTTCCCGAGGGCATGGCCTGGGGCTGGCGGGTGGTTTCGAGCGGCGAGCCGTTCACGCAAGGGCGCCCGGAAACCGAGAGAGGCAACGACAAGGTCGTGATCGTGCTGACCGATGGCGCCAACACCTACTACACGCCCTCATCGCTGGGTTATTCCGATCCCGCCGATTCGAAGTCGACTTATGCGTCCTTTGGCTATCTCCAGCCCGGCTACAACGGCACCTCGGTCGGTCGCCTGTTTCTGGGTACGTCGAGCGCCATCGGCCAGTTCGACTATTCGAACGGCAATTATACGAATGCGCTCAACGAGCAGATGGCGACGCTTTGCAACAACGCCAAGGCGGCCAACATCATGGTGATGACGGTGGCGCTCGACCTGTCCACGACCAAGACGGCCGACAAGCAGGCGATCGACGCGCTGAAAGCCTGCTCGTCGAACTCGCGTTTCCGCAAGGATCCGACGGACCCGAGCAAGCCGGCGAAACTGTTCTGGAACGCCACCGGCGCCACCTTGTCGAACGACTTCAAGGAAATCGGCAACGAATTGTCGAACCTGCGCGTGGTCGGCTGAAGCGCTGGAACTGCCAATCTCCCCCNNAGGGGGGTGCTGTCCCGCCGGCCTGTCAGCCAATTGGCGCGCATGCCTCAAGGTTCTGGTCGGAGATGGATCGCATTGAGGTTGCGTTCCTTCACACCCCCCTCTGCCCTGCCGGGCATCTCCCCCGCAAGGGGGGAGATTAGCGCTTCATTGCCTTCGCCAGTTCTCGACACTGGCGCAAAGGCTCCCGTCGTGATGCTCTTGCGGTGCGCCAAAGCGCATGGTGAGTATCGTCTCCGCTTCCAGGAGACGCCTCCATGCCCGAAACCGCCAATCATCTCGCCTTCGCCCTGGTCTGCCTCGGCATGGTGCTGACGCCTGGCCCCAACATGATCTATCTGATCTCGCGGTCCCTGTCGCAAGGGCCGAAGGCCGGACTGATCTCGCTTGGTGGCGTGACACTCGGCTTTCTCTTCTATGTGCTGGCGGCGGCCTTCGGCATCACCGCGCTGCTGCTCGCCGTGCCCTATGCCTATGATGCGCTGCGCTTTGCCGGTGTGCTCTATCTCCTGTGGCTGGCCTGGCAGGCGGTGAAGCCGGGCGGGCGTTCGCCATTCCAGGTGCGCGAGTTGCCGAGGGACCGGCCGCGCAAGCTGTTCGCAATGGGCCTGATGACCAATCTGCTCAATCCGAAGGTGGCCGTGCTCTATCTGTCGCTGCTGCCGCAGTTCATCAGCCTGGGCAAAGGCCATGTCCTGTCGCAGCTTCTGGTGCTGGGCGCCACGCAGATCATGATCAGCCTCAGCGTCAATGCCATCATCGCGGTGACGGCCGGTTCGATCGCCACCTTCCTCGCCGGACGGCCATTGTGGCTGGTCATCCAGCGCTGGATGATGGGCACCGTGCTGGCGGCGCTGGCGCTGAAGATGGCCACCGACGCGCAGCGCTGAGATCGCTTGCCTACATCGGCCGCCTTATCTGCTGTGCCCGTTCCGGTTCGACCACCTTGCGGTAGAGATGCCAGGTGGCATGGCCGAGCACCGGCATGACCACGGCGAGCCCGGCAAACAGCGGGATCGAGCCGATCACCAGAAGCACGGCGACCAGCAGCCCCCACAGCGCCATCTGCAGCGGGTTGGCCATCACCGCCCGGGCCGAGGTCTCGATCGCCGAAACGGCGCCGACGTCCCGGTCGAGCAGCAGCGGGAAGGCAATCACGGTGGTGGCCAGCACGACCACGGCGAAGACAAAGCCCGCGGCATTGCCGGCGAGGATCAGCGTCCAGCCCTTGCCGGTCGTCAGCACCTCGCGGACGAAGCTGCCGATCGATACCGGAGGCTGATCGCCGAACAGGCCGGTGTAGATCGACTGCGCGGTGTACAGCCACAACAGGAACAGCGCGACCAGCATGATGCCGATCACCACGATCGACGGAACCGCCGGCGAGCGGCGCACATCGAGTGCATGCCGCCAGGAGGTGTTCATGCCGAGTTCGCGCCGGCGGCTGATCTCGTAAAGGCCGATCGCGGCAAACGGCCCAACCAGCGCGAAACCCGACATCAGGGGGTAGATGAGCTGGATGGCATTGGCGCCAGACGTCCACCGCGTCAGGATCAGGCCAACGATAGGATAGATCAGGCACAGGAACACGTAGTGCGAGGGTTTTGCCCAGAAATCCTCGGCACCGAGGCGCAGCGCATCCCAAAGGTCCGACGTGGTGATGCGGCGCACCGTGGGCTGCACATGCATTCCGCGTGCGTCCGCCATGACATGAAAGCCGGCCATAACCTTCCTCCCGTGTGTCGGGGCGGTCACCGCCAGGATGGCCGCCCGGAGCTGCCACTTCAAGAACGAGAGGCACGATAGCAGAGTTGGCGGCGATTGTCGCCGCGTCAATGGCCTGGGGAGCAGCAGCTCCTCGTTGTGCTCATCTCTCCGTATCGCCTCTCATATGGCCGTGCCTTGGCAGGCTTTCGTTTTGGCCAACCATTGTGCTGCATTTTAGCATTTACGTATTTTAGCATTTCCTTAAATGGCTCGTAGAGACCCCTGGCGTATCACCTGAGCTTTACGAGTTTTGGCGAGGGACTATGTTCGCATTGAAAGGCTTCTGGTCTTCGGAGCGCGGCAACTTTGCCATAACGACCGCCATGGCGATGCTGCCGATAATGATTGGTTTGGCCGGCGCCGTTGATCTGATCGGCACGAGCCATGACGCCTCGCAACTACAGAACTCGCTGGACGCGGCGGGGCTCGCCATCGGCACGAAGTTCTCTCCCGATATGGCGGCTGGCGATGTTCAGCAGCTTGGGCTGCAATTCTTCGCCGCCAATATGAGCGCGGCCGACCCGCAGGAATATTCGGGCAGCGTCTCCGCTTTCGCGGCAACGGCCAGCGGCAGCCCAAGCGCCTACTTTGTCTCGCTGTCGTCCAGCATAAGCCGCCCAAGCTTCATCGGCGACTCGGCCCCCTGGCAGGCCTCCCGCTCGGCCTCGGTCAAGATAAAGCCTGGCGCGCAGGCCTGCGTGCTGGCGCTCGATCAGCATGCGTCCGCCGCCGTGAACCTGCAGGGCTCGACCAACGTCTCGATGGCCAATTGCGTGATCGCGGCGAACTCGGACGCGTCCGATTCTGTCAATAGAGGCGGCTCCGCACTGGTTTCGGCGGGCTGTGTCTCAACCGTCGGCGGCACCAGCGGGCTGTTGCCACCCAGCGCCAGTCTCGCCTGCGGAACGCCGCACGAACATCGGTACGCGTCCTTTGATCCACTGGCCGACGTCATTCCTCCCCCTTACACATTGTGTTTGCCGGTCCCGAACGGCAAAACCTACACGCTGTCGCCCGGCACTTATTGCGACAAGACATTGTCGGGGAACATCACGCTTAATCCGGGCGTCTACATCATGCGCGGCACCACCATAAAGCCAGGGGGAAACGGCAGCCTGACTGGCCAGGGCGTGACCATATTCCTCATGGAAAGCGCTCAGATCTACATAAATGCCAATGAGAAGGTGAACCTTTCCCCGCCCACCAGCGGCCCTTATGCTGGTATCACCATTTTCCAGGATCGCGGCAATACGTCTGCCCTGACGTTGAATGGCGGCGCAAATTCCGTGCTCAGCGGTTTCATCTACGCGCCGAACGCGCCCATTTCCTACGCCGGCAACTCTGATATGAGCGCCCAGGGCGACTGTCTCAGGCTTGTCGGCAATACGGTGCAGATGACCGGAAACTCGTCCGTCGCGTCGGACTGCGCGGCTGCGCTTGGAAATCGCGCAATGTATGCTGACCGAATGATCACCCTCGTGAAATGAGAGACGGCTCCCAACGTTTGACCTGACGTCCGGAGGCGCCGGCGGTAGCGTTGAGAAGAATGGCGGTCGCGTTCAACAACGCCGGAGTGCGGCAACCGCACTCCGGCAGATAAGTGCCTTTCACAAAGGCAGTTGAAAATGAGCATCGCTACGGTTGCGCCGGTGCCGCGAAGCGATCGATCACATCGGCCAGAGGGACGTGGCCAAGGCAGGCGCCCGAACCGGCGGGCTGTTCGCCATCCTCGACAGCCAGGGCATATCGCACGACCGGATCAGCTTCGATGCGGCGGCGCAACCCGGCCAGCTTGGGATAGGCAGCGCCGTCGACCGCCTGGTGGAACTCTGCCCAGCGGGCCACACCAATCAGCGTTGTATCCGCCAGCGTCAGCCGATCGCCGACCAGGAAATCCGTATCGACGATCATCTCCTCAAGACGGTCGTGGCGTTCGGCAACGGCCTTGCGGCCGAAGTCGCGCAAGGTCGCCTTCAGCGCCGGTTCAGCCGCCGCCATTTCCAATGCCACCCAGAGCGGGCTGAAAGCGGCGGTGAAACCGGTGTTCACGAAGGCCATCAACTGGTGCATGCGGTCGGATTGCGGCGTGCGCGGGTCGAAACTGATGCGACGTTGCGTGTCGCGGGCTTCGAGCCACGCGGCGATGGCCATGGTCTCGGTGAGCACCGTGCCTTCGTCGGTGATCAAAACCGGCGTTTCCAGACGGCCGTTGATGCTGGCGTAGGCGTCGTTCTTCATCTCGGTGAGCATATCGACGCGGCACAGGCGATAGGGTTGGCCGACGCGTTCAAAGGCAGCGACGAGCCCCATCGAGCTTCCCGCCGGGAAGCCGTAAAGGAGGATAGGTTCCATTTGTTTTCTTCCATGATTGAAGGGATCACGCCGCGCAGCGAAACTTGACCCTAAACTCTGGTCGCCCCATGTAAATTACGCACAATTCTGTAACCAGGACCCGCCCATGAAAGACGTCGTCTCACGCTGCCCGATCGAAGAGACCATGCGCGTGCTCAGCGGTCGCTGGCCCACACTGCTGCTCTATTATCTGAAGGACGGGACCAAGCGGTTTAGCGAGCTGAGGCGCGACAACCCGACGGTGTCGCACCGCATTCTGTCGCTGGAACTGCGCAAGCTGGAGGACGCCGGTATCGTGCGGCGAACGGCCCGCGAGGGCTATCCGCTGCGGGTCGACTACGATCTCACCGCGCCGGGTCGCAGGCTTGTACCGCTCATCGACGCGCTGGGCTCGTGGTGGGAACGGACCGAAGACGACCGGACGGGCCGTTCCCCGACTTCGGACGTAAATCTCGACACCGCCGCCTAAAGCGCCGGTTAGACCGGAATTTTCGCCGCCCTGCCCGGCAAAAGCCATGATCGCCACTATCTCAGGTGGGCATGACCATTGCGAAAATCGAAAACCACCCGATCCCGAATCTGAACAGGCGCATGGTGCTGACCGGCCTCGTCGCGCTGGCCGGTCTCGCCGCCTGTAGTACCGTTTCGCTGCCGACCGGCGAAGGTGCCGGGGTCTCCTCATCCGCCACCGGCACACTGGCCAGCATCCGCGCCTCGGCCGGGCTTGCGCCGCTGGTCCCCGACCGGCAGCTCGAGCAGGCCGCCCTGCAGCAGGCCGGCTACATGGCGCAGCGCCGCCGCATGAGCCACACCACCGGCTGGGGCAAGGATTTCGCCTCGCGCGTCAAGGGCAATGGCATTGCGGGAGCAGCCGCCGAGAACATCGCCGAGGGCCGTTTCGACCTTCAGAAGCTGTTCGACATCTGGGTGCATTCGCCCGGCCATCGCCGCAACATGCTCGACCCGCGCTTCACCCGCTTCGGCCTTGCCTATATGCGCGACGGCAGCGACGGCAACCTCCGCTACTGGAGCCTCGTGCTCGGGAAATAAGAGGCGTCCCGGTTCCGTGCGCCACCACGAAGACGACCTGACGGAAACTTCAGCTAAGGCTTGTTGAGATTC
>NZ_SMYZ01000109.1 GCF_004919685.1 Mesorhizobium norvegicum | reverse complement strand
AAATCCTGTCCCCGCAACCAGATATCAAAACGGCCCGCCTCGTGCGGGCCGTTTTGATATTCGGCTGTGGTGGCCATCGATTTGCCCTGGCTCAGGGGCCCGCAAGCAGGCGAAGCCGACGCAGTGGGACAAAAAAGACAAATCCTGTCCCCGCAACCAAACTTCAGTAATCAAACGGCCCGCTCAAAGCGGGCCGTTTTTGTTTTGGGGGGCTGGCTTCTCGGAACATGCCGGATGGACGCCATCGTTGATCGATCCTGAAGGCTTAGGAGCCTTTATCCTGAAAGCGGTTCCAGGCGTGCATGCGGTTGGCTACCTGCACCGCGATCGGATGGAAGGGAACCGGCTTCATATTGGTGACCGGAAGCGACATCTGCTCATCCGTACGCCGACCTGCCGCCCAGCGGCCGATTTCCTGGCCAAGCGACATGGAGAGTGCCACGCCACGACCGGAATAGACGCCGCCAAACACAAGACCGGGTGCCAGACGATAAAGGCGCGGCCTGCGGTCGGGCACCACCGCGAACGTCCCGTGCCAATATTCCACCATCTCCGGTTCGCCGCCAAAAGCGAAAAAGGCCTTGCCCAGCATGCGCGAGACCTTGGCGCGGCCGCGATCGGCCTCGCCGAACCAGAACGTATGCGTTCCGCCGCTGACCAGCCGGTTGTCGCGGTCATAGTGGAAATAGCGGATGTCGTTGCGCATGTCGGATACGGCTGGATTGCCGACAAGGATTTTCGCGCGCACCTCCTCCGGCAGAGGGTTGGTCGCCGCCTGGAACACTTTTAGCGGCACCAGCGTCTTCTTGAGCCCTGGCCAGATGTCACCGGTCAGCGCGTTGGTCGCCAGCACCACCTCCGGTGCGGTGACGCTTCCCGACGCGGTGAAGACGCGCCAGCCGCCCTCCATTTTCTCGATGCGCGTTGCCCGGGAGTTCTCGCAGATGGTCACGCCTTCGCGCTCCAGCGCCGCGGCAAGGCCGATGGTCATGGCAAACGGGTTGATATGGCCCGAATTGTGCACCATCCAGCCGCCGAGATAGGGACTGCCGATGCGTGCGGTGGCTTCGTCGCGGTCGAGGCTGGAGACATTGGCGCCGAAGGCTTTCCACTCCTCGTAGAACTGGCGGGTGCGGGCAAGCGTCGCCTCGGTGTGCGCGGGCTGGATCCAGCCTTCCTGCACCTGGTGCGCATCGATGTTGAAGCGCTGCATCAGGCCGAAGGCCACACCGGCCGCATCCGCCACCATGCGGTTGTAGCGGGTGCCTACCGTCTTTCCATATGCCGCTTCGAATTCCGAAGGTGATGCCTTGGAATGGTGGGAGATGACGAGGCCGTTGTTGCGGCCGGAAGCCGCCGAGCCGATCTCGTTGCCTTCGAGCATGATGACATCGACGCCGCTGTCGCGCGCGCCGAGTGCCGCGGCCATGCCGGTGAAGCCGCCACCGACGACCAGCACATCCGTCTTCAGATCGCCCTGGAGCGCCGGAGCCGTCTGGCGCAGATCCGCAGTCTTGCGCCACAGATGCGGCGTCTTCCAGTCGACCTCAAACATGAAGAACTTCCACGGTGGCGCCGCCGAGATAGTGCTCGCTCAAGGCTGAATGCTCGGCCATTTCCTGTGCGGGGGCGTGAAGCTTCACCTTGCCGGTATTCAGCAGATAGGCGTAGTCGCCGCATTCGAGCGCGAGCTGAACGTTCTGCTCGACGAGCAGGATGGAGATGCCGTTGCGCGACAGGTCGAGGATGATGCGGAAGATCTGATGAACGATCTTCGGGGCAAGGCCGAGAGACGGTTCGTCGAGCATCAGGAGTTTCGGTTCGGCCATCAGCGCGCGACCAATCGCAAGCATCTGTTGCTGGCCGCCGGACATGCGGCTCGCCATGCCGTTGCGCCGCTCTTTCAGCACCGGAAAGAGATCGAAGGCCTCGGCGCGCAGCGCTTCGAAGCTCTTGCCGCCGCGCCCGACATGGGCGGCGACCAGGTTTTCTTCCACCGTCAGGCGCTGGAAGATCTGGCGGCCTTCCGGGCAATGGGTGATGCCCAGGCGCACGACCTGCTCCGGCCGCAGGCCGGTGATGTCGCGTCCTTCGAAGGTGATGCTGCCGGCGGTCGGACGCGCAACGCCGGAGATGGAGTTGAGCAGCGTCGTCTTGCCGGCGCCGTTCGGGCCGAGAACAACGACGATCTCGTGCGGATCGACGTCGACGTTTATGTCTTCAAGAACGCCGACGCGTCCGTATCCCGAGCTGAGCCCGGCGATCCTGAGCAGCGGCTCGGATGTCGTCGATGTCATTGGCGGTTCCCAGATAGGCGAGTTGGACGTCGGTGCTGGCCTGCACCTCGGCGGGTGTTCCCTGAAAAAGCAGCTTTCCGTGATGCATGACGATGATGTTGTCGCAGAGCGCCATGACCAGATCCATGTCGTGCTCGACGATGATCGTGATCCGGTCGGGCGAGCGCTGGGCGGCGAGCTTCGCGGTCAGATCCGCCGTTTCATGATGGTTCAGCCCGGCGGCGGGCTCGTCAAGCAGCAGCAGGCGCGGATTGCAAACCAGCGCGCGGGCGATTTCCAGCATGCGCTGCCGGCCATAGGGCAGGCTGCCGGCTTCCGCATCGGCATGGCCTTGCAGATCGAAGAGGCGCAAGATCTCCATGCATTTCTCGCGTCGGCGGTCGCGCCGGGCCGAGGCATAGGGCGGCCACACGACTTCTTTCCAGGTGCCGCCGACATCGCTCGGATAGAAGCAGACCTCGAGGTTTTCGAGCGCGGTCATCTGGTCGAAGAGACGGATGTTCTGATAGGTGCGGGCGACTCCCGAATTGGCGATCTGATATTTCTTGAGCTTGTCGAGGCGTTTGCCGTCGAGCATGATTGATCCGGCGGAGACGGTGTAGGAGCCGGCGGTCATGTTGATGAGCGTCGACTTGCCGGCGCCATTGGGTCCGATCACACCGTGGATCAGCCCGGGGGCGAAGGAGGCGGTCACGTCATCGATGGCGACGACCTGGCCATACTCCTTCCGTAGCTTGTTGAAGACCAGGGTCATTTGCCGAACAGCCTCCGGATGAGCTTGTCTGGTCCGAAGCTGCGCGGAACGATGCCGGCCGGGCGCACGATGATCAGGAAGATCATCAACAGCCCGAGGAAGAGGATGCGCCATTCGGCGAATTCGCGCAGCACTTCCGGCAGCAGGATCAGGATTGCCGCACCGGCGACGATGCCGAGAATGTTGCCGATGCCGCCGATCACGATCATCAGCACGATCAGCACCGATTCCTGAAGCGTGAAACTCTCCGGGCTGACGAAGCGCTGGGAGGCCGCGAAGATTGCGCCCGCGATCGAACCGATCGTCGCGGAGGTGGCAAAGGCGGCAAGCTTGGCGTTGGTCGTGTTGATGCCGATGCCGCGCGCGGCGTCCTGGTCCTCACGGATCGCTGCCCAGGCCTTGCCGAGGATGGACCGCTCCAGCCGCCAGGCGACAAGGCCGGCCAGCAGCACGACGACGAGCAGGAGCCAGAAGAAATCGACGGGTCGGGCGATCTGGATGCCGAGGATCGAAGCTTTGTCGAGGCGGGCGATGCCTTTCGGCCCACCGGTAAGCCAGTCGACATTGTTGATGATGATGCGCACGATCTCGCCGAAGCCGAGGGTGACGATGGCAAGATAGTCGCCGCGCAATCTCAACACCGGGATGCCGAGCAATATGCCGGTGATCGCACCAAGGCAGGCGGCTACGACCAGAATGAGCAGGAAAGGCAGATGCAGGTCGAGCTGGGGGCTGGCAAGCAGCGCATAGCTGTACGCACCGACCGCGTAGAAGGCGACGAAGCCGAGATCGAGCAGGCCGGTATAGCCGATCACGATGTTCAGGCCGATGCCGAGCAGGATGTAGATCAGCAGGCTGTCGATGACGCGGATGTAGTAGTTGGGCAGGAAGGGCGTCGCCGCGATCAGCGCGATTGCGACGGCAAAGACAAGGAACGCGACGGCCCGGCTTGAACGCGGCCTGACAGCCGCGAGGCTCTCGGCGACGGACATCAGAACTCCCTCTTGTACACGATGCTTTCCTCGGACACGGCCTCGCCCAATATGCCGGCGGGGCGAACGAGAAGCACGAGTATGAGGATCGCGAAGGTGAGCACATCGCGATATTCGGTACCCAGGACGCCATGGGTGATGACGGGCAGCAGCGCGGTTCCGCCCACTTCGACGAAGGCGAGGATGAAGGCGCCAAGCATGGCGCCGGGAATGGAGCCGATGCCGCCGAGGATCGCCGCGGTGAAGGCCTTCAGGCCAATGACGGCGCCCATGGTCGGCGACATGATGCCGTAGTAGCTGGCATAGAGGATGCCGCCGGCCGCGCCGAGCAGCGGGCCGACGAAGAACACCATCGAGATCGCGCCGTTGACGTTGATGCCCAGAAGCTGTGCGGTAGGGCGGCTTTCCGAAACGGCACGCACGATGATGCCGATGCGGCTGCGGTTGACCAGGAAATGCAGGCCGAACATCAACACGAAGGCGGCGACGAGGATGCCGATCTGCATCGAGGTGATGGTGCCGCCCAGCACTTCATAGCGGACGACGGGGAAGAAGCTCGGAAAGGCGACCGGCTGCGGGCCGGCAAGAATCTGCATGCCGGTGACCAGCGAGAGCGAGACGCCAAGCGAGGACAGCATCGGCGCCAGCCGGGTGGAATTTCGCAACGGTTTGTAGGCAACGCGTTCAATACCGACGCCGATGAGGCCCACCAGGAAGACAGCGACGACAAAGGCCACGGTAAGCGCAATCGCGCCCGCCATGCCGACATCGCCGACCAGCATGCTGAGGATCAGAAAGGCGACATAGGCACCGAGCATGAACATCTCGCCATGGGCGAAATTGATCATGCGCAGCACGCCATAGACCATCGTGTAGCCGAGCGCGATCAGCGCGTAGATCGAGCCGATGGTCAACGCGTTGACCGTCTGCTGAATGAGGTTTCCCAGCATGGGCTGGTGTCCTGTGCAATGGGTTCGCGATCAACCGGTCGAGCCGGCCATCGCACTCTGTCAGGCGCGGCCGTCGACAGGCAAGAGGAGCCGCCTTCAAAAGGCAGGCGGCCCCGGTGCCCGGCTGCTATTTCGAGCCGACAAGCTGGAACTTCGACCCCTCGACCTTGTAGAGGTACGATGGGGCGACTTTAAGTTCGCCCGTTTCGTCGAATTCCAGTTCACCCACGGCGGTCTTGACCTTGACCGCGTGCAGCGCCGTGTTGATGTCCTCGCGCGTCAGGCCCTTGGTTGTCTTCAGCACCTGTTCGAGGATCTGGCCCTGCACATAGCCATAGATCGAGTAAGGGCCGGCATCCTCACCGTACTTGGCTTTGTAGAGCTTGGCGAACTCGGCGATCTCCGGCGAGGCATCCATCGGCGGCACCTGGATAGCGACGAGCGTGCCCTGAACGTTGGGCTCGCCGGCCTGTTTGATCAGGTCCGGCGTATAGCCGCCGTCGGGTACGATCAGGGTGGCGGTGATGCCTTGCTCATGCATCTGCTTTGCAAAGAGCGCCAGCTGCGGCATGACGGCACCGAGATAGATGACGTCGGGCTTCTTCGGCTTGATCTGCGCCAGCACGGCGGCGAAGTCCACATCGCTTGGCGCGACCGAAATCGTGTCGATGACCTTGCCGCCGCCATCCTGGAAGTTCTTGGCAAAGATTTCGGAGATGCCCTGGCCGAAAACCTGCTTGTCGTTGACGACCAGGGCCGTCTTGGCGCCAAGCTTGCCGAGCGCGTATTCAGCCGGCAGCAGCGCCCCCGCCAGATCGTTCGCGACCGGACGCACCATGAGCTTGTAGCCCTGCTTGGTGAGCGAAGGGTTGGAGCCGAAGGTCATCGTCGGCAGCGAGCAATCCTCGTAGATCGGCAGAGTGGACTGGGCGACGCCGGAATTGAAGTTGACGAGGCCCAGAACCACCTTGTCATTGTCGCAGAACTTTTGCGCCACGAGCGTTCCCTCGCGCGGATCCGCCTTGTCGTCTTGCTGGTCATAGGCGACGGTCACGCCATTGACCCCACCATCGGCGTTCAACTTGTCGACATAGAGCTTGAAGCCGTTATGCCATGTGGTGCCGAAATAGGCCTGCGGGCCGGAGAGCGGAGCGGATAGACCAATCGTGATCTGCTCGGCCATGGCCGGACCCGCGAACAGCGATGCTCCGAGAAGGAGCGTGGCGATAAATTTTCTCATGATGGTTCCCCTTGGCTACTGGTCACGACGGGAGCGGCCGTTCCGGTCTTCTCTCCCTTGGAACCCATCGAAGCAGACAAAGAGACTGTCGTCAAGAAAGTGTCGACACTATTGCGTTCAATTTTGTGCTCAGATATCGATTATGCGTCGCGGGTCCTTCGCCGGCGCTTCAGATCGGCGCCGTTGTCGGGCGCGAAAACCTTGAGCAGGGCGTCCTTGAGCGCCTGCTGCGTGGCGGAGACGGTCATCTCGATATGTTCGCGCAACAGTTTCATGCCGTTTTCGACATCCCGCCTGACGGCGGCATCGACGATTGCCGAGTGAGAGGTGATCTGCGTCCTGTCATGCGAGGGATGTTCGATCTGGATGCGGCGGATGAAGCGGATACGCGCATTGATGGAGGTGAGCTGGCCGACGAGTTCCGGATTTCCCGACAGTTCGGCGATAAGCAGATGGAAGCCTTCGTCCTCGGCCAGGATGATGTCCGGCGGCTGGTTGGGGTAAGCGTCGACGATCGCTTCCCAGTAGCTCCGCAGCCGGTCGATTTCACTGTCGTCGGCGCGTTCGCACATCAGCTTGAAGGCAGCGCATTCGATGATCGAGCGGAACTCGTAGAGGTCGAGCAGGCCCTCGGTGCTGAGGCTCCTGACGAAAAAGCCGCGATTGGGCGTGAGCGAAACGAAACCCTCCGAGGCGAGCCGGTTCAGCGCCTCGCGGATCGGTGTGCGCGACACGCCGAGGCTGCGCGAAAGCTGGACTTCGTTGATACGTTCGCCGGGCTTCAGCTTGAACTCGACGAGAAGCTTGCGGATGGTGTTGTAGGCGCGTTCGCTGCTGTCGGCAGCGCGGCGCGTTTCGGCCTCATTGGCAAGGGATGGGTCGCTATCGGCGCTGGTCTCGGCTCGTTCGGTCACGACGATTCTCATCTGATTTGTATGCAGGCTGTGTCTACACTTCGTAGAGCGCCTTTCTTTCCCAACTTCGTGTGAATGGCAAGCAGCAGGTTCAAATCCGGGGGACAACAATGATTGTAGGCATTCTTGGCGTCGGGCATCTGGCGGCGTCCATGCTGGCTGGTTTCCTGCGTTCCGGGCTGGATCCCGCGGCAATCGTGCTGTCGCCGCGCGGCAAGGCGGCTGCGCTTTCAGCCCGCTACGGCTTTCGGTTGGCAACCGACAATCGCGATCTCGTCGAACGATCCGATGTCGTCATTGTCGCCGTACGGCCTGCGCATGCGCCGGACGCGGTCGCCGGCCTGCCTTGGCGCACGGACCAGACGCTGGTTTCGGTTTGCGCCGGCGTACCGCTGTCGCGGTTTGCGGTCGCGCCCGCGCGCGCTGTTCGCGCCATGCCGTTCACGGCTTCCGAAATCTGTGCCAGTCCGACGATCTATTTCCCCGACCTTGAGCAGGCGCGGGCGGTTCTCGACCGGCTCGGCCCCTCGATTGCGCTCGCCAGCGAAACGGACTTCGAGGTGGCGACGGTCAATGCAGCCGTCTATGGCTGGGTGCAGGATCTGATCCGCAAGACGACTGAATGGTCGAGCGCGCAAGGTCTCGATCCGGCAATTGGCCGCCGGCTGACGGCGCTGACGTTCGTGGCCGCCGGGCGGCTGATTGAGGAGAAGGACCAGCCGATGGACCGGATGCTCGAGGAGCTGGTGACACCGGGCGGCATCACCGAGCGGGGCCTGCAGGTGCTTTCGGCGCGCGGTGTGCCGGAGGCCTGGGACGAGGCTTGCACGGCCGTGCTCGACAAATTGACGGAGCCAGGCTGAGGCGCGGTGTCGCTGACACCTGCGGTCCGCTCATCGTTGCGGCGCGGGCGGATAGGTATGGCCGCCGGGTGCCTGTTCGCTTGGCGCAACGATCAATTCGGCGATGTCGACATGATCCGGCATCCGCAGCGCGGCAACGAGCACGGCGGCAATATCGACCGGGCCGAGCGGCCGCTGTTGCGAGTACATGCGCTTGCGCAGGCCCTCGCGGTCGCCGTCGAAGGCCTTCAGGTAGAAATCCGTCTCCACGCGGCCGGGGGCGATCTCGGTCAGCCGCACGCCGGTGCCTGCCAGATCGAAGCGCAGGACGCGGCCGGCCTGGGAAAGGCCGGCCTTTGCCGCACCGTAGGTCGTCGTGCCGGGAAAGACGCCACTGGCCGCCGTGCTGGTCAGGTTGAAGATATGGCCACGCTTGCGCGCGATCATGCCCGGCAGCAACATGCGGATGAGCTGCAAGGGTGCGGTGAGATTCAGCGCCACCACCTCGGCTGTTTCCTCCGCGCTCTGCTCATGCAGAGGGCGCACCGTCGCCAGACCGCCGGCATTGTTGATCAACACATCAATTTCCGCCGCACCGAGCGCAGCGGCGATCGCTTCGTGGTCGCGCACATCGGCAACGAGCGGCTTTACGCGCGGCCCGAGCCTCTCCTGCAGGACCTGCAGCGCGCCATGGTTGCGCGCCAACGCATGGACGGTCAATCCTTCCACGACCAGGCTCTCGACGATCGCTGCGCCGATGCCTTTCGAGGCGCCGGTGACAAGGGCGGTGCGATAGGTCATGGCCATTCTCCTGAACCGTGATGATCAGAGCAATTCCAGGAAAAGTGTGAAACGGTTTTCCGTCCGGAATTGCGTCAAAACAAAGAGTTAAAGCGCGCCGCGTTCGGCCACTGTTTTCAAAATGCCGACGAGGCCTGCCTCGCGCGCGGCCTTCAGTTCCTCGTGGCTGCGCCCGCCCACCGCCGCATTTGTCGAAGCCGTGATCGCGCGAATGGTCTCGCTGTCGAGCTTTGCGTCGAGCAGCGTGTCCCAGATCGCCTGATAGGTCGGGCCATATTTGTGCAGGAAATCCTCGATGCCATCGGCGTTGAGGCTGTTGGAAATGAACGAACCTTGCAGGGTCCATTTCGCACCCGGCCCATACATGAAGGCACGATCCACGTCCTCGACCGAGGCGACGCCGTCGCGCACCAGCGCGATCGCCTCGCGCCACATGGCGCCCATCAGGCGCAAGGCGATATGGCCGGTCACTTCCCGGTTGAGCGTCACCGGTTTCTTGCCGATGGCCTCGTAGATCGCGTGTGCCCGGGCGATCGCCTGCGGATCCGACGCCTTGCCGCCGACGATCTCGACCAGCGGCATCAGATGCGCCGGATTGAAGGGATGACCGAGCACGACGCGGCCGGGCAGGCGGCATTCGTCCTGCATGTCGGACACGAGCAAGGCCGAGGAGGAGGAAGCGATCACGACCTCATCGCCGACATGGTCTTCGATTTCGGCCAGCAGCCGGCGCTTGAGGGCCAGGTCTTCCGGACCGTTCTCCTGCACGAAATCGACGCCTTCGAGCGTCTCGGCAAGCGTCGGGAAAAGACGGATCGCACCGGGCGCGGCCGAGGCCGAGGATCCTTTCAACGCGTCGAGGTCGGCCATGAGTGCAGGCAGCACCTCATTGAAAGCCGCTTCGCGCCGCTCCGTCGGATCGAACACGCGCACCGCGTGGCCGGCATGGGCAAAGCAAGCCGTCCAGCGCTGCCCGATCACGCCGAAACCCACAATGCCGATGGTCAGTTTTTGCATCACCTGGCCCTCCTGCCGTCAAGCGCTGCGCGGAAGGCCTCGTTGAGGTCGTTCCACGGGATGAGAAGATCGAGCCAGGCGCCGATCCGTCCGGCAACCAGGATTGCCTCGTCGATCAGGGCATCGAAGGGATGTCGATCGTCCATCGCCGCCTTGAGCCGGAAAAGCAGAGCCGGCGTTTCCTCCATGTGGCAGAAGTCGCGCAGGCGGGTCGCGGTCTTGTCGAGCGCGATTGCTGCCGCCTGGCGCAGCACCATTTCGTCCTTTCCGCCGCGCTCGGCGCGGATCCACCAGAGGAATTCGTGCAGCACACGCGCTTCCGACTCCGCGGTGAAGACGGGACCTGCCGGGTGCATGATGGCTCGGGAGGTGGTGACATGACTGATGTCGGCGGGACAGTCCGCCCAAAGCGCCTTGCGCGCAGCAATGATATCCTGCGGCAGCGACGATGGCGCCGACAGCTCGGACACGCCGCCATCCGACCGGACAAGCGTACCTTCCAGAATACGGCGGCCCTGGTCCTGCTTCAGTGTCGCGGCAAGCTCGGCAATGCCTTCCACCGGCGCGTCGAGATGGCCGAGAACGGTGATCTCGGCATTTTCTGCCTGGAGCGGCGCGAAGGTGATTTCAAGGAACTGCCGCACCGGCCAGTAGATGAAAGCGCCCGCGGTTGCGGAAAGCACATGCGTTGCACCCTCCACATCCTCCACGAAGGGGGCATGCCAATAGATATGGCTGCCGGCGATCTTGGGCGTGTGGAGCTGCAGACGCATCGGCAGGGCCGAAAGCAGCGCGCGGCGCGTGCGGTCGGCATCGCCGGTCAGGCGCAGCGGCCAGCTGCGCCCTTCGGCAGAGAAAATCAGGTCCATCTTACTTTCCGGGATTGAAGAAGGAGACGGGTTTGAGGATTTGGTTGCGCATGTCGAGAAGATAATCGGTTTCGATCACCTTGCGCCGATAGGCCTGCCATTCGGGATCGGCTTCCATGCGATCGCGCCGCTCCTCCCGATCGGCAAGGCTTTCATATTTCCACAGATGCACGGTGCGCGACAGGTCGCCGATATGCGTCTGGAAGAAGCCGAAGGGCTCGCCCAGATAGTGCTGCTGCATCGGCAGGCCGACCTCCTCGTAGAGTGTGAGGAAATGCGACAGCTTGTTCGGGCGGGCGGTGTAGGTGCGATGGTCGAAAATCATATCGGGCACTCCTTCTGGCATTCTGTTCCGGCGCCTTCGGCGCCGGCATCATGTGGTCTTGTCTGTCTCCCGTGGTTGATCCGCGGGGCTAGGCGAGTTTGAGCGGATTGCCGGCTCAGCCGGCGCTCCGCACCGTCTCGGTGATCAGCCGGGCCGTGAGCGCCGGAGCCTCAATCTGCGGTACATGGCCAATGCCATCGAGAAGATGAACAGCAGTGAAGCCCGGCGCGCGGGCCGCATGGGCGACCGGAATGACGCGGTCGAGCCTGCCCCAAATGAGCCGCGTCGGCACGGCAAGTTCGCCAAGCGCGCTCACCAGATCGAAACCCTGGGTGCCGTCCGGGAACAAGCTTTCGGCCATCGCCGCGAGCGCGTCGCGATTGCCGGTCTTTTCCATCTGCCTGAGCGCGGCCTGCGCATAGCCGATCGGCAAGGCCGAGGGGTCGCCGACCATCACCGTCAGCCACTGCTCGAGGGCCTGCGCCGTGGTCGCGCGGGCAAGACCGGCAATGAAGCCTGCATTGATCTCGGGGCCAAGCCCGCCGGGGGCAAGGAGCGTCACGGAGCGCACCGCGAGACGGCCCAGCCGGGCGAGCGCGAGAGCCGCCGCGCCGCCCAGGGAGTGGCCGACGAGATGGGCATTGCCCACGCCCATCTCCTCCAGCCGGTCGGAGAGGAGGAAGGCGATCTCCTCGATGCTCCTTGCCGGCCTTGCCGCTTCCGCACCATGACCGGGCAGGTCGAGGCTGATCGTCTCGATCTCGGGCCCGAGCAACGGGACAACCTGCCGCCACACAGAGCGATCCGCGCCGAAGCCATGGATAAGGACCACGGGCGCCGTCTGTCGGGCCAGCGCCGGCGCGGCAACAGGCGATGTCTGGACTGCGGCCGGCGTTCGCTGGCCTGCGCCGTCATGTTCGTTCGAGAGGGCGGCAAGGGTGGCATCGATGTCGCGCTTCTTGATGCGTCCATGCGGGCCGCTTCCCGAAATGGTGGCAAGGTCGAGCCCGGCCGCGGCGGCAAGCCGCCGGGCCAACGGGCTTGCGATTGCACGGCTGCCGGGCGGCCGGATGGAGGAAGGCGCGTCGCCGGCCACAGGCTCGCGCGGATTGGGTTCCGCAGCCGTCGCCGTGGTCGGCGCGATCGAAGCGGACTGGCCAGCGATCGGCTTCTCGCCAACTATCGGTTTCTCATCCGCGATCGTGCCGAGCACAGCGCCCACGGGCGCTTCCTGTCCCTCGGCGAAGAAGATTTCCGCCAGCCAGCCGTCGCGGTCGGCTTCGATCTCGGTTGCTGCCTTGGCGGTTTCGACGGTGACGAGAAGGTCGCCGGTCTTGACCGGGTCGCCTGATTTCACCGCCCAGCCGATCACCAGCACGGCTTCCATATATTCGCCGCCGGCGCTGTCGATGCTGATCGGATAGGTCGCCATCGCCGCCTCCGTCACTTCAGCGTCTTCAGCGCGGCAGTGCGGATCTTCTCGGCACTTGGCAGCATCGCCGTTTCCAGCGGTTCGGAATAGGGGATCGGCATATCCGGCAAGGTGACGCGCGTGACCGGCGCGTCCAGTTCGTCGAAGGCGTGGTCCATGATCGTTGCCGAAAGCTCGGCGGCGTAGCCGCAGAAGCGCCAGCCCTCGTTGACCACCACGGCATGGTGCGTTTTCGCGATCGAGGCGACGATGGCGTTGACATCGAGCGGGCGCAGCGACCGGAGATCGACGATTTCGGCCGAAACACCGTCAGCTGCGAGAAGATCCGCGGCTTTCAGCGCCTCCACCACCATCTTGGAGGTGGCGAAGATCGAGATATCGCTGCCTTCGCGCAGGGTTGCCGCCTTGCCGAGCGGCACGGTCACGTCGCCTTCCGGCACTTCGCCACGGGTGTTGTAGAGCAGCTTGTGTTCGAGGAAGACGACCGGCTGGTCGTCGCGGATCGCGGCCTTCAGCATGCCCTTGGCGTCGGCCGGTGTCGAAGGGGCAACGACCTTGATGCCGGGTATGTGGGCAAGCATGGAATCGAGCGACTTGGAGTGCTGCGCGCCGGCGCCGGCGCCGCCGCCGCCCTGCGTGCGCAGCACGAACGGCATCTTCACCTGGCCGTTCCAGATGTAGTTGTAGATCGAGGCCTGGTTGACCAGCGCATCGAGTGTCAGCGGCACGAAATCGGCATACATGATTTCAAGCACCGGCCGCGTGCCGGTCATCGCGGCGGTCACCGCCATGGCGGTCAGCGCCTGTTCGGAGATCGGCGTGTCGCGCACCCGCGTTTCGCCGAATTCCTCCATCAGCCCTTTCGTCACCTTGAAGACGCCGCCATAGCGGCCGATGTCCTCGCCGAAGAGGAAGACGGAGGGGTCGGCCTGCATTTCTTCGCGCAGTGCCGCATTGAGCGCTTCGGCGTACCGCATCATGGCCATGTCAGTGCGCCTCGCTGTAGGGGTTGCAGGCTTCGTCGAGCGAGAATTCGGGCATCGGGTCGGAGAGGGCGGCCGCGAATGCCTCGTCGACCTCAGCCTTGGCCGCCGCCTCGATCCCGGCGAGTTTCGCCTCGCCGACATCGCCCAAAAGCACCTTGCGCGAGACGAGTAGGGGGTCACGCGCCTTCCAGGCCGCAATGTCCTCCGGCTTCTGGTAGCCGCCCATGTCGGAGGTGGAAAACCCCTCGATCCGGTAGGTCTTGCATTCGACCATGCCGGGGCCCTCGCCGCGCCGGGCACGCTCGACCATGGTCGACACGGCGCGGTAGACGGCCACCGCGTCATTGCCATCGACGATCTCGGCCGGCATCGCATAGCCGGCGGCGCGGATCGACAGGTCCTCGACCGGCGACTGGACCTCGGAGGGAACGGTCAGGCCGAACTGGTTGTGTTCGAGCACGAAGACGACCGGCAGCTTCCACAGCCCGGCCATGTTCATGGCCTCGTGGCAGATGCCGGTCTGCGCGGCGCCGTCGCCGAAAACGCACATGGCG
Source organism: Mesorhizobium norvegicum (assembly GCF_004919685.1). Lineage (GTDB taxonomy): Bacteria > Pseudomonadota > Alphaproteobacteria > Rhizobiales > Rhizobiaceae > Mesorhizobium > Mesorhizobium norvegicum. The sequence goes on along the minus strand of NZ_SMYZ01000109.1, from coordinate 2,181 downwards.
ACATTGCCGGTGCCGAGGATCTGCATCGACAGCGCCATGCCGGTGGCGGCCGGAATGCCCGCACCGACAATGGCGTTGCCGCCGATCACGCCCTTTTCGGCATCGGCCACCAGCATGTGGCCGGCGCGCCCGCCGCAGGCACCGGTGGCCCGCCCGAAGATCTCGGCCACTACCGGGTGCACGGCCATGCCCTTGCCGATATAGACCGCGTGGCCGCGATGGGTGGTGGCGACCTTGTCGCCGGCCTCCAGCACGGCGGTCGCGGCGACACCGACGGCTTCCTGGCCATCGCAACGATGGATTGGACCGCGCGTGCGTCCTTCCTTGTGAAGCGCCCCAAGGCTCTCTTCCAGATGCCGCACCAGCAGCATCCGGCGATAGATTTCCAGATGTTGTTCGACGGAAGGAGTGTTTTTCACCGGTGTCCCCGAGTTTGCGCCGAAATTAAATACAAAAGTGTCGACACTTTGCAAGCGCTTCTGCGCGATAGGGCAAAACAAGTTTCAAAAAGAGAGACCGATCACGCCCCGAAAGTGGCGGGCCGAATGGAACGCAGGGCGCGCAGCATCTCGTCGAGGTCGGCGCAGGGCAGACATCCAAGGTCGGCAATATCCTTGGTGACGTCGACCGGCAGGCCCGAATTGGACTCCTTGGGCACTTCATTCAATCGTCCGCCGATGAGCACCGGCAAGGCAAGTCCGCGTGCCGCCATTGCCGCTTTCACCGCCTGTGCGTAACGCAGCGCCACGCCATTGTAGGTGCTGACGGCGATGGCATCGGCCCCGGTTTCGGCGGCGCGGGCGACGAGCGTTTCCGGGTCGACGGCCACACCGGCATCGGCGATGACGATACCCAGGCCTTCGAGCGCCTGTTCGACGAGATATTTGCCGTGCTCATGCACGTCGGTCGTGCCGATGCAGATGGTCAGGGGTTTAGGGCTTTCCAGCGGCTTCTGTGCTGCGACCCAGGCGACGGCCTTGTGGTTGAGTTCGCGTGCCCATTCGGCATGGATCAGCGGCGTGCGCCCGCGCATGCCGTCCGCGCCCGGGCCGAAAAGCGCCTCCATGCGTTTCGGCCCCATGCGGCGGATGGCGAACATCAGCGCGGCCGGGTCTTCGGTATCCACCCCCCGCTCGGCCAGCCCCTTGATGACGGCACCGGCAAAGCGGCGCCCGCCTTCGACCAGCACATCGGCCATCGCTTCCACCTTGGTCCAGTCGAAGACCGGATCGTAGAAAGGTGCGTGCAGCGTGAGCCGGTGCGCGAAGGTCTGCGCGTCGATGATCTCGTCGACATCGGGAATGCGCTGGTTCTCGGTCACCGGCACCGGATTGATCGCATGGCCGGAGGGCCACCGCCCGACGGCGAGTATGTCGGCCAGGAGATAACTCGCCAGGCTTGCGTAATTGCCGGCCGGGGTCGACTGGTAGGAGACGGTGTTGCCGAAGATCATGGTCCCCGGCGTGTCGCTGACCCGCACCAGCGCGGCATGGAAAGCAGCGCGCGACAGCGGATCGCTGAAGTGGTGGCCGTAGCAATGGCCGAGCCGAGCGCCGATCAGATCCTCGACGATGTGCTTCTCGACCAGCACCATGCCGAGCGCGCAAGCCATATCGATGAACAGCCCGGCGAAGCCGTCGTCGAGATTGGAATGGACAAGGATTTCGGCATCCTGGGCGGCGATCAGGCCGAGCGCGGTGATGGTGGCTTCGGTGGTTGCCACGTCATCGTCCCAATAGGGCAGGCGGAAGGTGAAATACTGTCCCAGATTGCCGATGGCCGTTGCCCCGGCGGCGATCGCGGCGCGGGTGTTTTCCACCGCGCCCGGCAGGCCGAGCATGAAGTCGCCGAAATGGGCGGCGGCCGGCGCGGCATTGGTGATGCGCGCGAAATCCTCGGGGCCGGTGAGCACGATGCCGGTGCCGCGCGCAGCCTTGGCGCGCATGGCTTGGGGGTAGCCCATCGACCAGTCGAGGGTGATGCCGAAACGGTCGATCGTCACGCCTGCCTTGCGGCATTGCTCATGCACCTCGCCGATCGCCGCCACGGTGCGGTCGACGCTTCTGAAGCCGATATGGGCGTGCTGCATGACACGCTTTTCGGCTGCTGCCTTGCGTTTCCATGCGGCTTCGGACGGCATCCCGGTTTCGGTGAGGACGCGGCAGCTGCCGAGGCGCCAGT
>NZ_SMYZ01000010.1 GCF_004919685.1 Mesorhizobium norvegicum | reverse complement strand
CATTCATGACGGCCAGTTGGAGAAGATGTCCGGTAAGGAAAGCCGCATCTTGTGGGTCGGCGACCTGGCGGGGCTGATCGCAGGCGTCCAGATGAACGTGCTCGAATTCCACATTTGGGGAAGCCGTCGCCAGCAGCCGGATCTGCCGCACCGCATGATCTTCGACATCGACCCCGGCGAGGGCTTGGGCTTCACTGCCGTCAAGCAGGCAGCCCTCGACATTCGGGGCATTCTGGAAGCGCTTGGACTGCAGTCGTGGCCGTTGCTGTCCGGCGGCAAGGGCGTTCATGTGGTCGTGCCGCTCGTCCCGGCGGCAGACTGGGACGAGGTCAAGAGCTTCTGCCAAGACTTCGCCGAACTACTGGCCCGTACAGATCCGTCGCGCTTCGTCGCCAACATGAGCAAGGCGAAGCGCAAGGGCCGAATGTTTATCGATTACCTGCGCAACGGCCAGGGCTCCACTGCAATCTGTCCCTGGTCGACTCGGGCACGTGCGGGGGCGTCGTGCGCGGTGCCCGTCAGCTGGGAGGAGTTGCCCACCTGCGAAAGCGCCAACGGTTTCGATGTTTTCGCCGCCGCCGCGCGGGCTCAGCTGCCCGAAGCCTGGGAAGGTTATTTCGAAGTCGAACAAACGCTTACCGAGCGCATCCGCCACGCAGTCCGGTAGGAATAAGCATTTGGCGCGGACCGCCTTTGCCCAAAATTCGAGAGCGTCCCCCTTCTGCGGGAGGCCCCCGCAACGCCGTCTAGAGTGAGAGTACGGACCGGTTTGCCGTGACGGGTTGAGAGCTGGAGGAGAGGCCTCCGGCGCCCGTCGCGGAGAACCGCGATGTCCAGACATTACGCTCGCGCCGGCGCCGACCGGTCAAGCCTCTATGACGATATCACCAACAAGATCATCGCCGAACTGGAAGCAGGCCGCTTTCCCTGGGTGCAGCCCTGGGGCACGGCGGCGGCGCAAGCGCCCCTTGCTATGCCGGCCAATGCCGCGACAGGCCGCGCCTATTCCGGGATCAACGTGCTGATCCTGTGGGGTGCGGTCGTCGAGCATGGCTTTCCCATCCAGGGCTGGCTGACTTTCCGCCAGGCGCTATTGCTGGGCGGCCATGTCCGCAAGGGCGAACACGGCACCACCGTCGTCTATGCTGACCGCTTCATCCCTGACGACGAGAAGAATCGCGCGCGGGAAACCGGCGAGGCGGCACAGGCCATACCGTTCCTGAAGCGCTTCATCGTGTTCAACGTGGCGCAATGTGAAAATCTGCCTGACGATCTGGCCGCGGCTCCGCCTGCACCAGAGCCCCGACTGATCGAGCCGGCCGTCGACGCGTTAATCAAGGCGACAGGTATCGATTTCCGCATCGGTGGCAATAGCGCCTATTACGTGCCGGCGCAGGACTACGCGCGGGTGCCTCCTCCGCAGGCCTATTTCGAGACCATCGACTGGCACCGCACCGCCCTGCACGAGCTTGGGCATGCAACCGGCCATGCCTCCCGCGTCGGCCGTGATCTCGGCGGCGCCTTCGGCACCAAGAGATATGCTTTCGAGGAACTGGTTGCCAAGATGAATGCGGCCTTCTGCTGCGCCTCGCTTGGCATCGTGCCGACCGTGCGCCACGCCGACTACCTGGCCTCCTGGCTCGAGGTCCTGCGCGAAGACAACCGCGCCATCGTGCGTGCCGCCTCCCAGGCCAGCAAGGCGGCCGACTGGCTGCTCGCCTTCCTGCCGCAACCTGACGGTGCAGCCAGGGCAGGCCTGGCCGACGTCGATGAGACCGAGATCGACGCGGTGAGCGCGCGACCGGCGGCGCGCGTCGTGCCGCCAGCCATCATCACCGCACCACTGAAAACAGGAGCCGACATGCAACAGATCGGGGAATTCACGCGCCAGAAGACTGGCTATAGCGGGCGCATCCACACGCTCAGCCTCAACCTGGATATCGCCATTGTGGCGGCAGAGGCGAGCGAAACGGAGAATGCGCCTGACTACCGCGTTCACGCCGGAAGCGAGGACGGCCCCGAGATTGGTGCCGGCTGGAAACGCTCCAGCGAAAAGGCCGGAGACTATGTCTCGATCCAGCTCGACGACCCGACCTTCGCGCAGCCGATACGCGCGAGCCTCTTTCGCAATGGCGTCGACAAGACATCCTGGTCGCTGCACTGGGCGCGACCGCGCGACCGCGGCGAGAAGGATTGAACGATGCGCGCTCGCCGTCCGTCGACGAGCCATCGCGGTGCGCCCGGGCCGCTTCGCGCTGCCCGGCGCATGGCTCTGCTCCTCCTTTGCGGCCTGTCCGTCGCGACCGTCATGCCGGCGGCGACAGTGGCGCAGGACTTGGCCATCGTGCGATCGTCGCAGCGCGATCCGTTCGGCGCGCACATCAACGAAGCCTCGCACCGCTTCGGCGTTCCGACCGCGTTGATCCGCGCCATCATGCGCAAGGAGAGCGCGGGCGATGTGCGCGCCGTCTCCAGCGCCGGCGCCCGCGGCTTGATGCAGATCATGCCCGGTACATGGGATTATCTGCGCGCCCACTGGTCGCTTGGCCGCGATCCTTTCGATCCCCGGGACAACATCCTGGCAGGAACGGCGTATCTGCGCGAACTGCACGATCGCTATGGCTCGCCGGGCTTTCTGGCCGCCTACAACGCGGGACCTGCACGCTACGAAGCCTACCTCAGTGGCCGTCCGTTACCGGCCGAGACCCGCGCCTATGTCGCTGCACTTGCCCCCCTGATCGGTGAAAGCGAGGGTATGCGCCCTTTCGCAGTCACGTCTGTCGAGGCCATTCCCTGGAAGCACGGCTCGCTCTTCGTAGGTCAGCCGGATCGCTTACAAGCTGTCGCTCTCGTGCCGACCGAGCGCCCGCAAAATGACGCTAGCTCTGCACCCACCGTGCGCGATGTCTCCGCCATCGTGCCGCTGTCCGAAGGCCTCTTCGTGGCGCGAGCGGGCGAAGGGATCCAGCCATGAGCGCGTATGGGCGTTTTCGCGCAACCGCAAGCTCCAGCGCACCGTGGCGTGGATGGAGGCGGAGGGTGGGCAGAATGACCGTATGCGTCCGGGGTCTGCACATGACGTCAGGTCTTGACAGGATTCCCGACGAGCTTGGCGGTATCGGACCAAGGGCACGGCGCCGATGCGCCGACCCGGCGGCCTCCTACTTAGCAGGGGCCCCGGCTATAGCCGCCTCAGCGTCCGCCTTGGCGATCACTGCTTCGGCACGCTCTATGGCAGCACTGAGTTCATCGCTCCGCCATGTATCAACCGAATGGCCATCGTCGAACGACCGATCGTCGACTCCCCGCGCGCGTGAGACCAGCTCACGAAGCGCGGCAATGGCTTCGGGAAGTAGCCTGGCATCTACTCCGTTTCGGGAAGACCGCGTCACATCTTTATCCCTGTTACATTGCGATCATGGACCATCAGGCAGTGTCCTTACAACAGACGACTATTGCCATTACGCTCTGTCCAATCTTCGCCGTTTGGCGAGAGTCTGGTTTTGCTCAGGCGGTGGCCGCGGCGACCCCTGCGGATCTCCAGTTCCACGGCAGCAGTTCGTCGAGTCTGTTGATGGAATGTCCGTCGACCATGCGGGTGAGCACGTCGGCGAGGTAAGCATAAGGCTCGACGCCGTTGAGCTTGGCGGTCTCGCTCAGCGAGCAGACAATCGCCCAGCGGTCGCCGCCGCCATCGCTTCCGGCGAACAGATGGTTCTTGCGGCCCAGCGCGACGGGACGGATAGCTCGCTCGACCGGATTGGTGTCGAGTTCAATGCGACCGTCGTGCAAGAAGCGGGTCAGTCCGTCCCAACGCGACAGCGCGTAGCGGATCGCCTCGGCCAGCGTGCTGCGGCCAGGGATGTGCGGGAGCTGTGCTTCCAGCCAGGCGTGGAAGGCGACCACGACGGGCTTCGATCGCTGCCGCCGCGCCGCGAGCCGATGAGGCGGCGACTGGCCGCGCACCTCCGCTTCGATGGTATAAACCTCGCCGATCCGGCGCAGCGCCTCGGCCGCCAGGGGCGATCCAGTGGCCTCCGCGACGTCATAGAACTTGCGCCTCGTGTGCGCCCAGCAGGCGGCGAGAACGATGTCGCCCTTGGCCGTGAGCTGTTCGAAGCCGGCGTAGCCATCGACATGCAGCACGCCTTTGAAGTGCTGAAGGTGCGATACCGGGCGCTCGGCCTTTCGGTCCGGCGCGAACAGGTAGACCGCCGCCGGCGGCTCGGGTCCGGCCCATGGCCGCTGCTCGCGCGCATAGACCCACAACCGCCCCGTCTTGGTGCGCCCGAGACCGGGATCGAGCACCGGAACCGGTGTGTCGTCGGCGAACAGATGATCGGAGGCGAACACGTTTCTGGCCAGCCGCTCATGCAGGGCGTCGAGCCACCAGCAGGCGCCGCCGACCCAGCCGGCGAGTGTCGAGCGCGCCAGATCGACGCCGTGCCGGGCAAAGATCTGCGACTGCCGGTAAAGCGGCGTGTGGTCGCAATATTTGGAGACCAGCACATGCGCCAGCAGCGCCGGCGTTGCCAGGCCGCCGGCGATCAGCCGCTCCGGGGCCGGCGCTTGCGCCACCGTCTCGCAGACACGGCAAGCGTATTTCGGACGGATGATGCGGATCACGCGAAGCTGTGCCGGAACCCAGTCGAGCATCTCGCTTACGCTCTCGCCGATCGCATGGAGCGCGCCGCCGCAGCACAGGCAAGCTGCGTCGCCGATGTCGAGCAGAACGTCCTCGCGCGGCAGATGATCGGGCAGCGGCCTGCGATGGGATGGCCGCTCGGACGGCTGTTTTTCGACACTGGGACGGCTCTCCCGGATGCGGGCGATATCACCGTCGAGGTCTTCCAGCGCGAGCGCCAGTTGATCGGGATCGAGGCGCTCGGAGTGCCGGCCGAACTGCGCCCGCTGCAGCTTCTTGATGATCAACTGAAGACGCTCGATCTCCCCGTCGCGGCTCTCGACGACGCTCGCCATTTCGCGCACGAGACGGTGCAGGAGGTCTACGTCGGAGGGCAAATCAGCAAGGTCGAGCCGCATGCTCGATTCTACTTCAAAACACTTGTTTCCCAAGCATTACGGCCTTGAACTGCTTGAATCTCGGCGCTTTTTCAGCCGGCGATCGCCGGTCGCCAGACACGCTCGGGAACGCGCCAATCGATGCCCTCGATCAGCATGGCGAGCTGCGCTGGAGACAAGGTGATAGCGCCTTCGATCCCCGCCATCCGCGGCCACACGAACCCACCCTGATCAAGCCGTTTGGTGAACAGGCACAGCCCGTTCCCGTCCCAGAACAGGATCTTGATCATCTGCGCCTTCTTCCCTCGGAAAGCGAACAGATGCCCCGAGAACGGGTCTTTCTTCAGCGTCTCCTGGACCAGCATCGCGAGCCCGTCCAGGCCCTTCCTCATATCGGTATAGCCCAGCGCCAGATGCACCTTCACGCCGGCCGGGACGATCATCATGATGCGGCCTCCCGGTCCAGAACATGCCGGCGAACCACGCCCGGATCGCTGCCTGCTGGGGCGAAGACACGTCGGCCATCCGGCAATTCCACAGCCGTCATTCCGTCAGGCGGCTGCAAAAGATCATGCAGAACCACGGGGACCGGCGAAGCTCCAGCGCCGCTTGCCGGCATCGCGACCGCCGCCAGGTTTACACGCCTCTTCTGCGCGAAGCCGAACTGGACGCGCCAGCGGAATAGCATGCTAGTCACGATGCCGTGGCGGCGGCACACCTCCGCTACACTGACGCCGGGCTGCTCCGTTTCCATCACGATGGCGAGCTTTTCCTCGTCCGTGAAGCTCCGCCGGTTGGTGCGTCCGTCGCGCTGCGGATCGGCATCCGGTGTGTCTGTCAAGCCGCTTTTCACCGGCACTTCCTTAGCAGCGCTGCTAGCACTAGTGCTTGTTTGCGGGCGGGCACTCGGATGAAGATGCGCGCGCCAGTCGATTTCCACCTCACCGTCCTCGAGACGACCGCGCCATCTGAGCAGCGAATAGGGCGACAGATGGAGCGCTGCCGCGTACTCACGCACGCCCATTCCACTCCAGTTCATCGCCTCGACATGCATCGCCCAGAACGCCTGGACGGCGCGCGAGCGCATGTCCGTGCTCACCGCATAGCGCAGTCGGGCACGCTTCTTCAGCCGCTTTTCACGCTCCTCACGGCGTTCCTGACGACGCAATTGTGCCTGATATTCCGCATGCTTGCGGGCATCTTCCTTGCTGATGAGATGCTTCATCCATTTGTCGAACGTGCTCTTCGGCAAACCATGGTGGCGACAATATTCCGTCCGATTCAGCCCGCTTTGGCGCCAGGCTTCGACGTGCATCGACCAGTACGGACTGCGTGCCTTTTCCCAAGAACGACGAGATGCCATCAGAGACCCTCCAATGTACGAAGGAACCGCACATGCTGCGAAATTGCACTACCGGAAGGACGTGTCGGGACCGGACGCTTACGAATGACCGGAAGATGGCGAGATAAAAGGCCGCGATGTGTGGCGTCGATCGGTTGTGTTGTTTCAATGGGTTATTCCTAATTTTCGCGAGGTGCGGGCTTTCCCTGCACCTCCCAAGATCGTCGATTTTCATTCTTCGTCAGTAGCTTAGTGCGATGTGAGGCGCCTCGGTCGGCGCTTGTGGAGGGTGGGGCCGGGAAGGGGGGCGTAGTCTGAGACGGCAGCGAGACGCTCGACAGAAAAAGCAGTTCCCGGAAGGGACGCGGGTCCTTCGGTGACCTCTGGTCGGCAGGCAGGTGACCTGGTGGATTCTCAACGTCAAAATCTCGTCGACCTGGCTTGCGGTACCTCGCGATCGGCGGTCGGCGCGGATGGTTGTCGTCGCGGCTCGGTCACAGCCGATATCGCCAGCGTCGGCCGTAGGATGGCGGCCGAGCGCAGGCTTGTCGACTGGCGCTCCCCGCTGCACTGCGAACGCATGGCTTCACGGCCTCGAGGGAAGCACCTCTGCCGTGACAAGCCTGCCGCCGATCCAAACTTCCATCGCGGCCTGTGGGGCGCGGCATCCTGTCGGAGATGCGGGCGCATCGCCCAGCCGACTCAGCTGACATCGGACCTTCCATACTGACACGAATGCGCAAGCCGGCGTGTTACGGTCTGATGGGGTTAGGTCACCGTTTCGATCGCCTTCGAAGCAAATGGAGAGTTCGCTACGTCCAGGATCAACCGCCGCGCCTTGCTCGTCCACTCTGGCAGCGCAGTCGTCGCCTCGACGGTTGCGGCAGCTGCACTCGGCACAGAGCCGCCGGGCCAAGACCCAGAACCGACCAATAAACTGCGAACGCTGATTGACGTGCACAAGGCAGCATACGCGTCCTTCGGCGAAGCCTTGCACGAAATAGGCCGTGGTAGAAGCGGATCCGACGGAGCCAGCCGGGAGGAGGAGAGGGCATTGCTCGCCATCTGCAGCTATGCTGCGGTTGGGGAAGGGGATCGCCTGGCCAAGGCCGGATATCTTTTAGAGATTGAGGCGCGCGGCGAACTCGACCTCGCAGAGCATATGCAGGCTGTTCTCCGATCGACCATGTGGAAGGGATGATACGACCGGCACGCGGACGGTCAGCTGACGGTCTGGTATGCGCCTCATGTCGGTCATTTCGGACAGTTATGCAGGTTCCTAAAAGCAGACGTCACAATTCCTTCGAATTGACCGAGAGTGTGAAATGGGACTTTCACACTATGACCGTCGTGCGCGAAATTTTGCCGAGTCGAGCGCAACCGGCAGGTCTGCTTCGAGCTGTTTCGCGATCACCGAATTTGTCGGCATGCTTAGATTTAAAAAACTAGTTGTTCGACGGCGTGAGGGTGGCATGGCGAGGGCGACCTTTACCTCAGCATCGCTAGCGCCGATGGAATAGAGATCGTGCATCAAATCGCGCCAGCCTTGAGGAAGGTCGGCAAGAGTTATGGGTCGCGGCGTACAGGATTAGTCACCCTTATACCCTACGGCATAAGCATGCATCCGCCAACAACCACGTTTGACACCAATAAGGAATAGCGAGACGCTAAAACCACTTAATCAATCGAAAGATAATACTATGGTTTTTATTGCAATCGTCGGCTCCCTAATCTTCGGCGTGGCCAACATGGGTTACAACCAGGCCAAGGCCAACCCGGATGCCGAGCACTTCCTGGACTCGAAGTCGAACGCCCACGCATAGTCCATTGAAGATCGAGCAGCAGCCTTCGGGCTGCTTTTTGATGAGCAGCCGCCGTGGATGAACGGGACGGCCGGAAACCGCTTCCACGAACACTAATAAACTTGCCACCAGCCCCGACGAAGCCCTAGTTATGTTCCGAAGGGGAGGGCCAAATGCCGAAAATGGAATGGAATGACTTTATTGACCAGCATAAGCTGGGCCACGGACTGAGCTTGCTCTCGCGGCTCAAGGTGCGAGCCTTCGACGCGCAGGGAAAAAAGCCGGAAACAGTTCGGAATGTCCTTACAAAGACGGTCAAGGCGGCAGCAACCGGCGACTGGACGTTTACGACACAGACAATACCGAAGAAGGCTGGTGGAGGGACGTTTTACACATTCATGTTCGCTGTCGAGCAGGATGTGAGAGCGGTAGCAAAGGCTATTGGCGCGACCGCCTTCAAAGCCAGTCCCAAGCCGGTGCGGCCTTTGGTTACCCATAAAACGATTGGTGAGCTACTGCCCCCCGGATACGACAAGATGAGCGCGGCTTTGGCGAAAGCTGCTGCCGAGAAGAAGAAGACGGCAAAGGAATAAGGAAAAGCTGAGGGCTCCGCCCTCCGCACCGCAAGCTGCCTTCCGCCCAGCTTCACTTCGTTGCAGCCGGTTCCCCGCGAACGAGCTTGCGGCTAGACACCCGCTGTTCGCCACGAGGCAGGATTGCAGGCCGCAATCCGCTGACAAGGGCTAGATCAAGGGCCAGTGCCGCGTCTTAAAGTGGAAGAAGAATACCACGCCGATCGCGATAAATAAGCCGACCGTGGCGATAATTTGTCCGGTAGCCGACAAACTGCCGCCTCCGCCAGTCCCGTCATTAGGGAAGAAAGCTGACGTGCCGAAATACACGATGGCCCCTATGCCCATGGGTATGAGGTAGACGAGGAACAGTCTGCTTGCGAGAAACATGGCCTAGCCTTTCAGTGCGTCCCGTGCAGAAGCACTCTGGAGAGGCCGACCGCAACGACTGCCCAAGCCGGTATCCACCAGCGAAGCGCGTTTAGGTTCTTCCCGGTCACCAGCCGCCCTGCAAATCCCACCGCAGTGCCGAGTATGGCGCCGATTGCCGCGACAATCGCAATCTCAATACCATTGCCCAGGCGCCTTGAACCATCAGATCCGCGGGCTTCGAATTTCGGCAGGACCTGGTCCATAACCTGCTTCATGTCGGCGCAGAACTTATTGTGTTCGGCGTCACCAGTTGCCGCAGCCGATACCAGCAAAGCGCCGCCTGAGATCATCTGGTCGACTTCTTTTTCCGACATCTTTGTGATGTCGATCAGCTCGGCCCGGAGCTGGGTGTAGAACTTGTCGGTCACTGCGGCATTCGGGCATTGCTCCCGGTAGACTTTCAAGCGGGCCAACGTGTTCAGGTCCGTTTGTGCGTCCTTTTCCAGTGCCATTGCTGGAGTTGCCAGCAACAGCAGGCCGATGAGTGCTCTTTTCATGATCCCCCCGGAACTTGGCCGGTACACGGCCGTGCGTCCCCTTATACTCTACACTAGGGCGATGTCACTGCACGGTGCTGGTCTTCGGCCGCACGCCAGTCGCACAAAATTCTACGAACTTGAGCGCGGCGATTATCGTATTCGTTGTCTGCACGTAATCCGCATCGTCATATTCCGGGTCACGGTCGCAGTCGTCCATGAGGTCGGTGAACTTGCGCGCCGTCTCCAGCATCTCGGGCGGCATGCCTTCGATCTGGCGGAGCGGGGCGGCTTTAGCTTCATCGCGGGTCATCCATTTGTGATAAAGGATCGAGCCTGACTTGTGAATCCTTGCCGATGAGGGACGGGAAATGGGCAAGAAGTTGGATTGGGAGAAGGCGGATGAGCCCGACGCGATCGGCCAGGAATGGCGCCGGGGGCCGAGCGCCAACGAGACAAAGTTTAGCGTACCAGACGCGAAGGCAGACAGGCGATCGGCTTACTTCTCCGGGCAGGTCGACATCGACCCCAAACGCCCAGCCAACCTGAAGAAACTGCGCAATCAACAGGAGGCTCAGCTCTGGGAGTTGGCTAAGACGCTCCCGGCAAAAGAACGCGCCGCACTGAAGCGACGCGTCATCAAGGCCAAGCAGGGGAAGGCTTAGGGCAACCGATTGCGGTTGCCCCTGCCTTCGCCCTAGCGCGAAAACCAGAGCGCTAGGAGCGCGAAGAGCGCGCCGACGAAGACGTTCTCGGCAAGGCTGAGGATGATGTCCATCCGTGCAGGCTGCATGTGCTCGGGCGCGAAAAGACCGAACGCCATGGTCAAAGTCGACCAGACTGCCAGCAAGCCAAGAACACCGTAGAAATTGTTAAAAACCATGACAGCTCCTGATGTCGGTGAGGAGCTCTCGGCGCGCACGCAGAGAGTCTCACCGGGTAAGGTGAAAGCTCTCGACGGGGGCGCATCCTGCATGCGTACGATCGAGGAATGATGTCGCTCAGTTGAGCGTGACGCGCTGCAGGACACTGCGTCAGCACTTAGTGAGGGCCATATAGGCGCCGAGCCCTGTCTAGACAAGGCGCGTCAACTGCAAGCCTCAAATTATTTCTGACCCCGCTGCGTCTTGCGGCGCTCCAGCCCGGCAGGAAGCTTGTTGGTCCACAGATAGACCTTGTGCTCACTTTGGCCGCTGGCGTTGGGTGCCATGCGGAATCCCTTGGGGTCGAGTGCGTCGGCGAACAGCACGCCGTCCTGACGCATCCGCATGACGGTCTTGCCGGGCGAGTTATCGCCTATGTTCGCAATCTCGCGCAACGTGATGTGACCTTGCCGGACCAACAGCCAGATGGCCTTCGTCTTGCGGCAGTTCTGATGTTTGGTCGGCGGCTTCGGCGCGGGGCGCTTGCCCCACATGTTGAAGAGCAGGGCGGTGAGGAATGGCCAATGGCTCATCGGCCTTCCTCCCCTTCGAGGCCTTGGCCTTCCAGCAGGTCAATTTCGATGCAGGCGAGGCGGCGGCCCTTGTGGTATGCCGTGCCCAGGGGGACCAGATGAATTTGAAGCGCGGCTTATTTCGAGTGTGGATTGTGGCCAGCATCTGCTGGCTCATTTTTGTTGGGAGTGTCAGCTATTGGGGCGTTCAACGACAAATTGCCGAAGCGGATGCCTTTCAGCGAATGAAGCGGGAAGGGTTCGTCATCGGCACGTTTTGCAATGAGGCCAAAGGCCAGGAAAATGTTGACTTCAACCGATCCGGCAAGGCGTTCGATGACGCTGCAAAAGAAACTACGGGGGTAGACGGCGCCTGGTGCCAATACTCACTTGCTGGATACAGAAGGGCGCACCCGGAAGAGGCATCCAAGACGGATGACCAAATTCTTGCAGCCAATTTCATCACTGATTACAGCCATCCTTGGCAAACTGCCTTCCAAGGTTTTTTGTTTGCCGTCGCTGCGCCAATAGCGCTGCTACTGATCTGGTTTGTTGGGGCTTGGGTGGTTTCAGGCTTCGCCCGAGCTAAAGAGCCGCCACCCGCATAACCATTCGGTCGGCATCGCCGTAGCATTTGGCCACGGTCAGCCTTACCACCTGCGCATCGTCACCCCAGCCTCCGGCAGCCGTTATGGCGTCGAGAACCGACTTGGCGAGATTATCGACATCCCCACGCGGCCACCCACCTTCTAGTCGGGCGCGTCGTTGTTTTTTGCTGTCGCTCTTGGGTGGCAGTTCCACACACTCAATCACAACGCTCACCCGCCGTTCGGTCATGGCGGCGAGGTCGCGCTAAACTACTGCATGCGCGATGCCGGCGGCTTTGAGGGTAACGGGCAAACGCTTCGCATCCTCTCGAAGCTTGAGAAGATGTCGAAAGCGGCTGGCTCGAACCTGACGCGCGAAACGATGCTCGGCGTGCTCAAATACCCTGTGGCGTACAAACAAGCTGCAAACACAAGCAAGAGGCCGAAGCTCCTGGAAAATACTAGTGGTACGCCAATCCTCGATCGAAAGGCGTCGAAACCACCGAAATGCTACCTCGATTGCGAACAGGGCGTTGCCGACTGGCTTCTCGAGCCACTCGCGCCATCCGATCGAGATGAGTTTCAAGCGTTCAACGAGGTGCCGGGTAAGCATCATGAAGCTCGGCATAAATCGTTCGCTTGCAGTCTCATGGATCTGGCAGACGACATCAGCTTCGGTATTCACGATCTCGAAGATGTACTGGCGATGCACCTTATTTCGCGGGCGAATTTCGAGAAGCACGTAAGGCCTCAGCAGTGCGCCGCGCTATTGGACTACCTAAATTCGGAGTACCCGGGCCAATACGGCAATGACGTCTATGCAGGGTTTGCTGACCGGCTCTTTGGCGACGGGAACGAGAGGAAACATCAGATCAATCGCGTTCTGAATATGGTGATCCCTTCCGTCGATATTCATGAGAAAGCGGAGTTCGACGAACCGCGGATAAAGTATCAGGCCGTCCTGCCGGCGCCGGTGATGGCATTTGTGGTGGCGATCAAGGACCTCGTACGGGAGGAGGTTATCTACAGCCCGAGCGTTCAACACCTCGAGTTCAAAGGCCAGATGATGGTCATCGCTGTCTTTGAGGTGATGCGTTCAGATCCGGCGAAATTTCTGCCAGCCGACGTGTTTGAACGATATGAGGAGGCTTCCGATCCCTTGCGCCACATCTGCGACTATGTCGCCGGCATGACGGATGGGTATTTGCTGAGGACCTATGACCGACTATTCAGCCCTAGGACGGGCTCCGTATTCGATAGACTATGAGCGATGTGCCGTTGTGTTGTTACGTAGGAATACGCCGCCGAGCAATTTATAGTATTCACGAAGTGTGCAACAATCCTTGGTCATTACCTCTGGCGTTCAATCAGCTCGTGTCGCCCGGTCTGCATAAGGAGGTTCCGAGCAGTAACCTGCCGTTCCGGTTCCGGCCCAAATGCTGCCTGGCGGCAATGCGCCGCTTTTTGCGACGTACCGCGTCGATCGCCGACTTCCGGAAGGGCCATCTCCGGGTCGGCTGACGGCCGTTCCGTTTGGTGTTGGTAAGTTTCGAGGCGACCATTCAATCTCGCTCTCGGGCTTTCTGTGATTGTCGTTAGCGGCGACACCGGCCTCGAGCGCGAGGCGATCAAGCTGTTTGAAGGACATTGGATTTTCCCATGAAACCATCCGCCAGGATGGTGTGAACAGGCCAGGCCGGGCAGTCCGTTTCCGCAATGCGCGGGACGGGCGGTCAAAATCATGGTGCAGCGCAACAAAGATGTTGCATTGCACACAAACTTCCGTTAGGTAATGCTAATACAATGCGAAGGCTTCTTAAAAGTCGCCCCCCAAACGAAGGATGGAACGATGTCCAAGACCACTGAAAAGACCGCTGAATTTATCGACAACGCGTACCCCGCTTTTGATGCATCCAAGGCCATTGAGCAGGTCAGTGCTTTCACGGAAAAGGGCGTCGAGCAGTCGAAAGAAGTTCTCGCCAAATTCAAGGCAGATTCGGAGATGACCCAGAAGGCTCTTGAGACGAGCTTCGCATCCGCCAAAGCCGCTTCCAGCAACTTGTCGCTGAAGACAATTGCCGTTCTGCGCGCCAATACTGAAGCCGCCTTCTCGCATTTCGAAGCCCTAATTGCCGTGAAGTCGCCTTCCGAATTCGTTGAACTGCAGACCGCCTTCGTCCGCAAGCAGGTTGAAAGTGCCGTCGAGCAGGCCAAGGAACTTCAGGCCGTCACGACCAAAGCCGTCGAGGACGTATCCAAGCCGATCAAGTCCGCCTTCGAGAAGGCGGTTAAGGAACTTAAAGTCGCCTAGCTTTTTCTTGGGCGGATAGAGCGGGGCGGGGCGTCACGGCTCTCCCAATGGAGAGCCGTGACTACCTATGACTTGGCCTCTTATTCTTGACGTAATCCAGCGCCCCAACCAAGGGATCGGCAATGCCCCCCGTGGTTCAGTCCTCCTCCTTCATATCTTCGGCTTCGTCCTTCAGCTTCTGCCAGTCCGCGCCGTGCTTGCGAAGTAGCGTCCGCGCCTGTTTGGGCGTCACGTCTGTCACTTCGGTCAGGTGCTCAACTTCAAGTTCTGCACCCTTCTTAACCCGGCTCGTATCGGTCGTTTTCTTTTTGGCCATCTCTGCGTTCTCCACTCTCGAGGAACGAGCACTTAGCGGCGAAGTTCCAGTTTGAAGTTGGTCGTCATCGTTCGCTGCCCGCAGGTCGGGCCGCAGCGCATAGAATTCTCGCTCATGCGCCTGCCGCGAAATGGCTTTGCCGACTCGGTGGTGCTGGTGAGGCTCGTGGAGCGAGATGCATTCATCTGGACGCTCCATTTTTAAACGCCAGGCCGACGGCTCTTGACGTGATCGACCAAGCCGACGTGCGTACCGTGGAAGTGCGACCGGGCCCCGGCCTTCCGGCGACCGTAATTTTTCCAGGCATTGCTTCATGATCCGCACCGACTGGCGCATTTCCTCCATGCGGACGAGATAGCGGTCATAGCACCGGACGTCTCGGCTTCGTAGTCGGTCACGCGCTCGCCAGGCTCAAGGTTTTTGGTGAGCGCGCAGGCCGGATAGCTGCTACCACCGTGTTTGCTCGTGTCGATGGGGAGCAGTCATACGCCCAAGAGGTTGGCGTGACGTCTGGTCAACGGCGCCGCAGCAGTCAGGCAGCGGAAATCTGGGAGACGTACTCCCGGGTTCTGGTCATTTCCCATCCACTCGACGGGCAAGCCGAACGCCGGGTCCCCCTCCATTCTGTGAAATGAATTCGATCCCTGCAGCCTCAAGTGCCTTGGCCAACGCTTCAAGCGTTGTTTGTCTAGGGACAGTTTGAGAACTCTCAATTCTGGCAAGCGTCCGAACTGTCAAACCGGATGCGTTTGCCAAGTCGTCTCTTGTCCAATCGATCAATGCTCGTGCTGCGCGAATCTGCTGGGGCAGTATGTCCTTTTTCATGACATTCAACTTGCTAAAAGTCACAAAAAGTGACATTAATAATGACAGCACACGGCCGCACAGGTGCTCGTAACACCGGTGCGGCCTGACCACGCCTAAGCTTCTGGGAGCTCGGATCATGGCTGATTCCGACAATAACACGACTTTGCCTTTCGTCACGCGCAGGAAGGTGCTTGCGGGAACAGCAATCGCAATGGCGGCGACACAGGCTACATCGTTTGCTCGCAGCGACTTGGAGGGTGATGACGCCATTGATCCTGCGGTGGCGGTGTGGAGACGATGGCAGCCGGCTTGGGAGGAGACTGAACGGCTTTGCAATGAGCAGCAGCGGTTGGAGAAAGTACTTATCGAGACCGTTGGTTTCCCTTGCACTACAGTGAAGTTGTCCGACGGCGAGAGCGTGACCGTTCACTCTCTTGGAGCCCTCCAAGAATTGCTGGGTGTTCGTCCGGCGAACACAGTAGCCCGCGCTCAGGCTGAAGCCGAAATCGTAGCCCATCAGGCGCGCTGGGATGCGGCCGATGGAGCGATTGGTTACTCAACGGGCTTGCTTGCGGAGCGCGAAGCTGCCGAGAAGGCGCGGGAATTGCTGGAAGCCTTTTCCCAAGTACCTGCTACGTCGCTTGCTGGTGTAGCCGCTAAGCTGGATGCAGTGCTTAGGGAAGGGGAGTATTCGCTACACGACAGTGAACCCCCGTGGCCACAAATCCGCTCGGCCTTAGACGACATAGCTCGGATTAGAGAGCAGAAAGTCTCGAGCTGAACTTCGGCACTAAGGTATCGGAATCGCGATCATTCGTCGGTTTGGTGATTTTCGCGGGGCTTACCGAGACAAACTCTCTACACATGGAGCGACTGATGCAGTTCCGAAAGGCATTTGCGGAGCCAGGACGTCGCAGCGCCTTCAACGCACCGGCAAACCGTGGAATCGAGAGTGGCCCGCACCCTGCTGATCAACATGTCGGCAGGCAGATCGCTGCGGTTCGCGTGCAGTCGGACGTATCGCAGGCCCAGCTTGCCCGATCCATAGGCATCAGTTTCCAGCAGCTTCAAAAATATGAGAACGCGAAAAACCGCGTTAGCGCCTCCATGCTCTACGAGATCGCTAGTTCACTGGCCGTCCCAGTTAGCCGTTTTTTCGGGGGCCTGCCGGGCAATGAGACTGACCGTGACGTTCCCACGCTACCGGTCGACGAGCGCGTCAATTTTATTGCCAGCGCGGAAGGCCGACGCCTAATTGAAGGGCTGGTGCAACTTCATCCACGGGTGCGCGGCCGTGTGTCGGCTTTGATCTCCGCATTGGGGGAGGAACTGGCGGTCGTCGACCCAAAGCAGGAGAGCGGAACGTCCCCCGACCCCATGTCGGTCCAGGACAGATTGGTTTAGGTGATTCCTTGTCGACGGGTCGCGAGTGCTCCTTTCATCACGCTCCTCATTGATTGACCGGCGCCGGGAGTTCCAAAACCCCGGAATGACTACCGGATGCGAAGCGGAGTAGAAAAGGCAATTGGAGCGTACATAACGGGCATGCGAGATTACGCAGACTTCAACGATCCTTGCTCTGACCGCGCAATCGCGCGCTCGAAACAGGGCAAGTGCGATGAAAGCAACACGCAGAGATGCCAGTCGGCAGATCGAGGCCGTCCCATATTCTCGGCCGCGCGCTGTCGACGACGCCTTGCTGGAACGAACGGTTCAACTCTTCGAGGCACGCACCGGTCGTTTGTTGTCAAAGGAAGAAGCTCGCCAGATCGTGGAAAACGTCAGCGGGTTCTTTCGCATCCTTGCCGAATGGCACAAGCTGGATTGAGTCGAACCCACCCGCACGTGATATCGCGCTATGGCGCTTGGCCGCCTCAGATGACACGAGGAAAAACGGTTCCGCCGACTGCAGGTTCGCACGTTGTGCCAGTCCTGACCGCCGACATGTCAATCATATGCGCCGTTTCGTGACCGCGAAGGAGCGGAGATGAAGCCGATCCACAAGCGAGCAGCACCGAAGGCGAAGCCCGGCAGCTTCGTGAAAGCGCTGCTTTATGCGCGCGTGTCCTCGAAAGAGCAGGAGAAAGAAGGCTTTTCGATCCCGGCGCAATGCAAGCTGCTGAGAGAATATGCTCTCCAGCGACAGTTTGGCATTGTTGAGGAATATGTTGATGTCGAGACCGCCAAGAACACCGGGCGGACCAACTTCGGCGAGATGGTCAAATATCTGCGCAAGCATCCTGGCGTACGCGTCATCCTGGTCGAGAAGACCGATCGCCTTTACCGCAACCTCAAGGATTGGGTGACGCTCGACGAACTCGATGTCGAGATCCACCTCGCCAAGGAAGGCGTGGTGTTGTCGCGAGACTCGCGATCCTCGGAAAAGTTCATGCATGGCATCAAGGTGCTGATGGCCAAAAACTACATCGACAACCTTTCTGAGGAAGCCCGGAAAGGGCAGATGGAAAAGGCCGAGCAGGGCATCTGGCCGTCTAAAGCGCCGCTCGGCTATCTCAACGTTACGGCCAAGGACGGCAAGAAGGTCATCGAGCCGGACCCGGTGGTGGCGTCGGTTATCACCAAGCTATTCGAGCGCTACGCGACCGGCCAGTACTCACTCAAGGCGCTCACGAAGGCGGCGCATTGCGACGGCCTCATTCATCCAAAGAGCGGCAATCCGGCACCGGTCAGTACCGTGCATACGATTTTGCGCAATCGGCTCTATACGGGCCTGTTTCAATGGAATGGCAGGCTGCACCACGGCAAGCACGAGCCGCTGGTATCGATCGACCTCTGGGAACGGGTCCAGGGCGTTCTTGCAGGCCGGCACGCGACCCCTATCCATTCCTATGGTTATGAATTCGCCTTCTCGGGCCTCATGACCTGCGCTGGGTGCGGCTGTGCGGTCGTGGCGGAGGTCAAGAAGGGGAAATATATCTACTACCACTGCACGGGACATGCCGACAAAGGCCGGGGCGGCTATGCCGACTGTCGTCGCAAATATGTTCGCGAGGAGGTGCTGGATAAGACCTTTGCCGGCCTCCTGGACCAACTTCATTTCGATGAGGAGGTTCTGAAATGGGTACGCGACGCGCTGAAGGCGAGCCATGCAGACGAGCGGCGGGAGCAGGAACAGGCGATTGAGCGGTGTCAGACTCAGTACAAGCGTCTCGAAGACCGCCTCAACGCCATGTACCTGGACAAGCTCGACGGCCGCATCGACAATGCCTTCTACGACCGCATGTCGGCGCAATGGCGCGTCGAACAAGCGCGCCTGCTGCGTGAGATAGAGCGCCATGGCGAGGCGCAAGAATCATACATGGACGATGGAATCCAACTGCTTGAGCTAGCCCGCAACGCGGGCCAAATGTTCACTCGTCAGGCCCCAAATGAGAAAAAACGACTGCTGAATCTGGTGCTGTCGAACTGCGAATGGAATCGCGGCGAGGTCCGCGCGGTCTTCAGGCAACCGTTTGATTTACTTGCGGAAACGGCCGCGTCTGCGGCAGCTGCACAAGCTCGCGGGGATGTGTCGTTGACGAGGCATCCAATTTGGCTGGGGAACCTGGATTCGAACCAGGACTAACGGAGTCAGAGTCCGTGGGTCTACCGTTAACCTATTCCCCAGCAGGCACGATCTTGAATATCACGATAAACGTGAAAACCGTGCGGGCCGTGCGGGCAAGCCGCTGTGAGCGCTGCCTTGTAGCCGCCAGCGGAAAATAGTCAAGCCTGCTCTGTGGTTCAATGGCACGTTTCGCCAGGTGGTTTCAGACACCACGCTTCAGATGCCGGCGTGCGGCTCGAAGTCCAATCTCACGCCTCAAGGCTCCGTCCGGCTGAACTGCGACCGCTCGAAGAACAGCACCACCCCCAGGCCCAGAATCAGCGGGATGATCAGGTAGAACAGGCGGAACACCAGCAGCGCCGCCAGCACGCCGACCGGGTCCATGTCGGACAGGCCGGCGAGGAACACCACTTCGAACACGCCGAGCCCGCCCGGCGCGTGCGAGATCTGTGCGATCGAGAAGGAGACGAGGAAGACGCCGAGCACGACGAAATAGCCGGGATTGTGGGCTTCGGGCAGGGCAAAGAAGATGATCGCGGCGGCCGCCAGCAGTTCGATCGGGCCAATCAGCAATTGCCGTGCGACGATCGGCAGCGCCGGATAGTGCAGCTGAAAGCTGGCGATCTTCAGCGGGCGCAGATGCAGCCAGCTGCCGAATATGTAGGCGGCGACCAGCAGCAGCATCACGATCCCCGCCGCTTCCGACAGGCCGTGGTGGGCAATGCCGGAAAACCGGTCGAGAACTTCGGGCTCGAACACCAGCACGAGGCCAGAGGCGAGAATCGTCGACAGCACGAAGGTGATCCAGCAGATCGCCACCAGCACGCCGACATCCTGGCCGGTCAGGCCCCTGGTGCCGTAGGCGCGGTAGCGGATGACGGCGCCGGAAAACACCGAGCCGCCGATGTTGTGCGACAGCGCATAGGTGGTGAAGGAGCACAGCGTGACGAACAGCCACGACACGCGCTTGCCGATATGCAGGAGCGCGATGTGGTCGTAGCCGGCGAGCGAGGCATAGGCGATGACCGAACTCACGGCCGCAAGGATCCAGCCGCGTGTCGGTATGGCGGTGATGCCGTCCCAGACATCGTCGAGCGAAATGCCGCGCAATTCGTGCCAGAGCAGCAGCAGTGAGAAGATCACCGCCGCGATGCCGACGACCGGCCAGAAATAGCGTCTCCAGTTCATTGCCTGACTGCCATGCGTTGCGGGTCCGCTTCCTTTTCTGGTGGTGATGGGAGGAGACCGGTCGCGCCGGATTCTTCCGCACATTTCAGAAATGCCTCATTGAAGCCGGCTATTCAACCGCGAACGTTTTTCGCCGCGACTACCGGCAGGATTTGTCCGTGTTGCCAGCTGAAAGGGAGCCGGCAGACGTTGCGCGTAGCAATCCAGGCTTGCAGATACATTACGCAATGCTGCCGGAACGGTGGCTTGCTGGCCCAGCCGGCAAAATTCGGCACGCGGCTCTTGGTGATCGGGCGCGGCACTGTTAGTCTGGCGGCAACTTAAAACACTGAAGCGCCTGCTGCGTCCGTCATCGGCTCGCGCGGCGCCGGAAGGAACGACAGTGGAAGACCACGACACCGGCGCCGGCGCGCCAGAGGTGGGCGTGTCCAGCGCTTCCCGGGGGCCATCTGGCCCGGGAACCGCCAGCTGGCAGCAACGCCGCCCGACGGAGCTCCGCTCCGCAGACGGGCAGGCGGGCGACGCGCCCCAGAAGGGCAAGCCCAAGAAGCGGCGCAAGCGAAGGCGCGGGCGCAAGGTTTTTGCGCGCGACGAAGCGCGTCCCACGGAGAATCGATCGCCGGCGCCAGGCAAAACCGGTGCCCCGGTGGTGGAAGCGCACAGGCCGGCGGAATCGGTGGCCTCGCCCGCCCCTGCAGTGGCACGGCCCGAACAGGGCGCCCGTCGGCCGCCGGTTCACGAACTGCCCGTGTTTGCGGCCCTCGACCTCGGCACCAACAATTGCCGGCTGCTGGTTGCCGTGCCGACACGGCATGGCCAGTTCCGCGTCATCGACGCCTTTTCGCGCATCGTCCGGCTGGGCGAGGGGCTCACCGCCAATGGCCGGCTCGGCCAGCCGGCGATGGACCGCGCGGTCGAGGCGCTGAAAATCTGCGGCGACAAACTGCGCAACCGCAAGATCCGAAAAGCCCGGCTGATCGCCACCGAAGCCTGCCGCACCGCCGACAACGGCGTCGAGTTCCTCGACCGCGTCGAGCGCGAGGCCGGCCTGAAGCTCGAGATCATCGATCGTCAGACCGAAGCGCGGCTGGCGGTGTCCGGCTGCGGTTCGCTGGTCGAGCGTGACACGCAAGGCGTCGTGCTGTTCGACATCGGCGGCGGTTCGTCGGAAATCGCGCTGATCGATCTCGCCGGCCGCCGTTCGCCAAGGCTCGCCAATCACATCGTGTCGTGGACGTCGCTGCCGGTCGGCGTCGTTTCGCTGGCCGAGCGCTTTGGCGGCCGCACGGTGACGCGCGAGATCTTTACCGCCATGGTCGACGACGTCGCCGGCCGGCTGGCCAGCTTCGACGGCCGCGACCGGCTGAGCCATCTCAAGGCCAGCCCGAATTTCCATCTGCTGGGCACGTCCGGAACGGTGACGACGCTGGCCGGTGTTCACCTCGACCTCGATCGCTACGACCGCCGCCGTGTCGATGGGCTGTGGATGGACCGCGACAGCGTCGACCGCATGGTCGAAAAACTGGTCGGCTGGGATTTCCAGCAGCGCTGCGCCAACCCTTGCATCGGTGCCGATCGTGCCGATCTGGTGCTGGCCGGCTGTGCTATCCTCGAAGCAATCCGCGCCGTATGGCCGTCGGAGCGACTGCGCGTTGCCGACCGTGGCCTGCGCGAAGGTATATTGAGCGAACTGATGGCCGATGACGGCGTCTGGCGCAACGATGGGCGTGGCAGAGCATGATCCCGAACCGCAGGACCGCGTTAGCGAAGAGTAGCAACCGGTATTCGCGGACAAACGGTTCCGTTTGTCCAGGGGTCATGCTCAGACAAGAAATCAGGCAATGACCAAGAAACCGGAAAAACCAGGATCAGCCAGCATTCGCGTGCTGAAGACGCGGATCAAGAAGAAGAGCGGGCTGAAGGAATCGTCGCGCCGCTGGCTGCAGCGCCACATCAACGATCCCTATGTCCAGCGCTCCAAGGCTGACGGCTATCGCTCGCGCGCGGCCTACAAGCTGATCGAGATCGACGACAAGCATCATCTCCTGAAGCCTGGCATGAAGGTGATCGACCTCGGCGCCGCCCCCGGCGGCTGGTGCCAGGTCGCCGCCGCGCGCACGAAATCGACGGCCGACAAGCCGCATGTCATCGGCATCGATTATCTCGAAATGGACGCCGTGCCCGGCGCGCCGGTGCTGTTGATGGATTTCCTCGATCCGCTGGCGCCGCAAAAGCTGGCCGAGGCGCTGGGTGGGGATCCGGATATCGTGCTGTCCGACATGGCGGCCCCTACCACCGGCCACAAGCGGACCGACCATATCCGCACCATGCATCTGTGCGAGGTGGCGGCCGACTTTGCGCTGTCGGTGCTGAAGCCGGGCGGGCATTTCCTCGCCAAGACCTTCCAGGGCGGCGCCGAAAACGAGCTGCTCTCCATGCTCAAGAAGAACTTCCGCTCTGTCCATCACGTCAAGCCTCCGGCGTCGCGCGATGAATCGGTAGAGCTTTATCTGTTGGCCAAAGACTTCAAGGGGCGAGAGCCGCCCAAAGGCGAATCGGAACGTCCAGACGGCGAGCCCGAAGCGTAAACCGCATCAATTGCCGGGCGGGCTTACCGCTTCCAACGTCTTGGGCGTGGTCAACCGGCCATGTCCGGAGACGGCATTGCCGGCATCGGGCGCCAGCCGGATGAAGGATAGCGATGCCGCCGCCGAGACCGCTGCAACGATGAAGAAGGCAATGTGGAAGTCGTCCAGCGACAGCGGGCCGCCATGGATTGACGTCGACACTTCCAGGATTCCGCCGGCCAGCGCCACGCCGAGCGCGACCGAAAGCTGCTGGAACACGGCGGCAATCGGCGTCGCCTTGCTGGTGTCTTCAGCCGAAACCTCGGCATAGGCGAGCGCATTGACGCCGGTGAAGAACATCGAGCGGATAAAGCCGCCGACCAGAAGCATGGCCAGCATCAGCAGATAGGGCGTGTCAGGCGTGAAGAGGCCGTTGATGGCGATCGACGCCGCAGCGACCAGCGAGCCGACAACCAGCACGCGGCGGAAGCCGGCGACGCGGAAGATCAGCGCGGTGACGAATTTCATGCCGATGGCGCCGATTGCCGAGACGAAGGTGATCATGCCGGACTGGAACGGTGTCAGCCCGAAGCCGATCTGGAACATCAGCGGCAACAGGAAGGGCACGGCCCCGATGCCGATGCGGAACAGTCCGCCGCCAAGCACCGAGGAGCGGAACACCTGGTTGCGGAACAGTTCGAGCGCCAGCAGCGGGTTTTTGGCGTGGCGCGCATGCAAGAGGTAAAGCACACCCGACATCAGTCCGACCGATACGGTGATGACACCGACGATTGGCGGCAGGTACGGCAGGCTGACCACCGACAGGCCGAACACCACTCCGGATGCTGCTAGCCCGCTCAGCACGAAACCGATGAAGTCGAGGGGCGGGTTCTCCGTGGGTTCGGTCTCCGGCAGGAAACGCGTCGCCAGCCAGATGCCGATCAGGCCGATCGGCACATTGATCAGGAAGATCCAGTGCCAGGTGAAATAGGTGGTGATGAAGCCGCCGACGGGCGGCCCGACCAACGGCCCGACCAGCGCCGGAACGGTCAGCCAGGACATTGCCGCAACGAGTTCGCTTTTCGGTGTCGCGCGCACCAGCACCAGCCGCCCGACCGGTGTCATCATGGCGCCGCCAATGCCTTGCAGGAAGCGCGACACCACGAAAGCCGGTAGCGAACCCGAAAGGGCGCAGGCGATCGAGCCGACGATGAAGACCGCGATCGCGGCACGAAAGACAGTCTTGGCGCCGAAACGGTCGGCCATCCAGCCGCTGATCGGAATGAAGATCGCCAGCGATACCAAATAGGCAGTCAGCGCCAGCTTGAGCGCGATCGGGCTGGTATGGATGTCGACGGCAATCGCCGGCAGCGATGTCGCGATGACGGTTGAATCCATGTTTTCCATGAAAAGGGCGACCGCCAGTATGACCGGGATGGTGCGGTTCAAGGAACGCGTCCAGACTTGAATGTTGCGTTGCCGGTTGCATGTCGGCCTTGAGGCGGGCGGTTACCATGCCTTCGGCGGGATGTCGCATTAATTTGCTGTCACTTTTGTGCGACCGGCAACCACAGGTGGCATATTTTGGGGCGAAAAGTCACCTTTCCGGGATCGTGAAATCATCGGCTTTTCATCGGCGGCGGGACGTGGTACCAGCCAGCGCCAATCCTGAAAGGGAAGAAACGAGTCGGCGCTGTCCATTCCGGTCCAGCGCTTTTTTGTATTCCGAGGGCTGGCCATGGCAAAAATCATCGAAACGTCCACCGGCGCATTGGCGCTGACCTTTGACGACGTGCTGCTGCAGCCGGGTCATTCCGAGGTCATGCCCGGCGAAACCGATGTCCGCACCCGCATCGCCGGCGATATCGACCTCAATGTGCCGATCCTGTCGGCGGCGATGGACACCGTCACCGAGGCGCGGCTTGCCATCGCCATGGCCCAGGCCGGCGGCATTGGCGTCATCCACCGCAATTTCTCGCCGGCCGAACAGGCCGAGCAGGTGCGGCAGGTCAAGAAATTCGAATCCGGCATGGTGGTCAATCCCGTCACCATCGGCCCCGATGCGACGCTCGCCGACGCGCTTGGCCTGATGCGCAGCTATTCGATCTCGGGCATCCCAGTGGTCGAGAACGGCGGCAGCGGCGGCCACAAGATCGGACGGCTGATCGGCATCCTGACCAATCGCGACGTGCGCTTTGCCTCCGATCCGGCGCAGAAGGTCCATGAACTGATGACCCGCGACAACCTGATCACGGTCAAGGAGAACGTCGACCAGGATGAAGCCAAGCGGCTTCTGCATCAGCACAGGATCGAAAAGCTGGTCGTCGTCGACAAGCAGGGCAATTGCGTCGGGCTGATCACCGTCAAGGACATCGAGAAGTCGCAGCTCAACCCGCACGCCACCAAGGACGCGCAGGGCCGCTTGCGCGCCGCCGCCGCCACCAGTGTCGGCGATGACGGTTTCGAGCGCGCCGAACGCCTCATCGATGCGGGCGTCGACCTTCTGGTGATCGACACCGCGCATGGCCACTCGCAGCGCGTGCTGGATGCGGTGACGCGCGCCAAGAAGCTCTCCAACTCGGTTCGCATCCTGGCCGGCAACGTCGCCACCGCCGCGGGCACGCAGGCGCTGATCGACGCGGGCGCCGACGCCGTCAAGGTCGGCATCGGTCCGGGTTCCATCTGCACCACCCGCATCGTTGCCGGCGTCGGCGTGCCGCAGCTCTCGGCCATCATGTCGGCGGTCGAGACGGCGCACAAATCAGGCGTCTCGGTGATCGCCGATGGCGGCATCAAATATTCAGGCGATCTCGCCAAGGCGCTCGCCGCCGGCGCAAGTGCAGCCATGATCGGCTCGCTGTTGGCCGGAACCGACGAAAGCCCGGGCGAGGTCTATCTGCACCAGGGCCGCTCCTTCAAGGCGTATCGCGGCATGGGCTCGGTCGGCGCCATGGCCCGCGGCTCAGCTGATCGCTACTTCCAGGCCGAGGTGCGCGACACGCTGAAATTGGTCCCGGAAGGCATCGAAGGGCAGGTTCCCTACAAAGGACCTGTGTCTGGCGTGCTGCACCAGCTTGCAGGCGGGCTGAAAGCCGCTATGGGTTATGTTGGTGGCCGCGACCTTGCCGATTTCCGCGAACGCGCCACCTTTGTGCGCATATCCAATGCCGGACTTCGTGAAAGCCACGCCCATGACGTCACGATTACCCGCGAAAGCCCGAACTATCCCGGCGGAGCCTGATCCGTACGGGCTCGGGCGGAGCCTGACGGCGACGATCCTGCGGCTGTCGCGCCACGCAGGCGCGCTCTGCTTCCTGTCGGCGGTGGTGTTCATCGCCATGACGGCACTGGAATTCTTCTACTTCCGCCAGTTGAGCGGCGGCTTGCCGTCACTCGACATGCGTATTTTCGGTTTCACGCCCGACGAAGGCATGGCCTGGCTGACGGCGCTCGGCCGGCGCGGTGGCGAGATCATTCTCGTCTGGCACTATCTGACCTTCGATCTGCTGTTCCCGGCGCTGCTGTCGGTGACGCTGGTCAGCCTGATCCTGGCAAGCGGTCGGCGATTGAAGGCTTTCCGCGTGCTGCCGGCGCAACTGCAGTCGATCTTCGCGCTGGTTCTGGTGCTGCCCTACACGCTTGCCGACTACGTCCAGAACATCGCGGTAGCCCGCCTACTGTCCGATTTCCTGTCGGCGAACCCGGATTCGCTGTCTTTCGCCTCGTCGCTGATCGTCACCAAATTCGCGCTTTTCGCCATCCCGGTGATCGTCATTGCCGCCTTCTGGCTGGCAAGCCAGAAACGCCAGGCTTGATGCCGCACGCAAAGCCCGACCGGGCAGGGGGCACTTCATGAACCAGACCACGATCTTCTGGCCTGTTCTGGCGCATGTGCTGCTGATCTACATCGTCTACGGCGTCCTGGGTCGGCGCAGATACGGTGCAATCAGGTCAGGCGAAGCCAAGCCCGGTCAGTACAAGGTGCGCTCGACCGAGCCGGCCTCCAGCACGACCGTTGCCGCCAATCTCATCAATCAGTTCGAACTGCCGGTGCTGTTTTATGTGCTGTGCCTGACGCTGCACCTGACCAACGGCGTCAACTATCTGACCCTGGCGCTGATGTGGATTTTCGTCGCGTCGCGCTATGTCCATGCCTGGGTTCACCTGACCAGCAACAATCTGCTGCTGCGCAGCCGCTCTTTCTTCGTCGGTGCGGTGATTCTTCTGCTGGGATGGATCTGGTTCGCGCTGCATCTGCTGGGGGCGGTGTGAAGTCACCTGCACAGCTATGAAGCGTCACAACCGCGTGGTTTTCGTCAGTCGAGTCTGACTGAAGTTGAACGACAGCCCGGGCACAAGCCGAACGGCGGCCCCTTCGATCCTTCGACGAAATCTATGCTCGACCGCCCAGGCCACGAACGCCGCCAAGCCGAGCACGACAGCAAACGCTACGCCGATTCGAAGATACGGTGAGCCGATCCATTGGGCCAGCCACCGTATGATGGCAACACCGATATTCTGGTGCAGAAGATACAGTGGATAGCTAACAAAACCGACATAAGTCACGCATCGCCAAATCCTAATGTCGCGCAACTGAACCCCGATGACACCGAGAATCGAGAGCGCAATTACCCATACGGTGAATGTGGTGATGCCCCACAACTCGACGGTGATTGCCAAGCATCCTGCCGTTACAGCCATCTGCACGATCCAGTTCGATCGGCGCGCCGCAATGCCCATCAAAAAGAAAAGGCTGTAAGGGAAGAAAAAATAGGAGATGGCGACGCCCTGGAACGGATGGATCAAAGCTTGATGGTCCGCCCATAGGCCTGAAAAGTGGACTGCCGCGCCAATTGCAGTGAAGCTTGCGAACAGGACAAGTGCGCCTTTCGACCAAAGATAGAAGATGAGGCCGAATACGACGTAGAACTTTGCCTCCGCAAGCAGGGACCAGTAGGCGCCGTCGACAAGTGGCGTGGAAAAAAACAGAGGTCCCCAAGCTGCGTTGCGCAGGCCATCGGCGGCTGAAACCTCTCTATCGGGAAGACCTAAGATCGCAACCATGACAAGCGTGATCGCTATGCTGGCGATGAGCGCAGGCTCCACGCGTGTGAACCTGCGCAGCCAAAACGTCCAGATGGTTTCTGCCCGCTCGGCCGTCCTCGCAATGCAGTAACCGCTGATGATGAAAAAGAGAAAGACACCAACGATTCCGTTCCATGGCAAAGTCATCTGGTGCGGGAAACGGATGTAGTCGGCGGGGAAGCGCGACGTATAGTGGAAAATCAGAACCAGCATCACCGCGATTGCGCGCAATGCGTCAATCGCATCGTATCTCCGGTTCTCGTCCTGATCCGAATTCATCGCAACGAACTAAGGCTTGTTGAGATTC
>NZ_SMYZ01000108.1 GCF_004919685.1 Mesorhizobium norvegicum | reverse complement strand
GGTGGAAGCATCGAGGTTGTCAGCGTCGAGTTCCGTCCCACCCCCCTCTGTCCTGCCGGACATCTCCCCCGCAAGTGGGGAGATTGCGCGCTCAACCGCTTTCGCCAATCGACATCCAATCTCCCCCTCGCGGGGGAGATGTCCGGCAGGACAGAGGGGGGTGTGAAGGATCACCGGCCTCCGGGACCGTCACCCCTTCGACTGCTGGATCAGTCCATAAAGATTGGTGCAGCGGGCGCCGGAGCGGCAATAGGCGAAGACCGGGCCGTCGAGTTCATCGAGCGCTTCGGCCTGATCCTCGACATTCTCGGCCGTGATCTGGCCGCTGATGACGGGGATGTAGCGGAAGGCGAGGCCCACGGCCTCGACCGCTGCCTTGACGGTGTCGGCCGAAGGCTGGCCGGGCTGTTCGTCATCGGGCCGGTTGCAGATCACGCTCTTGAAGCCGGCTTCCTTGATGGCGGCGACGTCTTCGGGCTGGATTTGGCCCGAGACCGAATAGTCCTCGCTGATTTCGCGGTATTCCATGGCAGCATCCTCGCAAACTGGTCAGGCGGCAGTCTTGCCACTCCCCGACATGTGCGGCAATCCGCACCGAAGGAATTCTCTGCCAAATAGGCATTGCGTGCCAGAAAATCCAACCGGGCCGATGCGGTCCGGCTGGATAATCCTTCAAACTCAGCTGCCGAGAATGGCGCCTTTGATCTGACGGATGTTGTTGTGCATCATGTCGATATAGGTCGAGGCCGGGCCGTCGGGCTGCGACAACGCGTCCGAATAGAGCGTGCCGCCCACCTTGATGCCGGTCTCGCTGGCGATCTGCTCGATCAGGCGCGGGTTGGTGATGTTCTCGACGAAGATCGCCGCGGCCTTGTCCTGCTTCACCTGGGTGACCAGCTTGGCGACGTCGGCGGCGGACGGTTCTGAATCGGTCGAGATGCCTTGCGGGGCGAGGAAGGTCAGGCCGTATGCGTGTTCGAAATAGCCAAAGGCGTCGTGCGAGGTGATGACGACGCGCTTGCTCTCCGGGATCGAGGCGATCGCTGCTTTCACTTCACCTTCGACCGCGTCGAGCTTCTTGGTGTAGGCGGCGGCATTGGTCTGGTAGCTGACGCAGCCGTCCGAATCGGCCGCGCAGAAGGCCTCGGCGATGTTCTTCACATAGATCCTGGCATTGGCGATCGACTGGAAGGCATGCGGATCGGTGACCGTCTTGCCGCCGCTGGTGCCGGCACCCTCGGCCGCGTCGGCATCGGCGAATTCAGGCTTGAAATCGATCGTCGTCACGCCCTTGGTCAACGTGACGATCGAGGCCTTGGTGGCGCTGGCGTCGACCAGCCGCTGCAAAAAACCTTCGAAATGCAGGCCGTTGACCAGCACGATATCGGCCTTGGCCATGGCCACCGCATCGGCCGGGCTCGGCTCGTAGACATGGGCGTCGCCATCCGGCCCGA
Source organism: Mesorhizobium norvegicum (assembly GCF_004919685.1). GTDB lineage: Bacteria > Pseudomonadota > Alphaproteobacteria > Rhizobiales > Rhizobiaceae > Mesorhizobium > Mesorhizobium norvegicum. The sequence goes on along the minus strand of NZ_SMYZ01000108.1, from coordinate 32,868 downwards.
CGATGGTGGTCACATCGATGCGGTCGCCGCCGACATTTTTGGCGAAGTCGGCAATGACGGTGAAGCTGGCGACCACTTTCAGCGGTGCAGCGGAGGCCGACGATGCGCCAAAGGCGGTTAATGTTATAACGCTCATCGCCAGGGCGGCATGGATCGATTTCAGCATGGACGGGTCTCCTTCTAGGGGCGGGGGATCAGGCCGTTCTGTGACGGTGGTGGATGATGCGCGCGCGCAGAATGCCGCGCGTGCCAAACAGGATCGAGGCGAAATAAACGACGCCGGCAGACAAGATGATGGCCGGGCCGGACGGCAGCGACGCGTGATAAGACAACAGCAGCCCGGCGACGCAGGAGGCAAAGCCGATCAGCACGGCGAGCACGCACATCGGCTCGACGCGCACCGTCCAGAAACGGGCAGCGGCGGCCGGCAGCATCATCAGTCCGACCGAAAGCAGCGTGCCGAGCGCCTGGAAGCCGCCGACGAGGTTGAGCACGACAAGGCCGAGAAAGATGAAATGCACCGGACTGCCGAGCCGGCTGACCGAGCGCAGGAACAGCGGGTCGAGGCATTCAGCGACCAGCGCTCGCCAGAAGATGGCAAGGCTGACCAGTGTCACCGCGACGATGCCGCCGATCAGTGTCAGTGCTTCATCGTTGAGCGCCAGCACGGTGCCGAACAGCACATGCATGAGATCGACACTGGAGCCCCGGATCGACACCATCAGCACGCCGATGGCGAGCGAAATCAGATAGAACGCCGCCATCGAGGCGTCCTCGCGCTGGATGGTGAAGCGCGAGACGGCGCCGGCGCCGAGCGCGACGATGACGCCGGCGATCAGGCCGCCGATGGTCATCGGCAGGATCTCCAGCCCATAGAACAGGAAGCCGGCGGCGGCACCTGGCAGGATGGCATGCGCCATGGCGTCGCCCGACAGGCTCATCCGCCGCAGCATCAGGAAAACGCCGATCGGGCAGGCGCCGAGCGACAGCATCAGCGAACCGATCAGAGCTCGCTGCATGAAGCCGAAATCGGCGAAAGGCGCGATGAAAAGACCATAAAGCGTATCCATCAGGCGGCCCTCGGTCCGACGCCATGTTGATGGTCATGGTGGTCGTGATCGTGGCCATGACCATGAGCGTCCTCGCCTGGCTCGCACCAGGGCGCATTCTCTTCCCAGGCTTCGTGGAAGCGGCGGGCGCGCAACAGGTTTTCAGGCTTCAGCGTTTCCCTGGTTTCGCCCCAGGCGATCGGCTGGCGGGCGAGAAGCAGTGTTTCGGGGAAATTCTGCCGCACAAGATCAAGATCGTGGACGACCACCATGATGGTGCGTTCCTCGCCATGCCAGTGCTTGATCAGGGCAATAAGGTCGCCGACCGTCTTGGCGTCGACGGCGTTGAAGGGTTCGTCGAGCAAGATAAGGTCGGCGTCCTGCAGCAGGACACGCGCAAACAGTGTGCGCTGCAGCTGGCCGCCCGACAGGGTATCGATCGGTCGCTTCTCGAAGCCGCCGAGCCCGACCGCCATCAGCGCCTTGCTGACGTCATCGCGATCTTGCCTGGTGTAGCGGCCAAGCAGGCCGCGCCGTGGCCACAGGCCGAGCGAAACCAGGTCCACCACTCGCGCCGGAAAGGAGCGGTCGAGCTCCGATTGCTGCGGCAGATAGGCGGCGCGAACGCCGGGCGCGCGGATAACCTCGCCGGCCATCGGCTTCAGGACGCCGACAATACCTTTCATCAGCGTCGATTTGCCCGAGCCGTTGGCGCCGACGACAGCCGTCAGCGAGCCCTTGCGGATGGTGCCGTCGAGATGATGGATTGCCGGATGGCTGCCGTAGCCAAGGGTCAGGTCGCGGAATGTCAGGCAGGTGTTTGTCATTCTGCGATCCGTGGGGGCGGCGAAATCCGGCTGCGGGCGGCGGCCGATTGGATATGTGATGTTATTACATTAGTCAACAAGCCAATCCGGCGCAATTGCGGCTGGCGGGTCAACTTGCCGTGTGTGGATATCATATGCCCTTGGCCCAAGGGGATTCGACCTTGCGACCTTGCCCGAAGCCGGCCGCAACTCTAAAGAGGCGCAACCGCCACAGGAAGGAACCATCCAATGAGCATTCGTCGCATCGATGTTGGCCCGCGCATGAGCCAGATCGTCATTCACGGAGATACCGTCTATCTGGCCGGTCAGGTCGGTCAGCCGACCGGCAACGTCGCTTCGCAGACCAGGGACATCCTGGCGGCCGTCGATGGGCTGCTGGCCAAGGCCGGTTCCGACAAGACCAAGATCCTGCAGGCGATCATCTGGCTGGCCGACATGAGCACCTTCGCCGAGATGAACGCGGAATGGGACAAGTGGGTGCCGCAAGGCAACACGCCGGCCCGCGCCACCGGCGAAGCAAAGCTCGCCGGACCGGAATATCTGGTCGAGATTATTATTACGGCGGCGATTTAGGCCGACGTTGAAGCTGCCAATCTCCCCCCACGTGGGGGGAGATTAGCACTACCCCTGCGACGGCGTGAATCTCGCCACCAGTGTGTGGCTCTCGGCCGCATAGGTAAAGCGCACATGGGTGACCGGGTGATCGGCGCTCCATGTCCGCCGCTCGACCACCAGGCACGGCGCGCCGGCTGCGATGTCGAGCGCGGCCGCGATATGCCTGTCGGCGGCGACAGCGCGAATCCGGTGCTCGGCTTCGCTCCACGGCACGCGGCCAATCAGCCATGGTCCTGGTGCGATGGCTACGAATTCCTCGTCCGCCGCTTCGGCGACAGCGGTGAGATTGATCAGCCGCTGTTCATGCGCGAACGGCCGCTCGCCGGCGAAATGCCCGCACTCCAGCGCCAGCACCGGCCCGGCAGCGCCCAGCTCCAGCAGTGCGCGATCCTCGGCGCTGCTGCGCCTTTTGTGTCGCGCGACGCGCTCGTAGCGGTAGGGCAGGCCGAGCGCCTCGACCTCGATGCGGATGTCGTGGATTTCCAGCACCGCCGCTTGCGACTGCGGCCGGCGCACAAAGCTGCCGGAGCGGCGGCGGCGCTCGATCAGCCCGGCCTTGGCAAGCTGCGACAGCGCTTTGTTCACCGTCATGCGCGAGCAATTGTATTGCGCGCTCAGTTCGTGTTCGAAGGGAATGCGGTGACCGGGCGCCCAGGCACCGGACATGATGCGTTCGCTGATGTCGGACAGGATGCGCTGGTGCAGCGAGACGCTGCCTTCCGCATCCGCAGTCTCGACAATGCTCATGCTGAAAGCGCCGTCATCACACTGCGAAACCGCTCAGTGACGGCCTCGCGCTTGACATGCCTGCCGCCGCTGACCTGTTTCTGGCCATGCACCCAGACGCAATCGACCTTGCTGCCATTGGCGAAGATCCAGGCGTCGAGGATTGCGTCACCGCTCTTGCCGGCCAGCGAGGGATTGCTGGCGTCGAGCGAGACGAGATCGGCGGATGCGCCGGCGGCGATTGCTGAGGCGCCGACGCCAAGAGCGACGCTGCCGCCGTCGAGCGCTGCGTCGAACAGCGCCCGGCCGGTCGAGCCGCCCGCGACCGCCAGCACATTGCGGGCGCGGTGGGCGAGGCGCTGCGAATATTCGAGCTGGCGCAACTCGTCGGGCAGGCCGATCAGCACGTTGGAGTCGGAGCCGACGCCAAAGCGGCCGCCATGGTCTCTGAACAGCGGCGCTGCAAAAGTGCCGTCACCGAGATTGGCCTCGGTGATCGGGCAAAGACCGGCGATGGCGCCACTCTTTGCCATCCCAACGGTTTCCGCATCGGTCATATGGGTGGCGTGGATCAGGCACCAGCGCTTGTCGACCTTGGCATGGCCAAGCAGAAATTCGACCGGCCGCGCGCCTGACCAGGCGAGGCAATCCTCGACTTCTTTCACCTGCTCGGCGATGTGGATGTGGATCGGCCCATCCGGCACTATCGCGGCCACTTCGGTCAGTTCTTCCGGTGTCGCCGCGCGCAAACTGTGTGGGGCAACGCCGACAACTGCTTGATTCAAACTGCGGACGCATTCCCGGCTTTTGTCAACAAGCCGCGAGAACCGATTCACATCGTTGATGAATCGTCGCTGGCCTTCGTTTGGCGCGGCACCGCCGAAGGACGAATGTGCATAAAACACTGGCAGCAGCGTCAGGCCGATACCCGTCTCGCCGGCCGCGGCCGCGATGCGCTCGGCCATCTCGGCAAGATTGGCGTAAGGTTTTCCATCGCGGTCGTGATGCAGATAGTGAAATTCGCCGACGCGTGAAAACCCAGCCTCCAGCATCTCGACATAGAGTTGGGCTGCAACCGCCTCGACCTGATCGGGCGTCATCGACAGGGCAAAGCGGTACATCACCTCGCGCCAGCTCCAGAAACTGTCGGCGGAGGGGCCGCGAAGTTCGGCAAGGCCGGCCATGCCGCGCTGGAAGGCGTGGCTGTGCAGGTTGGGCATGCCGGGCAACAGGATTGCGTGGCGTTCGTCGCCGACTGCCGCTGCTGCGCCCGGCTGAACGGCTGTAATGCGTCCCTCGGCCAAGGTGAGCCGCACATTGTCGTGCCAGCCATTGGGAAGGAGCGCCTGTTCCGCAAAGATCGCTGCCACTTTTCTCTCCGGTTCTCTGTCTCTCATGCGATGATGGCACTTGCAGTGCGTTTCAATATGTATATACATAATCGCCATCGATTGAAACGGAAAAGATGATGGCTGCAGAGAGCAAAAGCTGGGCAGGGGGTCTTCGCCTGTGGCGCAATGCGCGCTTGGCGACCATGGCCGAAGGGTCTGCCGGACTTGGCGTCGTCGAACACGGCGCGCTTGCTGCGCGTGACGGCCGCATTGTCTATGCCGGCCCCGAGTCGGAGCTGCCCTCAGCACTTGCCCAGGGCGCCGAGACGGTAGATTGCGAGGGCCGCTGGATCACGCCTGGCCTGATCGACTGCCACACCCATCTGGTCCATGCCGGCAACCGCGCCAACGAATTCGAGATGCGGCTGGCCGGCGCCACCTATGAAGAAGTCGCCAGGGCCGGTGGCGGCATCGTCTCCTCGGTCAAATCGCTGCGCGCCGCCAGCGAGAGCGAACTGGTCACCCAATCGCTGCCACGCCTCGATGCGCTGATCGCCGAAGGCGTAACCACCGTGGAGGTAAAGTCGGGCTACGGCCTCGACCTCGAAAACGAGCAGAAATCGCTGCGCGCCGCACGGCGGCTGGGCGAACAGCGGCCGGTGACGATCAGGACCACCTTCCTCGGCGCCCATGCACTGCCGCCGGAAGCCAAGGGCGACAAGGACGCTTTCATCGATCTGGTTGCCAAGGAAATTCTCCCGGCGGTTGCCGCCGAGGGGCTGGCCGATGCCGTCGACGGGTTTTGCGAGGGCATCGCCTTTTCGCCGGACCAGATGGCGCGCGTCTTCGATGCGGCCAAGGCGGCCTGCCTGCCGGTCAAGCTCCATGCCGACCAACTGTCCAACCTGCACGGCGCCGAACTTGCCGCACGTTACGGTGCGCTGTCGGCCGATCATCTCGAATACACCGATGAGGCGGGTGCGGCGGCAATGGCCAAGGCCGGAACCGTGGCGACGATCCTGCCCGGCGCCTACTATTTCATTCGCGAAACAAAAAAGCCGCCGATCGGCCTGTTTCGCCAGCATGGCGTCAAGATGGCTGTCGCCACCGACAACAATCCCGGCACCTCGCCGCTGACCTCGCTGCTTCTGACCATGAACATGGCCGCGACCTTGTTCGGCCTGACTGTCGACGAATGTCTTGCCGGCGTCACCCGCGAGGCGGCCCGCGCGCTTGGTTTGCTTGAAGAAACCGGCACGCTTGAGGTCGGAAAATCCGCCGACCTGGCGATATGGAACATCGAGCGCCCCGCTGAACTCGTATACCGCATGGGCTTCAACCCGCTGCATGCCCGCATCTGGAGAGGACAATGACCGAACTGACCCTGAAGCCCGGCAATGCGACGCTGGCCGACTGGCGCGCGATCTATCGTGGCGCCGCACTGAGGCTCGACGATGCCTGCCGGCCGAAAATCAAGGCGAGCGCCGAGGCCGTCGCCAGGATCGTTGCCAAAGGCGAGCCGGTCTATGGCATCAACACCGGTTTCGGCAAACTGGCCAGCGTCCGCATCCCGGCCGCGGATCTCGAGACCTTGCAGCGCAACATCGTGCTATCGCACGCCGCCGGCGTCGGCGAGCCGATGCCGTCAGCCGTTTGCCGGCTGATGATGGCGCTGAAACTCGCCAGCCTGGCGCAGGGCGCCTCCGGCGTGCGGCCGCAAACCATCGAGTTGCTCGAAGCGATGCTGGCCAACGACGTCATCCCGGTGGTGCCGGCACAGGGCTCGGTCGGCGCCTCCGGCGACCTTGCTCCGCTGTCGCACATGACGGCGGTGATGATCGGTGTCGGCGAATGCTTCACCCCGCATGGACGCTTCCCGGCCAAGGTCGCCTTTGTCTCGCATGGGCTGGAGCCGGTGACATTGGGCGCCAAGGAAGGCTTGGCGCTGCTCAATGGCACGCAATTCTCGACCGCCTATGCGCTGGCCGCCCTGTTCGAGGCCGAAGTGCTTTACCAGTCGGCGCTGGTCGCCGGTGCCTTGTCGACCGACGCGGCCAAGGGCTCCGATGCGCCCTTCGATCCGCGCATCCATGTGTTGAGAAAGCATCGCGGCCAGATCGAGACGGCGGACGCGCTGCGCAATTTGATGGCCGGCAGCGCCATCCGTGAATCACACCGTGTCGGCGACGAGCGCGTGCAGGATCCCTATTGCTTGCGCTGTCAGCCGCAGGTCATGGGCGCGGCACTCACCGTGCTGCGTCAGGCCGCCGACACGCTAGGCGCCGAGGCCAATGGCGTCACCGACAATCCGCTGATCTTCGCCGAGGATGACACCGCACTCTCCGGCGGGAATTTTCATGCCGAGCCGGTGGCTTTCGCCGCCGACATGATCGCGCTCGCCGTCTGCGAGATCGGTTCTTTGTCGGAACGCCGCATTGCCATGCTGGTCGATCCGGCGCTGTCCGGCATGCCGGCCTTCCTGACGCCCAAGCCCGGCCTGAACTCCGGCTTCATGATCCCGCAGGTGACGGCGGCGGCTCTTGTCTCGGAAAACAAGCAGAAGGCCTACCCGGCCAGCGTCGATTCGATTCCCACCTCGGCCAACCAGGAAGACCACGTCTCGATGGCGGCGCACGGCGCGCGCCGGCTCATCGGCATGGTCGAGAACGCCACGGCCGTGATCGGCATCGAATTGCTTGCCGCCGCGCAAGGCTGCGACTTCCATGCGCCGCTGGCGTCGAGCGATGCCCTGGAGGCCGTGCGCAAGCTGGTCCGGGCCGAGGTGCCGCATCTCGACAATGACCGGCATTTCCACCCCGACATGGAAAAGGCGATCGCCATGGTGCGCAGCGGCGCGACCATCAAGGCAGCCGGCGCGATAGCGCTGCCGTCGATTTCCGGAGCGGCATGATGGCAAGCACGCCCTGGCTCACCGTCACGCCTGGCACAGCGCCGTTGCTGGTGTCGATTCCGCACACCGGAATCGATCTCGCCGGCCTGGAGAACCGGCTGGTGTCGCCCTGGCTCGGCCGCCGCGACTGCGACTGGTGGATCGACAAGCTCTATGATTTCGCAGGCGGTCTCGGCGCGACAGTCGTGCATACGGCGATCTCGCGCACTGTTATCGACGTCAACCGTGATCCGTCCGGCGCCTCGCTCTACCCCGGCCAGGCGACGACCGGTCTCTGCCCAACCGAGACTTTCGATGGCGATCCGCTGTATCGGGAGGGCGAAGAGCCGGGGCCATCGGAGATCGACGAGCGCCGCGAAAAATTCTTCGTGCCCTATCATGCCGCCTTGCAGGCCGAGATCGGCCGGTTGCGCGGGCTGCACGAAAAGATCGTCCTCTATGATTGCCACTCGATCCGTTCGGTGCTGCCGCGCCTGTTCGAAGGCACGCTACCGGTGTTCAATCTCGGCACCAATGACGGCAAGAGCGCCGATCCGACCTTGCAGGCGATAGTCGCTCAGATCATGGCCGAGACCGGCGAGATCTCTGTCGTCAATGGCCGTTTCAAGGGCGGCTGGATCACGCGCCATTTCGGACAACCTCAAGATGGCGTGCATGCGCTGCAGATGGAGCTGTCCAACCGTGGCTACATGCGCGAGCCGGAAGGCAAGGGCGCGCCCGACAATTGGCCGGTGCCTTACGATGCCGAGTTTACAGCACCGATCCGCGCCACGCTGCGGAAAATCCTCGAGACCGCGACATCCTGGGCGCGCGGCTGACATCAGGTCTTTTTATGGAGTGACGCCATGAACAATCCTCGCCACAACATCCGTGAAGTCCGCAGCCCGCGTGGCACCGAAATCAGCGCCCGCTCCTGGCTGACGGAAGCGCCGTTGCGCATGCTGATGAACAATCTCGACCCCGACGTCGCCGAAAATCCCAACGAGCTGGTCGTCTATGGCGGCATCGGCCGGGCAGCGCGGACCTGGAACGATTTCGACCGCATCGTCGCCTCGTTGAGGACGCTGGCCGATGACGAGACGCTGCTGGTGCAGTCCGGCAAGCCGGTCGGCGTCTTCCGCACCCATCCGGATGCACCGCGCGTGCTGATCGCCAACTCCAACCTGGTGCCGCACTGGGCGACCTGGGAAAAATTCAACGAGCTCGATAAGAAGGGCCTGATGATGTACGGCCAGATGACGGCCGGCTCGTGGATCTACATCGGCACGCAAGGCATCGTGCAGGGTACCTACGAGACCTTTGTCGAGGCTGGCCGCCAGCATTATGGCGGCAATCTCAAGGGAAAATGGATACTGACCGGCGGGCTCGGCGGCATGGGCGGTGCCCAGCCGCTGGCCGCCGTCATGGCCGGCGCCTGCTGCCTGGCGATCGAATGCAACCCGGACTCGATCGATTTTCGCCTGCGCACCCGCTACGTCGACGAGAAGGCCGAAACGCTCGATGAGGCGATGGCGATGATCGAGCGCTGGACCAAGGCCGGCGAGGCGAAGTCGGTCGGCCTGCTTGGCAATACGGCCGAGATCGTCCCGGAAATGTTCAGGCGTGGCATTCGCCCCGATATGGTCACCGACCAGACCTCGGCGCATGATCCCATCAACGGCTATCTGCCGAAAGGCTGGACGATGGCTGAGTGGCGCGAGAAGCGCGTCAGCGACCCGAAGGCGGTCGAGAAGGCTGCGCGTGCCTCGATGCGTGAGCATGTCGAGGCGATGGTGGCGTTCTGGAACGCCGGCGTGCCGACGCTCGACTATGGCAACAACATCCGCCAGGTGGCCAAGGAGGAGGGCTTCGAGAACGCCTTCGCCTTCCCCGGTTTCGTGCCGGCCTATATCCGTCCGCTGTTTTGCCGCGGCATCGGGCCGTTCCGCTGGGCGGCCCTGTCGGGCGATCCGGAGGATATCTACAAGACCGACGCCAAGGTGCGCGAACTGACGCCCGGCAACACCCATCTGCACAACTGGTTGGACATGGCGCGCGAGCGCATTGCCTTCCAGGGGCTGCCGGCGCGCATCTGCTGGGTTGGCCTCGGCGATCGGCATCGGCTCGGCCTCGCCTTCAACGAGATGGTGGCCAAGGGTGAGCTGAAGGCGCCTGTCGTCATCGGCCGCGATCATCTCGATTCCGGCTCGGTCGCCTCGCCGAACCGCGAGACGGAATCGATGAAGGACGGCTCCGACGCGGTGTCCGACTGGCCGCTGCTCAACGCATTGCTCAACACAGCGTCTGGCGCCACCTGGGTGTCGCTGCACCATGGCGGCGGCGTTGGCATGGGCTTTTCGCAGCACGCCGGCATGGTCATCGTCGCCGACGGTACGAGGGACGCAGCAAGGCGCCTGGAGCGGGTGTTGTGGAACGACCCGGCGACCGGTGTCATGCGCCACGCCGATGCCGGCTACGAGATCGCCATCGAATGCGCCAAGGAGCACCAGCTCAACCTGCCCGGCATTCTCGGCTGATTGGCTGAGCCGATGCGCATCCTGCGGGCAGCCGAATACCGGTCGATGCCGTGGAAGAACGGCGGCGGCGTGACTACGGAAATCGCCGTCTCGCCCATTGGTGCCGGGCTCGACGATTTCGACTGGCGCGTCTCGATGGCGCGCGTCGAATTGAGCGGCCCGTTCTCGCAGTTTGCCGGGATCGATCGCACCCTTGCCGTGCTCGAAGGCGAGGGCATTGTCCTCGAGATTGCCGGCTACCCGCCGACATCCATAAACAGGGCGACCGCCCTGTTTTCCTTCCCGGCTGACGCGCCGACCGCAGCCGCGCTGATCGGCGGGCCGATCACCGATCTCAATGTCATGACCCGCCGAAGCCGGATGACGCATTCGGTCGAACGCCTGGTGATTTCGGCTCCCATGGAAATCCGGATTGAAGCCGGGACAACCCTCATCCTGTGCTTGAACGGCGAAGTCATCGTGCCCGCCGCCCAACCGGTTCGCCTCGGAGCGCTGGACACGTTGGTAGCCGGTCCGGACAGCGCCGGCCTGCTTGTCCAGCCCTCCCATGAGGCAACGCTGTTCGTGATCCGGATCGGCGTCATCTCCGGCAACGATTAACGCTTGTTTCCAAACATGATCGCGATGCCGGCGCATTATAGCGTAAACTGACGGCGGGCATCACGAAAAAGCCCGAATCCTCCCCGTCGATCGATCTCGACGGGAGGAGGGGTCCTCGTCGTTGTTTTTCGCTGAGAGATGACGCCCTGTCGTGGTGCGGAAACAAACTTTCGGCAAATGGGGTTTATGCAACCAATTGCATTTGAATCGGTTTTAGGGCCATTGCCGTGGCGGTGACGCCGCTGACTGCCCGCTTACGGAATTTTCAATGAATATTCAGACGAACCCTGCCCAAATCGAGAAGACAAGCGCGAGCTTCCCGGCCATCACCGAAGAGCCGATCCGCTCCAATTACCTGCCCGAAGAGCGCCTTCGGCTGCTCGGTGAAAGCCTGGCAAAAGGCGACCTCACCGATCTGTTCGGCCTGACGCCGTTCGATTTTCAGGCCCGTATCCGCGACAGTGCCAAGAAGATCCTGGAAGTCTACCGTTCGACCAATGCGGCGCAGGCCAGAGGCGAGACGATCACGCCGGCGGCACAATGGCTGCTCGACAACAATTATCTGGTCGAAGAGACCATTTTCCAGGTCAAGCGCGATCTGCCGCGCCGCTTCTATCGCCAGCTGCCGACCTTGAAACTGCCTGACGGCGGCAGCGTGCCGCGCGCGCTGGCACTGGCCTGGACCTATGTGGCGCATTCGGACAGTTCCATCTCGGCGACGATGTTCAAGTCCATCGTCCAGGGTTTTCAGTCGGTCGAGCCGCTGAAGATCGGCGAACTCTGGGCGCTGCCGTCGCTGTTGCGCTTCGTCCTGATCGAAAATCTCCGCCGGCTGGCGGTCAGGGTCAATCGCACCCGCCAGATGCGCCAGATCGCCAACGATGTGGCCGACAAGGTTCTGGCGACCGACGACAGCGCCGACCGGCAGGCGATCCTGTCCAACTTCGGCGCCCACGCGCAGGACACCACCTTTGCCACCCAGCTGCTCTACCGCTTGCGCGATGGATCGCAGAATGCCGGCAAGGCCCTGGAATGGCTGGAAGGCGAACTCGAAAAGACCGGCTCCGACGCCGAGGAAATCATCATTTCCGAACATCACACGCTGTCCAGCGGCAATGTGACGACGGGCAACATCATCCGCGGCCTGCGCCTCATCAACGACGTCGACTGGACCGTGTGGTTCGAAGGCGTCAGCCGCATCGATACCGTGCTGCGCGAGCGCACCGATTTCGCCGCGCTCGACTTCTTCTCGCGCGACCAGTACCGCACCGCGATCGAGGAACTGGCGCGACGCTCGGACCTTTCGGAATATCGTGTCGCCGAAAAGGCCATCGAGCTGGCCGGCCACGCCGCCGGCGAGACCATCTCGGGCGATGCTGAAGGCACTGCCGTCCCAACCGCGACCGCGCCCGCCCACACAGATGTCGGGTTCTTTCTCGTCGGCCCACGCCGGCTGGAGCTGGAGAAGGCAATCGGCTACCGGCCCACCATCAGCCAGACGATCAAGCGCGCCTTCCGCAAGACCGGATGGCTTGGCATCGTCGTACCGGTGTTTGCGCTGACGGCCCTGCTTCTCGTCCTCTCCGGCAACGCACTCGCCAATCTCGGCCTGTCGGTGCCGTCGATCGTTCTGATGCTGGCGCTGTTTGCCGTGCCGGCCAGCGAGGGCGCGCTCGCCTTCTTCAACACTGTCGTATCGCTGTTTTTGAAACCGACGCGCCTCGTCGGCTACGATTACAGGCACGGCGTACCGCCCGAGGCGCGCACGCTTGTGGTGGTGCCGTCGCTGATCGGCTCGCGCGACGATGTCGAGGAAAACATCCGCAATATCGAGGTCCATCATCTCGCCAACACGGCCGATGAAATCCATTTCGCGCTGCTGTCGGACTGGCCCGACAGCAAGACCGAGATCGACGCGGCGGATACCGAAATCCTCGAATTCGCCCGCGCCGAGATCGCCCGTCTCAACGCCCGCTATCCCTCCGAAGGCGCGCCGCGTTTCTACATCCTGCACCGGCGCCGGCTGTTCAATGCGGCTCAAGGGTCCTGGATGGGCTGGGAGCGCAAGCGCGGCAAGCTGCATGAACTCGACCTTCTGCTGCGCGGTGACAGTGACACCACGTTCCTGCCGCTCGACGTGCCGCTGCCGGAGAACGTCGTCCACGTGATGACGCTCGATGCCGACACGCGCACCACCCGCGACGCGGTCGCGACCCTGGTGGGCAAGCTTTGCCACCCGCTCAACCGCCCGCATTTCGACGCCAGCAAGCGCGTTGTCACCGCCGGCTATGCGATCTTGCAGCCGCGCATCACCGCGTCGCTGACCAGCGGCGACGATGCGTCGTTCTTCCAGCGGGTCTTCTCGGCCAATCGCGGCCTCGACCCCTATGTCTTTGCCGTGTCCGATCTCTATCAGGACGTCTTCGGCGACGGTTCCTTCACCGGCAAGGGCCTCTATCACGTCGACGCCTTCGAGGCGGCGCTGCAGGGCCGCATCGAGGAAAACACCATCCTCAGCCACGATCTGCTGGAAGGCGCGCTGGCGCGCTCGGCGCTGGTCACCGACGTCGAACTGGTCGAGGATTATCCGACGCGCTACTCGGTCGACGCCTCACGCCACCATCGCTGGGCGCGCGGCGACTGGCAGCTGCTCGGCTTCATGCTCGATCCGCGCTCCGGCGTGCCGGCTCTCTCGCGCTGGAAGATGATCGACAATCTGCGCCGCTCGCTGACGCCGATCTTCTGGGTGATGGCGGCGATCGCCGGCTGGACGCTGCTGCCCTTCACGCAAGCCGCGCAATGGCAGGCCCTGCTGATCCTCAGCCTGTTCATGGCGCCGACATTCGACATCGTCAACGCTATCCTGCCCAAGAGCGGCGACCAGACGCCGCGCGGCCATTTCTCGGCCCTGGCGCGCGACGTGGCCTTCGGCACCGCCATGGTGGCGCTGAAAATCGTGCTGATGGCGCATAACGCCTGGATGATGGGCGATGCCATCGTGCGCACGCTCTACCGGCTGTTCGTCAGCCGCCAGAACCTTTTGGAATGGCGCACCGCCTCGCAGGCGCACAAGGCGGGCGACAATGATGTCGGATCGTATTACGGCATGATGTATGGCGCCGTGATCATCGGCTTTGTCGGCCTTGCCATTCCGGTGCTGGCCGATTCGACCGGCGCCTTCGTTGCCTTCTTCTTCGCCCTGTTCTGGATTGGCTCGCCCGCCATCGCCAGCTGGATCAGCCGTTCGGCGGAAACCGAGGATCGCTTGCGCATATCGCAGGCCGATATCCATACTTTGCGCACGGTGGCGCGGCGCACATGGCACTATTTCGAAAGCTTCGTGACCGCAGAGCATCACCATCTGCCGCCCGACAATTTCCAGGAAAGCCCGGCGCCGGTCGTCGCACCTCGCACCTCGCCGACCAATATCGGCGTCTACCTGCTGTCCGTCGTCTCTGCCCGCGACTTCGGCTGGATCAGCCTGTCCGACGCCATCACTCGTATCGACGCCACCATGTCGACCATCGAGGGCATGCCACGCGACCGCGGCCACCTCTTCAACTGGTATGACACGACGACGCTGAAGCCGCTCTATCCGCTTTACATCTCGGCTGTCGACAGCGGCAATCTCGCCGGCCATCTGGTGGCGGTGGCGGCAGCTTGCGCCGAATGGGCCGAAGCGCCCTCCGTCCACCTCCAGGGCGATTTCGAAGGCATTCTCGACACCGTCACCATCGTCAGCGAAAGCCTTGACGAGTTGCCCGACGACCGCCGCCAGCTGCGCCCCCTGCGCCAGCGCCTCGCCGACCGTCTCGACGGTATGCGGCGCGCGGTCGACACCATCAAGGCGCAGCCGGAGATGGCGTCGATCCGCACCATCAACCTGGCCGTGCTGGCCGGCGAGATCCGCAAGCTTGCCACAGCCATCCACACCGAGGCGGCGTCGCCGCAGAGCGACGTTATCGTCGACTGGGCGGCAAGGTTGGAAGCCACCTGTGAGGCGCATGTGCATGACGCGCACAGCGACGACAATGCCGTCGAGGCGCTGCGCGCCAAGCTGCTCACCTTGCGCGAGCGCACGCGCCGCTTCGCCTTCGAGATGGATTTCTCCTTCCTGATGCGGCCGGAGCGCAAGCTGCTGTCGATCGGCTACCGGGTCGAGGAACATCAGCTCGATGAAAGCTGCTACGACCTTCTGGCTTCCGAGGCGCGGCTGACCAGCCTGTTCGCCATCGCCAAGGGCGATCTGCCGACCGAGCACTGGTTCCGGCTGGGCCGGCCGATCGTCGAGATCGGTTTCCAGGGCGCGCTGATGTCCTGGTCCGGCTCGATGTTCGAATATTTGATGCCGCCGCTGGTGATGAAGGAGCCGCAGGGCTCGATTCTCAACCAGACCAGCAAGCTGATCATCAAGCGCCAGATCCAGTATGGCCGCCAGAAGAACGTGCCGTGGGGCATTTCGGAAGCGGCCTACAACGCCCGCGACCGCGAACTGACCTACCAGTACACCAATTTCGGCGTTCCCGGCCTCGGGCTGAAGCGCGGCCTGGGCCAGAACACGGTGATCGCGCCTTACGCCACCATATTGGCCGCCCAGTTCAACCCGCGCGAAGCCGTGCAGAACCTCGCCCGATTGCGGGAGATCGGCGCGCTTGGCCGCCATGGTTACTATGACGCCGTCGACTTCACGCCGCAGCGCGTGCCGGAAGGCACCGATCATGTCGTCGTGCAGAACTACATGGCCCACCATTCGGGCATGTCGATCGCGGCGGTTGCCGACGCCATCTTCGAAGGCCGCATGCGCGACCGCTTCCACAGCGATCCGGTTATCGAATCGGCCGAACTCTTGCTGCAGGAGAGGGCACCGCGCGACATCCCGACCGCGACCGTCAGGACCGAGGCCGACGAACGCGCCAAGGACGAGACCGAAGTCGAAAGCCCCGACACCCGCATCGTGCTCAACCCGCTGCAGTCGCTGCGGTCGACCAGCGTCATGTCGAACGGCCGCTATTCGGTGATGGTCACCGCCACCGGCTCGGGCTACAGCCGCTGGGGTGATCTGTCCGTCACCCGCTGGCAGCCGGATCCGACAGAGGACCGGCTCGGCTCCTACATCTTCCTGCGTGACGCCGGCACCGGCGACTGGTGGTCGGCGACGGCTGAGCCGAAGCGTGCGCCCGAGGAAAAGGCGCAGACCCTGTTCTCCGATGACAAGGCGAGCTTCGTCAAATCGGTGGGCACGTTGCGCTCCGAGGTCGAATGCATCGTCATCTCGGAAGGCAACGGCGAGGGCCGTCGGGTCACGCTCTACAATGACGGTCCGTCCGACCGTCACATCGAAGTAACCTCCTTTGCCGAACTGGTGCTCGGCCTGGAAGCGTCCGACAACGCGCATCCGGCCTTCTCGAAGATGTTCGTGGAAACCGAAATCTCTGCGAATAACGCGGCGATCTTCGCCACGCGGCGCAAGCGCGAGACCAGCGAGCCCGATGTCGCCATGGTGCATTTCGTCACCGATCCGTCCGGGTCGGCGCGCGATGCCGAGGCCGAGACCGACAGGCGCGCCTTCATCGGCCGTGGCCGTACCATTGTCGACGCGGCTGCCTTCGATCCGGGCGCCAGGCTTGGCGGCCATTCAGGCTTCACGCTCGATCCCGTCGCCTCGCTGCGCCGCCAGGTGCGCGTACCGGCCAACAAGAAGATATCGCTGACCTTCTGGACCGTCGTCGGCGCCGGCCGCACCGAGCTGGACGAGGCCATTGCGCGCCTCGACCACCCAGAGAGCTTTGCCCGCCAGGCCATGCTCGCCTGGACGCGCAGCCAGGTGCAGACCCGCCATATGGGCCTCAGCCTGACCGATGCCGCCAATGTGCAGAAGCTGGCGCGCTATCTGATCTATCCGGATCCGTTCCTGCGTCTTCCCGCCGAATCCATCGCCACGGGGCTGGGCAAGCAGTCGAGCCTGTGGCCGACCAGCATTTCCGGCGATTTCCCGATCTTCCTGGTCAGGATCGGCGACGTCGCCGATCTCGAAATCGTCGCCCAGGCGCTGCGCTTCCAGGAATATATGCGCACCCGCGGCATGATGATCGACTTCGTCGTCGTCAACGAGCAGGCGTCCTCCTATGTCCAGGACCTGCAGCGGGCGGTCGAGACGCTGTGCGAAAACAGCCGTTTGCGTGGCAAGGAGCTCGGACCTCGCCAGCACATTTTCGCGGTGCGCCGCGACCTGATGGACGAGACGACCTACAAGACGCTGCTCGCCGTCGCCCGGGTCGTCCTGCACACGCGCAACGGCACCATCTTCGACCAGATCGAGCGGGCCGAGGCGGCGGCCCTGCAGGCGCGCGACGCCCTGCTGCCGGCAGCATTGCCGGTTCAGCGTGAACTACCATCGCTGACGCCCACGACGCATGCATCTGCCTCGCAGGCGGTGGCGAATGTCAGCGCCGATGGCAGCGGGCTCAGCCAGTGGAACGGGTTTGGCGGTTTCGATGGCGACGGGCGGCACTATGTCGTGCGCCTGGCTGGCCGGCGCACCACGCCGCAGCCGTGGATCAACGTCGTCTCCAACGCCTCGTTCGGCTTCCACACCTCCGCTGAGGGGGCTGCCTTTACTTGGAGCCGCAACAGCCGCGACTACCAGTTGACGCCATGGTCGAATGATCCGGTCTCGAACCGGCCGGGCGAGGGCCTCTACATCTACGATCAGGCCAGCGGCAAGGCGTTTTCGCCGCTCGCCGCCATGGTGCGTGATCCCTCGATGACCTACGAGGCCTGGCATGGCCAAGGTTTCTCGACCTTCCGCTCGAAGCGCGGGCCGTTGTCGATGGACCTCACCCATGTCGTCGACCCGGTCGACCCGGTGAAGATCTCGCGGCTGCGTATCCAGAATTCCGGCTCGGTGCCGGCGCGGCTGCGTGTCTATGCCTATGCCGAATGGGTGCTCGGCGGGCATCGGTCGCGCACGGCGGCAACCATCGTCCCGTCGCGGGACGCCGCCACTGGGGCGTTGCTGGCACAAAACCCCTACGGGCTCGATTTCAGCGAGCGGGTGGCCTTCCTTGCCGCTGACGGTGGCGTCCATTCGGTGACATCAGACCGCTCGGAGTTTTTGGGCCGGCATGGCTCCAGCGAGCTGCCGCAGGCGGTGCTGAGTGGTGCAGCACTTTCGGGCCGTGTCGAGGCCGGCGACGATCCGTGCGCGGCGATCGCCCGCGACATCGAGATACCGGCCGGCGGCGACGTGACCCTGCTCTGGCTGCTCGGCGACGCCGAGTCCGCCGAGGAGGCGAGCGCGCTGGTGCAGGAGCACCGGGTCAAGGATTTCGACCAGCGGCTGGCCGACAATGAGCGCGAATGGCGCGGCTTCCTCGACACCATCCAGGTCGAGACGCCGGACAAGGCGCTCGACGCCATGGTCAATCACTGGCTGCCCTACCAGAGCCTGGCCTGCCGCATCCGTGCCCGCTCCGCCTTCTATCAGGCCAGCGGTGCCTTCGGCTTCCGTGACCAGTTGCAGGACACGCTGGCGTTGCTGGCGCATGACCCGCGGCTGGCGCGCGACCAGATTCTCAACGCGGCGCGGCGGCAGTTCCCCGAAGGCGACGTGCAGCATTGGTGGCTGCCGCGCACCGGCGCCGGCGTGCGCACGCTGATCTCCGACGACGTGGTCTGGCTGGCCCACGCCACGGCGCGCTACCTGCTGGTCACCGGTGACGCCACCATCCTGAAGGAGCAATTGCCCTTCATCGACGGACAGCCGCTGGGCGAGGGCGAGCACGATGCCTTCTTCCCCCCGGAGGTTTCGAAGAAGACGGCGTCGCTCTACGACCATTGCGCGCGTGCGCTCGACCTGGCCATCAAACGCAGCAGCCCTGCGGGCCTGCCGCTAATCCTCGGCGGCGACTGGAACGACGGCATGAACCGCGTCGGCGAGCACGGCAAGGGCGAGAGCGTCTGGCTCGGCTGGTTCCTGCTGAAGACGCTGGGCGACTTCGCCCCCGTCGCCAAGACCGAGGGCGATGCCAAGCGTGCACAGGCCTGGGCAAAACATGCCGATGTTTTGAAGCGGGCGCTTGAGAGCACGGCATGGGACGGCGAATGGTACCGGCGCGGCAGCTTCGACGACGGCACCCCTCTGGGTTCCCGCACGTCCGAGGAGTGCAAGATCGACTCGATCGCCCAGTCCTGGAGCGTGCTTTCGGGAGAGGGCGATCCGGCACGCTCAACGACCGCGATGGAGCAGGCGACGAAGCTGCTCGTCGACGACAAGCTCAAGATCGTCAAGCTGTTCACGCCGCCCTTCTCCAAGACGGAGAAGGACCCGGGTTACATCAAGAGCTATCCGCCGGGTGTGCGCGAGAATGGTGGTCAATACACCCACGCCGCCACATGGTTTGTCATCGCGCTCGCCGAGATGGGGCAGGTCGACGAGGCCTATCGCTGTTTCTCGATGCTGAACCCGGTCAACCATGCGACCGACGAGGCCTCGGCCGAGCACTATCGTGTCGAACCGTATGTCGTGGCGGCCGATATCTATGCGGGGGACGACAATGCCGGCAACGGCAAGGGCGGCCGTGGCGGCTGGACCTGGTACACCGGCTCCGCCGGCTGGCTCTACAGAGCGGCGGTCGAAGGCATTCTCGGCATCGAACGGCGCGGCAAGCGTGTCCAGTTCAAGCCGAAGCTGCCGAGCCACTGGGATGGCTATTCGGCAAATCTCAAGATGCTGGGGGCGGAACTCAAGGTTCGTGTCATCCGCGACAATAAGGCCAAGGCCGTGTCGCTGGAGGTGAATGGGGCAAAGACCAAGGTGTCGGCGGTCGAACTGAAGGACGGCGAAGTTGCCGAAATCCTCATCAGGATCCCGGCCTGAGGCACTTCACCCAACAACATGCCGCTCGGGCTCAAGCCCGGGGAAGGAAGCGGTTTTCGGGCTCACGGCAGGATGAAGGGGCGGCATGCCGCCCCTTGCTGTCATCGGCCCGCCCGAAGGGCATGCGGCTGGAAAGCCCATAATATCAAAGGCTTGATACGCATCGCAGGGCCCGCACCAGGCGGCGAAGCTCGGCGTCCCGTATCCTTGGGCGCGCGCAAGGCCGCTTAGCTTTGCCCTATACTGTGCAAAAGGCGATTTCGGCCTTAGTCATCCGCCCGACATCGTTGCTGATTAAAATTGTGGCAGCACGTGCCAACTGCCATGATTTCGCCGCATGCCTGACATTTTACCTGTCTTCTCAAACCGTTAGGTGATCACGGCAGATTTCGGAACGTCGCCATCTTTTGTTCGCTCTGAGGGAACTGAAGAGGTACACGGCCATTGTTTTGCGACGTATCAACCGGTACGAGTCAAATGATGCAGTGCACAATAAACAGCGTGGCGGAGTAACTGGGGTGACCCTTCTGCAAATCTACTGGCGAGCTCTCGGTTATCTGGCCGCGGACAGGAAACGCGTCGCGTTGATCTGTTCGGCCAACGTGGCTCTCGCCATCGTAGCGCTTCTCGAGCCGATTATGTTCGGTCGCGTCATCGGCGCGATTTCCGAGCGCGGCTCTGTCTTCACCACGCTGGTCATGTGGGCCGGTCTCGGCGCCTTCAACATCGTTGCTTTCGTCATGGTGGCGCGCGGTGCTGACCGCTTTGCCCATGCGCGGCGCAGCGAAGTTCTGTGCCAGTCCTTCGAGCGCGTCATCACCATGCCGCTCGCCTGGCACCATCAGCACGGCACCTCCAATGCGTTGCACACGATGCTGCGCGCCGTCGAAACCCTGTTCAGCCTTTGGCTTGAATTCATGCGCCAGCATCTGTCCACGGCTGTCGCCCTCGTGCTGCTGGTCCCAACCGCGATCAGCATGGACCTGCGCATGTCGCTGGTGCTGCTTGGCCTCGGACTGCTCTATGTCGTCATCGGTCGGATGGTCATGCGCCGCACCAAGGCGGGCCAGGCCGCGGTCGAGCGCCACTACCACCAGGTGTTCGCGCATGTGACCGACTCGGTCAGCAACGTTGCCGTGCTGCAGAGCTACAACCGCCTCGGCCACGAGGCCGATACGCTGCGCCGCTACGTCAAGAACCTGCTCGACGCGCAGAACCCTGTGCTCGACTGGTGGGCGCTGGCCAATGCCTTGCACCGTCTGTCATCGGCAATCTCGATGCTGATCGTGTTGTCGATCGGCGCCTATCTCGTGACTCATGGTCAGTTGGGTATCGGCGACGTCATCGCCTTCACCGGCTTTGCCACGATGCTGATCGCTCGCCTCGACCAGATGTCGGCTTTCGCCAACCAGATTTCCGAGGCGCGCGCCAAGCTCGAGGATTTCTACCAGCTCGAGGACTCCGCGGCCGACGCCGCCGAGCCGGATGGGTTGCGCGATCTCGCGAATGTCACCGGCCATGTCCGTTTCGAGAATGTCGGCTTCGAATTCGCCAATTCGGGCCAGGGCATCGACGACGTGTCGTTCGAAGTTCAGGCCGGTCAGACCGTCGCCATCGTCGGACCGACCGGCGCCGGCAAGACCACGCTCATCAATCTGCTGCAGCGTGTCTTCTCGCCGTCCCATGGCCGTATCCTGATCGACGGCGTCGACACCCGCACCGTGACCCGCAAGTCGCTGCGTCATTCGATTGCCACCGTGTTCCAGGATGCGGGCCTGCTCAACCGTTCGATCGAGGACAACATCCGTGTCGGCCGTGCCGATGCGTCCAATGACGAGATCCATGCCGCCGCCGACGCGGCCGCGGCGCGGGACTTCATCCTGTCCAAGAGCAATGGCTACGACACGGTGGTGGGCGAACGTGGCGGTCAGCTGTCGGGTGGCGAGCGCCAGCGCATCGCCATTGCCCGCGCCGTGCTGAAGGATGCCCCGATCCTCGTGCTCGACGAGGCAACCAGCGCGCTCGACGTCGAGACCGAGGACCGGGTCAAGGAAGCGATCGACGAATTGCGGCGCGACCGCACCACCTTCATCATCGCCCACCGTCTGACCACCGTTCGCGACGCCGATCTGGTCGTGTTCATGGACAAGGGCAGGGTGGTCGAAATGGGCGGCTTCGCCGAACTGTCGCTGCGCAACGGCCGCTTCGCCAGCCTGCTGCGCGCCGGCGGCCTGCTCAACGACGAGGAGGTTCGCCGCCTCAGCCGCACCGTGCAGCAACAGCAGGAAGCGGCCGCCTGATCAGGGGCGTCTCTGCCTTCTCCCCTTGTGGGGTCCGAAGGACGGGGCGAGACCCGCGGCTCGCCCCAGGGCGGTGGCCGAGCGAAGCTCGGTCTGATGAGGGGTGTTCCAGAAAACACCAACGCCTCATTCCTTCCAGCACCCCTCATCCGTCTCGGCGCTGACGCGCCGATCCACCTTCTCCCACAAGGGGAGAAGGCAAAATTCTGCAGCCCTGCGACACCACCGCTCGATTGCCCCAAACGCACCGGCGGTCTATGTAGAGCAGCATGAGCGACACGACTTCACGCTTGGCCGGCTGGATGGATCTTGCCAACCCGACACGCTTCGTCGGGCTGGCCGACAGGCTCGTGCCGTGGCTGGCGTCCATCGCCGCACTCATCCTCGCCGTCGGGCTCTATATGAGTTTCGCCGCGCCTGAGGATTTCCAGCAAGGCATCACCGTCCGCATCATGTACATCCACGTGCCTTTCGCCTGGCTCGCCATGATGTGCTACACGCTGATGGCAGTCTCCGCGCTCGGCACGCTCGTCTGGCGGCATCCGCTGGCCGATGTCGCGCTGAAATCCGCGGCCCCCATCGGCGCCGTCTTCACCGCGCTGGCGCTGATCACCGGCTCTATCTGGGGCAAGCCGATGTGGGGCACCTGGTGGGTCTGGGACGCGCGGCTGACCTCCGTCTTCGTGCTGTTCCTGATGTATCTCGGCATCATCGCGCTGACCCGCGCGCTCGACGACGCAAGCCGCGCCGCCTGGGCCGCCGCCATCATCACGCTGGTCGGCTTCATCAACATCCCGATCATCAAATTCTCGGTCGACTGGTGGAACACGCTGCACCAGCCGGCCTCGGTGTTCCGCATGGGCGGCTCGACCATCGACCCCAGCCTGCTGTGGCCGCTGCTGGTGATGGCGCTCGGCTTCACCGTGCTGTTTTTTGCGCTGCACCTGATGGCGATGCGCACCGAAATCCACCGCCGCCGCGTCATCGCCATGCGCCGTGTCGCGGCACGGCAGGCGGAGCGGTCTCCACCTTCTCCCCTTGTGGGAAAAGGTGTCGCCGCAGGCGACGGATGAGGGGTGTTCCAGGGAACGCCACGTCTCACTCCGCTGGAACACCCCTCATCCGTCTCGGCGCTGCGCGCCGATCCACCTTCTCCCACAACAAGGGGAGAAGGGAAGGCGCTTCTTAGTTCATCCCATCCTTCCGCGCGCCGCCACGGGCAGCGTTTCCAGCACCTTGTCGCCGTCGATCAGATTGACCTCGTTGAACAGGTTGGTGACGACGCAGCAGTGGTCGGGCACGACGCGGACGCGTTCGCCGATGCGCAGCTGGCCATCGCCCGAAAGCGTGACGGTGCCGTGCTCCTCGCTCAAGCCCGTCACCCGCGCACCGGAAATGCCGAGCAGCTCGCCGAAATCGGCGAGCCCCAGCGTGTCGCTGGACAGCGCCTTGCTACCGGCATCGAGAATGGCACGCGTCGCTGTGGGGTGGCTGACCACCGTCGACAGCACCGTCAGCGCACAATCGTCGAGGCTGCCGACGCCTTTGGCGACCTGATAGCGGTCGAGATAGATGTAGGTGCCTGGACGATACTCGGTGACAACAGATGCCTCGCTCGAGCGCCACATGTCCGGCGTGCCGCCGCTGGAGATGCGTTCGCAGGCGAGGCCCGACGCGGCCAGCGCCCGCTTGGCCTCAGTGAGCCAGGCTTCGGCCTCGGCCGCGCGGCCGGCGGCCGGATAGGTCATCAGCCCGCCGAAGGCGAGGCCACCGGCCTTGTCGATCTGTCTTGCCAGCGCAACCGCTTCATCAGCCGTCTGCACGCCGCAGCGGCCCATGCCGGTGTCGCATTCGACCAGCACCGGCAGACGGTGGCCGGTATCGGTGAAGGCGTCGGCCAGCCCTTCGAGCGTCTCTCTGCTGTCGGCTGTAACCGACAGTGTCACACGGCGGTGCAGTGCCAGGAGCCGCTCCAGCTTGGCGCGGCCGAGGATGTTGTAGGGCAGAAAAATGTCGGTCAGCCCGGCGTCGGCCATCACCTCGGCCTCGCCGATCTTCTGGCAGGTGATGCCGACGGCGCCGGCCGCGACCTGCTTTTTTGCCCAATAGGGCAGTTTGTGCGTCTTGATATGTGGCCGCAGTTTCAGCCCGTTCTTGTCGGCATGGGCCTGGGCGCGGGCAATGTTGGCTTCGGCGCGCGCGGCGTCGATCAGGATCGATGGCGTATCGAGGTCATGGACGGTCGGCATCATCTGTCATCCCATAGAAAATCCGCAGGGGTTATGGCCTCGAAAGCGCGTAATGTCACGCGGCCAGCGGAGCGGATCTGTGGTCCATGCCGAGGCGTAAGGCGAGGCCGGCTGGCAAGATGGATCGACACCGGATCGGCGTTCGGCTATGCGATTTGCCAGACAAATCCATACGAAGGATCATGATCATGAAACGCTCCGCCATCAACGACATCATCCGCGAAGCCGACGCTTTCATCCGCTCTTTCGGCTACATCATGCCGCCCTTCGCCTATTGGTCGCCGGAAGAGGCGAAGGCGCGCCAAGTCGACTCGTCGGCGGTGTTTACCTCGCGGCTCGGTTGGGACATCACCGATTACGGCCAGGAGAAATTCAAGGAGCTCGGCCTGTTCCTGTTCACCGTTCGCAACGGCGTCTACGCGGACATGAAGAAGGGCATGGGCATGCTCTATGCCGAGAAGATCATGATCTCGCGCAAGGACCAGCTGTCGCCGATGCACCGCCACAACATCAAGGCCGAGGACATCATCAACCGTGGCGGCGGCAAGCTGGTGCTGGAACTGTTCATGCACGATCGCGACGGCGGCATCGATCCCAAGGCCGAAGTATCGGTGCCGGTCGACGGAACCATCCACAGGCTGCCGGCAGGCGGGCTGTTGAAGCTCGACCCGGGCCAGAGCGTGACGCTGCTGCCGGGCGTCTGGCATGCCTTCTGGGCCGAGGGCAAGGATGTGCTGATCGGCGAGGTGTCGACCGTCAATGACGATCTCACCGACAATGTCTTTCGCGAACCGATCGGCCGTTTCTCCAACATCGATGAGGACGTCGCCCCAGTGCACCTGCTGGTGTCCGACTATGAGAAGTGGCTGGGCTGAGGGCAACGCGGGCGCCCGGCCAGCTCAATGACAGCAGCTTGGCGCTGATTGCACGCTCGTCCTGCACAGGCAGGATGAGCTGATCGCCACGTCCGCCTTGGCCAGCGCCAGGGCAAGCTTTGCCTGCAGCGCCGGTTCTTCGCTCTCGCCGCGCCGTCTCAGGCATTCCACCAGCCCATGCAGCGCCCAGACATTGTTCGGATGCTGGGCGCAGCGCTGCACCTTGCCGCTCAGGCCGAGATCGTCGCGATAGACCTGCTCGGCCTCTGCAGAGTGGCCCTGGTCGAGAAGCAGTGCTGCCAGCGCATGGCGCGGCGGATGCATCCACGCCCACGGCTCGGTGTAGGACAGATCATCGTCAAGCTCGACCGCTTGCCGCAGATGGCCGTAGGCCTCGCCATGCCGGCCCTGGTGATAGGCAAGCTCGCCGTCGAGCAGGGCAGCCCCGACAGCCAGAGAAGCCCGCGTCGGGTTGCTGAGGAAGCGCCGCTCGGCTGGAATGCCTTCCAGATGCCTGTGGAACCGGTCGCGCTCGCGCTCGGCTTCAACGAATTGCCCCAGCGTCGCGTGCGCGACACCCTTGGCGTAGTGCTGCATGGCCGCGGTCAGCACATAGAGGCCCGGCTCCGCGGTCATCGGCTCGTCGATGATCTCCTGCCAGCGACCGAAGCGCACCTGCACATGCGATTTCATCGCGTGGTAGCCTTCCACCGTCTGGGTGAGCTTGGGCCGGTCCTGGATGGCGACCACGTCGCGCGCGACCAGGCTGCGCACTTTGTCGGCGGCCCACAGCGCTGGCCTGGACTGGCCTGACAACATGCACGTGAACATCATCAGATGCAGATCGTGGCAGCAGCCGAGCAGGTAGTAGGTCGGCTCGTCCGCATAGGCCAGATAGAGGTCGTTGGCGCGGACTGCCTTCTCACTGGCAAGCTTCGCCTTCTCGTATTCGCCGCACAGCACATAGATGTGTCCCGGCATATGGTTCATATGCCCGGCATCGGGGCACATTGCGCCCAGCAGATCCGCCGAGCGCATGCCGCGTTCCGGCATCGTGGACATTTCCAGCAGGTGGATATGCAGGTGGACGATCGCCGGATGCTGTGCAATGCCGGCCCCGTCGGCGCACCGGATCGACCGCTCGCAAACGTCCAGGGCATCGACGACATCGGAATTCGGCGCCGGCGCGCCGGTCTTGAGGTTCCAAAGCCGCCGCACCGTGCGCATCATCAGCGCCTCGACGAAAAGCGCCATCACATCGTGGTCGTCCGGAAAATCCTGGTACATAAGCCGCATCGCCGCGGCATAGGCGTCATCCCACTGCTCGAATTCCTGCGGCGTCACCCGGTGCGGTTTCTGGAAGCGGCAGGCCAGCGCCTCGATCAAGCGCCTTTCGATCTCGCTGGCGGAAGCCGCATTGGCCCGCGCCAGCTGGACGTGTTCGAAGCAGCGCTTGGTCGCGCTGTTGGCCTCGGCCTCGCCATGTTCCTTCCATGTCAGATTGTAGAAAGGCCCGGCGGCATAGGCGATGCCCCAATGCACCATCGGACAGTGAGGGTCCGTGTCCAGCGCCTTCTCAAAGCACTTGATGCCTTCCTCATGGTTGAAGCCGTAGCACCAGTTGAGGCCGATATCGAACCAGCGCTGGGTTTCCGCAGAGCGAGTGGAGATGGGGCGGCGATAGGTGCCGAGGTTGAAGCGGTCCATGGAGTCTCATTTCAATTCTGATCGCCAGCGAGCCAGGCTCTGGTTAGATTCCTTCGTCATCAGTGTGTGACGAAATCTCCAGGCATGGCAAAGGCAGCGCGTGCCGCCCTTAGCTGGTCCCTTGGGGCGGTGCTTCATTTTTGCCAGCCGGCTAGCTCTGGCAGGTCGTCTAGCCAACTTTTCTCTGTCATCAAGGCATCGCCGGCCAGCGGGGCAGCGTCGGTGGCGTTTTGAATGAGCCAGTCCATCCACTTCCGATAGGCAACCGGGTCCAACTGGGGCGGCAACACCTTGGCCTTGGCCAGCATGCGTTTGCGGAAACTGACTTGCCTGCGGAGTTTGGTCGTCGTGAATTTGATTGCCCTGCCTTGGTATTCGACCGTCCAGCGCTCGTCCCCATGGCTGGTGAGCCTGTCGATGGCGAAACCGACATCGACAGGCCTATCCCGCCAAGGAAGCTCGATCGCATTCTTCCTCAGATCGAGTGCCCATCGCCTGTAGTCGGTCCCTGCACGCTGGGGCGGCAGCACACCAGCCTGTTCGAGTATCTTCCTGCGGAAGGTGGGCTGCTTCTTAAGCTGGCCTGTGGTCAGCTCGATGCGATGCCCACGGAATTCGACGTGCCATCGGATCCTCCCATTGCCGAAATACTTCACCAGCCTGTCGATGACGAACTCGTCATCGGTAAGCACCACGCAGCCTTGGCTGATGCTTTCGAGAATGTACTGGCTATCGGTGAGCATTACGCGGCCTCGTGCAGGGATTCTGTCACGAAGCTTAACCAGTGGCACGCACCGGCGGCCACCAATTTTGCTCCGGGAATCTCGCCTGCCTCAATCAGCCCAAAGTGATGCGCGGGTTGCCATTGATATGCAAGGCGCTGGCACGCGCACCGCAGATGATACTGAGGGTGGGGAGAGCAAGGCGCCTTGGAAGGAGGGTAAGGTCATGGACGAGCGGCTGAAGTTCATCGCCCGGCTGCTGGACGGCGCGCAGCTCGTTACTTCTGGCGAAACGCGGAGTGGAACGACACAACCAGCGGGCCCAAAATGTAGTCGAGTGCGGTGCGTTCCTCGGTAACGATCATGACTGACGCTGGCATGCCCGGATAGAGCGCAATCTGTGGGGCTGCTGCCAATTCCACCGGATCGACCGCTACGTCGGCAAGATAGTAGGGAAACCCGGTTTTGCTGTCGGTAATGCGATCCGCCGAAATGCGGGTGACGCGTCCATGAATTATGGGTATCGAGCGCTGCTTGTATGATGTGAAACGAACTTCGGCCGCCATGTCGGGTCGCAGGTTCGATATGTCCTCGACGCGAATCTGCGCCTGGACGATCAGCGAATTCTCGGTCGGCACGATATCGAGGATGGTCTGGCCCGGCGAAACGATCGCGCCGATCGAGAAGACGCTGAGATCCATCACCTGGCCATCATAAGGCGCGCGAACTTCGGCCCGGTCCATGGCAGCCTGGGCGGCAAACATCTTGGGCACGAGGTCGGCAAGGCTCGACTGCGTATCGATCAGCATGGCCGACAGCTTGGCTCGGCGCTCATTGGTCAATTGTGCGATCTGGCTATCGAGTTCGGCTTTGCTCTGTTTGCTGCCGGCTATGGCGCCGAGGTTCTCGTCGATCAGGCCCTGCAGATCCGAGGCGGATCTTTCCAATTCCAGAATGCGCGGGCGGGTCGTCAATCCGGCCTTGAGCAGCTTTGACAGGCTGGCCTTCTCGTCGATCGTCGATTTCAGCTGGGCCTGGTAGGATTCGACCCGGGACTGCTTGCCCTGGATCTGCTCCTCAAGCTCGGCAATCCGCCGCTCGAGGATCTGCCTGGCGCCGGCCATCGAGGCGCGCTGGCTTTCCAGGTCGGCGATCTGGTTTGCCATCGCATCCCTAAGGTAGGCCTCGTGCTCCTTGAGGATGTCCTTCGGGAAGGTAACAGCCTCGTTGCCGTCCAGTTCGGCCCGGATCCTGGCATCGGTTGCGCGCAACAGCGCATATTGCTGGGCATAGAGATTGAATTCGGACCGGATCCTGGTGTCGTCCAGCTTCAGCATGATGTCGCCCTTCCTGACGATGTCGCCGTCCTTGACGCGGATCTCCTTCACCGTTCCGCCGTCGAAGTGCTGTACGCTCTTGCGATTGCCTTCGACCTTGACGACGGCGTCGGCGAGCACGGCGCCGTTCAGCGGGGCAAATGCCGCCCAGCCGCCGAAGATGCCGAAGAAGGCAACGATGATCAGCATGCCGACATAGGCCGGCATCCGGATCGAATCCGGGGCCAGGATACCGGTTTCGCCGGGCAGGCTGCGGTAGGTGAGGGCGCCGTCGCTCATCGATCTCTCCGGCCACAGCTCATTGGGTTGCCACCGCCATTGGAGCCGCGCGCTGGTTGAGCAGCGCCACGATCTCGTTTCTCATGCCGAAGGCCTCGACGGCGCCATCGCGCAACAGAAGGATCTTGTCGACATTCGCCAGGGTCGAGGGCCGGTGCGAGACGATGATCACCGTGCTGCCGCGGCGCTTCAGCTCGATCGTGCAGTCGCTCAGCGCGCGGTCGCCATCGGCGTCGAGATTGGAGCTCGGCTCATCGAGAATGATCAGGTTCGGCGTTCCGAACACCGCCCGGGCAAGGGCGATCCGTTGCCGATATCCTCCCGACAGCACTGCGCCGCCTTCGCCGATCTGGGTCTCATAGCCCTGCGGCAGGCGGATGATCATCTCATGCACGCCGGCGAGCCGCGCGGCCTCAATCACCTCCTGGTCGACATTGGTCTTGAAGCGCCCGATGTTGGCG
Organism: Mesorhizobium norvegicum; assembly: GCF_004919685.1. Taxonomy (GTDB): domain Bacteria; phylum Pseudomonadota; class Alphaproteobacteria; order Rhizobiales; family Rhizobiaceae; genus Mesorhizobium; species Mesorhizobium norvegicum. Next base: position 3,485 of record NZ_SMYZ01000108.1, on the reverse strand, counting down.
GCGACCGTATCGGAGAAGAGTTCGATATCCTGCGGCAGGTAGCCGATGTGGTCGCCGAGCGCGTCGTGCCCCCATTGCGACAGGTCGGCCCCGTCCAGCCTGACGGTGCCGCGGCTGGGTTGCATGACGCCCGCGAGATGACGCGCCAGCGTCGACTTGCCGGCGCCGGAAGGGCCGACGATTCCCAGCGCTTCGCCTGCTTCCAGCCGGAACGATACGTCCCGGAGAAGCACTTTTTGCTGGCTGGCAATTGCAAAGCTGACCTGCTCGACCGAAATCTTGCCGGTGGGCTTCGGCAGGTTGAACGATCTTTCGTTCCGCGCGCCCCCGTCGACCAGCTTCTCGACCCTTGCCAACGCCGCCCGCGCCAGGATCAGGCTGCGCCAAAGGCCGACGATCTGCTCGACCGGCTGTAGCCCCCGGCCCAGCAAGAGGCTCGCCGCGAACATGGTGCCGCCGGTGATCTGCCGCTCGATCACCAGATAGGCGCCGAGGCCGAGGATCAGCGACTGCATGGTGAGCCGCAGGAAACGGATCAGGCCCGACATCAGTGCGGCGCGATCGCTTGCCTCCGCCTGGCGCCGCAGCGCCAGGTTGCGGTCGCGCCCCCAGCGGCGGATGAGACCGTCGATCATCCCCATGGCGCGAACGACTTCCGAGTTTCTGAGGCTCATCTCGGTAAAGTTATAGTTGGTCGTCGCCAGGTCGTTGGCCTGCTTCAGGGGCGAACGCACGAGATACTCGTTGAGCACGGCCATGGCGATCAGGAGCAGCGAGCAGCCCAGTGCGAAGAAGCCGAGCCACGGATGCAGCAGGAAAATGATGCCGATGTAGATGGGCGACCACGGCAGATCGAACAGGGCATGGATGCCACTGCCGGTGATCACCTGCCTGAACGTATCGAAATCGCGGATCGGCTGGCTTTGCGAGGAGCCCGGCGATGGGGTCTCGACCGACGCGGCGAGGACTTTTGCCGAGAGCAACCGGTCGAGCCGCGCGCTGGCACGCGTCAGGATGGAGGCGCGCACCAGGTCGAGGCCGGCCAACGAAAGGAAAGCCGCCAGCAACACCAGGGTCAGCATCACCAGCGTGGTTTCGCTGCCGCTGGTGACGACCCTGTCGTAGATCTGCAGCATGTACAATGGGGACGCAAGGTAGAGCAGATTGATCGCCAGGCTGAATGCCGCCGCAACCACGAAATAGCGGCGGCATGCCCGAAGCGCATCCTTCACAATTCGAGATTTGCTATCCACTTCCAGAACCCCACTCGATACTCGTCAGGTCGATGAGCCGCCGCAGACCGTGGCACCTTCCGTTCACACCACGAAGTCGCTTGAAATTCCTCCATTGCCGACGCCTGTCAGCGTGAATTCCGCCGGATTGTACGAAACGGCGGTATGACCTTGGCCGTCATCGGCAAGCTTGAAGCCGTTCGCATCATAGGAGCCGACCAGATGCAGCGCGGTGCCGTGGGTGCCGTCCGAAATGGTCAGCGTTCCGCCGCTGCCATCCTGGTTTGCCTGATAGACGGCCGTCGTTCCCGCACCGAACAGGATATCCTCGAGCTCCAGCCTGTCGTCATTGGTGATGCCGCCGATCCGCCCGCTGAAATCGAAGGAATCGTCGAGCTGCAGCGTGCCGGCCGCATCGTGTGCGAAGGTGACATCCGTCGACGAGGCGCCGCCGAATTCCAGCTTCGACAGATTGCCGATCGTGGCATCGCCGTCGCCGGTAACCTGGCCGTGGATGACGATGTCGCCGCCATTGGCCAACAGGATGCCGGAATTCGCCAGCCCGCCGGTGATCGTCAGGCCACCTGAACCGGTCGCCTCCAATGTTCCGGAATTGGTGACGACGCTGCCCCCTGTGTCGATGACGAGCGCATTCGCGCCGGAGGCGATAATGGTGCCCTGGTTATCGAGGCTCAGCATCCCGCTGCCCAACTGGCCGGCGCCCGATATCGTGTTGTCGACATTGACCAGAGTGACGTCCGGTCCCGTGCCGGAGATGACGTTGGCGGCGCTGTCGGACAGCAGGATCTGCCCGCCACCCTGCAAGGTCACGCCATGCTGGATGATTTGCAGCAGCGTATCGCCGCCGGTCGAGTCCAGCGAGATAAGGCCGCTGTTGTTGATCGTGCCGCTCAGCGGTAGCAAGGCGCCGTCGCCGATCGTCATGGTGCCTGCATTGTTGACCACCGGCGTCTGGTCGAAGACGAAATTGCCGGCCGTCAGTGCGTTCGAGTGCACGCCATCAAGGGTGATCGACTGCCCGTCGCCAAGCGCGATCACCGCGTTGCCGTGGGTATCGTCGGCGATATGCGTTTGGAGATCGGAGAAGCTTGCCAATCCATTGTAGCCGATAAGGTCGATCTGGTCAGCCGCGGCGTCGAAATTATGCACCGTGTCGAAGCCGATCGGCTGCGAGAAGACAAAGAGATCGTTGCCGCTCGACCCGGTCAGCACATCGTCGCCAGACCAGGCAAAGATCGGCGAACCCTGGGTATAGGCCTCGACATTGTCGGCAACCGACATGCTTCCCGTCGTGCCGTCCGCGTTGATCCAGGTCATCGAGACATCAAGCACTGCTGCACCGGTGAATTCTGACGGCGTGGTGACCGTCAGGGCTTGCAGGTCGTTGGTCTGTGTCGTCCAGGTTCCGTCGGCGTTGTGCGTCGCGCCGTCGATGGTCCAGCCCGAAGGCACGTCCTTCACCGTGACCGTGATGAGCGCGCCCTCATGCGAGGGGTCGGTCAAGGCGAGATTGATGGGCTCGCCGGAGGTACCGGCGGGCGCTGCATGCGTTATAGAGAACGTGTTCCCGGATGGATCCGTAGCAGTTACGGTCAACGTGTGGTTTTGGAGCTGAGCCCCATTTGCGATATCTGTAAAGGTCCAAGTGGTACCGTTCTTGATTATCGAAGCCCAGGCGAGCGGTGTTCCGGCATCGGTAATGGTAAAGCTGGAGACCGCGTCGGAAACGCCTGTCACCACAATCCTTTTGCTCGATCCGCCGGATGTCTCGTAAGTCCATGCCGTAAATGTCGGATTCTCCCGGTCGATCGCAACGGTGTCGGAGCCAGCACTACCAGTGTTGCCGGCTGCGTCGGTGTAGCTGCCGGCCGTCACTGACACTGACCCGGTCGCGGAAATCCCGTCGGTCGCCGTGAAGGTAGCGTGGTAAGTGGTCGCGGTGTCCTGCGTGATCGGACCCAGTGTCCCACCCGCCATCGTCAGATCGCTGGCGTCAAAGCCGACCGGTGCCTCACTGAAGGTGAAAGTCACATTCGAGCTGGGGGTGCCGTCGCTGAGCGAAGCCGCCACGATGTTGACCCCGACGGTCGGGTTGAGCCTGTCGATCGCAACGGTGTCGGAGCCAGCACTACCAGTGTTGCCGGCTGCGTCGGTGTAGCTGCCGGCCGCCACTGACACTGACCCGGTCGCGGAAACCCCGTCGGTCGCCGTGAAGGTAGCGTGGCTGTTTGT
>NZ_SMYZ01000107.1 GCF_004919685.1 Mesorhizobium norvegicum | reverse complement strand
CACGGGAAATCTTCGACATGTTGCCTGATCGCAGATTTCCGTCAGCCTTCAGTTAACTTTACGATGCGCTTCAGGGTCATCCGTCAGCGCGGGCTGCGCATTCCAGAAGACGTTTCGCTCATCACCTTCCATGACGCGGACTGGACGAGCGTCACGACTCCACCCATTACCGTCGTCGACCAACCCGTCTATGCGCTGGGCAAAAGCGTCGCGGAACTGCTCATTCGCCGCTTGAAGGGCGAAACACGACCGGCCGAAAGGCTCGTTCTGCCGACCGGGATCATCGAACGCGGATCCGTTGGCCCGCCCTCAAACAGAGCGCCGTAGATGCCAACGCGACCTTGCCGATGTCAAAAGGTAGCGGTCAGTGCCGCGTGCAATTCGGCGCGTCCCGTCTCTGGCGACAGGTGGGTCCCGCTTATCCATGAGCGGCTTACGGCTGGAGGACCGAACATCCATCTGCATCGAAAATATGAAGATCGTCTGGGTTGGTGTTCAAACGCACCGTCGCACCGCGCTTGACCTCGACATTGCCGGGCAGTTTCGTCACCAGCGGCAGGTCGGCGCGGCCGATGTCGACATAGACAAGCTGCACCTCGCCGAGTTGCTCGACATAGTCGACCTTTCCCTCGAACAGGAAATCAGACCCGGTGACGATGAACAGGTCCTCCGGCCGCACGCCGAAGCTGACGGCTGCTCCCTTGGCGGACGCCGGCGTCGGCAAGGGCACATTGACCTTGTTTCCGCCGATATGGCTGATTGCCGTTGTCGCACCAGCGGTCTCGATCCTGGCTGGCACGATGTTCATGGCTGGCGAGCCGATGAATTGCGCGACGAACAGATTGCCGGGTTTCTTGTAGAGATCCATCGGCGTGCCGACTTGTTCGACATAGCCGTCCTTCAACACCACGATACGGTCGGCCAGCGTCATTGCCTCGACCTGGTCGTGGGTGACGTAGATCATCGTCGTGTTCGGCATCGATTCCTTGAGCTTGGCGATTTCGATGCGAGTGGCGACGCGCAACGCCGCGTCGAGATTCGACAGCGGCTCGTCGAACAGGAAGACCTTGGGATTGCGCACGATGGCTCGGCCAATGGCGACGCGCTGGCGCTGGCCGCCCGACATCGCCTTGGGCAGACGATCGAGATACTTGGTCAGTTGCAGGATTTCAGCCGCTTGCTTCACCCGCTGGTCGATCTCGGCCTTGCCGACCTTGGCGATCCGCATGCCGAAGGCCATATTCTCGTAGACCGTCATGTGCGGATAGAGTGCGTAGGACTGGAACACCATGGCGATGCCGCGCTTCGACGGCGGCACGTCGTTGACTATCTCGCCATCGATGCACAGGTCACCGGAGGTGATTTCCTCCAGCCCGGCGATCGACCGCAGCAAGGTCGACTTGCCGCAACCCGAAGGGCCAACGAAGACGATGAACTCGCCCGATCTTATGTCGAGGTCGATGCCATGGAGGATATCGACACTGCCGTAGGACTTCCTGATTTGCCTGAGGGTCAGATCGGTCATTGTGCTCTCCTCGGTTGCATGACGCTGGGCAAGATGCTCGCCTATTTCTTGCGGCGGCCCGGCTTCAGCCTGGCCAGCAGATTGGTGATCCTGTCCGCCTTGCGGTTGCGGATCTCGGCTTCGTTCTTGCGGCGTACCGCGCTGCGGACAAGCTTGGCGCCGAGGTAGCGGAACGGCTCGGGCGGCAGCGACATGCGCCGCTCGATGCCGACCAGCCCGCTGGCGCTCCAGCGATCCTTGCGCTCCAGGACAAGGCTGGCCAGAATGCGTCCGGCAATCGGCGTCTGCGCAATGCCGGTTCCGTTGAACCCCATGCCGTAGAAGATGTTGGGATGGCCGCGCAGGTGGTCGAAAACGGGAACGTGTTCGGGCACGCAGTCGATCGGGCCTGACCAGTCATACTCGACCGCCACGCCACGCAGCGATGGATAGACCCTGTGCAGCTCCCGCACATTGTCCCCGCCATGCTCCGGGCTGCGGTTGAAGCTGGCGCCGAAATTTCCGCTGAAGGCCACGTTACCGCTGCCGCGGCCGAAGACGACCCTGCCCTTGGTGGTGCGTTGGTAATAGAGGACCTGGGCTTGGGAATCGCAGATCGAGGCGCCGTCGCGCCAGCCAATGCTGTCGAGCAGTTCGGGTACGGCGGCAGTGGCGATGAGCTCGCTGCCGACGACATAGAGATGGCGGCGCAGTTCCGGCAGCGCCGAGAGCCATGCATTGGCGGCAAGCACGACCTTCTCGGCCTGCACTGCGCCTTGCGCCGTGCCCACCTTGCATGTCCTGCCGGGTTCGATGTCGAGAACCGGGCTGCGCTCGTGGATGATGACGCCGCGTGCCAATGCCAGGTTGCGCAGTCCGATCGCCAGCTTGGCCGGATGGACCGTGCCGGCATTGGTCTCGACGACGCCGACATAGGATGCGGATGAACCGGTGCGGCGTTCGATCTCCTCGGCCGTCAGCGGCTTGAAACGGTTCTCTCCCACCGCCGCCGTCATGGCAACGGCGTGCTTCCACGCGCCTTCCTGGGCAATCGAACTCGCGGTCCACAGCCATCCGTCCAGCCGCAGATCCATGTCGATCGTGCCGTTTTGCTGCAGCGCCTTCAACTCCGCAATCGACGCCACCGTGTCGGCACAGAGTTGCCGCGCTTCTTCGAGGCCGACGACCGTGCTGATCTGATCGAGCTCGGCGAACCACGAGTGGACCTGGCCGCCATTGCGGCCTGAGGCTCCAGAACCGCAGAGGTCCGCTTCAAGCACGATGACCCGCGTTTCCGGCGCCAGTTCGCGGATGCGCAGCGCCGTCCACAGGCCGGTATAACCACCGCCGACGATCACCACATCGGCGCGCTCATTGCCTTGCAAGGGCTCGGTCGCCGCGCCGGCACCGATATCCTGCAGCCAGAACGACCGGTCGGACGGGAGTGCGGCCGCCGGCTGTCGCAAACGAAGTGTCGTCACGGTCAGGCTCCCTGCTCGTCGGTGATGAAGCTGGCGTATTTGGCCAGCAGCCAGTCCGGGATGGGACGCGGCTTCTGAGGAAACCCGCCGAGATGCGTACAGGTCTGCGCCGCCGCGATCGAAGCCTTGTGCAAAGCTTCAGAAGCGTGGAGGCCATTGAAATGGAAGCCGGTCAGGAAAGTGGCTATGAAGCTGTCGCCGGCGCCACAAGTATCGACGACATCGACAAGCGTCGCCGGCGCGTGCACGATATTCGTTCCATCGTCGAAATAGGAGCCGCGCCGGCCGCAGGTCAGGACCACCTGCCTTGCGCCGGCGGCCCTGAGCGCGGAGAGCAAGGGCTCAACCGGAGCATCGACGTCGTCGGGGCCGGAGGCGAACAGCATGGGCACGCCGTCGAGCCGCAGCGCCAGATGCGCTGTCGAGACGTCGATGCTGAACGGCACATGATCCGCGACCAGCCGGCGGACAAGGTCCTTGTTGGCATTGGTGCCGAGATGCACCCAGTCGGCCGCGGCGATGACCGCACAATGCTCCGGCGCAGGCATGTAGTTCTCGCCCACCCCGAAGGATTCGTGCAGGAACTTCCGGTCGCCGGATTCGTCGCGGAGCAAGGTGACGGCAGTGTCGCCGGGGCGCCGTTCGACATCGTCCGGCGACAGGCCGACGCCCGCGAGTTCGGCAAGCACCACGTCACCCTCAGGATCCTCGCCGACGGCGCCGAAATAGCGTGCCGACCAGCCATTGCGCCGCCATTGCGCGGCGACGTTCAGGGCATTGCCGCCGACGGTGAGCAAGCCGTTGGTGAGGTAGGCATCCAGGCAATTGTCGCCGACGGCGACGAGCTTTGGCTGGGTCATGCCGGCACCCGTGCGTGAAGGCAAAGGTCGGCTCCGGTCAGCCGATGAAAGGCAAGCTGCGGCATGAAGGTTCCTCTCAAGGGATTGCTACTTGCCGATGCCTTCGGACAGGCCACGAATGAAGTAGCGCTGCGCGGCAAAGAACACGATCACGATGGGCAAGGCCGAGATCGTCATGGCGGCGAAGACAACGGCATAGTTGGTCCCGTGCGTTGCCATGATCGAGGTGAGGCCGACCGGCAGTGTCTGCACATCGCTGCCGCTCGTGAAGACCATGGCGAACAGATATTCGTTCCAGGCGAACAGGACGTGCAGGATGACGCACGAGATGATGATCGGCCGGCACAGCGGCAGGGTGATGCGCCAAAAGATCTGGCCTTCACTGGCACCGTCCATCGTCGCCGCCTCGTCGATATCTCCAGGCAGATCCAGCATGTAGGCGCGGATGAGGAAGGTGGTGAACGGCACCCGGAACGCCGTGTAGAGGATGATCAGCGCCCAGTAGGTGTTGTAGAGGCCGAGCGCCTGCAGCATCTTCACCAGCGGAATGATCGCCACGGTGGGACTGAGCATCAATCCGCCTAGCACGATGGCGATAACCAACGGCTTTGCCGGCATCCTGGTCCGGGTCAAGCCGAAGGCGGTCCAGGCGCTGATGAGCACCGTGCATATGGCGGAGGCCACGGTCACCAGGACGGAGACGGTCACATAGCCGCGAACGCCCTGATTCCACGCCTGGACATAATTGTTCCATGACCAATGGACAGGCAGGGCGAAGGGATCGCCGAAGATCTGCGCATTGTCCTTGACGCCGCTGAGCGCCATCCAGATCAGCGGATAGATGACGACGACGCCGAGGCAGACGAGGAACGAATAGAGGAATGTCCTGGCGATGACCGACCACACATTCACATGCCGGGCCCGCCCGGCCGTAACGGTCGCGCTCATAGCTGCACCCGGCGACGCTTGGTGTACCAGAGCTGTGCCGCGCCGGTAAGCATGGTTAGAACGAAGATGACGGCGGCGATCGCGGAGCCATAGCCGAAATTGTCCTCGATGAAGGCCTTCTGGTAGAGCCATGTGCCAAGGACCTGGCTGCTGTTGTTGGGGCCGCCCGCCGTCATGACCATGACTTCGTTGAACACCTGGAATGCGCCGGCGATGGTGACGATGATCATCAGCCCGGTCATTTCCCGGGTCAGCGGAAAGGTGATGCTCCACAGGCGCCGGAGCGAACCGGCGCCGTCCATCGTGGCGGCGTCGTAGAGATCGCGCGGGATTTTCTGGATTGCAATGGCAAACAACAGCGTCGAATAACCAAAACCCTGCCACTGGCTCATGGCAATGATGGCGTAGATGGCGGTGTGCTCACTACCGAGCCAGGGCATGACGAGCTGGCTGAGACCAACGCGGCTGAGCGCCGCATCCAGCAATCCTATCTGCGGCTGGTAGATGAAATAGAACAGCAGGCCGGTAACCGTGATCGAGATGGCGGAAGGCACGAAATAGATGGCGCGCCACAAGCGGCGCCAACGCTCGCTCCTCAGATCCTCAATGATGGCCGCCAGCAGAAACGCGCCGAAGACCTGGAAGACGACGGAGATGATGGCGTAGAGGCAGTTGTTCCAGAGTGCGACCAGCACGATCGGGTCATGCAGCAGCCGGTCGTAGTTGGCCAGGCCAACATTGGTGACCTCGCCGGTATAGATATCCTGGTCGGTGGTGCTGACGATGAAGTTGTCGACGATCGGATAATAGACAAACCAGCCGATGAGGATCAGCGCGATCGCCGCCCATCGGAACGACAACAGATTGCCGAAGCGAGCCCGCAGGCTTCTTGGCCTTTGCGGCCTTGCGGCGCCGCGAACCACGGCGCCGCTTTCCATTGTGTCCGATGTCCTGACCATGGTCTGTTCTATTTGGCTGCGGATGAGGCCTTGCGCACCTCGTCCATCACTTGCTCAGGCGTCATCGAACCACCCGCCAGCGCCTGCAGGCTGGACAGCCAGACGGCGGCCACGCGCGGCGGATTGGCCGTGTCCAACCAGGGCATGAGATGCGAGGCCGCGTTGATGTCCTTGAGACCGTTGACCACAGCCACGCTCATGTTCTTTTCCGAGGCGCCGCCGATGGTGGCGCTCGGCTGGCCATAGGGCGGCGCGGACAGGACCTGCGCGTTTTCCTTCGAGGTCACGAACTTCATGAAATCGATCGCCAGCGGGATGTTTTTCGACGCCGCATTGATCATGTAGCCCTCTGGCGCACCCTCGATCGACTTGGGGTCGCCCTTGGCGCCTTCCGGCACGGGCAGTCTGAAAAAGCCGAAATCGGCAGGCTTCAGCGCCGAATCCGGCGTGGCGGCCTGATCGAACTCGATGATCTCCTGATAGTACATGGCCGACTGCGCGTTGGTGAAGGCCTGGAGGGCCGAAGCATAGGACGTGCCATTGACGCCGGCGCCATCGGTGCAGCGCTCGACAAGCTGGCTGAACTGCTTGAGCGCCGCGACATAGCCCGGATCGCTATAGTCAGCGGTTGCCGGATCGAAGTCCCTTTCCAAAGTCGCCTGCGGGACATTGTAGGCGAGCAGCTGGCCCGCGAAGTGGATTGCCGGCCAGGCCTCCTTGTTGCCCAGCGAGATCGGCGTTGCGCCGGACTTGCGAATGGCATCGCAGCTGGTCAGCAATTCCTCGAAAGTGGCCGGCGCCTTCAGGCCGAGCTTGGCGAATATCTGCTTGTTGTAGCCCATGAACTTGGCGTCCTGATACAGCGGTATGCCGTAGAGTTTGCCATTGTACTCGAATGCCTTGACGGCTGCGGGAGAGAGCGTCTTGCCCCAGTCGGTATCGGGGCCGATGACCGCGCTCAGGTCGACGGCGCGATTGCCGCGCACGAAGTTGCCACCCCAGCTGCCCGTCCAGGAGAAATAGACGTCGGGCAGCGAATTCGAAGCGACCAACGTCTTCGTCTTGCCCTTCACGCTATCGTCGCTCTCCTGGATGAGCTCGACCTTCACGCCCGGATGGAGCTTCTCATAATCCTGCGCCAGATTGACGAAATAGGGCGACAGCTGCTGCAGCCCGAACTTGGTCAGGATCGACAGCGTGCCGCTGTATTCCACCTTGGCACTAGGGTCGGCCGCGACAGCCGGCGAAGCGGCGGAACTGCCACTCATCGACAGCCCCAATGATGATGATACCGCGGCCACTGTGACCGCCACGACTTGCAGCGAACGTTTCATAAGCAGCTCCTTCTGAGGTGAGGGGATCAGTATTCAACGCGTTTGTAGTAGCGACGGGTCGTCAGCGGGTGGTTGCGCAGCACCTCGAGATGCGCGCTCAACCGCTCGAGCAAGGTGGCGAGCAGCACAGGCGAGATCATGCCGCGCACCTGCTGGGAGATACCCGGCAATTTGACCGAGGCAGCATCCAGCGTGCGAACGCGATCCGTGTAGCGTCTCGCGAAGTTCTCGACCCGGTCGGCCAAGGGGCGAAGAGCGTCCTCGCCCTTGAACACGAAGACGCTGACGCCCGGCTCGACCAGTTCGAGCGTGCCGTGGAAGAAGTCCGCGGCATGCACCGGGCGGGTACGGATCCACTGCATCTCTTCGAGGATGCACATGCCGTAATAGTTTGCTTCCGGCCATACCGAGCCGGCACCGGTGAAAATGTGATAGGTCTCATCCTTGATGGTCGCGGCCAGTTCGGCGGCCTTGTCCTCGAAGGCGGCTTTCGCATCGGCGAGCAGGCCGGGCAACTGCTGGAGTTCGGCGACAGCCGCGTCGAAACCATCGTATTCGCCGCGCTCGGCCAGCAATGCCAAGACGATCAGCAGCGTCTGCAGGTAGAATGATTCCGAGGAGGTGTCGTCCTCGGCGAAGTTCGTGAAGTTGTGGTCGGCTTCCCGCGCGATCGGCGTGTCCAAATGTCCGGTGAGCGAGATGGTGCGCACGCCTCGCTTCTTCAGGAAAGCCATCAGTTCGACGCCTTCCCTGGTCGTGCCCGACAGCGACGGGATGACGACCACGGCCTTGTTGTCGAGACCGGCCGGCGGATCGAGCACGACCTGGGCCGGATATTCGGCGCTCACCGGAAAGGTGGAGTAGCGCTTCGCCAGCTCGATCGCGGGAAGCGTCAGAAGCTGCACGCCGCCGGTCCCCATGAAAAACAGACGCTCGACGCCTTCCGCAAGCAGCGTGCGCATCAGCGAGCGCGCCTCGCCGGCGATGGAAACGGCCCCACTCTGGATCCTTATGAAGCGGTCCTTGTCAAAGTTCAGCATGTCGTTCTTCCCTTACTCGGATGCGGCAGAGCCTCTGCCTAGGCGCAAGCGCCGATGCGCCGTCTAACCAGTCTTCGATTAATTCGGATGTGAGATCGATCTCACATGACGATAATGGGCACGAATTTTCGCGGTTGGCAAGTCCCCTCGCGATGAAATTTGTCGAAACCGAAAGATTCTGGTCCCGGTCAGCGCCCGTGGATCTGTGCGACCGAACCACGAACAATCAGGCGCGTCGGGAACCGGACATGACGCGGCGCAATCTTCTTGCCGGCTAAGCGTTCAAGCAGAAACTTGGCGGCGAGCGGACCGATCTCGGAGATAGGCTGGGCCACGACCGTGATCTGCGGGTCGGTGAAGGTGGCGAGATTGAAGTCGTCGAAGCCGACCAGCGACACGTCGTGCGGGATCGAAAGCCCCATTGAGCGCAGGCCTAGAAGCGCGCCCTGGGTCATCAGGCTGTCCACCGTGAACAGAGCCGTCGGACGGTTGCGGCGGCTGAACAGGCGGATGGTAGCGTCGACAGCATGCTCGACTGTCGAATGCGACACGCTGATCAGCGATTCGTCGAGTGCTATGCCATGCGACAATAGTGAATTCTGATAGCCCGCGAGGCGTTCCTGCGCGGTGAAGATGCGGGAGTCATCGCGCAACAGGCCGATACGGTCGTGCCCATTGGAAACGAGGTAATCCACCGCTTCACGCGCGCCGCCTTCATTGTCGACGACAACGCTATCGCATTGCAGGTCCTGAACGACGCGGTCGATCAGCACGATGGGCGCGCCTTCGCGCGCCAACTGCAGAATATGCTCGCTGTCGGTCGCCGAGGTCGGTGCCAGGATGAAGCCGCGGATGCTGAGCGACCGCAGGCTCTCCAGCAGGTCCTTTTCCTGTTCGACATTCTCCTCGCTGCTGGCGATCAGAAGATTGTGGCGGTGTTTGCGCAACTCCGCCTCGATGTCATGGGCGATGCGGGCGAAGAATGGATTTTGGATGTCGCCGGGCACAAAGCCAACGATCGGCAGTTGCCCGCTGCGTAGCGCTTGCGCGACGAGGTTGGCCCGATAACCCAGTCTTTCGGCGGCCTCGATCACTCGAAGAGCGGTCTCGTCGCCGACGTAACCATAACTGTTGAGCGCCCGCGCGGCCGTTGCGCGCGACACCTTGGCCGCTGCGGCTACGTCCTTCAAGGTGATCCCTTTTTGCGTCACTGGCATTCCTCCTGCGACCTGCGCATTGCGTCAGATCGCCATTCTCGGCTCGGCATTGCAGCCACCGTTGTGCCGCATATCCGCGCGTTCTCAAACTGCCAACACTTGTTTGCGCACGTTCTTTCCATAAATGCCTCGTCGCCGATTTGGGAAGAAGCGCCACATCTGCGTAGACCGTCCTTCCTGCGAAAACAGGGGTACGCCATGACCATCCGCCGGCAAACCGTCGAGCACCCGTCCGGAACGCTCAAGGCATGGATGGGCAGTACCTATTTCCTGGTCAGGGCCCTCGAAAAGGTCAAAACCGAGATGAGCTGGTTCTGTTGCATCGGGCGAAAAATTACACAAACTAATACGCTGCCGAGATGCAAAAATCTGATGCGGGCGGATTCACTGAAGACGGGGGAGCTCGCAGCGATCAACAGACGTCCGCTTTGGAGCATCTGGATTGTCACCCTGAACGGCAGAAACTGGGCGCGAAGCCGCCGTTCGCGTCGTGGACAACGTACGTCGGCTTCGGGTCAGACTTTCCGCTCCCCGCCCAATCTTTGCAGCACCGAGATAGGTCCATCACGCCCAACACCGTAGAAAATATCGCAGGGTTTCAGAGTGGGGGGAAAGGCGGTAGCGCTCTCCCGCTACCAAAATCAACTAAGTTATTGAAATAGTTAGTACATCGCCCACCTTTGGTAGCGCTCTCTGGCAAAATTTCTCAATAATTTCAATGCTGCACGACTGTCGCTACAACGGGGATGCTCATATCCGTGACGAGCAGACATTCGGGCTAAAGTCCGAACGCGGACGACGGCGAACGGCGACGGGTTGTAGCTGAGTATGCGATTGCGACACGCGTCACTGATCGGCAGAAGAGCGTCCCGCTCCTGGTGAAGCCGCGCTGAAGCCACGCCAACGACCGCCCGGCGACGCGCGCCGGCTGGCCAGAATGGATAGCCGCTGGGGCAATGTCTGGCCTACGGATTAACGTTTTTGGAAGGAAAGGAGCATGCGAGTTCCCGGCACGGCGTAGAAGCGCGGTCATCCGCGGCGAGTTTCTCGAATGACCGCAGGCCGGACTGGGTCACCATGACCGCGTCCAGTTCGCCGCGGGACAGTGACGAGCCGCTATATTCACACCGTGGACACTGCGCTCATCATGGCGGCTGACAGCATCGCTGGCTACATTCAGGGCCTGCTCGATGGCGTCGCCTTCAGCCACACCTCCTATGCGCTCGATCGGGCTTCCAGAAAGTCAGCGCTTGCGCATTTCCTGGGATAGACAAGTCCTGCGGCGCCCGAAGCCAGCCGCGCTGCCGCCTGACCAAGGGCGACTACCGTCCTGGCCGAAGGTAGCCAAGAACTCGAGCCGTCGAGTTGCAGAAACTGGACGACGTCTGGCCGCGACGCGTGTGCCGCCAAGGTCTTGCCGAGCCTCCGTTTCTGGCGTGTTTTGGATATCGCCCGACTGCTGCTTTCGGCCTGGTCCGGTCTTTCTCACTGCGTCTGTTGAACGGCAGCTTTGCGCCCCTTTGCCAGGCGCTCGCCGTTTGGCGCGTCTTGCGGTGGATTCACTCGATGCGTTTCGTGCGGTCATATCGCCATTAAGAGTGGGTCCCGCGGTGCGATACCGGATGCGGGGATCCTCGCGCTAGCCGGCGCCTGGTGCCCGACGAGTTGCACGGGTGCGCCCACCAAACGTGGGGGGACGCCGACTAACGATGACATTTTGTTTGTTGGAAGGCTGCTCGGAACCGGTGTTCGTTCGTTTCGTTATTCCTAACGACGTTGGCGTCGACGAGATGGGATATGGTATGGACGACAATCTGTTTATCGAGCCTGTAACCATACGTCTAACCGCCAACGGCAAGCTGCAGCGCATACGGTCCGCCAACGATGCCTCAGCCATACTTGCAAGCGTCGATTGGCCTGGAGAGCGCACCGCTATCCATCGGGACGCCTTCGAAACCGCCGAAAAAGTCTTGGAAGGATACCGTTCAACAGAAGATGCGAAAATTCGTTTTTTGGAGGCCGCGCGCGAAGCTGGCATACTTTTCGACGACAGCCATACCCAAACATCAGATCCCAAGCGCATCTATTTCGAAAGCAGCGTTAGCATTCGTCCTCACGGCTGCGCCTCGGTGAGGGAAGTAAAATCGGTGAACGGCGCCAGCGAGGTTCTGGTGGATTGGCCTCATTCGAAACGCGGACGTTACTATCAATCGGCCAGTGAGACGATAGAGGGAGCGATTGAAGGGAAGGTCACCCCTGATCAGGCGCGTGATGCCTTTGTGGCCTTGGCAGACTACGCCGGAATTCTGGTTGATAAGTCCGCCTGACGATCGATGTGACTATTCGAAATGTCAGAAAGAACTTCTGGGTCCGCCGAAAGCAAATCGCTGATTGACAGGGAGGCCGAGCGCCACGCTGCTCGTTCTTCCAAGGATCGGCCAACGACTACAAGCGAGGACGGGCAAGAGCGAGGCAGGGAGGCGGAATGGCCATCCGAGATTCCTGCCCTAGGATGGAGGGACATCGCTTGGCGTGTGTGGGAGGAATTCAACAAGGACCGCATCATGCTGGTAGCAGCGGGCGCCACCTTTTACCTGCTACTCGCACTGTTTCCAGCCCTAGCGGCCTTCATGTCTCTATACGGGTTTGTGGCAGATCCGGTGACCGTAGCCGACCACGTTTCCTATCTCGCCGGCCTGCTTCCTTCGGGCGGCCTGGATCTCATTCGTCAGCAGTTGCAGGCGCTGGCACATCAGAACACCAGCGCGCTTGGGGTGGGATTTTTCGCCGGCCTGGCTATTGCGCTATGGAGCGCAAACAGCGGTATCAAGGCGCTGTTCGACGCCATGAACATCGCCTACGAGGAAACTGAAAAACGCAGCTTTATACGACTAAACTTCATGTCGATCGCATTCACCATTGGTGCTTTGATGATCGGCATCGTTTTGCTTCTGGCCGTCGGCGTCGTCCCAGTCATCTTGTCGTATTTATATCTCGACAAATGGGCAGAAGTGCTCTTCGCGGTGGGGCGGTGGCCAATCCTCATGCTGGCCATACTCACCGGAATATCGTTGATTTACCGGTTCGGCCCAAGCCGGGAAAAAGCTAAGTGGCGCTGGCTGAGCTGGGGTGCCGTGATGGCGACGTTGGTCTGGCTAGCTGCATCGTGGCTGTTCTCATTCTATCTCCAGCATTTCGCCAACTACAATGTGACCTACGGATCGTTGGGCGCCGTGGTCGGTTTAATGATGTGGACCTGGATTTCGGTGATTATCCTCATTGTCGGGGCCGCGATCGACGCCGAAATGGAACATCAGACGTCGCGAGATTCAACCACCGGGCCGCCATTGCCAATGGGTCAGAGAGGGGCGGTTGTTGCTGATACGCTTGGCAAGGTCGCTGAGTGATACCAAATCTCGATCGCCCACCAAGCGTCGTTTCCATCGGACCACGGCACGGATAGCTTGTCGGGAGGGCGCCGGCATCGATCGATGGGTGACCGGAATTCTGTAAATGAGTGTCAGCGAAATTCGCGATGTCATGGCAAAGGCCGCGGCTCAAAGTTGAGAAGACCCAAAATGTCGCACGAATCCTTTTCACGGAACCTGTCTAATCGCTCCAGCGTGCTTGGCCGTATCTTTGCGCTACTGATCCCGTCGCTCGTGACGCCGGTCTCCACCAATGCTGCTCTCGAAACGACATCGTTGGGACTCGCAGATGCGACGGTGCTGATCATACGCCATGGCGAAAAGCCTGATAGCGGGACGGGGCTGTCTCCTGCGGGCGAGGCACGCGCACAGGCCTATGTGGGTTATTTTCAGCATCTCATGCTCAATGGTGTCGCGTTTCGCCCCGACACGCTGATAGCGACCGCCGATTCCCCAAACAGTGCGCGCGAGCGTCTAACGCTGACGCCCTTGAGCCAGGCGCTTGGAATTCCCATCGATCTGAGATTCAGCAACAAGGACCTTGCAGGCCTTGTTCATGTGTTGACGAGCGAAGCCCACGGAAAGTCCGTGCTTGTTGCCTGGCATCACGGCACATTGCCACAGATCATAGAAGCGTTGGGTGGTAACCCTCACGCGCTGCTGCCCGACGGTTACTGGCCTGACAACGTTTTCGACACTGTCGTTGTGCTTCGCTACGACCATGACGGGAAATTCATTCCTGGCTCCGAGCAGCTCATTCACGAAGATTTCGCAAACCCGCCCGGGCTGATCAGCGGCGCAATTTTCCAATGAACACCTCCGCCGTCAAAAGCACCCGCCGCTGCCGCGCCCTATGTCGCAGACTTTTCCGAAAACTACTGGGCAGGCTCGAAGGACCAGCGGGGTTCCTGAGCTTCGGTCAAAGCGAGGACCGATGAATGTCCTTTTTCTCGGCGCTTACAGACTACATCGCTGCGCATCCACATCTGGCGTATGCGGCGATCTTTCTGCTGGCTCTGTCGGAGTCCATTCCGGTCATCGGCGCAGTCGTTCCTGGGACCGCCATCATTGTCGGCCTTGCCGCTCTGTCCCGAATGGCGTGTTAACGCTCTGGCCAATGTTGATCTCAGCTTTTCTGGGCGCGATCGTTGGCGACGGCCTGTCTTTCTGGCTGGGCTATCGGTACCACCGTGAAATCCTGCAGCGCTGGCCGTTGAACCGATATCCCGAACTCATCGCGCGCAGCGAGGCGTTCTTCGAACGGCACGGCGGCAAGAGTGTCTTTCTGGCGCGCTTCACACCGGGCGTGCGCGCCTTCATCCCGCTCGTGGCAGGCATGTTGCAAATGCCGGCCCGCCGATTCTACTACGCCAACATCTTTTCGGCGTTTGTCTGGGCGCCGTCGCACATCCTGCCCGGGGAACTGGTATCTTCTGCTCGTCTCATGCATCTGATAATTGCGAGGCGTCACCTCCAGGAGTCCTCTGGGTTAGCGGCTGGCAGACCCTTCCTGCAAAGCTCCCGTTCCTGGATCGGCCGGAATACTTCCGTCACGGGCCAGCAAAACCTGACCATCCCAAACGGGGGTTGAACTATGATCGGGCCGGGTCACCAGGCGGCCGGCGTCGAGAGACGCAGCAAGAAGGTCGCGGGGCCCGTTCGCGTCGGGGTGAGCCTGTGCCAGCGTGAAGAGCGCGAAGCGATTGCCCAGCCGCTCGTCGACAACGGACCCCATCCAGAGTTCCGTCAGATGGCCGTTTCGCAGGTCAATGTCGGTCGCCCACACGCGAAGCACGAAGCGCGAACCGGTCCCGCCCAACTCGCCGCGCGGATGGACCAGCGTGAGGCTCGGCAAGCGCCCGCGTTCCATATAGGGCGACGTTGGAAGGTCCATCGGATCGGGGCGCGGCGTGAACCAAGCGAGAGCGCCGGTCAACGTCCACGGAGCTGGCGAGCGCCAGCCTTTTTGCGCCAAATCGGCTTCGAGGCGTTCCAGGCTGCCTGCCCATTGGAAGGTCAACGGTTCCTCGGCCTCGCCTGCGAGATCGATCCGCTGCACGGGCAATTGCTGCCAATCGCGCTCCCACCATTCGGCCGCGAGGATCGACGGTGCCTCGTAGTGGACTGCGTAGCGCTCCATGTCTGTAGCGTGAAGGCGGTAGACATTGAATCCGCCTGCGACGACCAGGCCGGCGCAAGCCACGATCAAAAGGCCCCCGCCGCCCTTTTCGGACGGCTGATGATGCAAGTAGGCAATGCTGAGCAGTGCCAGCCATGCCGTCGCGAATGCCAGTCCGCCCGCCACGTCGGAAAACCAGTGCGCCCCGAGGTAGAGCCGGGAGAAGGCGATCAAAGCCACGAAAATGGCCGCCGCGAGGGCTACTGGGAGGCCCCAAGCTGGTCGGACGCGCCGAGCGATCAGGAAGGCCAAAAAGCCATACAGGACGGCGTTTTCGGTGCTGTGGCCGCTTGGAAAGGAAAAATCGCTCCAACCGGAATACAGGTTCTCGCTTGGACGCGCGCGATGGAGGGCCACCTTGATGCCGGTGTTGATGGCTGCCGCGCCGCCGATGGCTGCCGCCCAGTAAGCGGCGGTGCGCCAGGCGCGCATCCACGCCAGCCATAGGAAGACGACGACGGCAATCGCGGTCACGACTATGGTGTCGCCCAGTTCCGTGAACCCCACCATCAAAGAATCGCCCCACGGCGTCCGCAGGTCTTGAAGAATTTGATATACCGCCGCATCGGTACGCACCAACGGATCGCCGCTGACGATATCCTCGAGGATGCCGAAGAAGGTCCAGGCGGCGGCGACGAGCAGCAGTGCCAGCGCGGCGAGGACCTTCGTTTCCGTCTGGGCCGGATCGAGCAAGGAGCGGATTTGGCGGCTCGTCCAGCTATCGTGGGTACTCGCCCAGCCTCGCAGCCGCTCCAGATTGGCCAGAAGGACGGGAATACCCCGACGCACGGTATGGCGGACAACCCAAACGGTGACCCATAGGACAACGATCACCGCGACAAGGAGCACCGCGAGCCGACCTGCTGCGGCGCCGGCAACGCGGAAATAGGCGCCAACGAACACCCACTCCATAGCAAGTGGCACATATGACAGTTTTGGTTCTCCTCAATGCAAGGGCTGGCTCGATCAAGGGCGCAGACAGCGGTGACTTGGAAAAACGCCTTCGTAATGGATTCCAAGCGCGAGGGATCGAGACCGAGGTGCGCCTTGTGGAGGGCCGCGAGATCGCGGAGATGGCGCGTAAGTTCGCAGTCTCGAAGTCTCGTGGCAAGAAGTCGCGGACGCTCGTCGTCGGTGGCGGTGATGGCACCCTCGGTTCCGCCGCGTCGGTTGTCGCGGGAACAGATGTCGTGCTTGGCGTCTTGCCGCTGGGCACCCTCAATCATTTCGCCAGGGATCTCGGTTTGCCAAACGATCTAGAGGCGGCCATGGACGTCATCGCGGCGGGCCACGTTCAGAAAATCGATGTTGCGGAGGTGAACGGGCGGGTCTTCCTCAACAACTCGTCCATCGGCATCTATCCGTTTCTTGTCGCCGAACGATCCGTAGAGCAAAAGCGGAGAGGTGTTGGAAAGCTTGCTGCTCTCGGTCCGGCTCTTCTCCTGACGCTCAAGGCATCATCCTGGCAAAGGGTCAGGATCTCAATCGACGACAAGGGGCGAGAACAGTGGACCCTGTGCGTGTTTGTTGGCAACAATTTCTACGATTTGAGCAAGCTCGGCCACCGCAGCAGCCCTACGTCCGGGGAACTGTGCGTCTACGTCGTGAAGCAGCAGTCCTGGCTTGGACTTGCGCTGCTACCGTTCAAGGTCGCCTTCGGTTTGATCGACCCAGTCCACGATCTGGAACTATTCCGAGTGCAAAGTCTTGAGATCAGAGCACGCCGACGACACATGCGAATTGCGATGGACGGTGAAACCGTCGAGGCGACAACTCCGTTGCGTTATCGAATACAGCCCGGTGCTCTGCGGGTTCTCGCACCCGTCCTGACGAAGGCCGCCCCTCGAAACGCATGATGCTGGTGAGGTATCGGCTTGATGAAGACGATTGCCCATCTTTCCGACCTGCATTTTGGCAGGATTGACCAGACAGTATCCGATGCACTCGCTGCCGAGGTTCGCGCAGCCGACCCTGACATTGTTGTCGTCTCGGGAGACATGACGCAGCGCGCACGCAAGGAAGAGTTCGCGCAGGCACGCGCATTTCTCGACACATTGCCATACCCGCAGCTCGTCGTGCCAGGTAACCATGATGTCCCGCTCTACAACCTGTTCGCGCGCGCCTTCACGCCGCTGTCGCGTTACAAGCGCTATATCACCGCGGATACCGATCCGTTCTATGCCGATCCGGAGCTGGCCATCGCTGGGATAAACACCGCTCGGTCATTGACGATCAAGGGAGGCCGTATCAACGGCGAGCAGCTCGTGTGGGTGAGACGAAGTTTTGCCGATCAGCCGGATGAGACGACACGGATCGTGGTGACTCACCATCCCTTCGAAGGGCCCAGTGCAAATGACGATGACGGTATCGTTGGGCGGGCGAGGATGGCGATGGGAGTATTTTCACAAAGCCGCGTCGATGTGATCCTGTCGGGACATCTACATCTGAACCGCATGGGTTCAAGTGCGCTCCGATACGATATCGAGGGCTACTCTGCCTTGCTGATCCAAGCAGGTACGGCGATTTCCTCGCGCCGCCGCCAAGAAGCAAATTCTTTCAATCTCATTCGCATCGAGCGGCCAGAGATCCATCTGGAGTGTCGAGCATGGGACCTCGACGAGGTGAGATTCGTCAGATCGACGAGCAAGAGCTTCAAGCTCGGGCGGTCAGGCTGGATGCCAACAGGCGGGACAACTATCCCTACACTCGTACAAAACGCTGACGACGGGATTGTACGGGCCGACGATCGGAAACACGGATAGCAGCCTTTTTAGCGACTATCGCCAATCTCTTGACTCAACGAATTTGCCTCGCTCATCGTAGCCGACATTCTGCTGATACTCGGGGAACGGCGGCCTTGCAGGCTTCGTTCGCGTGTTTTGGTTGATCGTGAAGCAAACTCAAGGGATCGGCCGGCTTCCAGTCGGTCGATCATCTGCGCCTCATAACCGTTCCTATTACCGGCGCTAGCTTACGCGCCGGCGCTGGTTGCGGCAGGCTCCTTCAATGAAACAGATGTCGTCCTTATCCGCCTCGGCCCTTTTCGTTGCGGTCATTGTGCTGGCGCAGTCGGCACCTTCCGTCGCCAAAGACCGAACCATGACGGCAACATTCGTAGCTTCGAATGCGGAGACAATTGCTATCTGACGATTGTCGATCCGAAGAAGGCCGAGCAAGTTGGTCTGTGCGTGGCTCCTGAGTGCGCGAACTGGAACGAGCGTACCGCTATGCCGTCGCGTTACAAAGGCAAGCGCGTAACCGTTACGTCGGGCAAGGCCAACAACTCAACGATGCCGGCGAAGTCATGGGGGAAATGATGGCGTTCAAGAAGATCAAATTTCTCGCCAGTTTGCTAGGAACCGGCAAGCTTCGAAGCGTCCGCAGAGGGAGCGTCCCAGCGGTGGCCTATCTGGTGATTTGGTACGCGAAAGAGGGAATCGTTGAAAAGACGCCCTTCGATGCCGAGAAAGAAAGCCGCACGAGATCACGCGCTGGCGACATTTGTTGCTCGAAAGCGGAATAACGGTATCGTAGCGGTGGAAGTTCGCAAAGACGATGGCACGGTTGTATTCAGTCCAAGCAGGAGGCAACTAAATCGTCTGGATCGTGCTCGCAGTGCTTCAGTGGGCCGGCTGGTTATAGGTCGAACAGATCGTCCTTCACCCGGTCGAGCAGATCAGCCTGTTCCAGAACGAAACAAAAAAAGCCCGCGCCTCTGGCGGAGGACGCGGGCCGATCAGGGGTACGGGCCCCCGATCTAGCAGCAATATCCGGGAGATATCGCTGCCACTATGACTCTTTAGCGTAGGCTAAATTCCTGACGACTACGAAAGGATGATGACTTGCCGACCAGCGGCTGCCGACGCGGTTCAGGCAAGGATAAAGCCGGCCAAAAGGACCGAAAGGACAAGCGAGAGGGGTACGGCAAGAAGCCATCGAGCCTCCAAAATGCTGTTATGCCGATTGTCCATTGGCTAGTGCCTCCTGATTTATTTCTCCGCATTGAAACGAAATGTGGGACCAAGAGGTTCCGGACTCGACGATGACCTTCGTCGTTTAGTACCAGCGCCTACGACCGTAGAAGCCGCCGCCTAGCAGAATAACAATAAGAACGATGACCAGAATTGTGGTGATATCCATATGCGCCTCCTATGGCTCTGACCGACGGCAAATGGCAATCGCGGCTCTGGCCGCACTGGTAGAAGCCAGGATGGTACGGCGCAGCCCTAGGGACGTTCAAAGGGCCTTCGTATCCGCGGCGATGGAGGCAGACGTCCTTGATGCCAGTTTCATGAAGAACTGAACCGTTTGCCTCAACATCCTTGGCCTAATGTCGACCTTGGCGCGAGCTTGCAATGATCCTGCTCAAGTCAACGCTTGCCTTGTCCAACGCTCCAAAGCACCTCAACAGCAGCGTGGACGGGATAGCCTCTAACCGCGGACCCCACCACGGCCTTTCGCGAGAGCCCTGACTTTGCTTAGAAGCTTGGTAATTATAGTCATGCATGATCCTCGCGAAGAGGACGTCAGCGGTGACGATTTCGGACTGTACGGCGGGCCTCGTGTTACGTCAGGCCGCTTCTGCTTGCTGGTTGACGACCGAGGTGGCGACTCCGGTGAGCGCCTCGCGTCGGTCGCCTTTTCTTCCTTCAGTGTCGCTTCAAGAAGCGCGACGGCTTCCTTCAGGCCAAGCTCTTCGGCCCAGGTGCGCATCGTGCCGTAGCGTGAAATCTCGTAGTGCTCGACCGCCTGCGCGGCAGCCAGAAGCCCGGCGTCAAGCGCCGGCGAACCCTTGTATTCTTCCATGATTTCGGCGCCCTCGTCGGTGTTGCCGACGATTGCCGCACAGGTCTTGCCCTGCGGCTTCTTGCCGATGATGGCGAACACCTGTTCGAGGCGGGCGACGTGGCCTTCGGTTTCGCTGCGATGCTTCACAAAAGCGGCCTTCAGGTCCGCACTCTGGGCTGCCTTCGCCATCTTGGGCAAGGTTGCGAGAATTTTCTTCTCGGCAAAATAGATGTCTTTCAGCGTGTCGTGAAAAAGGTCTTCGAGCATTTTCTGTTTGGCCATTGTCTTCTCCTGTGGATGGACCCTCGGACGAACAATGAGCGGTCGGACGAATTGTTCCGCGCTGCAAACGATCGATCGAGAAGCCTCGCCAAGCCTCGCCACCGAACGGCGGAAGGGCTATCGACACTACTGGCCCGCCTTGCCTTTCCAGGGGACCGAGCAGGCGCTTCTTTTGCCAAGACCCCTGCGGACACAACTTAAGAACCGGTCGGAACCTCATGGCGTCGTGGCCATTGTGAATGAGTGCGCCAGCCGAACTCTTTCAAGGAACAAGCCATGGCCAAGTCTCCAAGCCGCAATGCCGGCAGCCAAGCCGTCATCCATGACCAGAAAATGGTTCGCGGCGAAGGAGGCGAGCTACACCAACATGCCAGTGGCGCCATTCCTGTCCTCACCACCGCCCAGGGCGGACCGGTGTCGGATGATCAGAACTCATTGAAGATCGGCGCACGCGGTCCCACGGTCCTCGAAGACTTCCATTTCCGCGAGAAAATTTTTCACTTCGACCACGAGCGGATCCCCGAGCGTGTCGTCCATGCTCGCGGCTACGGCGCCCACGGCTATTTCGAAACCTATGAATCTTTGGCCAATTACACCCGCGCCGATATCTTCCAGCGCGCCGGAGAGAAGACACCGGCCTTTGTTCGGTTCTCCACTGTCGCGGGCAACAAGGGATCAGCCGATCTGGCACGCGACGTCCGGGGTTTTGCCGTCAAACTTTATACCCAGGAAGGCAATTGGGACATCGTCGGCAACAACATCCCGGTTTTCTTCATCCAGGATGCCATCAAGTTTCCCGATCTCATCCATTCGGTCAAGGAAGAGCCCGATCGCGGCTTTCCGCAGGCTCAGTCGGCGCATGACAATTTCTGGGATTTCATCTCGCTGACCCCTGAGAGCATGCACATGATCATGTGGGTCATGTCGGACCGAGCCATCCCGCGCTCCTTGCGCTTCATGGAGGGCTTCGGCGTTCACACCTTCCGGATGGTCAACGCCAAGGATGAATCCACCTTCGTCAAGTTTCACTGGAAGCCGAAGCTCGGCATGCAATCGGTGGCCTGGAACGAGGCGGTGAAGATCAACGGTGCCGATCCGGATTTCCATCGCCGCGACCTGTGGGATTCGATCCAGGCCGGCAATTTTCCCGAGTGGGAGTTGCAGCTGCAGCTGTTCGACCAGGCGTTCGCAGACAGTTTCGATTTCGACGTCCTCGACGCCACCAAGCTGATCCCCGAAGAAATTCTCGCGCCGATCCCGGTCGGCCGTCTCGTGCTCGACCGCATGCCCGACAATTTCTTCGCCGAGACCGAGCAGGTCGCGTTCATGACCCAGAACGTGCCACCCGGCATAGACTTCTCCAACGACCCGCTGCTGCAAGGTCGGAATTTTTCCTACCTTGATACACAGATAAAGCGCCTGGGCGGACCCAATTTCACGCATATTCCGATCAACGCGCCAAAGTGCCCGTTTCATCACTTCCAGCAGGATGGCCACATGGCCATGCGCAACCCCGTCGGCCGGGTGAACTACCAGCCGAATTCCTTCGCCCAAGGCCCGCGGGAGTCACCCCAGCTTGGGTTCAAGGCGTTCGCCGAAGTGGAAGAAGGTTACAGCCAGGCGCGCCAGTTCTACATCAGCCAGACGCCCACGGAACAAGGCCACATCGCGGCCGCTCTGACCTTCGAATTGAGCAAGGTGAAGAGCCCAGTCATTCGCGAACGGATGGTTTCGCACCTCCTCAACATCGATGATGGGCTGGCAAACAAAGTCGGCGACGGGCTTGGGCTGAAGGCGATGCCGAAACCGGCGGATGCAGCCATTGCCACCCGGCAGGATCTTGCCGCCGCGCCGTCGCTTAGCATCCTGGAAAACGGGCCTCAACAGTTCAAAGGCCGAAAGCTCGGAATCCTCGTCACCGACGGCACCGACGCCGCACTGCTCAAGGCCCTGACCTCGGAATTGGCCAAGGCCGGCGCCAGTTTCGAGATCATCGCTCCGAAGGTTGGCGGCGCGAAAGCCAGCGACGGCAGCCTGATCGAGGCGCAACAGATGATCGGGGGCGGCCCCTCCGTCCTCTACGATGCAGTAGCGTTGCTGCCGTCGAAGGCCGCGATGGCCGACCTGATCAAAGAAGCGACCGCGCGCGATTTCGTCGCCGACGCTTTTGCGCATTGCAAATTCATTGGCTATGTCGACGCCGCGATGCCTCTTTTCGAAAAAACGGGTATCGCCGACAGCCTCGACGGAGGCGTCATTGCGCTATCGGGAGCGAAGGATGTCACCGGCTTCCTGACGGCCCTGGGCGCTTTACGCCTATGGGCGCGCGAACCCAAGGTGAAGATGTCCAAGCTGTCGTGAGGTAGTGAGTAATGTTTGAATGGCTGCAGCGTGGAGATAAGGCCCCCGAGCCGCGAAAGGGTATGCCGCGCCTGAAGGAAGCCGAATTCAAGCGGCGTTATCGTGAGCAATTTAACGACCCCAACGCGGCGCGCACATTGCTCAGCGCCGTGATGGCCCAGCGCGACGGCGATCTTGTCGCCGCAGGACAGTCGCTGCAAGACCCAAGACAGAAATAAAGGTCTCTCAATATTAGACTTTGCCGCATTAACCCTTCCGCGCACGGGCTTTCCGGGCCTGGTATGCGCATCTAGCGCGCGCACAAACGGTTATCAGCCTTCTAGCGGGCGGCGCGGCGTGCCTTTGAACGGCCCCCGCTTGTCGCCACCAAGCAACAGTTGGTGCGTGATTCCTTCTTCGAACCTGTTGCACACCAGCAAGCGGCTACGGAGTGGAACCTGCGGCCGTGGTCAGCGTTTCCCAAACGCTCATTCAACTAATTTCAACCACAGGAGCTACGATCATGGGAAGCACCAGCGATAAAGCGGCCGGCATTGCCAATCAGGCGATCGGCGACGCCAAGCAGGGGCTTGGCAAGGCCGTCGGCAACGACAGGCTTCGCGCGGAGGGCGCTGCACAGGAAGCCAAGGGCAAGGTCGAGAAGGCGGTTGGCGACGCCAAATCTACTATCAAGGATGCGACCAACAAAGCCGCGGCGGCAATCAACAAAAAGCTCTGAAATCGATTGGATGGGTAGGTTCTGAAGGCCTACCCGTCTTTTGCTTGTTCGTCGGTTTCGCCGATTGGCACCACGGTATCCTGGGCTGCCAGGAAATTTCCCATGTGCTGCAGCGCTTCAAAGTGATCGCAGAAGACCTTGATTACGACGAGTAGAGGCACTGCCATCACCGCACCAACAAATCCCCACAACCACGACCAGAACGCGATGGCGATGAATATCGCCACGGAGTTGATCTCAAGTCGCCGGCCTACGACCGTCGGCGTGACGAATTGGCCTTCCAGCACATCGCACAGCAAGACGAAGGCCGGAGCCAGCAGCGCGTAAGAAAGACTGTCAAAGCTGATCAACCCGATGACTGCAACCAGAACGATGGTGATCAGGGCACCAATGTACGGCAGGAAGTTCAGAAGGGCTGCGGCTGCCCCCCAGAGCAAGGGATTGGGCATGCCAAGCGCCCAGAGACCGAGAGCGATAACGGACCCCAATCCGGTGTTGATAACCGCAACCGTGAAAAGGTAATGCGAAATTTCGCGCTCGACATCATAAGCGACCTGAAGCGCTCGTTTCTTATCGCCGAGCTTGGGAAACGACTGGATGATCTTCTCGTAGAACATGGTTCCGGAGGCGAGAATGAACAGCGACAGTACGAAAATGATTGTGATGCTCGTTCCAACCGATAGAAGGCTACCAGCTGCCTGCGAGACAATGCCAGACGGAGCTATCACAACTTTCTGGAGGCTCGGATCCTGTGCTGCGTCGGTGGCGCTCTCAACCTGATGCGAAATCTCGATGAAACGTTCAAAGGGATGTTTCAGGTCGGAGAGCCGTTCGCTAAGCTTTTGGCCGATCGAAGGCGCTTTGCTGATCAACTGGACAATCGGGTCGCTTAGGAGATAGCCCGCGCTGGCGACGGCGCCGACTGCCAATAGAACCACCATTGTCGCCGACACAGTTTCCGGTACGCCATGCTTTTTCAGGAAACGAACGACTGGCCTCAACGTCAGCGCAAGCAGGAACGCCAGAATAACCGGCATGAAAAAGTCACGCGCAAAAAACAGGGCGTCCACTGCCATGAAAATGAATATTCCGATTACCAGTGACCGGATCAAATGTGTATCGGCTTGCGAAGTAGGGGTGGCTGCATCTCCTGCGGCCACCTCAGCGGATTCGATTTTCATGGGTACCTCCAACGCGATTGAATGGTCGCCCTGGCTGGCCGCGACGATGATTGAGAAAGCCCGACTTCGCGCCGGGCTTTCTCTTTCTTGAATCGAGCGGGCCGCTTTAGCGGCTGGTCAGGAAAACCGCTTCCTCCTCGTCGCGCTGCCTGCCGCCGAGTGCTGCCGCGGCACTGGCTATGAAGGCACCGATCACCAGTGAGAGAGCACCGATCAGCGCGAAGGTGGCAGTCGCCTTCCTGGCGGTGTCGGCGGCCTGCTTGGTCTTGACTTTAGCGTCTTGCACCTTGGCAAGCACCGCATCGACGCGCGTCTTGGCATCCGCTTCCGATACCCCTGTCCGGGCTGCCACCAGTTGCGACAGATAGGTCTTGTCGTCGGCCGAAACCTCGCCTGCTGCTGCGCTGGCGATCAGGATGCGCGAGGCCTGTGCCGTTGCCGCGGCATCGCTTTGCAGATTGGCGGCGGGAAGCTTGGCAGGGTCGGTCGGCCGGAAAAGCGAATCCACGAAATAGGATGTCGCGTTGTCGGCGGCTGCGCCAGCGTTTGCCGATGCACCCGCAGAAGCGCCCATGGCGGCCCCCGAAGCGACGGTCGATACCGCCTGCACGCCGGAGCCAATGGCCGCAGAGAGCGCTGAGCCGAGAACACCGACGACGAGCAGCGTGGCGAGCGCCCAGGCAAGGAAGCCGTGGGCTGTATCACGGAAATAGACCTCATCGGTGTGAACGCCGACCCACTTGGTGCGCAGGCGTCCGGCAAGATAGCCGCCGACGGACGAGGACAGCCATTGCACTACGATCAGCCAGACAGCGGTGGACACCGCGAATGTGGTGACGGAGGCACCAGAGCCTGACCAGGGCGAAACCATTGTCAGTCCAAGGCCGGAGCCGAGCAGCATCAGAATGAAGGTCAGCGTGCAGGCTGCGAAGGCGCCGGCAACAACCGGTCCCCAGCTGACAGCCGTGGTAGAGGATTCGGTGGAGGGGGAAACGTCGACCCCCGAGAGGATTGGTTGCATAGCAGCCCCCTATCGGGCGAAGAGCATGATGAGAATGATGATCGGAATCGGAATTCCGAGCAACCAGAGCAAGATGCCGCGTCCCATGATAGCCTCCCGTTACTGTGTTACGATGCAGTAATAATTCGGTGATCGGCCTTTCGTTCCCCAAATGGATACGTCGTTTCGCAATCGACCGTTGGCGTTTGTGAAAAGGTCGTCCGGGCCTGGTCACCAGAACAGCTGGAAGATCATCACCGTCGCGGCCGCCGCCATGACCGCTGTTGCAAGCCAGCCGACAAGCCGCATCGCCAGCGAAACCGTGCTTGTGCCCATGACCTCTCGTCGGGCAGTCATCAACATCATGACCGCCATCACGGGTGCCGCGACGACGCCATTAACCACCGCGCTCCAGAAAAGGGCCCTTATCGGATTGATCGGGGTGAAGTTGAGAGCCGCGCCGATGAGGGTGGCCACCGCGATTGTTCCATAGAACGCCTTCGCCTCCAGCGGCTTGCGCTCCAGTCCAGTGGGCCACTTTCGCGATTCGCCCAGCGCATAACCAGCCGAGCCGGCGAGCACCGGAATCGCCAGCAACCCGGTGCCGATTACGCCGAGCGCGAAAATGAAAAAGGCGAAAGAGCCGGCCACTGGTCGCAGGGCTTCTGCAGCCTGGCTGGTGGATTCGATATCGGTGACGCCGTTGGCATGAAGAGTAGCTCCGGCGGTGATCATGATGGCGAGGGCAACAATGTTGGAAAACGCCATGCCGACATAGGTATCCAGACGGATGCGCTCGATCGCACCTTGCGCTTGTTTCGGGGCGCCCTTGAGCGGATCGCGCTCCAGCTTGGCCTTCATGTCCTCCACCTCCTGGGAGGCCTGCCAGAAGAACAAATAGGGACTGATGGTGGTCCCAAAAATCGCGACCACCGCGGTCCAGAATGGAGCATCCGAGGTGAATGTGGGGATGAACAGACCTTTCGCCACCTCATTCCAGGGAACGTGAACCACCATAGCGGTTCCGAAATAAGCGAACAGCGACAGCGTCAGCCATTTAAGAACGGAGACGTATCGGCTGTATTTCAGGAAAACCTGGAGAGCAACCGACACCGCCCCGAACAGGACGACGTAAACAAGCAGCGGGCCCCCTACGATCAGCCTTAAGGCGTCCGCCATGGCACCGAGATCGGCGCCGATGTTGATGGTGTTGGCGATGAGCAGGAGGACTACGACGGACTGCAACAGCCAATTCGGATAGTAGAGCCGCATGTTGCCCGCAATGCCGCGCCCGGTGGTCCGGCCAATCCGCCCGCTGATTTCCTGAACGACCGACATTAGCGGGTAGCTGAAGAGCATCGTCCAGGTCAGGGCGAATCCGAATTGGGCGCCGGTCTGCGAATAGGTCGCAATACCGCTGGGATCATCGTCGGAGGCTCCAGTAATCAGGCCCGGGCCAAGCACGCGGAACAATCGCGGCTTTGACGGAGCGACGACTGGATTGGCTTTTTTCGCGCCCATGGGTGCCGTTCGCGGATGAAATCTTGTCTAACAACTCGCCAAGTCAGCAAAAGCTCCAGGCCCGCCCTGTCGCCATTTCTCGCTGACCATGCAGGCTTCAAGTACTGATTGCGCCGGAACTAGATTGCCAGCCGAGCCTGGCGTCCTCTCCCCAATAAGTGGCGAAGGCAAACAGGTCGAAGTAGACGAAACCTACATTGACTATTTGAGAACGATCGGCTGCACGAAGAAGGCGTTTATCTCGCCGCCGGCTTCAAGATCGCCAAGGAAATGCGCTTGAATTTAACCGTTCCTGTTGCGCCGGAAGCGTAACCCAAAATGCGTAACGCCCAGCTCGGCCTCCACACTGGAATTACCTGATCACAGGTCAGATAGATCGTCCTTCACGGGGTCGAGGATGGTTAGGCCGGTTGTTTTGTTACTCGCCGCGCCTATCGGAGGCCAAGAAAGCTCATAATTGCTATTACGATCACCACCGCTCCAACGAGCCAAATAATGCCGTTCATGACCTTTTCTCCTTTGTCTAATGCTCAAGATCAACTCTTAGAAACCGCCAATGTTCCATTACACGAGCGTCACGCCGTTTTCCGCGTGACCACCGCCGAACGGGGATTGCCGCAATATACGCTAAGGCCAATCCCCTGGTCGCGAAGCTCGCCAGGCTTGTGGGAGAAGGCGACCGGGGTGTGCCCATCTCGAAGCTTATCCACGCCACTGGAACCTTCGGGGAGTTGCCGTGGTTAAAGTTCAATCGAAACCGGCACGACGGAGCTTCCGATGTTTCAAGCCCTTTCCAAATATTCGCCTCTCGCGTTGGGAGTGTTCCGAATCGTTGTAGCGCTGGTGTTCCTCGAACATGGCAGCCAGAAACTCTTCAATTTTCCACCATCCACGATGCCCGCACAGCCCGGCATGGAAACGCTCGAGCTCGTAACGGGCATTCTTGAATTCCTTGGCGGTTTGCTGATTCTGGTCGGCTTTTTAACCCGGCCGGTCTCGTTCATCCTCTGCGGGATGATGGCGGTCGCCTATTTCATGGTGCACGCCCAAAAGGGCTTTTTTCCCGCGAACAATATGGGCGATGCCGCAATCCTGTTCTGCTTTGCCTTCTTCTATCTGTTTTTCGCCGGACCTGGCCCATGGAGCGTTGACAACCGAAGCTGAATGAAGATGGCACGCCGCGAAACCATTGATGTCCGTCTCGGTTGGTCCTTTTCGAATGATCCGCAGAACAAGATCGGGGTCTACGAAATCATGGGGCGGCTACTTATTAGTTGCGAACGTATGAGCGAATTAGTTGCGAACGTATGAGCGAACGCTTGATCCCTAACATACGGCGGTATCGCTAAGGGCGCACTGTCCACCGGGACCGTGCCGCCAGGCGCCCGGTTGAGGATATGCTAGCCTGATCGGTTGTGAGACAAGGCGTTCAGTGCTTTGCTGCCCGCCTCATTGAGGAAAGGAAGATGAACCAAAACGCAAACGCGATTTTACGCGAATGGATTAGCGAACACATCGTTGCACTTGGGTTGCAGGGAGTAGACCCCGGGGACCGAGAGCTGATCGCGAAGCGACGGTCACAAGAACTCTTGGAGTTTGCGAAAGATCGCAGAATTCGTTCTGCGCTTGAAGAAACCGCCAAACCTTATGGTGGGGTGCTACCATATGTGCGCGCGCTCCAAAAGTCCGCCGAGTTCGAAGCTTCGCACCCAGGCCTCTAGCAGCAACTCCACCTGCAACGACCTCGTGTTCTTCCGGTGGTCCAAGGCCAGCATCCGCTCGGTTGGAACGAGTGTTTCGCCCATCAGGCCAGGCACATGCTGGAGGCCGTGGAAGGCGGCAAGCCAATCGCGCCGCGAGCGACTTTTGAAGACGGCTATCGCGTTGCCGAGACCGTCGATGCGATCGCTCGGTCCGCGGAATCGAGAACCTTCGAAACCGTTAGATTCCGCGCATGACCGCTGTTCGCATAGGCCTCGTTGGCGCTGCCCGCATGGACAACCGCTTCGAACTCGTCCGAACCAGCATAGCAATACGTCGAGCGAACACTCGACGTCCTCCATCGATCGGCACCTGAACCAAAGCGTTGCCGCGCTCGTCCTACACCGCAAATCAACCTCTGAGTGCTGCCCACGTGAGCAACGCTCAGTTGCACCACCCATGATCGAATTCGCATTTCTGTCGATGTCGATGTCGAAGGCGCAAAGGAGCTTATTCGGAAATTGCAAAAGCGCATCGACCTCTTAGAAGAAGAGAAAGGCAGCGGCCCTCATTAAGGCTACTTTTTCCAGCGGCTCGCTGCCGCCTTCCGCGCAATCTCGGCGCGCCGTTCTGGCGTCATGTTCTCGGCGCGCTTCTTTCCGCCCTTTGCACCCAGCGCCTTGGCGGCAGGGTCTTTGCCGTCGTCAATCACGTCGTCGGCTTCCTCGCCGGTAGCGATGCGCAAGACGCGGACGGCGTTGCCGATCACGTCGGCGGGGCGCTTCTGGCCTTTAGGTCCGGTTGGCATCGGCACGTTTCTCCTGTGAGCTCTTACAGAGCTCATCCAATTTGTCGCGGACCCGATCGTTATCAAGCAGTAGCTTGGCTCGCGGGTATCCCCTGCCACGAAGCTCCCGTTCGATGGCCTGCCACCCGTCACAGTCGCCTGATTCGGCAAGTTTCCCGGCCTCGCGCCACATACGCACGTCACGCTGTCGGGACACGCCTTTCCCCCATGCTTTGCGCTAAGCATATAGGAGGTCGGGCCGATATGTGAAATGCATATTGCATTCCGGCAAATTTCAAACTGAGACACTACCCGGGGACGAATTGCGCATGGCGGCGTGGCGCGATTTCGATGGCTCCTTGCTTATGGAGAAGCCGCCTGCAAATCCTGCAATCGCACTGACCCTGGCAATGATGCGCGGCCAGTCCATGCATTTCGAATAGTGGTCAAACACAGTCGGGGCTCACCAGCGCTATCGGTCATCGACCGCGACTAGCCACAGCACGTTGCGCTGCCCGATGACCTTTACACCGACCGGAACTTCACCATGATCGCGAAGTTCTGCCAGGAACAAGGGCTTATGCAGCATATGGTGGGATGGTGCCTAGCTTATGACGCATCGCTATGAAAACTGTCGGGAGGTATCGTTTCTCGCGCCCTTTTTGGATCGTTTCGTCAATGAACGCTTCAAGTGCTAGGCTTGCTTTCCGCATACCGCATTCCCAATCTTTCCAGTAAGCATATCTGCCCGAACGCATGTTCGATCAAAGTCATATGCCAAAGGGCATATTGTAACCTGAGCCACTTGATTTTGCTGGGCCTCGTCTTGGAAACTACTCGGATCCTCGCAGTCGCTGCGGTGGGCAAAACAGGCTTGCGGGTCAGGGGCTAAAGGGAGGACCGCATGAGCGACGTGGCGAAGATTCTGGGACTGATCGAGAACTGCAACGATCCCGAAAAGCTGAAATCGTGGATCACGTTGTAGTCAATCAACGTGCAGGGACAGCGCACCGTTAAGATTACCGCAAAAGCCGTGCCCGGAACCGCGGGACAAGCTTTCCGAACGCCACGACGTCGACCGGCGGCGATGGACGAGCCGTATTGATCTCGGCAGCCTTCAAAACAACATCTGTCTAAGTTTGTACGCTACCTCCGTGCGGTTCGTAGCCTTCAGTTTTTTCATGATATTACGGATGTGGACCTTGACGGTGCTCTCACAGAGGTTGAGTTCGTAGGCAATTATCTTGTTCGCCTTGCCTTTCTTGAGCGCCTCCACGACCGCCGCCTCGCGAATGGTGAACATACCGGTG
>NZ_SMYZ01000106.1 GCF_004919685.1 Mesorhizobium norvegicum | reverse complement strand
CTCGGGGAGAGGTCGGATTGCCCCGAATTGCCCTTTGCAATTCGGTCTTGGCAATCCGGGTGAGGGGGCCTTTGCCGCGTGAACCTACAGCGCCTTCGCGATCCTTGCCGCCAGCCTGGCATTGTTCTCCACCAGCGCGATGTTCGTCTTCAGGCTCCGCCCGCCCGTCAGTTCGAGGATTTTTCCCAGCAGGAAGGGCGTCACCGCCTTGCCGGTCACGTTGAGCGCTTCGGCGGCCTTTTGCGCGGCGTCGATGTAGCCGGCCATCTCTTCAGCGGGGATTTCGTGGTTCTCCGGCACCGGATTGGCGATCAGCATGCCGCCGGCGAGCCCCAGCGCTGCCCTCGTCTGGTAGAAATGCGCGATCTCTTCCGGCTCGTGCAAGGTCAGCGGCGCGCGGAATGGCGAATGCCGCGACCAGAAGGCCGGCATCGTCTCGCAGCCATGGCCGATCACCGGCACACCGCGCGTCTCCAGCACCTCCAGCGTCTTTTCGATGTCGAGGATGGCCTTGGCGCCGGCTGACACGACGATGACCGGCGTGCGCGCCAGCTCGTCGAGATCGGCGGAAATGTCGAAGCTCTTTTCCGCCCCCTTGTGCACGCCGCCGATGCCGCCGGTGGCGAACACTTTTATGCCGACCATATGCGCCGCTATCATCGTGGCGGCGACCGTGGTGCCGCCGGTGCGCCCTTGCGCTACCGCAAAACCAAGATCGGCGCGCGACAGCTTCATGGCGTCGCCCGTCATCGCCAGCGATTCGCGCTCGCCGTCCGAAAGCCCGATCTTGATGCGCCCGCCAACCACGGCGATCGTCGCCGGCACGGCGCCGCCATCGGTGATGATCTTTTCGACATCGGCCGCCATGGCGCCATTGTCGGGGTAGGGCATGCCATGGGTGATGATGGTGCTTTCCAGCGCCACCACCGGCCGGCCGGCGGCCAAGGCCTGCGCCACCGGCGCGTGGATGTCGATGAAGGGGCGGGCGGTCTCTGGGGTCATCAGGGTCTCCAATCCGGAGTGCGGCGCGTCCATCGGGACCCTCGGCAACACTGCGGTACTATGAATTTGCCGGTCTCATGCCACTTCCTGCGCATCCGGCACAAGAGCCAGCGCTTCCGCGAAGCTCGCCGTGGTGAACTCCGGAACGGCGTTGGCGCTTTCGATGGCCAGCGTCGCTGCGGCGATACCCTCGCGCAGGGCTGCCCGCAGCGGCAGGTCGCGCAGCAAGGCAGCGACCGTTGCACCCGCCAGCGCATCGCCGGCGCCGGTGACGTCAGCGACCTTTCTTGGCGGCGGCGGCAGGATCGAGAAGGCGCCGGCCTCATCGAAACCCAGCATGGGGCCGCCCCCCGCCGTCACCACGCCGCTCTTGAGCCCCGCGCGTCTCAGCCCGTCGACGATGTCTTGCGCGGAAGTCGCGGCATCCAGATCTGCCAGTGCGATCGCTTCGCGCCGGTTCATGAAGACGACGGCCAGATTGCCGAGGACCGGCTTCAAGCGCACGATCTTGGCCGGCGAAATGGCAATGGCGAAGACGGGCTTGCCGGTGGCAAGCGGAACCAGCCGCTCCAGTGCCGCCGTCGGCAGGTTGGCGTCGCAGAAGACGGCATCGGCGGCAGCGATAACCTCCCGGACCTTGGAGCGCCTGATCTGCTTGGGAAACGCCAGGTCATAGAGCGCCATGTCGGCAAAGCCGACAATGAGCTCGCCGTCGCGGTCGATCAGCGCCGTGTAGCTTGGCGTGGTGCGGTCGAGGAACACCGCCGACAGGTCGGCAATGCCTGCCTCGGCGATGGCTCGCGAAACGGTGTCGGCGGCGGCATCGCCGCCGCGCACCGACATGAGCGACGCGGAGACGCCGCGGAGCACCGCACTGCGCAAAGCGTTGAAGACGCCGCCGCCGACATCCTCGCGCATCGTGCCGGGATTGGAGGCGGCAGGCACGTAAGCGCCGGATACCTGCCCACGCCGGTCGATATGGGCGCCGCCTATGGCCAGTATTTTCGCGGATTTCAGCATGCCGGCGATATGACCTTTGTTATTCCAGCCGCACAAGCGCTAGGCTGCGTGACGAAGCTTCGCATGCAAGGCAGCGATTCGGCAGATCGAAACAACCGAGCCGTCTGGCCCAATGCGGAATGCATCGTGAAACGAAATCGTGAGACAAAAAAAGAACAAATCGGGATATTGATTGTTTTTCAGATATTTGACCCCTCTTGCCAAACGAGAACAAAAAAGGTACAAATTGGCAGGGATTACGGATTGTCCGGCCTTCATTGACGACCAAGGGGTGATGTATCATGGCTCAGAATTCTTTGCGGCTGGTAGAGGACAAAGCGGTGGACAAATCAAAGGCTCTGGATGCGGCGCTGTCGCAAATCGAGCGGGCTTTCGGCAAGGGCTCGATCATGCGGCTCGGCGCGAACGAGCAGGTCGTCGAGATCGAAACGGTGCCGACCGGCTCGCTTGGCCTCGACATCGCGCTTGGCGTCGGTGGTCTGCCGCGCGGCCGCATCGTCGAGATCTACGGGCCGGAAAGCTCGGGCAAGACGACGCTGGCCCTTCACACCGTGGCCGAAGCTCAGAAGAAGGGCGGCATCTGCGCCTTCGTCGATGCCGAGCACGCGCTTGACCCGGTCTATGCCCGCAAGCTTGGCGTCGATCTCGAAAACCTCTTGATCTCGCAGCCCGACACTGGTGAGCAGGCGCTGGAAATCTGCGACACGCTGGTGCGCTCCGGCGCCATCGACGTGCTGGTGGTCGATTCGGTCGCGGCGCTGACGCCACGCGCTGAAATCGAAGGTGAGATGGGCGATTCGCTGCCCGGCCTGCAGGCCCGGCTGATGAGCCAGGCGCTGCGCAAGCTGACCGCTTCGATCTCGCGCTCCAACACCATGGTCATCTTCATCAACCAGATCCGCATGAAGATCGGCGTCATGTTCGGTTCGCCCGAGACGACGACGGGCGGCAACGCGCTGAAGTTCTACGCTTCGGTGCGCCTCGACATCCGCCGCATCGGCTCGGTCAAGGACCGCGACGAGGTCGTCGGCAACCAGACCCGCGTCAAGGTGGTCAAGAACAAGCTGGCACCGCCCTTCAAGGTGGTAGAGTTCGACATCATGTACGGCGAGGGCGTGTCCAAGACCGGCGAACTGGTCGATCTCGGCGTCAAGGCCGGCGTGGTCGAGAAGTCGGGCGCCTGGTTCTCCTACAATTCGCAGCGTCTCGGCCAGGGCCGCGAGAATGCCAAGCTGTTCCTGCGTGACAATCCCGACACCGCGCGCGAGATCGAAC
This sequence comes from Mesorhizobium norvegicum, assembly GCF_004919685.1. GTDB lineage: Bacteria > Pseudomonadota > Alphaproteobacteria > Rhizobiales > Rhizobiaceae > Mesorhizobium > Mesorhizobium norvegicum. The sequence goes on along the minus strand of NZ_SMYZ01000106.1, from coordinate 3,125 downwards.
TGGCGCTCAGGCAGAATGCCGGGCTGATCGCCGAGAAGTTCCTTGAGAATGGCGGCTCTGAAGGTGGCGACGACGGTTTCGAGGAAGAATCCGGCGCGATGTAACAGATTCGTGCGCGATGTCGGCCGGAGTTCGGCCATAATCGCGTTCTATTATCTCAGGCTTATGTAATCGAGTTCCGCGTTATTGCGTTTTGAACCGCCGGCCTAGCGCCGGCGGTTTTGCGTTTGGGCTGCGAAACCAGGCGGGTTCGAACAGCGGCAAAGGCTGCGGATTGGACCAATTCCGTGTTTCTGGACAGGGTGAAGCGCGGCGGCTAAAAGGCCAACTCTATCTCTGGAAACGCAGAGCCCATTTCCGCCGGTTTGCCGGCGGCTCTTCCGAAAAGGCAGCATTCATGAGTGGCGTGAACGAAATCCGGTCGACCTTTCTCGACTACTTCCGCAAGGAGGGTCACGAGATCGTCGCGTCGAGCCCGCTGGTGCCGCGCAACGACCCGACGCTGATGTTCACCAACGCCGGCATGGTGCAGTTCAAGAACGTCTTCACCGGCCTGGAGAAGCGGCCCTACTCGCGTGCCTCGACCGCCCAGAAGAGCGTTCGCGCCGGTGGCAAGCACAACGATCTCGACAATGTCGGCTACACCGCGCGCCATCTGACCTTCTTCGAGATGCTCGGCAATTTCTCCTTTGGCGACTATTTCAAGGAGCGCGCCATCGAGCTTGCCTGGAACCTGATCACCAAGGAGTTCGGGCTGAACAAGGACAAGCTGCTGGTCACCGTCTATCACACGGACGACGAGGCGGCCGGCTTCTGGAAGAAGATCGCCGGGTTTTCGGACGACCGCATCATTCGCATCGCGACCTCGGACAATTTCTGGGCAATGGGCGACACTGGACCCTGCGGGCCGTGCTCGGAGATCTTCATCGACCGTGGCGAGCATATCTGGGGCGGCCCTCCCGGCAGCCCCGAGGAGGACGGTGACCGTTTCCTGGAATTCTGGAACCTGGTGTTCATGCAGTATGAACAGGTGACGAAAGAGGAGCGCATCGACCTGCCGCGCCCGTCGATCGACACCGGCATGGGCCTGGAGCGCATGGCGTCCATCCTGCAAGGGGTGGAAAGCGTCTTCGAGACCGATCTGTTCCGTCATCTGATCGACGCGGCCTCGTCCGCCATCGGGCATGGTCCCGACAAGGAGACGGTCGCGTCCTTCCGCGTCATCGCCGATCATCTGCGCTCGTCCTCCTTCCTGGTGGCCGATGGCGTGCTGCCGTCGAACGAAGGCCGTGGCTACGTCCTGCGCCGCATCATGCGCCGCGCCATGCGCCATGCCCAATTGCTCGGTGCCAACGAGCCGCTGATGTGGAAGCTGGTGCCGGCGCTGGTGCGCGAAATGGGCCAGGCCTATCCGGAGTTGGTGCGCGGTGAACAGTTGATCACCGAGACGCTGAAGCTCGAAGAGACCAGGTTCCGCAAGACGCTGGTGCGCGGCCTCGGCTTGCTTTCGGAGGCGACGGAAACGCTGCATGCCGGCGACATGCTGGACGGCGAGACGGCCTTCAAGCTCTACGACACCTATGGCTTCCCGCTCGATCTGACGCAGGACGCGCTGCGCCAGCGCAATATCTCGGTCGATCTTGCCGGCTTCACCAATGCGATGGAGCAGCAGAAAGCCGAGGCGCGCAAGCATTGGGCAGGCTCCGGCGACGCGGCCACCGAGACCATCTGGTTCTCCGTGCGCGAGAAGGCAGGCGCCACCGAGTTCCTCGGCTACCAGACTGAAGCTGCGGAAGGCATCATCCAGGCGCTTGTCCGGGACGGCAAGACCGTCGACAGCGCCGGCAAGGGCGATGCGGTGGTGATCGTCATCAACCAGACGCCGTTCTATGCCGAGTCCGGCGGCCAGATGGGCGACACCGGTATCATTTCAGGCGAAGGGTTCTCGATCGAGGTCTCGGATACGCAGAAGAAGGCCGATGGGCTGTTCGTGCATGTCGGCAAGGTGGCCAGCGGCACCGTCAAGACGGGCGCTGCCGTCGAGCTGAAGGTCGATCACGCGCGCCGCACCAGGCTGCGCGCCAACCATTCCGCGACGCATCTGATCCACGAGGCACTGCGCGAGGTGCTGGGCACCCATGTCGCGCAGAAGGGCTCGCTGGTGGCGCCCGAGCGCCTGCGCTTCGACATCTCGCACAACAAGCCCATTTCACCGGAGGATCTTGAAGAGGTCGAGCGCATGGCCAACGAGATCGTTGTGCAGAACGGCCCGGTGACCACGCGCCTGATGTCGGTCGACGATGCCATCGCCGAAGGCGCCATGGCGCTGTTTGGCGAGAAGTATGGTGATGAAGTGCGCGTCGTGTCGATGGGGACCGGCGTGCATGGCGCCAAGGCCAACCGGCCCTATTCGGTCGAGCTCTGCGGCGGCACCCATGTCAGGGCGACCGGCGATATCGGCCTGGTGCGTGTCGTGTCGGACAGCGCGGTCGCCGCCGGCGTGCGCCGCATCGAGGCGCTGACCGGCGAGGCGGCGCGCAAATATCTCGACGAGCAGGACCGGCGTCTGAAGGCGGCCGCAGCCGTGCTGAAGATCTCGCCGGCCGATGTGCCAGCGCGTGTCGAGGCGCTGCTCGATGAGCGCAAGAAGCTCGAAAAGGAGCTGACCGAGGCGCGCAAGAAGCTGGCGCTGGGCGGCGGTGCAGCCGCTGGTGCGCCGTCGGACAACGAGACCGTGGCGGGCGTCGGCTTCCTCGGCAAGGCGGTCTCCGGTGTCTCGCCAAAGGACCTGAAGCCGCTGGCCGATGCCGGCAAGAGTTCGCTTGGTTCCGGCGTCGTGGTCTTCGTTGGCGCCGGCGACGACAACAAGGCAAGTGTCGTGGTCGCCGTCACCGATGATCTGTTGAGCCGCTTCAGCGCCGTCGATCTGGTGCGCGTGGCCTCCGCCGCATTGGGCGGGCAGGGCGGCGGCGGTCGCCCCGATATGGCCCAGGCCGGTGGCCCCGACGCTTCGAAGGCCAATGATGCGATTGCCGCGGTGAGGGCTGCACTCGAAGCGGCGTAGGCGAGTGGACTGAATTTATAGCAACGGTTGGAGGGACAGCGCCCCCTCTGTCCTGCCGGAC
>NZ_SMYZ01000105.1 GCF_004919685.1 Mesorhizobium norvegicum | reverse complement strand
CACGAGGGGGGAGATCGGCTACTCGCCTACCCGACAAACCCAACCTTCTTATGCGTCCCATCGCAAAACGGCTTGTTGGCCGACTGGCCGCAGCGGCAGAGGAAGGTGCGTTGCGTGCGGTCGATCGTGTGGCCGGTGCCGGTGACGATCTCGACATTGCCTTCGAGCTTGAGCGGGCCGTTGGTGGTCGGCGTCACTTTCAGCGGGCCATTCCTCGCCTCCAGCGCCGGCGTGTCCTTCAGCGGCGGCTCGCCGGTGGCGGCAAAACCTGACTTGTTGTGGCTGCCGTCGCAGAACGGCTTGTTTTCCGAGGCGCCGCAACGGCACAGCGTGGCGCGGTAAAACGTTTCGCCGTCGAGCACGATCTCGGCATGCACGGCCAGCGGGCCGTTTTCCCGCAGCCGCATGGTGTTGACCACCGGCGGCTGCTCCTGCGGCCCGCCATCCTTCCTGATGTAGGTGATGGCGCCCGAGGGGCAGCTTTCGGCGATGGCGACGACCTTCTCGACGCTGGCCGCGTCGGGATGGATCCACTGACCCGGCGCGTTGGGCACAAAGACATGCGGATCGCCGAGCACGCAGTTGCGCGAATGGATGCAGCGCCTGCCGGAGAATCCGACGTCGATCTTGTCGCTTTCGACCATGCCGGCCATAGCTGGGCTCCTCTTGCCTGAAGCAGGTCGCATCCGAATGGACGCGGCGCGCTCTGGGTATTTCGCACAAGCTATGGCTCCAGCAGGAAAACCGTCAAGCTGGCAAGCCGGTCAGGGGATGAGATCGATCTCCTCGGTCTCGCCGCCGTTGCAGGTATAGCAGCAATCCTCGCATTTTTCCTTGTTGCCGGGACCGACGCCCCAATAGGTGCCCTCGTCGCCATCGACCCAGGCGCCGTAGCAGATCGATTCGCCCTCGTTGCACGAGATCGGCAGCTGTTTGGTCTCGCCATCGTCGAGGAAATAGTCCTTGTCATTGCCCGGCCAGACATAGTCGCGGTCCTGGCTGTAGAGCTCGACGCGCATGGCGTTGGGGTGGCTGTTCTTGATGGCGAAGGTGATATCGGCGGCGTGCGCGGACGGCGCGAACAGCGCGGCAAGCGACAGCGCGACCAGCGTGCGGCGCGCATAGGCGTAAAACATGGTAACCCCCTGAATAGGCGGCCCATCCGGCCGCGGGGCGACCATCGCATGCTGCATTGAATCGCTAAAGGGATGATTGCAACAATTCCCGGACTGATTTTGGGGATATCGGCGTGCCTTGGCCCTACGGCACCAGATCGATCGTCTCGGTCGAGTGTTCCACGCAGATGAAGCAACAATTGTCGCAAGGCTGGTCATTGTCCGGCCCAACGCCGGCGGAGATGCTGTCATTGCCATCGACCCAGGCGCCGTAGCAGATGTGTTCGCCCTGATTGCAGGAGAGCGGCACGGATTTCTGCGCGCCGGGGTCGATCAGGAACACCTTTTCGTTGCCCGGCCAGACCGTTTCGCGGTCGCGGCTGAACAGCTCGACCGCGACCGCTTCCTTGCGCAGGTTCTTGATGAAGAAGGCCATCTCGGCAGCCTGCGCCGAGGTGGTGAAGAGCAAGGCCGCTAGTGCTGCCATACGAAAGAGCGTCACCGTCGGACCTCGCGAATCAGAGCTGCAGAATCGCATGCCTGCCGGTGACTAGGAAGACGCAGCGGACTCCGCCGCGATCTCGCGTCCCAGCCGCACCGTTTCACGCACCAGAAGGTCGAGATCCTCGCGCCTTGTGCGGTGGTTGGCGATCGCCACGCGCAGCCAGTGCTCGCCATGCACCGTGGTGTCCGACAGCGCGGCAATGCCTTGTTCCTGCAGCCGCAGCATGATCTCGGTGTTGACCGCCTTCAGCGCCTCGCCTGCCATACCGGGCTGATAGCGGAAGCAGACGATGTTGATGGTCGGCAATGCTGCCAGCTCCAGCTGCGTCTCAGCCTCGATCAGTCCCGCGAGATAGCAGGCTTGTGCGATGTTCTGGTCGATCAGGCGACCGAACTTGTCGACACCATGTTCCTTCAGCGCCATCCACACCTTCAGCGCGCGAAAGCCGCGCGTCGTCTGCAAGCCGTAATCGTGCAGCCATTCGCCGGAGGCGAGACCGCGCGGCGTCGATTCCAGAAATTCCGGCGTCACCGCGAAGGTCCGGCGATGCGCGATGGCATCCCTGACCAGGGCGCAGCCGACCTCGAACGGCGCATGCAGCCATTTGTGCGGATCGAGCGCAACCGAATCGGCCCATTCGATGCCGGCGACGCGATGGGCATTTTCAGGCGCAATGGCGACCAGCGCGCCGATACAGCCGTCGACATGGAACCAGAGGCCTTCCTCGTGCGCCAATTTCGCAAGCGCCTGCAGATCGTCGATCGCCCCGGTGTTGACCGTACCGGCAGTGCCGATGATGCAGGCCGGCTTGAACCCGGCCGCGCGGTCCTCGGCGATCGCCGCCCGCAAGGCAGCGATGTCGATGCGCAGCCCGGCATCGGTCGGGATGCGGCGTAGCGCCCGGTTGCCGAGGCCGAGCGCTTCCATCGCCTTGCGGTGGCAGGAGTGGATCTGGTCCGAGCCATAGAAACGCAGCGGTTTCTCGATGGCGGCAACGCCGTGCTCGCGCACGTCGATGCCGGCCTTGACGTTGCGCGCCACGGTCAGCCCGATGATGTTGGCCATCGAGCCGCCGCTGACCAGCGTGCCGCCAGCCGAAGCGGGAAAGCCCAGCATCTGCTTGCACCAGTTCACCACCTGGCTGTCCATCAGCCCGGCGGCGTGGTTGCCGCCGCCGAGGTTGGAGCCCTGGATTGCCGCCAGGAAATCGCCGAGCGCGCCGGTGAAGTTGCTCGATCCCATATACCAGGACCAGAAGCGCGGATGGATGTTGCCCATCGGATAGGACATGACCGTGCGCGAGACCTCGCCATAGACAGCGGCAAGCGGCGCAGGCGATCGAGGCAGCGGTGCCGCGAAGACCTCTCTCACATCGGCCGGCATCTCCCGCCAGACCGGGCGGTCCCTGATATCGCGCAGATAATCGACGGCATCATCGATAACCTGGTGCGACAGAGCCTGCACATCGACCCAGTCGGGGGGATCAAGCGTTTCCTCGGTCATCAGGCCGAGGGGTTCTTGCACGGCGTCCATAGCGGATCTCCCGTCAAGCCGCCGGGAACTGGCAGCCGGGCGTCGAGCGCGACAGGGCGATCTCGTCGGCGTCCATCTCGGCTTCGATGCCGTCGAACAGCGGCGTCGACATGTAGCGCTCGCCGGTGTCGGGCAGCATGCACAGGATCACCGCGCCGGCCGGTGCTTTCTCCGCGACCTGCCGCGCCACGGCAAAAGTGGCGCCGCCGGAGATGCCGGTGAAGATGCCTTCTTTCTGCGCCAATGCTCTGGCCCATTTGATGCCTTCGGGCCCGGCAATGGGCATCACCTCATCATAGAGGCTGGTGTCGATGGCTTCCTGCAGCACGTTGGGGATGAAATCCGGCGTCCAGCCCTGGATCGGGTGCGGCTCGAAGGCCGGGTGGCTGGCGGCAGGAGCGCCATCGGCACCGCGCTGCTGCACCTTGCCGCTGCCGATGAGCTGCGCGTTGGCCGGCTCGGACAGCACGATGCGGGTTTCCGGCCGCTCGCGGCGCAGCACGCGGGCCACGCCGACGACCGTGCCGCCGGTGCCATAGCCGGTGACGAAGCAGTCGAGCCGCGAGCCGGCGAAATCATTGACGATCTCGCGCGCCGTCGTCGCCTCGTGGATGGCGGCGTTAGCCGCGGTCTCGAACTGCCGGGCGAGGAACCAGCCATTGGCCTCGGCCAGCTCCACCGCCTTCTTGTACATGCCGAAACCCTTTTCGGCGCGCGGTGTCAGCACCACCTTGGCGCCCAGCATGCGCATCAGCTTGCGGCGCTCGACGGAAAAGCTGTCGGCCATGGTGACGACCAGCGGATAGCCCTTCTGCGCGCAGACCATGGCAAGCCCGATGCCGGTGTTGCCGCTGGTCGCCTCGACCACCGTCTGGCCCGGCTTCAGCACGCCGCTGCGCTCGCCCTCCTCGATGATGTTGAGCGCCAGACGGTCCTTCACCGAGGCGCCGGGGTTGAAGTACTCGGCCTTGACGTAGATCGTCGCGTGGGCCGGTCCGAGATTGTTGATGCGGATCACCGGCGTGTCGCCGACGGTGTCGAGAATGCTGTCGAACAGGCGGCCGCGTCCGGCCGTGGTCCTGATTTTCTGCTGATGCAACATTTTGGTCTCCTCGATTGCTTTCGTGTTTTGCCATCACGGGCCGGTTACAAACCGGCGGGTTGGGCGGCGAGGTTTCGTGACCTTGCCGCGCTAGGACTGACATGCCGCACTGCGGTAATGACGGTATCCGGCGCGGAAATTCGCTGCCGGATGTGCCGTGTCGTGTTTGGTGATACAGGAGTGGCCGACAGGCCAGCGTGGGAGCAGGCGTGGAAACGCACGTGGAATCCACCCGATCGAGGCCTGACGGCGACATGCCGGTCCTTTCCGTGCGCCTGCTCGGACCACTGGTGATTTCGCGCAACGACGTGCCAGTTGCGTTGCCCTCGTCACGCAAGCTGCGCGCTCTGTTCGCCTATCTGGCGCTGGCGCCGCGTGCCGTGGGCCGCAGCCGTCTGTGCGAGCTGCTGTGGGACGTACCTAACGATCCAAGGGCCGAGCTGCGCTGGTGCCTCAGCAAGCTGCGCGGCGCACTCGACGCGCCGGGCCGGGGTCGGGTCTCCACACAAGGCGACACGGTCGCGCTCGATCTGAGCGATTGTCTTGTCGATGCGCTGGAGGTCAGCCGCGCCGCTGCGCAAGGGATCGGCACGCTTGATGTCGAGCGCTTGCGGGCGCTGGCCAAACTGTTTGCCGGCGATTTCCTCGACGGGCTGGAGGTCGAGCGCAGCCCGCATTTCAACAGCTGGCTGATCGCACAGCGCCGCCGCTTCAGCGCTTGCCACGCCGCCGTGCTGGAACAGCTTGTTGAAAGTCTGCCGGCGGATGGCGACGAGGCGATCGCCTATCTCGACACATGGGTGGAACTGGCGCCGCTCGACGGGCGTGCGCATGCGGCGTTGCTGGCCGGTCTGGCCAGACGCGGCGAGATCGGCGCGGCCGAAGCGCATCTGGCGGCGGCGGAACGATTGTTCCGGTCGGAGGAGCTGGATTTCGCACCGCTTCGCGCGGCCTGGCAGGCGATCCGTGACCAGTGGTCGGGTGCCTCGCTCCGGACACAGCCGGCCTGCCTGTCCACACTATCGCCACTTGTAGCCACCACGCCCACCGCACCCGGCCCGGTCGAGCCCAGCCACGCTTCGCTGGCGGTGATGCCGTTTGTCGAGGAGAGCGGCGGCACGCGCGGCGGGTTGGCCGACGGTTTCACCCACGACATCATCACCCGCCTCGCCAAGCTCAGGGATTTCTTCGTCATCGCGCGCGGATCGGTGTTCGCGCTGGCCGAGCAGAACATCGCGCCCGAGGATGCCGGCCGCCGGTTGAATGTCGACTATGTCGCCACCGGCACCGTGCGCAGCCCGCCCGGCCGCCTCATTGTCAGCGTCGAACTGATCGAGGTGCGCACCGCCAGGATCGTCTGGGCCGAGACGTTCGAGCGCAGGCCCGACGACATCTTCGCCGTGCTCGACGATATCGGCAACAGCATCGTCTCGTCGATCTCGGCCGAGATCGAAACGGTCGAGCGCAACCGCGCCATGTTGAAGGCGCCCAGCTCGCTCAACGCCTGGGAGGCCTATCATCGAGGCCTCTGGCACATGTACCGCTTCACCCAGGCGGAAAACGAGCAGGCGCGGCATTTCTTTGCGCAGGCCTTGCAGCTCGATCCGACCTTTGCCCGTGCCTATGCCGGCCTGTCCTTCACCCATTGGCAGAACGCCTTCCAGCGCTGGGGCGAACGCGACCGCGAAAGCGCGCTGGCCTTCGAGAGCGCCGGCCACAGCCTGCTGGTCGACGACCACAATCCGGCAGCGCATTGGGCGATGGGCCGGGCGCTGTGGCTGCGCGGCGAGCAGGACAGCTCGCTGATCGAACTGGAACGGGCGGTGGATCTCAGCCCCAATTTCGCGCTTGGCCACTATGCGCTGTCCTTCGTCCACTCGCAGTCGGGCGACCCGCAAGCGGCGATCGGTTCCTCCGACCATTCGCGTCATCTCAGCCCGTTCGACCCGCTGCTGTTCGGCATGCTGGGCGCACGGGCGATGGCGCATGTGCGGCTCGGCCAGTTCGAGGAGGCGGCCGAATGGGCGCTGAAGGCGGCGGCGCGGCCCAACGCGCACGCCATCATCCTGGCGATCGCGGCACACTGCCTGGCGCTGGCGGGACGGCTCGACGAGGCACGCGGCTTTGCCGCCGCCATCCGCAAGACATTGCCGAACTACGGCGTCGACGATTTCATCGGCACCTTCCGCTTCGAGCCGGATGCCGTGGCGCTGTTCCGGCAAGGGGCAAGGCGGATCGGGCTGGGCTGAGGCCGGGGACCTGCCTTGAGAATTTCGCCTCAATTCCGCCCGGTTAACACTATCGGAAGGGGTTGCTTAACCGTTCGCGGCTATGTCACGGCCGGGGGGTCTGACAAAGTGAGTATGATGAGCAACAGCCCCGATAAGCGCAATGAATGGCGCGCCATTTTTTACGTGCAAGCCCGCGTTGCCATCCTGTTTGTCCCGGTGGTTGCCAGCCTGCTGATCATAGCGGCTCTTGCCGGCAACGAACGCAAATCCGTTCCCAGCACGATCGACCCGACCGTCACGGGCTCCGTGCGATAGGCCCATGTCGAGGGGCTCGCCGAGCATCTCCTAGCGCGCGCTATCGGTGCGCCATCATTTGGCGCTAAGGTCGCCAATGGCCACGGCACTGAATGAATGGGCACGAACGATCAAGCGCGACGTGCATGCGCTCTACCTCGCCGCGCGTGATCCCCGAACGCCGTGGTATGCCAAGGCGCTTGCCCTGTGTGTCGCAGGCTACGCCTTATCCCCAATCGACCTGATCCCCGATTTCATCCCCGTGGTTGGCTATCTCGACGATGCGATCCTGGTCCCCTTGGGCATCCTTGCCGTGGTCAGGATGATACCGCCTGAGGTCATGGCAGAACACCGAGAGGCCGCCGCCCTTGCCGTTGACAGGCCCGTGAGCCGCAGCGCGGCGGTGATCATCTGTTGTATCTGGGTCGCTTCGGTCGCGCTGGCGGGATGGCTGGGGTATCGATACTTCGCTGGCTGACTTTGAAGTCGCGTCCGTGTGGAAACAGCTCGACTGCATACCCGAACGCGTCGTTGAGCAGCGCCGAGCTAGAGAATTTTGGTCACCAGTTTGTCCAGCCGGGAGTTCTCGCGGTAAGCCAGTCGCACCACGATGGCACCCAGGACGCCGGTGACAGCCCCACCGACAACGTCGGTCAGGTAGTGCGTTCCGATGTAGATTCTCGACCAGCAGATCAGGAATGCCATGATAAAAAGCGCAATCGTCCGGCGCGGGAGACCTTGCATCGCAAAGGCCGCAACAATCGCAATGGCGGCTGTCGCGTGATCGGACGGGAATGACCAGTCGGCGCTGGGCGCGATCAACAGATGCGTCACGCCGGCATCGTAGGGCCGCATCCGATGCACGAACAGAAGAATGAACTGGTTGATCGCCAGACCGAGCAAGAACGCCAGACCGGCCGACACGGCCGCGTGACGAACATGGTAGCGGTCAACCTTCGCCCACCATTGCAGGACCACGGCCAGCACCATGAGGGGAACGCCGATTTGTGAGATGCCGACCATTGCATTATCAAGAAAAGGGCTGATACCGGCCGCGGCGTTTATCCAGTGTGTTAGCGCTACATCCATTTGGCGTCGGTTTCCGTAGTTGATCGTGAGGTGGATTTTTGAAGCCCGTCGATGAACACCGCATCCATCAGATTTTTGAAGTCAGCGTCTGGCTCAAGGGCGCGCATGCCCTGATCGAATGCATCGGCGGGATCCTGCTCTATGTCGTCACCACCGATGCCATTGCCTCCTGGGTCAATGCCCTCACCGCAGAGGAATTGATCGAAGATCCGAACGATTTCATAGCTGGCCATCTGTCGCAGATGGCAAGCCATTTTTCGATCGCCAGCAAGGATTTCTACGCCTTCTACCTGCTCAGCCACGGCCTCATAAAGCTGGCCCTGGTTGTCGGGCTTTTGAGAGGCAAGCTCTGGTCGTACCCGGCATCGTTCTCGGCATTGGGCTTGTTCATGGTCTATCAAGTCTACCGCTACTCATACACCCATTCGTTTGGCCTGCTCGTCCTGACCGTCTTCGATGCGCTCGTCATGGTGTTGATCTGGCATGAGTGGAAGATCGTGCGACAGCACAAGCCGGCATGACAGTCGAACTGACGGCCTCGTCCCTGTTCCCTGCACGCCGGCACAAAATGGCCCGACGGAAACCCTCGATAGACGGCACAGCGGCCGGGCTGCAAACGCCTAGTCGCAGGGAGTGCCTTGTTTTGCCGGAACCCCACGCACCGTCGGACATTGTGTTCCAGGAAATCAACTGGAGGACACGATGACCGGAGCCCTCGACGTGAACAAGAACACCAAGCAAAACCCGAAGCGCCCGCCGCCGCAACAGACCGGCGACGATCTGAAGAAAAAGAAGGTCGAAGGAAAGGCCTTCCAGATCAACGAGAACAGCGTGGACAACCCTGAGCCCGCCCCGGCGCCAGCACGGCGAGACTGATCGACGAAGCGCCTGGCCTATCTCTCTCCTCGCGCAATTCCCAAGGGAAAGCGCTATGCGCTTTTCCCTGGAAAACCGTTTCACACTTTCCCGGGCTTGCTCTAAGAGCCCGTGCTTTCCGGCAGCATTCGCTTGAGCACGTCGTCCTTGCGGATGAAGTGGTGCCACAGCGCCGCGGCCGCGTGCACTGCGGCGAGGATGAGGATCGAATTGGCGCAGAGGCTGTGCAGTTCCCTGATGAACCGGGCCGTGTCGCGGTCGGGCGAAACCGGAGCCGGGATGGTGAAGAGGCCGAAGAAGCTCAAGGCGTCGCCCCTGTACCAGGTCAGCAGGATGCCGAGAACCGGAATGGTCGCGAGCAGCGCATAAAGCAGCAGATGCGCGATCTTTGCCGCCCATCGTTCAAGCTCCGACATTTCCGTCGGCAGCCCTGGCGTTCCCAGTGTCAGGCGCAGGCCGACGCGGATGACTACCAGCGCAAACAGCAGCAGCCCGAACGAAATATGAAACCACCAGACGAGCGCGCGGCCGGGATCGCCGCGCGGAAAAAGCTCCTCCACATAGGTCAAGCCATAAAGGCCGACGACCAGCAGAAACACCGCCCAGTGAATGGCCTTTTGCGCGCTTGTATAGGTGGGGTGCATGCGAGCCTTCCAGTTTTGAATGTTTCTAAACTAGCCGCGATCATGTCAAAGCTTTGTCGGGCTCCGGTGATCGTGAGCTGGCAGACACTGGAACGGGTAAACTGTCAGTTCGCTGACAGCCGGGCATCGAGCGGCGATTATGCTTAGACAAAGAAAAGCCCGGGCGAACCGGGCTTTTTTTCGGGTCTCTCGGGCGCACCTCAATAAAAGCGCGGGATCGGGCCGTTCTGCGGGGTCACGTCGTCGCCGAGGTCGATAAACACCTCGTCGACATAGCACCATGCCCAGCCTTCCGGCGGATCGTAGCCCTCGATGATCGGATGCTTGGTGGCGTGAAAATGCTTGGTGGCGTGGCGGTTGGGCGAGTCGTCGCAGCAGCCGACATGGCCGCAGGTGCGGCACAGCCGCAGATGCACCCATTCCGAGCCGCCCTTCAGGCATTCCTCGCAGCCGAGCGCGCTCGGCGTCACCTTCCTGATGTCGCGCGTATGTCTGCATTCATCCATCATGGTCTCCTGCCGTTTGAGATGCGTCGGCGTTGCCGCGCGCGAGATATGCATGCAAGGCCGCGACCACCTGGGCGCCTTCGCCGACGGCCGCCGCGACGCGTTTGACCGAGCCGGAGCGGACGTCGCCAATGGCGAACACACCGCTGCGGCTCGTCTCCATCTGCGTCGATCCCAGGTCCGATCCTGTGCGGACGAAACCCTTGGCGTCCAGCGCCACATCGCAGTTCGCCAGCCAGTCGGTGTTCGGGTCGGCGCCGATAAACAGGAAGAGATGGCGGATCTGGCGCGTCGTTTGCGCGCCGCTGGCGCGGTTGCGCCAGCGCACCGTGCCAAGATTGCCCTCGTCGCCTTCCAGAGCCACGATTTCGGTCCCGGTCAGCACCTCGATGTTCGGCTGCGCCCTGATGCGCTCGACCAGATAGCGCGACATGCTGGCGTCAAGGCTGCCGCCGCGCGCCAGCAGCGCCACTTTGCGCGCATGGCTGGCCAGATAGACGGCCGCCTGCCCGGCCGAATTGCCGGCGCCGACCAGCGCCACCTCCTGGCCCGCGCAAAGCCGGCCTTCGATGGGCGACGCCCAATAGTGCACGGACGTTCCCTCGAACTGCGCCAGATTGGCAATATTGAGACGGCGGTAGCGCGCGCCGCTGGCGATCACCACGCTGCGCGTGCGCACCGTCTCGCCGTCGCCGACGTCGAGCCTGTAACGGGCGCCGTCGGTCGCGGTACTCAAAAGCTTCGCCTCGTCCGGGATGACCATTTCGACGCCGAATTTCTGCGCCTGGTTGTAGGCGCGCGCCATCAGCGCCATGCCCGAAATGCCGGTGGGGAAACCGAGATAGTTCTCGATGCGCGAGGAGGCGCCGGCCTGTCCGCCGAAGGCACGGCAATCGAGCACGATGGTCGACAGCCCTTCGGACGCCGCATAGACCGCGGCCGCCAGCCCCGCCGGTCCGGCGCCGACAATGGCGACATCGTATAGTTTTTCGGCATCGATCGGCCGCAGCAGGCCGATGCAGCGGGCGAGGTCCTTCTCGCCGGGATTGAGCAGCAGCCTGCCGTTCGGACAGAGCACGATCGGCAGATGGTGAGGGTCGACCTCGAAGCGCTCGACCAGGGTTTTGGCGCAAGGATCGCCATCGGAATCAAGCACGCGGTGCGGCTGGCCGCTGCGGGCCAGAAAACCCTGCAGCCGCAACACGTCGGCATTGCCAACAGGTCCGACGATGATCGGTCCGCTGGTGGCGCTTTCCAGCAGCCCGACACGGCGCAGGATCAGCGCCCGCATGATGCGCTCGCCGAGATTGGCCTCCTGCACCATCAGGTCGCGCAGTCGCTGCGAGGCGATGACGAACGCCTCGACCGGCTCGGCGGCCTGCGCATTGACCAGCGAGGGACGGGCCGAAAGCTGCGCCAGCTCGCCGACAAAACTGCCCGGACCATGCGTGACGATCGTCTCGCGTCGGCCGAGCCCGCCGTCCTGGGTGATGTCCACTCTGCCCGACAGCACGACGATCAGACCGGGCGCCACATCGCCTGCCGTGACGATGTTCTCGCCGGCCGCATAGGCGCTGGCCTCGCCGAACCGGCGCATGCGATCGATGTCGACTTGTGCCAGCGTCGGGAACGCCTGATCGCGACGGGCGCCGAAGATCGGGTTGGTGGGTTGAGCCATGGCTTTGAGCGTAGCGAAGCGACCGCAGAGTTTGAAGTGGTTTGTTCGGCGCCTGGCCGGAAGGGGAGGTTGGCGGCAAAGAAAAAGCCCGGACGAACCGGGCTTTTTCTCTAAGTTTCTGAACCGTCGAATGGTTCGAAACGGGAATTTGGTGCCCAGAAGAGGACTCGAACCTCCACTCCTTGCGGAACACGGACCTGAACCGTGCGCGTCTACCAATTCCGCCATCTGGGCTGGTGCGGGCTCATGTAAGCGGGCAAGCGATGTGTGTCAACGCGCTTTTTTCAAAGCCGTTTGCCGCTTGCCGGCTCAAGGACCGTCAGCCCTCCAGCACTTCCTTGGAAGCCACGGTCGAATCGGCGTTGAGCGTGTAGATGACGGGCACGCCGGTGCCGAGTTCGAGCTTGACGATTTCTTCGCCCGACTTGCCGTCCAGCGCCATGATCAGCGCGCGCAGCGAGTTACCGTGGGCTGCGACCAGCACGGTGCCGCCACGCAGCACATGCGGCTGCAGATCGTGCAGGTAGTAGGGCCAGACGCGGGCGCCGGTGTCCTTCAGGCTTTCGCCGGCGGGCGGCGGCACGTCGTAGGAGCGGCGCCAGACATGCACCTGCTCCTCGCCCCATTTCTTGCGGGCATCGTCCTTGTTGAGGCCGGAGAGGTCGCCATAGTCGCGCTCGTTCAGCGCCTGATCGCGGATGGTCTTCAGATCACTCTGGCCGACAGCGTCGAGGATGTGCTGGCAGGTCTTTTGCGCCCGGATCAGCGCCGAGGTGAAGGCGATGTCGAATTTCAGCCCGCGTGCCTTGAGTTTCTGGCCGGCGGCCTTGGCCTCGGCGTGGCCCTGCTCGGTCAGGTCGACGTCGCGCCAGCCGGTGAACAGGTTCTTCAAATTCCATTCGCTCTGGCCGTGGCGCACGAGCACGAGGGTTCTCGACATGTTTGCTCCTACAAAGTGTGGATGGTCCGCCTCAGCTGAGGCCGAGCACGTCCCGCATCGAATACAGTCCTGGCTTCTTGCCGCGCGCCCACAAGGCGGCCTTGACGGCGCCGCGGGCGAAGATGGCGCGGTCCTCGGCGTGGTGCGACAGCGTAATGCGCTCGCCGGTGCCGGCCAGCAGCACGCTGTGATCGCCGACCACCGAGCCGCCGCGCAGCGTGGCAAAGCCGATCGAGCCCGTCTTGCGCACGCCGGTGTGGCCGTCGCGGACCCGCACATCATTGCCGGCCAGCGCGATGCCGCGCCCGGCGGCGGCGGCCTCGCCGAGCAGAAGCGCGGTGCCCGACGGCGCGTCGACCTTGTGCTTGTGGTGCATTTCGAGGATCTCGATGTCGAAATCGTCGGCGTCGAGCGCGCGCGCCGCCTGTTCGACCAGCACTGCCAGAAGATTGACGCCGAGGCTCATATTGCCCGACTTGACGATCGTCGCGTGGCGCGCCGCCGCCGCGATTTTTGCATTGTCTTCGGCCGAGCAGCCGGTCGTGCCGATGACGTGGACGATGCGCGCCTGCGCCGCGTAGCCGGCGAATTCGACTGATGAGGCCGGGGTGGTGAAATCGAGCACGCCGTCAGCCCTGGCGAAGACCGGCAGCGGATCGTCACCGATCGCCACATCGATGCGGCCGACGCCGGCGAGTTCGCCTGCGTCCTTGCCCAGATAGGGCGAACCCGCCCGCTCGACCGCGCCGATGACCCGCGCGCCGGGGATGGTGTGGATGGCGCGGATCAGCGTCTGGCCCATGCGGCCGGCGGCGCCCACCACCACCAGGCCCATATCACTTGCCGGTCTGTCGGTTGCTGATGTCTCGCTCATCTCGTGCTCCCGGCGATATTCTGCGTCTCAAGGATCGGAGCCGAAATCTGGATCGGCGCGCTGTCGTCGACAAGCCCTAGGCCCTTGACGCCCTGGATGCGGTGGAACCTGGCATAGACGCTGTGCGGATCGGCCATCAGCGAGGCGTGCGTGCCTTCCTCGACCAGCCGGCCCTGTTCCATGACGATGATATGATCGGCATTGACCACCGTCGACAGCCGGTGCGCGATGACGATGGTGGTGCGCCCTTCCATGACCTGGGTCAGCGCCTGCTGGACGCGCGCCTCGGCCTCGTTGTCGAGCGCCGATGTTGCTTCGTCGAGCAACAGGATCGGCGCCTGGCGCACGATGGCCCGCGCAATCGATACGCGCTGGCGCTGGCCGCCCGACAGCGTCACGCCGTTCTCGCCGACCGGCGTGTCATAGCCCTGCGGCTGCTGGCGGATGAAATCGTCGGCCGCGGCCTGCCTTGCGGCCTGCTCGATCTCGGCGTCCGTGGCGCTCAGCCGGCCGTAACGGATGTTGTCTCGGATGGTGCCTTCGAACAGATAGGGCTGCTGCGAGACATAGGCGATGGAGCCGCGCAGCGATTGTTTGGTGACCTTGGAAATGTCCTGGCCGTCGATCTCGATCGTGCCCGCCTCGACGTCGTAGAAGCGCTGCAGCAGCGCCACCAGCGTCGTCTTGCCGGCGCCCGAAGCGCCGACGATTGCCGTCACCTTGCCGGCGGCGGCGACGAAGCTCAGATCCTGCAGCACCGGCGCCTCCTCGACATAGCGGAAGGAGACGTTGTTGAAGCGCACTTCGCCGGAGGTGAATTTCGCCTCGGCGGCGCCCTGCGCATCACTCTGCTGCGGCTCGATGTCGAGAAGCTCGTAGATCATGCGCGCATTGACCAGCGCGCGTTCCATGCCGACCTGCATGCGCGCCAGCCGGCGGGCCGGATCATAGGCGAGCGTCAGCGCCGTGATGAAGGAAAACACCGCGCCCGGCGGCTGGCCGAGAACGGTGGCCCGGTAGCCGGAATAGGCGATGACGCTGGCGAAAGCGATGCCGGCCAGCAGTTCGGAAACCGGCGTCAGCCGCTCGGAGACGCGGGCGATCTTGTTCGACCGCTGTTCCGCATCCTCGGCGAGCTTGCTGATGCGGCGCGACAGCTCGTCCTCCATGGTGAAGGCCTTGACGATGGCTATGCCTTGCGTGGCCTCCTGCATGGCGCCGATCAGCCGCGAGTTGATCTGCACCGATTCGCGCGTGATGCGCCGCACCCGACGCATCAGATAGGTGACGGTCCAGATCAGCGGCGGTCCGATCAGCAGCGAGCTCAACGAAAGGATCGGATCCTGGTAGATCATGACGCCGACCAGGCCGACCAGTGAGACGGCGTCGCGCGCGGTCGAGGTCACCGTCATCGACAACAGGTCGCGAATGCCGTTGACGTTCTCGTTGACCTGCGCGGCCAGCCGCCCGGACCTTGTGTCGTTGAAGAAGCTGACGCCGAGCTTCATCAGATGGTTGAAGATGCGCTGCTGGTAGCGCGCCACCAGATTGTTGCCGATCCTGGCCATCGTCACCGCCTGGCCGTAGCCGGCAAGGCCGCGCAAGATAAAAGCGCCAAGCAGTGCGGCGCAGATCCATGGGATCAGGTCGCCGCGCCGTTCATAGAAGATCTGGTTGACGACCGGACTCATGATCCAGGCGGCAAGCGCCGTCGTTGCCGACACGGTCAGCAGGCAGAGGATCGTGAAAATATACGCGCCCCGATAGTCGCGGCCGTTTTCCTGGAGGATGCGGCGGATGACCGCCACGATCTCGCCCGCACGGGGTTTCGACTGGTTGGGGGGCTGAAATGTCAAATCGGAGCGCTTCGTAGGTTTCCGCTTCCCGCGGCCGGGCAATTCGGCACCCCTCTTAACGCCAAGCAGCCGGCTTGCCTATGCCTTGGGGTGACTAACTTCGTCGCGCCACCGCCGCCCCTCCGTCTGGACGCCGAACAGCGTGGGGTTGCGGGCATAGGCGGCAAGGCCGAGAAGGGCGGCCAGCGGGTGGGTGATGACATAGACCGGCATGGTGCGCATCAGCGCGCTGTGCGGTGCCTTGTCCTCGAAGGCGGCGCGGAAATTGCCGGCTTTCAGCGCCGGCACGATCTTTTGCGCGATGCCGCCGGTGAGGAACACGCCGCCACGGCTCATGAACACCAGGGCAAGATCGCCGGCGGTGCGCCCGAGGCAGGTGACGAAGGTCTCCAGTGCTTCTTGCGCAACCGGATCGGTTTTCGCCAGCGCGGCGGCAGTGACTTCCGCCGGCGTGGTGAAGGGCGACGGCTTGCCGTCTGCCTTGGCTACGGCCCGGTAGACATTGACCAGACCGCGTCCGCACAAGATCTGCTCGCCCGAAATGCGGCCTTCGAGCTTCTCAATATGCGGGAAAACCTCGAAATCGCGCGGTGTGCGCGGGCCGATGTCCATATGGCCGCCCTCGCCCGGCACCGGTATCCAGTGGCGAAGCGCATAGACCAGCCCGGCGACGCCGAGCCCGGTTCCGGGGCCCAGCACGACGCGCCCGGCATTGGGCTCCGGCGTGCCGCCGCCGATCTTTTCCATGTGCTCTTCGCCGAGCGCGACGACGGCCAGCGCCTGCGCCTCGAAATCATTGAGCACCACGATGTCGCTCAAGCCAAGGTTGGCGAACATTTTTCTCGGCTTGACGATCCACGGACAGTTGGTGAGCTCGATCTCGTCGCCGTCGACCGGGCCGGCCACCGCCAGCACCGCCGAATTGGGACGCACCGACGAGCGGTCGAGCACGGCCGCCTGGATCGCCTCGTCGATGGTGTTGTAGTTGGCGGTCTGGACGATGGTCGGCTCGCCGGCCTCGGAATTGGTGTCGAGCACGATCGAAAAGCGCGCATTGGTGCCGCCGATGTCGCCGATCAGGATCGGAAACCGCAACAAAGTATCGTCGTCGCCTGCCATACTCTTTGTCCGTCCCGTTCTTGGCAGCCTCTCACCGCCTCGTCGTTGACTAGCGCATGACCTTGCAAAGGGAAAGCCGCTTCGGCATCAGTTCCAGGGCTTGCCCGTCCAGCGTTCGCGCTGCCCCTCACCTGCCTGCCGGCATCCTCTCCCCGTATAGTGACGGGGAGAGGAGCGCTCTCATCGACGGTTTCGCCAATCTCCAACCTCGCAAGAAGGGCGCCGAGGCTGCGGCCAGCTCCTTCTCCCCGTCACAATACGGGGAGAAGTGCCCGGCAGGGCGATGAGGGGCGGCGCCGGTTTCGGCGATTAATTTGTCTCCAGCGCAAGTTGAAAGCTCGGGCGCCCCTGGCGGTCAGTTTCCCGGCGGCCGTGGCCGCGGCAGCGGGACGCCGATCTCGGGGGTCGCGGTGAACGCGTTCACCGCGCTTGGCAATCCGGCCGCGGCCGCGGTGGCGGGCAGCGACGGCGCTTCGGGTTCGGGCGCTGCCACCGCAACCGGCACGCCGCCGCCATGGTAGGTCGCAGCCTCGGCGGAGGCCGGCCCCGGCGCGTCGAGCACGGCGCGGCATTCGCTGGGCAGGTTCGCCATCGTCATCAGATCGCGCGCCTTGGGCGCATCCGGGTTCTTGTTGGGCCGCCACGGCTCCTGCGTAAACCACCAGGCCAGCGGCTTGCCGCAGCCATCATCGTCCGGCGTCGCTTCCTGCGCCTTGCAATTGGGCGAACCCGGCTGACAGCCGATGCGCATGTGGAAATGATAGTCGTGGCCCCAGAACGGCCTGACCTTGCGTAGCCAGCTGCGGTCGCCCTTGACGGTGTCGCAGAGCTTTTTCTTGATGCCCGGATTGACCAGGATGCGCTCGACTTGGCTGTAGCTCGCCGCCCGCTTCAGAAGCCGCGTATGCGCCTGCGTCCACAGCGCGTCCCTCACCAGATGGGTCTTCTCGTCGACCATCAAGGTGGCGCTCATGCTTTCGCGTTGCGCCGTCGACAGCGGGCGGCTGGGCATCGGCGTCAGCCAGATGTCGGCGTCGAGCCCGATCTGGTGCGAGGCATGCCCAGTCATCATCGGGCCGCCGCGCGGCTGCGAAATGTCGCCGATCAGCAAGCCGGGCCAACCATCGGCCGCGGCATCGCGCGACAATTGCTCGATCACCGCGATCATCGCCGGATGGCCCCAGCGGCGGTTGCGCGACGGCCGCATCACCTCCCAGGTCGGACCATCCATGGGAATGGCGACGCCGCCGGCAAAACAGCCCTTGGAATAGAACCCTATGGATTGCGCAGCGGTCGCCGCCGGCAGCTTCTTGGCGCCGAACAGGTCTTTTGCCCGTTCTTCGGCGCTCGCCGGCTGCGTGGCGAGCCCTGCCAGGGCAAGCAGACCGAGCGCAGCGGCCAGCAGGGGCGTTTTGCCGAGAAATGGCAGCATCGCTGTCTTCATGAAACCGGATCCCCACCGCAATCCAAGGCCGAATCATAGCACGCAACGCACGACGCTTCGATCGATAGAGCGGTTCACCGAAGCGGTGAACCGCTCTATCTCTTTGTTTTGGCGCAATTCCCAAGGGAAAGCGCTATGCGCTTTTCCCGGGAAAACCGTGTCACACTTTTCCTGGAATTGCTTTAGCGCTTCATCGGGCTGCGCGCCTCGCCGTCGCGCCAGTCGCCGCTTGCCCACATATGATCGAAGGCGGCGCGGTAGTCCGGAAAGCGAAAGCGATAGCCCGCCGCCTTGATCGCCGCATTGGCGACACGCTTGTTCTCGCCATAGAAGGACCGCGCCATGGGCGAAAGTTGGGCGGCGTCGAAGGGAATTTCGGGCGGCGGTTCGACGCCCATCAGGGAGGCGGCATAGGCGACGACATCCTGCGGCGGCGCCGGCAGGTCGTCGGTGACGTTGAAGATGCCGCCTGTATTGCCCTCGATCAGCTGCCAAAGCGCACCGGCAATGTCGTCGCAATGGATGCGGTTGAACACCTGATCCGGCTTGACCAGCCGCCTTGCGCTGCCGTTTTCCAGATTGACCAGGGCGTTGCGGCCCGGCCCGTAAATGCCGGACAGGCGCAGGATCGCCACCGGCCGGCCGATGTTCGTGCCCAATTGCAACCAGTCCTGTTCGGCAGCGACCCGCATCACCGAGCGCTTCGACACCGGACGGCATTGCGCCGTTTCATCGACCCATGCGCCGTCATAATTGCCGTAAACCCCGACCGTGGAGAGATAGCCGATCCATTCCAGCGCCGGCATTTGAGCGATTGTCTCTCGCGCGGCATTCAAAACGGGATCGCCGGCCTCTTCCGGGGCAACCGAGATCAGCAGATGCGTCGTCTTTTTCAGCGCATCGCCGATTTCCTCGGTCAGCGCGCCGTCGAACAGCAGCGGCGCGATGCCGGCCTGGCGCAGCGCCTCGAATTTCTCCACGGAGCGCGTCGTGCCGAAGATCGTCGCGGCACCCTTGCCGGCGCGGGCAAAGGCCTTGCCGGCTCGGGCAAAAGCCTTGCCGGAATAGCCGGCACCGAAGATGAAGACCTGTTTTTCGCTCATGCATGCGCCTTGGTTGGCCGCGCCAGACGCCATTCGTCGCGCACGGCTTCGTCACTCTCGGTTTTCAGGCCGACAGCTGCCCGTTGCAAGTATTCGGCATCCGGCACCAGCCGCGCCAGCGCCCATATTGCCGCGCCCCGCACCAGCGGCGACGCGTCGCCGAGCAGCGCACGCACCGGGCCAGACAGCGAGGCTTCGCCGGAATTGCCGGCGGCGATCAGCACGTTGCGGACAAAACGATCGCGGCCGATGCGTTTTACCGGCGACCCGGAGAAGAAGGCGCGGAAGGCCGAGTCGTCGAGACCCAGCAGCTCGCCGAGCGGCGGCTCGCGCAATTCATCGCGCGCGGCAAGCTTTGCCTCCGAAGCCGCCCTGGCGAATTTGTTCCACGGACAGGCCGCGAGGCAGTCATCGCAGCCATAGATGCGGTTGCCGATCGCCTCGCGGAATTCATGCGGAATCGGGCCTTTGTTCTCGATGGTGAGATAGGAGATGCAGCGCCGCGCATCGAGCCGGTAGGGCGCCGGGAAGGCATCGGTCGGGCAGGCGTCGAGGCAGGCGCGGCAAGAGCCGCAATGGTCGATCTCGGCGCGGTCGGCCGCAAGCTCGGCTGTGGTGAAGATGGTGCCGAGGAACAGCCAGGAGCCGTGCTCGCGGCTGACCAGATTGGTGTGCTTGCCTTGCCAGCCAAGCCCGGCGGCCTCGGCCAGCGGCTTTTCCATAACAGGCGCGGTATCGACGAACACCTTCACGTCGCCGCCGGCGCGCGCGACGAGCTTGCCGGCGATTTCCTTCAGCCGGCCCTTCATCACCTCGTGATAGTCGCGGTTTTGCGCATAGACCGAGATGGCGCCGCGGTCGCGCTTGGCCAGCACGCCGCGCGGATCATGGTCGGGGCCATAGTTCATCGCCAGCACGATGATCGAGCGCACCTGTGGCCACAGTGCCGTCGGTGCGGCACGGCGTTGAAGCGTCTCGGCGATCCAGTCCATCGAGCCGTGAAAGCCGTCGGCAACGAATTCGGCCAGGCGGGCAGGCGCCAACGGGATCGCATCGGGGGTGGTGACGGCGACGGCATCGAAGCCGGCGCGGCGCGCCTCCGCGTCGATCAGCGCGCGCAGTTTTGCCGGGTCAGAAGTCGAGGTCCGCATAATGCGACACCGGCGACAGGCCGCGCACCCGGTCGGTCAGGAGCGGCCGGAAGGAGGGCCGCGACTTGACCCGCGTGTACCATTCGCGCGCCGCGGCGTGTTCGCGCCAGTCGATCTCGCCGAGATAATCGAGCACCGACAGCGTCGCCGCGGCCGCCAGATCGGCATAGGTGACCCTCGAGCCGGCCAGCCAATGGCGGGTGCCGGCCAGCCAGTTGGTGTATTTCATGTGCTGGCGGATGTTGGCGCGCGCCGCACGGATCGCACCTGAATCGGGCGAGCCGCCGCCGGCCGTTTCCGGCATCACCGGCTTCAGCACGCGCTCGCGCACCAAATGGCGGGTGACTTCGCTTTCGGCCTTGTTGAGATACCAGTCGATCAGCCGGCGGATTTCAGCGCGCTGCATCGGGTCCTCGGCGAACAGCCGCTTGTCGCGCTTCAGAACACCGCGCGTTTCATCGAGATATTCGGCGATGACGGTTGCGCCGACGATCGGCACGTCGCCTTCGGCCAGCAGGATCGGCAACGTACCGGCCGGGTTCAGGGCCAGGAACTCCTTGCGTCGGGTCCACGGCTTTTCCTCGATCAGGGCCAGCTCCTCGCCATACTCGCCGAAAGCGAGGCGGACGAAGCGACAGGTGGCGAACATGGGATGGTGGAAAAGCGTCAGCATGGTTCCGCGATGATAAAGCGCACTGGCGAATCGCAGGGCGCACCGGTAAGTCTTGGCCGCCCGGTTAGCGGGCCGTCAGGGTGTTGCGACCTATAGGGGGACTTGCACGCCATGACAAGCAAGCCGTTCTGTCAGCCGTCACGCCAATGCCGAGGTAGCCATGGAAAGCCAGACCATCGTCGAAGCCCTGCTGCTCGGCCTGCTGGAGGGGCTGACCGAGTTCATCCCGGTGTCGTCGACCGGCCATATCCTGCTTGCCGGCCATTTCCTCGGCTTCCATTCGACCGGCAAGGCCTTCGAGATCCTGATCCAGCTCGGCGCCATCCTGGCGATCCTCAGCGTCTATTTCCGCCGGTTGTGGCAAATGCTGCTCGACCTGCCGCATGACCGGCTGACGCGGCATTTCGTCATCGGCATCCTCATCGCTTTCCTGCCGGCGGCGATCATCGGCGCGCTGGCGCATGATTTCATCAAGACGGTGCTGTTCGAATCGCCAAGGCTGATCTGCATCATGCTGATCATCGGCGGCGTCGTGCTGCTGGCGGTGGACCGCATGAACCTGAAGCCGGTCTACCGCGATGTCGAGCGGTTCCCGACCCGGCTTTACCTGCAGATCGGGCTTTTCCAGTGCCTGTCGCTGATCCCCGGCACATCGCGCTCGGGGTCGACGATCGTCGGCGCGCTGCTTTTGGGCGTCGACAAGCGGGCAGCGGCGGAATTTTCTTTCTTCCTTGCGATCCCGACCATGGTCGGTGCCTTCGCCTTCGACCTGTTCAAAAACCGCAACGTGCTGAGCACCGCCGACCTGCCGATCATCGCCGTCGGCTTCGTCGCCGCCTTCGTCACGGCGCTCGTCGTCGTCCGCTACCTGCTCGATTACGTCTCGCGCAACGGCTACTCGCTGTTCGGCTGGTGGCGACTGGTGGTCGGTGTTGTCGGGTTGGCGGCGCTGATGATTTGGGGGTGAGGAGTGTTCCGCGTAGCGGACGGAAAGCCAATTGCTTGGCTTTCCGAACGACGAACGGTGAAGGTCCGGTCCGCCTTCGGGCGGATCAAAAGGTCCGGTGGACGTTTTGAAGGGACTGAACGCCCGAAGGGCAGGGAGCCAGCGAAGGGCGAGCAACGTCCGTCAGTAACTCCCTCTAACTCCTTCCATAAAACGCGTTCTCGACATGCACCGGCCAGCGCCAGGGCAGCACCGCGACCATGTCGAAGCGCATCGACAGTTTGCCGTAATCCGACTGGCGCGACAGCCAGATGTCGGCCGCCGCTTCGATGCGGCGTTCCGATTCGTGGCCGATCGCCTGCATGGCTTCCATCAGCGTGCGGCGCGCCTTGACCTCGACGAACAGCACCAGGTCGCCGCGCCGCGCGATCAGGTCGATCTCGCCGAAGCGCGTGCGATGGCGGCGCGCCAGAATCCGGTAGCCCTTCAGCATCAGTGCTGCCGCCGCCAGCCATTCGCCGCGATGACCACGCCGATAGGCCTTCTGGCGGCTGGCAATCGGGCGCTCAGCCACCACCCTCTCCGGAAGCATCCTTGAGCTCGAGCAGCCGCCGATAGAGCGCCTGTTTCTGGCCACCGGTCATCTTCGCGGCTTCCGCCGCCGCCTTGGAAGCCGGCATTTCGGCGGCAAGCGACAAAAGCAGGCGGTCGATGTCTTCAGGTTCATCGGCTTTCGCTTCAGCCGGGCCGACGCAAACGACGATCT
Organism: Mesorhizobium norvegicum; assembly: GCF_004919685.1. Taxonomy (GTDB): domain Bacteria; phylum Pseudomonadota; class Alphaproteobacteria; order Rhizobiales; family Rhizobiaceae; genus Mesorhizobium; species Mesorhizobium norvegicum. Next base: position 4,181 of record NZ_SMYZ01000105.1, on the reverse strand, counting down.
CGCCCTTCGGCGTATCGGCCGCCGCATAGTGGTCGGCGAGCACCCGCAGCGTACCGGTGCGCATCTCCTCGAAGGTCTTGGTCAATTCCCTGCCGATCGCCGCCTTGCGCTCGCCGCCGAGCGCTTCGACCATGGCGACAAGCGAGTCGGCCAGCCGGCGCGGTGATTCGAAGAAGATCAATGTCGCCGGCACGGCTTTCAGCGCTTCGAGCCGCGTCAGCCGCTGCCCAGTCTTCACGGGCAAGAATCCGGCGAACATGAAGGCATCCGACGGCAGGCCGGATGCGGTCAACGCCGCGAGCGGCGCCGACGGACCAGGGATCGGCACGACGCGAAGGCCATGGTCGAGCGCCTCGCCGACCAGCCGGTAGCCGGGATCGGAGACCAGCGGCGTGCCGGCATCGGAGATCAGCGCCACGCTCTGTCCGGCCTGGAGCGCCGCGATCAGCTTCGGCCCGGCCTCGCCGGCATTGTGCTCGTGATAGGCCGTGGTGCGGCGGCGAATGCCGTAGCGGTCGAGCAGCACGCGCGACACCCGCGTGTCCTCGCAAGCGACGATGTCTGCGGCGGCCAGCGTCTCCAGCGCGCGCAGCGTGATGTCGGCGAGATTGCCGATCGGCGTCGCCACCAGATAGAGCGCCGGCTCGAGCGGCCGGGCCGCGATCTCGGTCTGGCCGACCACATAGCTGCGCTTGCCCGTCTCGCCTGTCACTGATGCCTTCTCCATTCAGACCTGTTTGGCACGGCTGGCGCGGGCTTGCAAAAGCTGTCGCCGATGTAAGGAACTCGCCATTCCTTTGCCACAGTGGGGAACGAAACCGGTATTGGCAGATTAGCCCCCTGATTCCCGAGGAGGACAGGATGGACAGCCTGAAGATACAGGACGCTTTCGAGCCCTATTATGCCGACCGCAACCGCGTTGCCGTACGCAGGGACAAGCGCCTGCCTGCCAAGACCGACGCCAGCCTGACCAAGCGGGCCGCCTTGCCTACGAACGTCAGGCTTTCCGACAACAAACCCGATAGCACGACGGAGCACTGACCGGACGATGCCCAATCGCTTCGATATCTTCATCACCCGTCTTGAAACAAAAAGCGCCCGCAACAGCGTGCCGCTACCCGCGATAGGCGACCAGCACCGCGCCCGCCGCGATAAGGGCGACGCCAAGCCAGTTCGCTCCGGTGAGTCGCTCGCCGAGAAAGGCCGCGCCAAACACCGCCACAAGCACGACGCTTAGCTTGTCGATCGGCGCGACCTGCGCCGCATTGCCGATCTTCAGGGCGCGAAAGTAGCAGAGCCATGAGGCGCCGGTGGCCAGCCCGGACAGGCCGAGGAAAGCCCAAGTCTTTCCCGAGATCGTAGCCGGTGACTGGAACTGGCCGCTGGCCAGCAGGATGGCGCCCAGCACGATCAGGATGATGACCGTGCGGATGAAGGTGGCGAAATCGGAATTGATGTTCTCGATGCCGACCTTGGCGAAAATCGCTGTCAGCGCAGCGAATGCCGCCGACAGCAGTGCCCAGAATTGCCAGGAGGATACGGTCAGGTTCATGCCGGTGGCCTTCGCGGATGGCGTCTCAACTGAGATACCGTGAAACGCGCGCCTTCAGAAGGCCAATCAGCTCCAGATCCATGAATTCATAGTTATCAGGTATATCGAGGCAGATCACACGGGCCTTCTTCAGGCTCGTCTTGAATTTCTTCTGCAGCTTGTTGGTGCGGTGCGCCTTTTCCATGACGAAGATGATGTCGGCCCAAGCCACCAATTCATGCGTCAGCGGCGTATCGGCGTCATGGTTGGTTCCCGCCGACGCGACCTCGATATCCCTGCGCTTGGAAAACACCTGCTCGGCGGTCGGACTGCGCAAGCGGTTCTGGCTGCAGACGAAGAGGACGTTCTTCAAGGGTTAGCGCGCCAGGTCCGCGACCACGGCGTCGAGCACGATCATGCCGGCCGGCGTGGCGCGCAGCCGGGTATTGCCGATCGGCGCCACCAGACCCTCGCCCTGCAGCATCGACAGCCGCGCGCTCGACAGGCCGCGTCCGGAGAACGCCTCGTAGCGGGAGAGGTCGATGCCTTCGGCCAGCCGCAGGCCCATCAGCAGGAATTCGTCGGCCTCTTCCGAGCGCGTCAGTATCTCGCCGCCGGTGACGCCATGGCCTTTGGCCTCGACCAGGTTGGCCCAGGTTTCCGGCATCCGCTCGGCGATCGTCACCGTGCGGCGGCCGTTCTCGACGAAGCGGCCATGCGCGCCGGGGCCGACGCCGACATACTCGCCATAGCGCCAGTAGGTCAGATTGTGCCGGCTTTCGGCGCCCGGCCTGGCGTGATTGGAAATCTCGTAAGCCGGCAGGCCATGCCCCGATGTGATCTCCTGCGTCAGCGCATAAAGGTCGGCGGCATGGTCATTGTCGGGGATGATGAATTTCTTCGCCGCATGCAAAGCGTGGAAGGGCGTGCCTTCCTCGATGGTCAGCTGGTAGAGCGACAGATGGTCAGCGGCATGGCCGATCGCCTGTTCGAGTTCCGATGCCCAAGCCTCCGGTGTCTGGCCGGGACGCGCATAGATGAGATCGAAGGACAGCCTTGGGAATATTTCCCGGGCGAGCCCGATGGCATGCAGGGCTTCGTCGACATTGTGCAGGCGGCCGAGGAAGCGCAGATCCTTGTCGTTCAGCGCCTGCACGCCGAGCGACACGCGATTGACGCCGGCCGCCCGGTAGCCGCGAAAGCGTTCGGCCTCGACCGAGGACGGATTGGCCTCCAGCGTCACCTCGATGCCGTCAGGAGCGGTCCAGTTCTTCGCCACGGCGTCCAGAACCCTGGCCACCGTTTCCGGCTTCATCAGCGAGGGGGTTCCGCCGCCGAGAAAAATGCTGGTCACGTCGCGTGGGCCGGTGCGCTCGCGCATCGTCGCCAGCTCGGCCTCGAAGGCACTGGCGAAACGATCCTGGTCGACCGGCTGGTGGCGGACATGGCTGTTGAAGTCGCAATAGGGGCATTTGGCCGCGCAGAACGGCCAATGGACATAGACGCCGAAGCCGGGCGTCCGGTCGAGAAGCATGCTCATGCCGAGCCCAATCTCGCTTTGGCGAATTTCTGGAAGGCACGGGCGCGGTGCGACAGCGCTGTCGGCTGACCGGGCTTCCAGCCGTGCTTTTCCTCAGCGCTCATCTCGCCGAAGGTTTTTTCGAAGCCATCAGGCAAAAACACCGGATCGTAGCCGAAGCCGAGCTCGCCGCGCGGCGGCCAGACCAGCGTGCCTTCGGCCTCGCCGCGATAATATTCGGCTTCGCCGTCAGGAAACGCCAGGCAGATGACGGCGACAAAGCGTCCCTTGCGCTGTTGTGGCAAGGCGGCGCCGACTTCCTGCAACGCCACTTCGGTGCGCTGCATGGCCATGCCGAAATCGCGCGATCCGTCGGGGGTTTCGGCCCAGTTGGCGGTGTAGACGCCCGGCGCGCCGTCAAGCGCGTCGACGCACAGGCCGGAATCGTCCGACAGCGCCGGCAGGCCGGTCGCCTGGGCGGCGGCGAGCGCCTTGATGTAGGCGTTCTCCTCAAAGGTGGTGCCGGTCTCATCCGGCTCCGGCAGGCCATACTCCTTGGCCGATTTCGCCTCGAAGCCAAACGGCCCCATCAAATCCGCGAATTCGCGCAGCTTGCCGGCATTATGGCTGGCGACGACGATCTTCTTGCCATCAAGCGAATGAACAGTTGGCGAATGCATCAAAGGCCCCAGATCCGTGGCTCGGCGAATTCGATCGAATTGCCCGAGGGGTCGCGTATATAGATCGAACGGCCGCCCTGCGGCCACTCGAATTCGCTTTCAATGGCGATCTTCTTCGCTTCGAGATGCGCTTTCCAGCGCAGGATTTCATCGGCAGTCGCCGCAAAGCAGAGATGGCCCTGGCCGACCGCGCCGTGCGGCGGCACCGGCAGCCGGGCGTCGGGCGCCGGCGGGATTTTGGTTGCCTCGGCGTTGAAGATGAGCAGCACGCCCGGTCCGCAGCGGAAGAACAGGTGGCGGCCGTCGACCTTGCCGAGGAGGTTTAGGCCGAGGATGTCGGTGTAGAAGCTTTCGGCGGAAGCGAGGTCGGTGACGTAGAGAGCTGATTCGAGAATTGCGGAGGGAATCACGAGGCACCCCCCTCTGGCCTACCGGCCATCTCCCCCGCAAG
>NZ_SMYZ01000104.1 GCF_004919685.1 Mesorhizobium norvegicum | reverse complement strand
CGGGATGCCGGCGATCCAGGTGACGATGTTCCAGACGATGGCGCCGACGAGCGCCGAGAAGATCACCGCCGGGGTGACGATGCTGACGTCGACGATGCCTTTGCCCACTGTCTCGGCGACGTGGAGGCCAAAGAACATGAAGGCAATGAAATTGAAGAAAGCCGCCCATAGCACCGCATATTGCGGCCTCAGCACCCGGGTGGAGACGATGGTGGCGATGGAGTTGGCGGCGTCGTGCAGGCCGTTGAGAAAGTCGAAGAACAGCGCGACGGCGACCAGGCCGGCGAGAATGGGAAAGGCAATGGTTGCTTCCATCACCTAGACATTCTCAATGACGATGCCGCTGATCTCGTTGGCGACGTCCTCGAAACGGTCCACCACCTTTTCCAGCTGGCCGTAGATCTCGCTGCCGATGATGTAGGCCATCGGGTCGCTGCGGCCGTGCTTCCTGAAGAGATCCTTCAGCCCTTGCTCATGCAGATCGTCGGCCCGGCTTTCGACGCGCATGACCTCTTCGGCGATGGCGTTGAGGCGCACCGTATGGGCTCCGACCTTGCTGAGCAGCGGGATCGCCTCGGCCACCAGCTTGGCGGCGGCGACGATGACGCCGCCCATTTCCTGCATCAGAGGGTCGAATTCATTCCTTTCGAACAGCTTCACCGTCTTGACGGTCTTGTGCATCATGTCGATGGCATCATCCATCGACTGGATCAGGTCCTTGATGTCGCCGCGATCGAAAGGCGTGATGAACGAGCGCCGCACCGCCAGCAGGACCTCCGCCGTGATATGGTCGGCTTCATCTTCGAGATCGATGATTTTCTGGCACCAGCGGTGATGTCCTTGCCCTGGAGAAGCTGCTCCAGCGCCTCGGCGCCGCCGACCACGGTGCGGGAATGTCGTTCGAACAGCTCGAAGAAGCGATCTTCGCGCGGCAGAAGCTTGCGGAACCAGCCCAGCATGGTCGACCTCCCAGTTTCATCCACATAGCGCCGCATTTAGCCGCGGGGAACAGGTAGCCGGCTTAAAGATGTGGATGCAGGTCAATTGTGCATGGCGCTTGCGGTAAAGCGCGATTTCCTCGACCTTGCGCCGAACGACTGGAAAGATCGCATGATCGACAAGCTGGAATTCTTCATTGCGCTGGCCAGGGAGGAGCATTTCGGCCGGGCAGCGGAAGTGTGCGGCGTCACCCAGCCGACGCTGTCGGCCGGCATCAAGCAGCTGGAGGGCCAGCTTGGCGTCATGCTGGTTTTGCGCGGTTCGCGCTTCCAGGGGCTGACGCCGGAGGGCAAGCAAGTGTTGGTGTGGGCGCGCCGCATCGTCGGCGACACCCGCGCCATGCGCGAAGAAATGCGCGCGGCGCGCCACGGTCTTTCCGGCCGCATCCGCATCGCCGCCATTCCGACCGCATTGGCCATGGTGGCACGGCTGACAACACCGTTTCGGGCAAAACACCCCGGCGTCACCTTCTCGGTGCTGTCGCGCACCTCGATCGAGGTTCTGTCGCTGCTCGGCAATTTCGATATCGACGCCGGCATCACCTATCTCGACAACGAGCCGTTGGGGCGAGTGACCAGCGTGCCGCTCTATGACGAGCGCTATCAACTGATCACCGCGATGGGAAATCCCTATTCCGATCGCGACCAAGTGACATGGGCGGAGCTCTCAAGCCTGCCGCTGTGCCTGCTGACGCCGGACATGCAGAACCGCCGCATCATCGACCAGCATCTGGCCGAAGCCGGCGTGCAAGTGCGGCCGACGCTGGAATCCAATTCGATGATCGTGCTGTTTTCCCATATCCGCACCGGCAAATGGTCCTCGATCATGCCACTCAACCTTGCGGAAACATTCGGCTTTTCCGAGCCTATACGAGCCATTCCGATTGTCGAACCGGATGCCAGCCACACGGTCGGCCTGGTGGCGGCGCCGCGCGAACCGCACACGCCGCTGGTCTCGGCGCTGCTGGACGAGGCAATGGCGCTGGCGGACGATTTCCACGCCCACCGCTGATATAGAAATGGGAACCGATGAGGTTCGATAGAAAATTTCTATCGATCAACGAAACAGCTTTATTGATTTCGCGGGTTTCCTCTGATTTTGTAAAGACTTAGCGATAAAAGCTATCGACCAGGGAGGGCGCTGCATGACGATGCAGCCTGCAAGTACCGAGATCACATCGCGCACGGCCGCGATCATCCAGGAGCTGAAAGGTCTCGAAGGCCCGTTGCTGCCGATCCTTCACGGCATCCAGGAAGAGTTCGGCCATGTGCCGCACGATGCGCTGCAGGTCATCGCCGAAGCGCTGAACATTTCCAGGGCCGAGGTGCACGGCGTCGTCACCTTCTACCATGATTACCGCAGCCATCCGGCAGGCCGGCACGTGCTGAAGCTCTGCCAGGCGGAATCCTGCCAATCGATGGGTTCGGACGCCATCGCCGCCAAGCTGCAGCAGTTGCTGGGCATCGGCTTCCATGAGACGACCCGCGACGGATCGGTCACGCTGGAACCGGTCTATTGTCTCGGCCTGTGCGCATGTTCGCCCGCCGCAATGCTTGATGGCGAGGTGATCGGGCGGCTCGATGACGAGAAGCTCGACGAGATCGTTGCCGAGGTGCGCTCATGATCCCGCGTATCTACATTCCCGCCGATTCCGGTGCGCTGGCGCTGGGCGCCGAAAAGGTCGCCAAGGCGATCGAAAGTGAGCTGGCCGAGCGCGGCATCGAGGCCAAGATCGTACGCAACGGTTCGCGCGGCGCTTATTTCCTCGAACCCATGGTCGAAGTTGCGACAGCCAATGGTCGCGTCGCCTATGGGCCGGTCAAGCCGTCCGACGTCAAAAGCCTGTTCGACAGCGGCTTCCTCACCGGCGGCCACCACAAGCGCTGGCTGGGCGCGCCGGACAAAATCCCCTTCCTGGCCAAGCAGACGCGGCTGACCTTCGCGCGCTGCGGCGTCACAGATCCGCTGTCGCTCGAATCCTACAAGAAACATGGCGGGTTGAACGGTCTGACGAATGCGCTGGGACTGACGCCTGCCGCCATTGTCGCCCAGGTGACCGAATCCGGACTGCGCGGGCGCGGTGGCGCGGGCTTCCCGACCGGTATCAAGTGGAAGACGGTGCTCGATACCGTTGGCGACCGCAAATACATCGTCTGCAACGCCGATGAAGGCGATTCGGGCACCTTCGCCGACCGCATGATCATGGAAGGCGATCCTTTCGTGCTGATCGAAGGCATGACGATCGCCGGTATAGCCACGGGCGCGACCAAAGGCTTTGTCTATATCCGCTCGGAATATCCGCATGCGGTGGCGGTGATGAACAAGGCCGTCGAGATCGCCCGCAAGGCTGGCGTTCTTGGCGCCAGCGTGCTGGGCTCGCCCTACGCTTTCGACATGGAGATCCGGGTCGGCGCAGGCGCCTATGTCTGCGGCGAGGAGACGGCGCTGCTCGACTCGCTCGAAGGCAAGCGCGGCATGGTGCGGGCAAAGCCGCCACTACCGGCTCACAAGGGGCTGTTCGGCAAGCCGACGGTGATCAACAACGTCATTTCGCTGGCCTCGGTGCCTGTCATCATGGACAAGGGTGCGGCCTTCTACAAGGATTTCGGCATGGGCCGCTCGCGCGGCACGATCCCGATCCAGATCGCCGGCAACGTCAAATATGCAGGGCTGTTCGAAGCCGCTTTCGGCATGACGCTGGGCGAGATCGTCGACGAGATCGGCGGCGGCACGGCGACGGGGCGTCCGGTCAAGGCCGTGCAGGTCGGCGGACCGCTCGGCGCCTATTTCCCGCGCACTCTGTTCGACACGCCATTCGATTATGAAGCCTTCGCGGCCAAGGACGGGCTGATCGGCCATGCCGGTATCGTGGTGTTCGACGACACCGCCGACATGCTGAAACAGGCGCGCTTTGCCATGGAGTTCTGCGCCATCGAAAGTTGCGGCAAGTGCACACCCTGCCGCATCGGCTCGACGCGCGGTGTCGAGACCATCGACAAGCTCGCAGCCGGCATCGAGCCGGAGAAGAACCTCGCTCTAGTCACCGACCTCTGCAACACGATGAAATTCGGCTCGCTGTGTGCGCTGGGCGGCTTCACGCCCTACCCTGTCATGAGCTCGATCACCCATTTCCCCGACGACTTCAAGCCTGCGCCCGTGCGCGTGGCTGCTGAATAGGAGCTGGCAGATGAACATCAAGGCCGACTTCCCATCCCTCGTCGAAGAGATCGACTACGGAACCCCGCAATCGAAGGCGCAGAAGCAGGTCACGCTGAACGTCGACGGGCGCAGCATCACCGTCCCGGAAGGCACCTCGATCATGCGTGCCGCGATGGAGGGCGGGGTCGAGATCCCGAAGCTTTGCGCCACAGACATGCTGGACTCCTTTGGTTCGTGCCGTGTCTGCCTTGTCGAGATCGAAGGACGCGGCGGCACGCCGGCCTCCTGCACGACGCCCGTCGGCGAAGGCATGGTGGTGCGTACGCAATCCGAGCGGCTCGACGCCATTCGCCGCGGCGTCATGGAACTCTATGTCTCCGACCATCCGACCGGCTGGAACGAAAAGGCCGGAACCGGCGCCAGCGAGTTCGATGCAGTGGCGAAGTCGATCGGCTTGACCGAGAACCGCTACGGCATCGAGGGCCGCAACCACGTCAAGCCGGAAAACGGCGTGGCGCCCGGCCATGGCTCGCTGGCGGTCGACTACATCGCCCGCGACGAGTCCAATCCCTATTTCACCTATGATGCCTCGCAATGCATCGTCTGCTCGCGCTGCGTGAGGGCCTGCGAAGAGGTCCAGGGCACCTTCGCGCTGACCATCGAGGGACGTGGTTTCGAATCCCGGGTTTCAGCGGGAATGCACGAGGCGTTCATCGATTCGGAATGCGTGTCCTGCGGCGCCTGCGTGCAGGCTTGTCCGACTGATGCGCTGCGTGAGAAAACGGTCCTTGCCAAGGGCCTGCCGGAGCGCTCGGCCGTCACCACCTGCGCTTATTGCGGCGTCGGCTGCTCGTTCAAGGCCGAAGTGAAGGGCGACGAGGTCATTCGCATGATGCCCTACAAGGAGGGCAAGGCGAACCATGGCCATTCCTGTGTAAAGGGCCGTTTCGCCTATGGCTACGCCACCCACAAGGACCGCATCCTGTCGCCGATGATCCGGGAAAAGATCACCGATCCCTGGCGCGAGGTGAGCTGGGAAGAGGCGATCGCCCACACGGCCAAGGAATTCCGCCGCATCCAGTACCAGTATGGACGCACCTCGATCGGCGGCATCACCTCGTCGCGCTGCACCAATGAGGAAACCTACCTCGTCCAGAAGATGGTGCGGCAGGGCTTCCGCAACAACAATGTCGACACCTGCGCACGCGTCTGCCACTCGCCGACGGGCTACGGGCTCGGCCAGACCTATGGCACTTCGGCCGGCACGCAGGATTTCGACTCCGTCGACTACACCGACGTCGCCGTCGTCATCGGTGCCAATCCCGCCTCGGCCCATCCGGTGTTCGCCTCGCGGCTGAAGAAGCGGCTGCGCCAGGGCGCCAAGCTGATCGTGCTCGATCCGCGTCGCACCGAGATGGTCAAGTCGGCACATGTTGAAGCGGATTATCACCTGCCGCTGAAGCCCGGCACCAATGTGGCTGTGCTGACGGCGCTGGCGCATGTCATCGTCACCGAAGGTCTTTTCAACGAAGCCTTCATCCGCGAACGCTGCGACTGGACGGAGTTCCAGGATTGGGCATCGTTCGTCGCCTTGCCGGAGAACAGCCCCGAAACCGTCGGCAAATTGTCCGGCGTCGATCCCGAGCTTATCCGCGGCGCGGCACGTCTCTACGCCACCGGCGGCAACGGCGCGATCTATTATGGCCTGGGCGTGACGGAACACAGCCAGGGTTCGACCACGGTGATGGCGATCGCCAATCTCGCCATGGCCACGGGCAATATCGGCCGGCCCGGCGTCGGCGTGAACCCGCTGCGCGGCCAGAACAATGTGCAGGGCTCCTGCGACATGGGCTCCTTCCCGCACGAACTGCCCGGCTATCGCCACATCTCCGGCGAAGCCGTGCGCGACATCTATGAGACCCTGTGGGGTGTGAAGCTGGATGACGAACCCGGCCTGCGCATCCCCAACATGCTGGATGCCGCCGTCGACGGCACTTTCAAGGGCATCTACATCCAGGGCGAGGACATTCTGCAGTCCGATCCCGACACCAAGCATGTCGCTGCCGGCCTCGCTGCGATGGAATGCGTCGTCGTGCACGACCTCTTCCTCAACGAGACGGCAAACTACGCGCATGTCTTCCTACCGGGCTCGACCTTCCTGGAGAAGGACGGCACCTTCACCAACGCAGAACGCCGCATCAACATGGTGCGCAAGGTTCTGGAGCCGAAGGCGCGCTACGCCGATTGGGAGGCGACACAGGAGCTTGCGCGCGCGATCGGGCTGGACTGGAACTATCAGCATCCCTCGCAGATCATGGACGAGATCGCGATGACGACGCCGAGTTTCGCCGGCGTTTCCTTCGAGTTGCTCGACCGTGTCGGATCCGTGCAATGGCCCTGCAACGAGAAGGCGCCGCTCGGCACCCCGATCATGCATATCGATGCGTTCGTGCGCGGCAAGGGCAAGTTCATCCGCACCGAATATGTGGCAACCGACGAGAGGACCGGGCCACGTTTCCCGCTGCTGCTCACCACCGGCCGCATCCTGTCGCAGTACAATGTCGGCGCGCAGACCAGGCGTACCGAAAACGTCATGTGGCACTCAGAGGACCGGCTGGAGATCCACCCCCACGATGCCGAGAACCGTGGACTGCGCGACGGCGACTGGGTCCGGTTGACCAGTCGCTCAGGCGAGACGACGCTGCGCGCGATGATCACCGACCGGGTGTCGCCAGGCGTCGTCTACACGACGTTCCATCATCCGGACACGCAGGCCAACGTCATCACCACCGACTTCTCCGACTGGGCGACCAATTGCCCGGAATACAAGGTGACGGCGGTGCAGGTCGGTGCTTCCAACGGGCCGTCCGAGTGGCAGCGCGACTATGACGAGCAGGCACGCAACAGCCGTCGCATCGCGAAGCTGGAAGCGGCGGAGTAGTCTTGAGCGCGCGCCGCAAAGCCACGACGCAGGTATCGCGGCTGGCGCGCCGCGCGGTCGGCACGACGGCTGCCGACCGGATGGTGCCGGAAGAGACGCCGGTGGCGTTCTCCTTTGCCGGCACCACGCATGCGGTGATGATGGCAAGCCCGGCCGATTTCGAGGATTTCGCGCTCGGCTTCTCGCTGACCGAAGGCATCATCGCCTTGCCTGACGAGATCGAAGCCATCGAGGTCGAGGACCATGGCGCCGGCATCGACATCCAGATCCGGTTGAAGGACACCGCCAACACGCGCTTTGAAGCACGGCGGCGCCGGCTGGCCGGGCCGGTCGGCTGCGGGCTCTGCGGCATCGAATCGATCGAGGAAGCGATGCGCTCGGTCGATGCGGTTGGTGCGTCAAAGCTTACACTTGATGCCGACGACATCGTCCGCTCGGTCAAGCTTCTGTCGAAAGTGCAGCCGCTTCACACAGAGACCGGAGCGGTGCACGCCGCCGGTTTCTATGTGCCTGGCAAGGGCATCGTCATGGCGCGCGAAGATGTCGGCCGTCACAATGCGCTGGACAAGCTGGCCGGCGCGCTGGCCAGGGCCGGCATCGATGGCGCATCCGGTGCTGTCGTGGTGACGTCGCGGGTTTCGGTCGAAATGGTGCAGAAGACGGCGGCCATCGGCTCCGCCTTCATCATCGCCGTCTCGGCGCCGACCGCACTGGCCATCCGCACGGCGCAGGAGGCCGGCATGACGCTGGTGGCGCTGGTTCGCGGCGACGATTTTGATATTTTCACCCACCCAGACCGGGTGGTTTGCGGAGTTGCCAAGCATGTCGCATGACGAAGAACACATCATGAGCACCGGCGAGAAGCTGGTGCGCATGGCAAACCAGATCGCCGATTTCTTCCATTCGAAGCCGCGCGAGGAAGGCATTGCCGGCGTCGCCGAGCACATTAACAAGTTCTGGGAGCCGAGGATGCGGCGGCAGCTGTTCGAGATGCTGGACGGCGGCACCGAGAACTTCAACGAGTTGGTGGTGGCCGCCTCCGCCAGGATCAGGCGGCCGATCACACCGGTTGAGGCCGACCTCAAACTCGGGCTCAAGGCCTTCCCTGGAGACGTCGCCGCCTTGCAGAAATAAACGTCGAGCCGCGCTGGCTTATATTCGGCGCCGCTAAAGTTTGAGCTGCCGCAATCGGCGCTGCTCTGCTATGGTTGACGATCAGAAATCGTCAGGCCGGGCGGAAAACCTCGTGAGGCCGATCGAGACCCGATACGCCCTTAGCGGCGATGTGCGGATCGCCTATCAGGTGGTCGGCCAGGGGTCGTTCGATCTCGTCTTCGTGCCGGGCTTCATTTCCAACCTCGACCTGCACTGGGAAGACGAGGGCTACAGCCGCCTCCTGAAGCGGCTGTCAACCCAAAGACCGCGCTTGACGGCAAGACCAAGGGCCTGTTGGGCCTCGCCGTCGCGTCGCAGATCCCATGCCAGTGCTGCATCTATTTCCACACCGAAGCGGCCAAGCTCAACGGCGCCAGCGACGAGGAGATCAAGGAGGAGGTGGCGCTGGCCATCGTGCGCCACTGGTCGACGATGCTCGACGGCAGCTAGGTCGATCTCACGGCCTTCAAGAAGCAGACCGATGACGTGTTCGCGGCCGTCAAGGCCAAGTCGCAGTAACGAAAGTTGCTGCCTGGCGCTCATGCCGGGCAGTGTCCGATCAATCGAACGCCCGGAAATCAGACGGGCCAATGGAGGATGAAATGCCGACCAAGACCCAAACAGTGGATGGCGCGGCGATCAAGAAGGCGATCGAAGGCCGTGACGGCAAGATGCTGTCGAGCTTCTATGCCGACGACGCGCTGGTGCAGGTGATTGACCGCAACAACCCACCGAGCAAGCCGCGCGAGATCCGCGGACGCGCGGCGATCACAACATTCTGGGACGATATTTGCAGCCGGGCGATGACCCACAAGGTCGATACCACCATCGCCGACGGCGACAGCCTCGCCTTCACCGAGGCCTGCGCCTATCCGGACGGCACGAAAGTGTTCGCCGCGGCGATGCTGGAGCTGAAGAACGGGCGGATCGCACGGCAGACCGTCGTGCAGGCCTGGGACGAGTAGATCAATCGCGGGCTCAACCGCAATCTCGGAGGAAACCAACATGTTCAGCGCCAGATGGCAGATCGACGCCAAGTTCGGGCACAAGCAGACCGTGCTCGAACTGTTGAAGAAATGGGAACGCGAGATCGGCTCGCAGGTCGGTATCGCTGACCTCAAGTTCCAGATCATGACCGGATCGATCGGCGCCCGAGAAGCGACGGTCGAGTCGCATCACCAGGTCGAGAGCCTGGCCCAGCTGGAGGCGATGTTTGCCAAGATCGGCAAGATCGACGCGCACGCCAAATGGGGCAAGGAGATGGAGCCCTATGTCGTGTCGGGCACCAGCCTGTGGAACATCTATCGCATCGTGGAGTAGTGGCCGACGCCCTTCTCCCCGGCAACGGGGAGAAGGGAAGCAGACGGCGCTGCTACATCAGGCCAAGCTGCTTGTAGAAGCCGAGTGCGTCGTAATAGTCGCTCTGGGTCGCGATCTTGCCGTCCTTGATCGAGAACATCGAGGCACCGGTGAAGGAAAACTTCTTGCCGGTGGCAGCGGTGCCGTCGGCCCAGGCGCCGGTGTTGGTGCCGGAAAATTCCCATTCGAACGAGACACGGTCGCCCTCCACGACGGGCACACCCTTCATCGTCCAAACCGCGTCGGGGACGGCCTTGAGGAAATTGTCGATGACGCCGGTCTTGGCGGCCTCCCGACCCGTGACGGGCTTGCCGACAGAAGCGTCGTAGTAGGTGACGTCGTCGGCGAAGTAGCCGGCCGCCTTGGCCGAGTCATGCGCATTCCAGGCGGCGACATAAGCTTCGACCACCGATTGCGCTGTGTCGGCGGCAAAGGACGGCGCCGCCACGAAGAGCGTGGCGGCAACGGCTGCGGATGTCAGAAACTGGCGGCGATGCATGGTTCTTCCTCCCTGGTTTTGAATGCTTGTACTGCGCGCTCAAGCGCTAGCCGTGGGCCACCATCACATGGCGGACGGCGGTGTAGTCCTCCAGCGCGTAGAGCGACATGTCCTTGCCGTAGCCGGATTGCTTCAATCCGCCATGCGGCATCTCGTTGGTCAGCATGAAATGCGTGTTGATCCAGGTGCAGCCATATTGCAGGCGGGCGGCCGTCGCCATGGCGCGCGAGACGTCCTTGGTCCATACCGACGACGCCAGGCCATAGTCGCTGTCGTTGGCCCAGTTCACCGCCTCGTCGACTTCCGAAAAACGGGTGATGGAGACGACCGGCCCAAACACTTCGCGGCGCACGATCTCGTCTTCCTGCAGGGCGCCTGCAACGACGGTCGGCTGGTAGTAGAAGCCGGAACCCTCGCCCGGCTTGCCGCCGGTGGTGATCTCGATGTGCTTCAGTTCCGAAGCGCGCTCGACGAAGCTCGAGACGCGGTCGCGCTGGCGGCGCGAAATCAGCGGCCCGATCTCGTTTTCCGTGTCGTCCGGACGATTGTACTTGATGGTCGAGACGGCCGAGGACAGATCGGCGACGAGTTTGTCGTAGATTTTCTTGCCGGCATAGATGCGGCAGGCGGCGGTGCAGTCCTGGCCGGCATTGTAGTAGCCGAAGGCGCGCAACCCGTTGACGACGGCGCCGAGGTCGGCGTCGTCGAAGACGATGACCGGCGCCTTGCCGCCGAGCTCGAGATGCGTGCGCTTGACCGACTTGGCGGCCGCCTGCAGCACCTTCTTGCCGGTGGCGACGTCGCCGGTGATCGAGATCATGTTGACCTTGGGGTGATTGATCAGCGTGTTGCCGACGCTGTCGCCGCGGCCGAGAACGACATTGACGACGCCCTCGGGCAGGATTTCCGCCAGGATCTTGGCAAGCTTCAGCGCCGTCAGCGGTGTCTGCTCGGACGGCTTGAAGACCACGGTGTTGCCGCCGGCGATCGCCGGCGCCAGCTTCCAGGCCATCATCATCAGCGGATAGTTCCACGGCGCGATGGAAGCGACGATGCCGATGGCGTCGCGGCGGACCATCGACGTGTGGCCGGGAATGTATTCGCCGGCGACGACGCCCGGCATCGAACGGACGGCGCCCGCGAAGAAGCGGTAGCAATCGACGATGGCCGGGATTTCGTCATTGAGCACGGCGTTGATTGGCTTGCCGCAATTGAGCGCCTCGAGCGTCGCGAACTCCTTCGCGTCGGCCTCGATGCGGTCAGCGATCTTCAGCAAATAGCCGGAGCGCTGCGCCGGCGTGGTGCGCGACCACGTGACGAACGCTTGTTCGGCGGCAGTGACCGCTGCCTCGATCTGCGTCTGGCTGGCCTCGGGCAGGTTGAGGATGGTCGCCCCGGTCTTTGGATTGAGGATCGGCTCCTCGGTCTCGGTACCCTTCTCGAATTTCGAGCCGATCAGCATTTGAGTGTCCATGTAGGTTCTCCTTGAACAGGAGCGAGTAGCGAATAGCGAGTAGCGAGTAGGGTTCGACCGTCGATGATCCCTATTCGCTATTCGCTACTCCCTATTCGCTGATTCATTTTCCACTGCCCGCAATCTGGTCGCCGTCGCGAGTGAGGTAATAGGCGGCAAGGATCGGCAGCAGCGTCACCAGCACCACGACCATGGCGACGACATTGGTGACCGGGCGCTGGCGCGGACGGATCAGCTCTTCCAGCATCCAGATCGGCAGCGTCTGCTGCTGGCCGGCCGTGAAGGTGGTGACGATCACCTCGTCGAAGGACAAAGCGAAGGCCAGCATGCCGCCGGCAAGCAGTGCCGTGGCGATGTTGGGCAGCACGACATGGCGGAAGGTCTGGAAGCCGTCGGCGCCGAGATCCATCGATGCCTCGATCATCGAACCGGAGGTGCGGCGGAAACGGGCGACGGCGTTGTTGTAGACGACCACCACGCAGAAGGTGGCGTGGCCAAGCACGATCGTCCAGAATGAGAACGGGATATCGGCAAGCGAAAAGGCCGAGCGCAGCGCGATGCCGGTGATGATGCCGGGCAGCGCGATCGGCAGGATGACCAGCAGCGAGATGGTTTCGCGGCCGAAGAATTTTGTTCGCGACACCGCCGCCGAACAGAGCGTGCCGAGGACGAGCGCGATCGCCGTCGAGATCGCCGCGACCCTGACCGACAGCGACAGCGCCTGCCAGACATCCGGCCGGTTCCAGGTGACGGCGAACCATTGCGTCGTCAGGCCGGGCGGTGGCCAGACAAAGCTCTTTTCTTCGGTAGTGAAGGCATAGACGAAGATCAGCAGGATCGGCAGATGCAGGAACAGCAGACCGCAGGCTGCGGCTATCTTCAGGCCGAGCGGAGCCGACTGGGAACCATCAGAGCGCATCGAAGGCCCCCATGCGCTTGGCGCCCCAGAGGTAGAAGCCCATAATGACGATCGGCACCACGGTAAAGGCGGCGGCGAGCGGGATGTTACCGGCGGTGCCTTGCTGCGAATAGACCGCCTGGCCGATGAACAGCCGCGAGGTGCCGATGATCTGCGGGATGATGTAATCGCCGAGCGTCAGCGAGAAGGTGAAGATCGAGCCGGCGACGATGCCCGGCAGCGCCAGCGGGAACAGCACGTTGCGAAAGGTCTGGCCGGGCGAAGCGCCGAGATCGGACGAGGCCTCGACCAGATTGCCCGGCACGCGCTCGAGCGCCGCCTGCACCGGCAGGATCATGAACGGCAGCCAGACATAGACGAAGACGATGAAGGTGCCGGTGAACGACACCGACAGCGAATTGCCGCCGACGACCGGCAGCGACAGCCAGGTGTCGAGCACCCACAACAGATGCAGCTTGGCGAGCAGCCAGGTGAGGATGCCTTCCTTGGCCAGGATCAGCTTCCAGGCATAGATCTTGACCAGATAGCTCGACCACAGCGGCAGCATGATGCCGAGGTAGAACAGCGCCTTCCAGCGGCCGCGCGCATAACGCGCCGCGTAGTAGGCGATGGGGAAAGCGATGACGGCCGAGGCCAGCGTGACCAAGGCCGCCATCGTCACCGTGCGCAGGATGATGTCGAGATTGGCGGCCTGGAACAGGTCGCCATAGGTCTTGAGCGTGAACTCGCGGTTGATGAGGCCGGAAAACTCGTCGATGGAGAAAAAGCTCTGCGCCAAGAGCGCGAACAGCGAGCCAATATAGACGATGCCGAGCCACAGCACGGGCGGCAACAGCATGAGCAGCAGCAGGACCTTCGGCTTGCGCCAGAAAAGGTCCGACAACGCGCCACGCAGACCGCCGCTACCCGGCAGGATGGCGGGCGCCGTTGCACGCACCATGGCGGCGTCGAGACTCATGCCGGCTCGTCCATCAGATGCAGGTGCTCGCGATTGAAGGTGAGCACGACCGCCTCGCCTTCGGCCGGCAAGGCGGTGCCCGCCGGCACGATGGCGTGCAGCCGCAGCCCGTCGGCGTCGAGCGCCAGCTTGGTCGTGGCACCTAGATAATTGGTCGAGACGAGGCGGGCGGACACGCCCTCGCCACTTGCCGCGCGGCCGACGCGAATGGATTCAGGGCGCAGACTCCCCCAGCGATGCTGACCGGAATAGCGCTGGACGAAATCCGGCGGCAGCACGTTGGAGGAGCCGACGAAATCGGCAACGAAGCGGGTCTTTGGCCGCTGGTAGATATCCTCCGGTGTGCCGATCTGCATGATCTTGCCGTCGTTGAAGACGGCGACGCGGTCGGCCATCGACAGCGCTTCGCCCTGGTCGTGGGTGACGAAGACGAAGGTGATGCCAAGCGCCTTCTGTAGCGACTTCAGCTCCTCCTGCATGTTCTCGCGCAATTTGAGGTCGAGCGCGCCGAGCGGCTCGTCGAGCAACAGCACCTTGGGCTGGTTGACCAGCGCACGGGCGAGTGCCACACGCTGGCGCTGGCCGCCGGAAAGCTGGCCGGGCCGGCGGGCGCCATAGCCGGGCAGCCGCACCAGTGACAACGCCTCTTCCGCCGCCTTGTGCCGTTCAGCCTTGCCGATGCCCTTGACCATGAGGCCATAGGCAACGTTGTCGAGCACGTTCAGATGCGGGAACAGCGCATAGTCCTGGAACACGGTGTTGACGTTGCGGCGATAGGGCGGAACGCCCTCGGCGCGTTCGCCGAAGATCGAGATCGAGCCCGATGTCGGCTGCTCGAAGCCGGCGATGAGGCGCAGGCACGTCGTCTTGCCGGAACCGGATGGCCCGAGCATGGCGAAGAATTCGCCCGGCGCGATGTCGAGATCGACCGCGTCGACGGCGCGCACGCTGCCGAAATGGCGCGAAGCTTTCTGGAAGGAGACGGCGGAGGTCATGGGCTGTCAGTCTGTTGCCGGTTTGATGTGTTGATATCGCGCGACGTCCTACCTCCCCTTGTGGGGAGGTCGCGGCGAAGCCGCGGGTGGGGGTGCCTCGAAAAATGCCGAGCAGACCCCCACCCCGACGCTGTGCGTCGACCCTCCCCACAAGGGGGAGGGTAAGAAAAATCACCGCCCGCCGATGACGCCGATATAGTCGGACACCCAGCGGTAGTAGGGCACGCACTGATCGTTCTGGGTGGTGCATTTCGACACCGGCGTCTTCCAGAACTTGATCTTGTCGAAATTGTCGTAGCCGTTGGTCTTGCAGCCCTCGTCGGTCAACAGCTCATCGCCCTTGCAGGCGGCGGGCACGACGGGCAGCGAACCGAACCAGGCCGAGACATCGCCCTGCACCTTCGGCGACAGCGAATGTTCCATCCACATATAGGCGCAGTTGGGATTGGCCGAGTCGGCCTCCATCATTGTGGTGTCGGCCCAACCGGTGGCGCCCTCCTCCGGGATGGTGGACGCGATCGGCTTCTTGGCGGCGACCAGCGTGTTGACCTGATACGGCCACGAGCCGGAAGCGACGACGCCTTCATTCTGGAAATCGTCGACCTGGATGGCGGCGTCATGCCAGTAGCGGCCGACCAGCGTGCGCTGGACGCGCAGCAATTCGAGCGCTGCCTTGTACTGGTCCTCGTTCAGTTCGTAGGGATCCTTGATGCCGAGTTCCGGCTTGTGGAACATCAGATAGTTGGCGGCATCCGCGATGTGGATCGGCCCGTCATAAGCCTGGACGCGGCCCTTGTTGGACTTGCCGTCCGGCAGCTTCATTTCCTCGAAGACGATGTTCCAGCTCTTGGGAGCCTCCTTGAACACGTCGGTGTTGTACATCAGGACGTTGGGACCCCACTGATAGGGAACGCCGTAGTGGGCGCCGCCGACGGTGAACCACGGAGCGTCCTTGAGGCGCTCGTCGACCGTCTTCCAGCTCGGGATGAGATCGGTGTTGATCGGCTGCACGCGCTTGCCGGCAACGAGGCGCAGCGAGGCATCGCCCGAAGCGGTGACGAGGTCGAAACCGCCCTCATTCATCAGCGAGACCATCTCGTCGGAGGTGTTGGCCGTCTTGACGTTGACCTTGCAGCCGGTCTCCTTCTCGAAGGAGGTCACCCAGTCATAGCCCTTGTCGGTCTCGCCGCGCTCGATGTAGCCCGGCCAGGCAACGATGTTGACCTGGCCTTCGCCCTTGCCAAGTTCCTTGACCTGGGCGACGGCCTGACCGGAAAAGGTCAGCGCGACCGTCAGTGCAGTGCATGACTTCAGGAATGAATTCATTGTCGATCTCCCATTTGGCGCCTGACCCCGAAAGCCGGTTTCGGTCTTCGCTAGGGGTCACGCGCGGACTGAAAAACTGTCAGTTCGTCCGTTGGACGCATGTCGCTCTGATGGCGGCTTTGGTCCCTGATCGTGAAAGTGCTTTGAAAATTCCGGTTTCGCAAATTCATTTATCAGAAGGGCGATATCGGTTTTTCCGATAGCCAACCACCCACCCCTTCAAGCCAGCGCCGTCACCAACCAGCAGGCGGCATTGAAGAGAGCCTCGCCGTCCTCCACGAAAGGCGCGAACGCAGCAGGCAACACAGTAGCGATTTTTTCGGCCGTTGCCCGGTCAACCTCGCGCAGCGCGGCGCCGACCGGCCCTAGCCGGGTGGCATACGTCATCAGATCGCCTTCGGCGATCTGACACAGGACGTCCGCCTGTTCGACTTCGATTGACGACCAGCCGCTCGCTTCAAGGATCCGCTTCACCTTGGCACCGTCGGCAAAGGCAAACTGCCCCGGCGCATCGGGGTCTGGCGCGGGTGCGGGCGGCAGGAAAGGTGCAGCCGCTCGCGCAGCGGTCGTCATGAATTCATTCTCGACCGGACTGCGCCAAGCAACAAAGGCGAGTTTGCCACCGCGCCTTGCGGCCTGTCTTATGTTAGCGAACGCGGCCACGGGATCATCGAAGAACATGACACCAAAGCGCGAGACAACAGCGTCGAAGTGCCCGGATTCGAACGCATACGCCTGGGCATCGCCCACTTCAAAACTTGCGTTTGCTACCTTTTCCACCCGCGTGCGCTCCGTCGCCAGGGCGACAAGCGGCTGCGAGATGTCGAGCCCAACACAACGTCCGTCGTTGCCCACGCGGCGCGCCATCGCCAGCGTTGTGGCGCCAGCGCCGCAGCCGATGTCCAGGACATTGCCCCCTTCCCCGGGATAGCCGGCATCGACTACCAGCCGCTCGAACGGCGCCAGTATTTCGTCGAGGATCGGCTGCATCTCGACCCAGGCCTTTCCGCTGGCGTCATTCCAGAGTGCGGCTTGGCGTGTGTTTGGCTGTGCGGATTGCGGCATAACGGACCTCGCTTTTCTGTTGTTCTCACCGATCGTCGCGAGCAGTCTACGAGTTCAAGCCGACTTGAGGTCAAGAATGAAAGATATGGACATTGCCGAAGTGTCGCGCCGCACCGGCGTGCCCGCCTCGACGCTTCGCTACTACGAGGAGAAGGGCCTCATCGCCTCGATCGGCCGTCGCGGCCTGCGCCGCTTGTTCGACCCGGCCGTCCTGGAACGGCTCGCCTTGATCGTGCTTGGACGCGCCGGTGGATTCGCACTGGACGAGATTTCCGCGATGCTGACGCCCGACGGCCTGCCGAAAATGGATCGAGGGCGCCTGCATGCCAAGGCGAACGAACTGGACCACACCATCCAGCGCCTGACCGCGATCCGAGAGGCTTTGCGTCACGCCGCCCGATGTCCGGCCGCCCAGCCGATGGAGTGTCCGACGTTCCGCCGGGCCGTCAGGCTTGCTGGCGCCGGCCGCTTCGAGGTTGCTCCGATCGGGCCCTTCAAGGCGGAGGCGGTTTCCGTCACAAGGCGCAAGCGCCAGACTGGCGACGTCAGCCTGGAGTAGGCCACACTAGCGGCGCACCGTCCGCTGTGACTGGGCAAGGCCGATGAAATCGCGCGCCGCCTGCGGCAGGCCGGAGCCGCGCCGCCAGACCATGCCGACCTGGACCACCGGCAAGGAGCCCGAAATATCGCGCGATTCGATGCGGTCGCCTTCCAGCGACCAGGGCCGGTAGACGAGGTCGGGCAGCAGCGCCACGCCGGCGCCGGTGGCGACGAGACTGCGCACGGCTTCGACCGAGCGGGTGCGGAAAGCGACATGCGGCTTGGCGCCGATCGCCGTCAGCAGCTTGCCGGTGTTTTCCTCGATCTCGTCGACGGTCAGCATGATCAGCGTTTCGGAGGCAATGTCGCCAATGCTGATAATGTCGGCGCTGGCGAGCGGATGGCCGAGCGGCAGCCACAGCCGGTAAGCCGAGACTTCGAGGATTTCCGACTGCAAGGCGGTGCGGTCGCGCAAATTGGAGGTGACCATGACGGCAATGTCGAGCTTGCCGCCGATCAGGAGATGTTCGAGGTAGTCGCCATTGTCCTCGATGGCCGAGACCTCGACACCCGGATAGGCGCGGCGGTAGCGGGCGAGCAGATCCGACAGCACATAGCCGGCGACCAGCGAGGTGACGCCGAGCTGCAGCCGACCGCCCGCCACCGCCTGCTCGCCGGAGAAAGAGCGGCGCGCGTCGGACACGTCCGCGAGGATCTTGGTGGCGTGGCGCAGGAACTGGTGACCCTTGTGGGTGATGTTCAGGCCGCGCGGATGGCGTTCGAACAGTTCGACGCCGAGATCGCTTTCTAGTTCCTTGATCGCTTCGGTGACCGACGACTGCGAGATCGAGAGGTTTTGTGCTGCGCCAGAGACCGTGCCTTGCTCGGCAACGGCGATGAAGAACTGCAATTGGCGGATGGTGAAGGCCATGGCCGGACTAAACACCGGCGCGCCGGGGAAGGAAAGCCGACGGCGGAGCTTATCCCGTGACCGGAGATCCGGCGCTGCGTGGTCAGCCGAGCGCCAACTTGATGCGCCGCCGGCATGCGGGGCCATAGCGCAGCACAAGCATGAATGCCGTCTCCAGAGCCACGACGATGACAATGATGCGCAGGCCCACCGTGAACGAATCCCGGCCGCTGCCGCGCAGCAGATAGCCGGTGGTGAGAAAGCCGGCGTTCCAGAGCGTGGCGCCGAGCAGCGTCGCGGCCGCAAAGGGGAAGGCAGGCAGACAGAGCGCGCCGGCTGCGATCGGCAGGTAATTGCGCACCGTCGGGATGAACTGTGCCAGCAGGGAGACCCGGACATGATTGCGGCGGTAGGCCTGGCCGAGCCTGCGGTAGGTCGCGTGGCGCAGGAAGACATATTTGCCGAAACGTTCCACCAGCCTGTCGGCACGATCAGGCCCAATCCGGCGGCCGACCGCATACCAGACAAGGCAGCCGCTGGCGGAGGCAAGCGTCGTCACCAGCAGCAAGACCGCCAGCGTCGAACCATCCGGCGCCGCCGTCATGCCGAGGAACAGCAGCAGCACATGCGAGGGCGGGATTGGCAGGATCTTTTCGGTGAAGGCGAGGCAGAAGACGCCCAACAGACCGAAGCCGAGGATTGTCGCCAGCGGGCCGGTCACGCGAAGCGCCAGTCATAGGTGCTGAGCGTCTTGATCCTGGCGATGCGATAGACCGTCGCCGGCGGGAAGTTGCGAAAGGTATGGCCAACCCGCGTGACCTCGAGATCGAGCCGATCGAGCAGCGACTGGTCGAACGGACAGCGCCGGCCGAGCGTGAACTGATAGAGCGCGCCGCCTGGGCGAAGATTTGCGAAAACCCCGTCGAGAATGGCGAGCGTCTTGCGCGGTGAGATCAGGCGGAAGGGCAACCCGCTAATGGCGGCGCCGACCGCCGGCCCAGGGAATAGCGATAGATGGCGCAGGCCGACGGCATCCATTTCGAAGACCCGGGCGGCGGGAAAGCGCCGCTTGAGCAGTGCGGCGAAATCCGGATCGGATTCGATCAGCGTCAAATCCTCTTCACTGACCCCGCGCGCCAGCAGCGCCCGGGTGAACGGGCCGGTTCCGGGACCAAGCTCCAGCACGGGGCCGGTGTCGGGACCGATGTCGCGCGTCATCAATGCCGCCAGGCTGGAACTGGACGGCGTGACGGAGCCGATCCTGAACGGCGCCACGGTCCACGCCATGAGAAAAGACAGAGCATCATTTGCAGACATAGCTAACCTCAATCCGGACAGCAGCGCGACAATCAGTTTGGTGCGGCCATTTGATTTCATTTCAGCGCCGGACCCGACCTGTTGCATATTCGGGCCCGACGCCTTGATGCCGGCATGGCGGTTCGTGCCGACTGGCGCTGTTTGCCGTGACTGGATTGCATAGACATTGCGCAAGGTGGCAGATGCAAAGAAAGGGCGCGTCGACGCCCGCTGCCAGGATTTGCCATGCTTGCGCAATGTTGGCGCTGTAGCGCCTGCAGCAGTGGTCTTTGTAAGAGGATGGTGGATGCGTATCCTGCTGGTCGAAGACGAGCCTGAAATGGTCTCGGCCTTGCGTGCCGCGCTGAAGCGCCACGACATGGTGGTCGACCACGCCGGCTCGCTGCTCGAGGCGGAGGGCTTCGTTGCCGCCGACAGCTACGACGCCATCCTGCTCGACCGCCAATTGCCGGATGGCGACGGGCTGTCGCTTGTGCCCAGACTGCGCGCAGCGAAGAACACCACGCCCGTGCTGATGCTGACCGCGAAGGGCGACACGTCGGACAAGGTCGACGGGCTGAACATGGGCGCGGACGACTATCTGGCAAAGCCGTTCGCCTTCGAGGAATTGCTGGCCCGGTTGCGCGCGCTGCTCAGGCGTCCGGTGCCGATGCAGTCGCAATTCATCCGCGCCGGCCATCTGGTGCTCGATGTCGGGCATCGCGAGGTGTCGATCCGTGGTGAGCCGCTCAGCCTGCCGCGCCGCGAACTCCTGGTGCTGGAAACGCTGATGCGGCGGACCGGCCGCATGGTGCAGCGCGAGGCGCTGATGGAAGCGGTGTTCGGCCTCGACGACGAGATTCAGTCCAACGCGCTCGACACCCACGTCTCGCGCCTGCGCCGCAAGCTCGCCGACGCCGACGGCGGCGTGACGGTCAACGGCATTCGCGGCGTCGGCTATCTCTTGCGCGAGACGACATGACGATCAAGCGCCCGCGTTCGCTGAAATGGAGCCTGGTGCTGCGCATCGCGTTGCTGCAATGCGCGATGCTGACACTGATCATCGTCGGCATTCTTGGCGCCATGCTGGCCACCGGGCTCATTCCGCACGACTATGAGGACGGCACGATGGACGTGCTGGCGGATGCGGTGGCACGTGACGCCAGCGGCAAGCTTGTCGTCCGCGAGACGGCGGATATGGCAAAGCTGCGATCTGGAGTTCCGGACCTCTGGTTCATCATTCGCGACAAGCAAGGGCAACGGCTGCAGGAAGGAACGGTACCGACCATCTTCCAGCCCTTTGTCGGACTGCTGGACACCATCAGCGACGCCCGTATCGACCCGACCCTGGGGCAAGCCGCGCCACCCGGAGGAAAGATCCGCTGGACCGATACGGCAGCCGGCAACGTCCAGATCTTCACCGGCACCAAGGGCGGGCTTTCGCTCATGCGCCTGCTTGGGCAGGCGCCGCAATTTTTCCTGCAAGGGATACTGCCGCTCGCCGGGCTGATGGCGCTGGCCACGCTGTTCGCGACGCCCTGGGTGGTGCGCGGCGCGCTTTCAGGGCTTGGCCATGCGGCGGCCGAGGCCGGGCGCATCGACGTCGACCAGCGCGGCGTACAGCTGCCGCTGAAGGACGTGCCCTTGGAGGTGACACCGCTGGTGAAAGCGGTGAATGCGGCGTTATCGCGCCTCGACAAGGGCTATGAGCGCCACAAGCGTTTCCTGACCGACGCGGCGCATGAACTGCGAACACCGGTCGCCATCCTCAACACACGCCTCGCCGCGCTGCCGGCGACACCCGAACGGGCACGGCTGCTGCAGGACGCAGCCCGGCTTTCGACGCTGACCGACCAGCTGCTCGACCTGCAGCGTCTCGACCGGCAGGCCGCGGCTTTTGAAAAGGTCGACCTTGTGGCGATTGCGCGCAACGTCATTGTCGACCTCGCGCCGATGGCGTTTTCGGCCGGATACGAGATGTCGTTCGAACCCGAAGCAGAAGCAGTTTTCGCCTCCGGTGACCGCACCGCGATCGAACGCGCCGTGACCAATCTCGTCCAGAACGCCATCGAACATGGCGGCCGCTCGGGCAAGATCACCGTTGGCATTACAGCTCCCGCCGTCATCGAGGTGCGGGACGAAGGCGGCGGTGTGCCACTGAGCGAGCGGGAACGCGTCTTCGAACCGTTCTACCGGCTGCGCCCGCAGGACCACGGCGCGGGACTCGGCCTCAACCTGGTGCAGGAGATCATGCAATTGCATGGCGGGCGCATCGATATCCTCGACGGCAGGCCGAATGGTGCCTGCTTCCGGATGAGTTTTCGCGCTTTGCCAGCCTAGGCTTCCCATAGGCGACCGCGTGAGTGCAGGCGCGTTTGACATCGGCGCGAATCGTAACTAACTAAGTTACATGAAACGCAACAGCAGACTGTCCTCGACCCTGCACATTCTCGTCCACATGGCCGAGAAGCCCGAACGGGCGCTGACCTCCGAGCAGCTTGCCACCTTCATCCACACCAATCCGGTGGTGGTCCGCCGCACCATCGCAGGCTTGCGCGATGCCGGCATCGTCACCTCGTCGCGCGGGCACGGCGGCGGCTGGCTGCTCGGGCGGGCGCCCGAAAAAATATCCCTGGCCGAGATCAGCGTCGCCCTTGGCGAGACGCTGCTGCCGTTCAGCACCGAGCCGGAAAGCCCCGGCTGCCTCGTCGAGCAGGCGGTGATCGCCGTGCTCGACGATTTTCGCGTCGCGGCCGAAAGGCTGCTGGCGGAAAAACTCGACCGCATCACGCTGGCCGACCTGACCGCCGATTTCCGCCGCCGTTTTGATCTCATTGGAGTCTCCAGCCATGCAGTATGATCTTGCCGTCGTCGGCGGCAGCTTTGCCGGCCTGTCCGCCGCCATCCAGGTGGCGCGGGCAGGACGCAAGGTGCTGGTGATCGACGCCGGCCAGCCGCGCAACCGCTTTGCCGAGCATTCGCACGGCTTCCTCGGACAGGACGGGCGCTCGCCCAGCGCAATCCTGGGTGACGCAAGGCGGCAGCTGCTGGCCTATCCGACAGCCAGGGTTGTCGACGGGCGCGCGGACAAGGCCGTTGCCGCCGGCAGCAGCGATTTCGAAATCACCACCGATGGCGGCGAGACATTCGCCGCCGCACGGCTGGTGCTGGCCACCGGGGTGCGCGACATCCTGCCGGAGGTGGCCGGGCTTGCCGAGCTCTGGGGAAGGAGCGTGCTGCACTGCCCCTATTGCCACGGCTACGAAGTTTCCGGTGGGCCGCTCGGCGTGCTCGCAACCGGTCCGATGTCCCTGCATCAGGCACAGCTGATCGCCGATTGGGGCGATGTCACGCTGTTCGGCAACGGCCTGTTCGAACCCGACTCCAAGCAGATGCGCGCCTTGGAGAGCCGAAAGGTGCGGTTTGAGCCCACCAGCGTGACCGAGCTGCGGGAAGACGGCTCCGGCGGATTGATCGTCCACCTCGACGACGGCAGGAAGGCCGGCGTCAGGGCGATGTTCACGGCACCGCGCAACACCATGGCCAGCCCGTTTGCCGAACAGCTTGGCTGCGGCTTCACCGAAGGCCTCCTTGGTCCGGTAATCGCCGTCGACGACAGGCAGCAGACGACCGTGCCCGGCGTCTACGCCGCCGGCGACGCGGCACGTTCGATGCACAACATCGCCTTTGCGGTATCGGCTGGCACCTTCGCGGGCGTGTGCGCCCACCAGTCGCTGGTCTTCGGCTAAAACCCGGCTTCTTCGCCGGCGATGCTGAGCCGCGCGCCGGCCTGTGCCAGGGCGGCGGCTATGTCGCGCGGCGGCGAACGGTCGCTGGCGAGTTCGGAAAAGCTGTCGAAGCCGCAGACCTGGACCAGACCAAGGCGGCCGAACTTCGAGTGATCGGTGATGACGAGTGAACGCTGGCCGCGCGACAGCACCATGCGGGCGAACTCGGCCTCTTCCAGATCATAGTCCATGACGCCCATCACCGCATCGATGGCGCCGGTGGAAATGATGGCGTGGCTGACCGAGAAGCGGCTGACGAAGTCGATGGCCGAGGCGCCGAAGGCAGCGCCGGAATCGCTGCGCAGCTCGCCGCCGGCCATGTAGACCTTGTTGCCGTTGATGGTGGCCAGCGTGCGGGCGATGTCCGACGAGTTGGTGACGACCGTCAGGCGCCGGTGGCCGAGCAGTTCACGGGCAAGGAACGAGGTCGTCGTGCCGGTGTCAAGCATGATCGATTCGCCGTCGCGGATGGTGGCGGCGACCATGCGGGCAATGACGCGCTTGGCGTCGGCATTCTCACGCATGCGTCGCTCGAACGGTGCTTCTCCGATCATCGACGGTAGGCTGATAGCGCCATGCATCTTGAGGACGGAGCCGTCACCGGTGAGCGGCTTGACGTCGCGGCGCACGGTCTCGAGCGACACGCCCAGCCGGTCGGCCAGACTGGCGATGGTGACGGTGCCCTCTTCCTGCAGCAGCCGCAGAATCTCGCCATGCCGTTTCGAATGGGTCATCGGGGTCGTTTCCGGTCGCATCGCCGCGTAGATGACCGCTTCTAAGCCAAATCCGCTGGGTATTACAAGAAAACTCGAAAGAATTCGGTCATAAAAGCAGAAAAAGCCACAGAATCCCGTTGACATCAGGCATTGTGCGGCGTGACACTGATCTGGTGACAGGCTCGGACTGCCACGGGAGAATGATGGCAGAGCCGTATCCAAACTTGCGTGCCCAAAGGTCTGGAAACTGTCTGGCGCAAGGGCGAGGGAATTTTTCGAATCCGCGGGGGCGGATGCCGGCCTCGAAGAGCCCGGCACATGGGACTCGTCGGTGCGGCGCCGGATACCGATCCTGATGCCGCGCCGACGAGCTTTTTTCCAAAACGAGCATTCGTCGAAACGGCACGCTCTCTCTGCTGTGCCGCCCTGTCGATGCCGTGTCCGAGAAGAGACCAATCGACAAGCGGCCAATAAACGGGCAGCCAACAAACGGGCGGCCAATAAATGGGGGGCCAATCCATGACCGCCGAAGATCGCATCCGCGCCCTGCCCTGCTGGATCGGCAGCATTGAGATCGCACCGCTGCCCGGAGGCTTGAGCAACGCCAATTATGTGGTCAAGGACGCTGCCGGCAAGCATGTCGTGCGCTTCGGCCAGGACTATCCGTTCCACCATGTCTTTCGCGAGCGCGAGGTGATGACGGCGCGGGCGGCGCATGCCGCCGGTTTCGCGCCAGCCGTCCGCCATGCCGAACCGGGCATCCTGGTCACGGAGTTTCTCGGCGCGAAAACCTATCTGGCAGAAGACGTGCGCGCCAATCTCGGCCGCGTCGCGGCCCTGATGCGCGGCTTCCACCGGGAGATGCCCAATCACGTCTCGGGCGCCGGCTTCATGTTCTGGGTGTTCCATGTCATTCGCGACTATGCGCGTACGCTTGAAGAAGGCGGCAGCCGCAAGCGCAGCGATCTGCCACGCCTGCTGACGCTGGCCGACGAACTGGAGCGCGCACAGAAACTGCTGCCGATCGTCTTTGGCCACAATGATCTTTTGCCGGCCAACATACTCGACGACGGCAACAGGCTGTGGCTGATCGACTTCGAATATGCCGGCTTCAACACGGCGATGTTCGACCTCGCCGGCGTCGCCTCCAACGCCGGCATGAGCGACGAGGAATCCTTCGCCTTCCTGACCGCCTATTTCATGAAGGAACCTGACGAGGCGATCCGCCGCTCGCACGCGGCCATGCAATGCGCCTCGCTGCTGCGCGAGGCGATGTGGAGCATGGTGTCGGAGCTCTATCTCGACGCGCCCGGCATCGACTACGTCGCCTACACCGAGGAAAACCTGACGCGGCTCGAAGGCGCGCTGGAAAACTACAGAACGAAGTACGGGATACAGAAATCATGACATTGCCCAGCCAGGCCGCGATCGTCGTCATCGGCGGCGGCATCATCGGCTGTTCGACAGCCTATCATCTGGCACGCGACCACAAGGCCGATGTGGTGCTGCTTGAGCAGGGCAAGCTGACCTCGGGCTCGACCTGGCATGCCGCCGGCCTTGTCGGCCAGCTGCGCTCGTCGGCCTCGATCACCCGCGTGCTGAAATACTCCGTCGACCTCTATAAGGGGCTGGAGGCCGAGACCGGCCTCGCCACCGGCTGGAAGATGACCGGGTGCCTGCGGCTCGCCACCAATGCCGACCGCTGGACCGAGTACAAAAGACTGGCGACGACGGCGAAAAGCTTCGGCATGGACATGCAGTTGCTGTCGCCGGCCGAGGTCAAGGCCATGTGGCCGCTGCTGGAGACCGGCGATCTCGTCGGCGCCTCCTGGTTGCCGACCGACGGCCAGGCGAGCCCTTCCGACATCACGCAGTCATTGGCCAAGGGCGCGCGCATGCATGGCGCCAAACTGTTTGAGGATGTCCGCGTCACCGGCTTCGAGATGAAGGACGGCCGCATCACGGTGGTCAAGACCAGCAAGGGCGACATCGCTTGCGACAAGGTGGTCAACTGCGCCGGGCAATGGGCGCGGCAGGTCGGAGCAATGGCCGGCATCAACGTGCCGCTACAACCGGTGAAGCACCAGTATATCATCACCGAGAAGATCGACGGACTGGCGACCGACGCGCCGACCATCCGCGACCCGGACCGGCGCACCTATTTCAAGGAAGAGGTCGGCGGGCTGGTGATGGGCGGCTATGAGCCGAACCCGCAGGCCTGGACCACCGGTCTCCCCGGGGGCGACGTGCCTGACGATTGGGAGTTCCGGCTGTTCGACGACGATTACGACCATTTCGAACAGCATATGAGCCAAGCGATCGCGCGCGTGCCGGCGCTGGAAACCGTCGGCGTCAAGCAGATGATCAACGGGCCGGAGAGTTTTACGCCGGACGGCAATTTCATTCTCGGCACAGCGCCCGAATGCGCCAACATGTTTGTCGGCGCCGGCTTCAACGCCTTCGGCATCGCCTCGGGTGGCGGCGCCGGCTGGGTGCTGGCGCAGTGGGTGGTCGATGGTGAAGCGCCGCTCGACCTGTGGGTGGTCGACATCAGGCGTTTTTCCAACCTGCACCGCGACCGGCAGTGGGTCTGCGATCGCACGCTGGAGGCCTATGGCAAGCATTATACGATCGGCTTCCCGCATGAGGAGTATGCCAGCGGACGACCCCGCATCGTCTCGCCGCTTTACGAACGGCTGAAACGGCAGCGCGCTGTGTTCGGTTCCAAGCTCGGCTGGGAGCGGCCGAACTGGTTCGCACCGCAAGGCGTCGAACCGCAGGACATCTATTCGATGGGGCGGCAGAACTGGTTCGCGGCGGTCGGCGACGAACACCGGCACGTGCGCGAAAAGGTCGGCATCTTCGATCAATCGTCCTTCGCCAAATACGAGTTGAGCGGGCCCGACGCGCTGAAAGCACTGGACTGGGTCTGCGCCAACGATGTCAGCAAGCCGGTCGGCCGGCTGACCTACACCCAGCTTCTCAACACACGCGGCGGCATCGAGGCCGATCTCACCGTGGCGCGGCTGACCGAGGACAAATTCTACATCGTCACCGGCACCGGTTTTCGCACGCATGATTCCTCATGGATCAGCGACCATATCGGCGAAGGGCTCAATGTCACACTTGTCGATGTCACGGAGGATTTCGGCACGCTGTCACTGATGGGTCCTCGGGCGCGCGACGTGCTTTCGGCGGTGACCGGCGCGGACGTGTCGAACGCGGCATTCCCATTTGGCCATGTGCGTGAGATTGCCATAGCCGGCCACACAATTCGGGCGCTGCGCGTCACCTATGTCGGCGAGCTCGGCTGGGAACTGCATGTGCCGATCGCGGCCACCGGCGAAGTCTTCGACGCGCTGATGGCGGCAGGCAAAAAGCATGACATCCGCCCAGTCGGCTACCGGGCGCTGGAATCGCTGCGGCTGGAAAAGGGCTATCGCGCCTGGGGCTCCGACATCACGCCCAACGACACGCCGCAGGAAGCCGGGCTCGGCTGGGCGGTCAAGCTGCGCAAGAACACCGATTTCATTGGACGGCGCGCGCTCGAGAAGACCAGCGACACGGCGTTGAAGAAACGCTTTGCCGGCTTCACGGTCGACGATCCCGAGATCGTGCTGCTCGGCCGCGAAACCATCCTGCGCAATGGCGAGCCGGTCGGTTATCTCACCAGCGGCGGCTATGGCTACACACTGGGCAGGAATATCGGCTACGGCTATGTGCGCAACGCCGACGGGGTGAGCGACGATTTTCTGACCTCGGGCGACTACGAACTGGTGGTCGCGATGGAGCGGACGCCGGCCAAGATCCATCTCGAGCCGATATACGATCCGGCAGCGGAGAAAGTGAAGGCCTAGTTCACGCGCAGGGCGAGACCGCGGCTTGGCACGGTGTCGGCCTCGCCCGGCATGGAGACGTAGGGGCGCGTTTCGTCGACGCGGGTGACGAGGCCTTGCGCCTCGAGCTCAGTGATCCGCGCGGCAAAGCCCTGATCCCACAGCGTGTTCTTGACCGTCAGCACGATCACCCCGCCCGGCCGGCAGATGCGGATCAATTCGTCCAGCCCCTCGACGCCGACATGGCCCGAGGTGAAGACGCCGGCCGAGATGATCCCGGCATAGGCGTCATCGGCAAAGGGCAGATGACCGCCCAGCGCCAGGCAATGCAGCGCCGAATAGACGCCCTTGCGCGCCGCCTGGGCCAGCATGCCTTCAGAAATATCGAGTGCCTCGACCTGGGGATAACCGGCGATGTTCAACCATTCGCCGATCAACCCGGTGCCGGCCCCGGCATCGAGCAGCGGCGCGGCCCCCCGCGGCAGATGGCGGGCCAGCAGCGCAAGGCAGATCGTCGGATGGCGATAGCCGGCGGCCGACATGTCGGCGTCATAGGTCTGCGACCAGCGGTCGTAGAGTGCCGCGACTTCCTCCGGCCGCTTCGCCGCATAGGCCTCGGCGAGTGCGCCCTGATGTTTGCTGTCCGCCACTTTTGTCCTGTCCACCATTCCTTGGGTCTCGCATCGGATGATAGCCAAAGCACGAAAATTGTGGAACCGTCGCTGCGACAAATAACAGCGTGGGGGCGCAGGCATGGTGACAGACGAGGCGCGTGCGGTACTGGACGCCATTCCCAGGCTGGCCGGCTACACCGGGCCAATGGAACGGCTCGGCGGCCTCACCAATCTGGTTTTCAAGGCTGGCGAGTTCTGCCTGCGCATTCCCGGCAAGGGCACCGAGGAGTACATCAACCGCGCCAACGAGGCGGTGGCTGCGCGCGAAGCGGCAAAGGCAGGGGTCAGCCCCGAGGTGCTGCATGTCGATCCCGGCACCGGGGTCATGGTGACGCGCTTCATCGCCGGCGCCGAGACGATGTCGCCGGAAAAATTCAAGGTTCGGCCCGGCAGCCCGGCCCGAGCCGGCGAGGCCTTCCGCAAGCTGCACAATTCAGGCGCGGTGTTTCCCTTCCGCTTCGAACTGTTTGCGATGATCGACGATTATCTCAAAGTGCTGTCGACCAAGGATGTCGCCCTGCCCACCGGCTATCATGACGTGGTCCGCGAGGCCGAGACAGTGCGGTCGGCGCTCGCCGCCCATCCGCTGCCGCTCGTCGCCTGCCACTGCGATCCGCTGTGCGAGAACTTCCTCGACACCGGCGAGCGGATGTGGATCGTCGACTGGGAATATTCGGGCATGAACGACCCGCTCTGGGATCTTGGCGACCTCAGCGTGGAAGGCAAATTCGACACGGCGCAGGATGAAGAGATGATGCGCGCCTATTTCGGCGGCGAGGCCAGGCCGGCGGAGCGCGGCCGCATCGTCATCTACAAGGCGATGTGCGACCTGTTGTGGACGCTGTGGGGGCTGATCCAGCTCGCCAACAGCAATCCAGTCGACGATTTCCGTGCCTATGCCGACGGGCGGTTTGCCCGCTGCAAGGCGCTGATGGAGACGCCTGAGTTTTCACGGCACCTGGCGGCTATCCGTCAGGGCTGAGCCTGGACTAATTCACGCCCTTCGGCACGTTCTCCGGCGGCACCGTAGTCTCGACCACTTTCTGGCGGTGGAAGATGAACATACCGGCCAGAACGACGATGCCCGAGCCGATCAGGATGCGCGTGCCTGGAACGTCGCCGAAGAACACCAGCCCGAACACCACCGCCCATAGGAGCAGCGTGTAATGCAACGGCGCCAACGTCGAGGCCGGCGCCAGCTTGAGCGCCCTGGTGATCATCAGATGCGCGCCGCAGGAGACGATGCCGAGCAACAGCATGGCGCCGAAGTCGAGCGCCGACGGCGTCTGCCAGGCGCCGATGGTCAGCACACCGCCGACCAGCAACGTGCCGATGGTCTGCCACGTCACCAGATTGGTGTCGCTGGTGCCGCGCAGCCGGCGATTGAGGATGATGGCGAAGGCGAAGGAGATGCTGCCCACCAGCGCAAAGCCCGATGACAGCGAGAACGCCGCCGAGGACGGTTTGAGCATGATCAGCACGCCGCAGAAGCCGAGCAGGATCGCCATCCAGCGGCGCCAGCCGACCTTTTCGCCAAGCAAGAGGTGCGAGAGTGCCGCAACGTAGATCGGCCCGGCCATGTAGAAACTCATGACATCGGCAAGCGGCAGATAGACGACGGCGGCGTAGAAGAGCGCGGTGTCGAGCGTGGTCATGACCACGCGCAGCAGCTGCAGCTCCAGGCGTTCCATGCGAAACAGCTTGGCCGTGCCCTGATGGGCGATCATCGGGCCAAGCACGAAGAAGGCGCCGATGGAGCGGATCAGCACCACCTGGCCGACGGAGAAGCTGGCGACCAGCCACTTGCCCATGGCGTCGTTCAGCGCAAACAGGAAGTCGCCGGCCAGCATCAGCAGAATGCCGGCCAAAAGCACGTTCCTGACTGTGGAATTCTGCGCCACGGGCTGCGTCATGCCGATCCCGATTCCTCCCTTGCGTAAGCCGCGTCGTAGACGGAAGCGGCTGCTTTGACGAGGCGAAATCCGAAAATCGGCAAGGCCAGCGCCGGGATTCGGCTGGATCTAGGCGGATATGTGCCGCCGGTTCACCATTCCCGGCCTTCCGTCGATGGACAGCCTGGTCTCCTGCTTCGTCCGCTCCGCCACCACCTTGCCCCTGGCGATGACGCACAGGCGCTCGGCGCGCAGGCGCAAGGCCTCGACCGCATTGCCGGCGTCGAGGACGACAAGGCTGGCGCGCTTGCCGACCGCGAGGCCGAGATGATCAAGGCCCATGATCGCGGCATTGACGTTGGTGACCATGTCGAAGCAGCGCGCCATGTCGGCCGGGCTCGACATTTGCGCTACATGCAGGCCCATGAAGGCGACGTCGAGCATGTCGGCGGTGCCCAGCGAATACCAGGGATCGAGCACGCAATCCTGGCCCCAGCCGACGCGGATGCCGAGTGCCTGCATTTCCTTGACCCGGGTCATACCCCGGCGCTTCGGGAAGGTGTCGTGGCGGCCCTGCAGCATGATGTTGATCAACGGGTTGGGGATGGCGGAGACGCCCGCCTCGGCGATCAGCGGCAGCAGCTTCGAGACATAGTAATTGTCCATCGAATGCATCGAGGTGAGGTGCGATCCGACCACCTTGCCGTGCAGACCAAGACGCTGCGTCTCATAAGCAAGCTGTTCGATGTGACGCGACAGCGGATCATCGGTCTCGTCGCAATGCAGGTCGACCATCAGGCCGCGCCTTGCCGCGATCTCGCACAGCTCCGTTACCGAACGCGTGCCGTCGGCCATGGTGCGCTCGAAATGCGGAATGCCGCCGACGATGTCGACGCCCATGTCGAGCGCGCGGATGGTGTTTTCACGTGCCGTCGGCGAGCGATAAAACCCGTCCTGCGGGAAGGCGACCAGTTGCAGATCGATGTAGGGGGCGACCGTCTTCTTGACCTCGAGCAGCGCCTCGACCGCCAGCAGGCGGTCATCGCAGACATCGACATGGGTGCGGATGGCGAGCAGGCCCATCGACACCGCCCAGTCGCAATAGGCAAGCGCGCGGTCGCGTACCGCCTCATGCGTCAAAAGCGGCTTCAATTCGCCCCACAGCGAAATGCCTTCGAGCAGCGTGCCCGACGCGTTGATGCGCGGAATGCCGTAGGAAAGCGTCGCGTCCATGTGGAAATGCGGATCGACGAAGGGCGGCGAGACCAGATTGCCACGGGCGTCAACCTCGGTCCGCGCGGAGCCCTGCAGAGTGGGCTCGATCGCCGCGATCGTCTCGCCGCTGACGCCGATGTCGGCAACCCTGCCATCAGGCAGTGCGCCGCCGCGAACGATAAGGTCGAAATCCATCTGTCGTCATCCCGTCAAAAGAATCATCTGATGTAGCCGAGGCTGAAAATCGCATCCCGTCGATGCCGCTTGCAACAACGGTTTGTCCGCAGCGGCCGCGGATGGTTCCATCCGGCCGCAACTCCCTCTATAAGCCGCCTTCGTTGTCCCGGTTTCAAGGATCCGCCGTTTGTTTCGTTTCTTCCGCTCGACGGAAAACCAGCGCCTCGTTGCGAGGCTGCTTCGGGAATCCTTTTACCAGCACAGGTTTGGCTACGGCGCCGCGATCTTGTCGATGCTTGTGGTGGCCGCCACGACCGGCGCCAGCGCCTGGATTCTCAAAGAGATCACCGACGAATTCGTGGTCTTCAAGCGGATTGACCGCGTCAACCTGATTGCGGCGGGGGTCGCCACGATCTTCATCCTCAAGGGCCTCGCCAACTTCATCCAGGCCTACTTCATGAGCCGGGTCGGCAACGCCATCATCGCCGACCGTCAGCGCAAGATCTACGACCGCATCCTGGCGCAAGGCATCGAATTCTACCATTCGACCTCGTCGTCCGACCTGATCACACGCATGACCAACAACGCGCAGGCGGCGCGCAACGTGCTCGACCTCGTTGTCACGTCCTATGTGCGCGACCTGGTGTCGCTGGTTGTCCTGGTAGGGGTCATGGTCTGGCAGCAGCCAGCCCTGTCTCTAATCTGCTTCGTCGTCGGCCCCTTGGCTATCTACGGGGTCAACCGCATCCTGAAACGTGTTCGCAAGTTCGCCGCGATGGAGTTTCGCTCGGTCGGCCAGATCGTGCAGGTGATGCAGGAAACCGCAATCGGCGTCCGCGTCGTCAAATCCTTCAACCTCGAAGGCGCAATGCGCAAGCGCATGTACAAGGCCGTGTCGGACGTCGAGAACCGGGCCAACAACATCGCGACGCTGGAGGCTGCGACAAGCCCGGTGATGGAGACGCTGGCCGGACTGGCAATTTCCGGGGCGATCTTCGTCAGCGGCTTCCTGGTCTTGCAGGGCGGCCAGATGCCGGGAAACATCATGGCCTTCATCGGGGCGCTCCTGTTTGCCTATGAGCCGGCGAAGCGCCTTGCGCGCGTGCGCATATCGCTGGAAAGCGGCATTGTCGGCGTGCGCATGATGTTCGAGCTCGCCGACCAGCCGCTGACTCTGGTCGAGAAGCCGGACGCGAAGCCGCTTCTGGCCGGACCGGGCGAGATCCGGTTCGACGCCGTCAGCTTCGCCTATCAGAATGGCCCGCCGGTGCTGGACAGGTTCGACCTCACCCTTGCGCCCGGCAAGATGACGGCGCTGGTCGGGCCTTCCGGCGGTGGCAAGTCGACTGTTCTAAACCTGATCATGCGCATGTACGACCCGAAGAGCGGCAAGGTGCTGTTCGATGGTCAGGATATTTCCCATGCGACGCTGGCATCGGTGCGGGAAAAGATCGCCTATGTCAGCCAGGATACGTTCCTGTTTGCCGGCACGATCATGCACAACATCCGGCTTGGGCGCGAGGGCGCGACCGACGAAGAGGTGATCGCCGCCGCCAAGGCGGCCAACGCGCATGACTTCATCAGCGCGCAGGCGAAAGGCTACGAGACGGATGTCGGCGAGAATGGCGGCCTGCTGTCGGGCGGCCAGCGCCAGCGCATCTCGATCGCGCGCGCCATGTTACGCAATGCCGAGATCCTGCTGCTGGACGAAGCGACCAGCGCACTCGACGCCGAATCGGAAGCGCTGTTTCGCGATGCGCTGCAGCAATTGACGGTCGGGCGCACGACGATCGTCATCGCGCATCGTCTGTCGACCGTGCACCAGGCCGACACCATTGTGGTGCTCGAAGCCGGCAAGGTGGTGGAAAGCGGCCCGCACAAGACCTTGCTCAAGCAGGGCGGGCTTTACCAGAAGCTTTATGAGTATCAGCTGATGCCGTGAGGATGTTCCGGATGTTGGAGCCATGCCCCCTCATCCGGCCCTTCGGGCCACCTTCTCCCCGAGGGGAGAAGAGATTGCGAACGCCGGCGTCAGCCTCTTCTCCCCACCGGGGAGAAGGTGGCCGCGAAGCGGCCGGATGAGGGGGTCGGCGCCAACCTTACTCCGGCACGAACCTCACCGCACCCTTGGCCGCGCTGGTGGCCATCGCGGCATAGGCGCGCAAGGCTGTCGTCACCTTGCGCTTGCGCTTTTCCTCGGGCTTCCAGGCCAGGGCGCCCTTGGCCTCCATCGCCGCCCGGCGGGCAGCGAGTTCTGCGTCATCGACAGCAAGGCGGATGCTGCGGTTCGGGATGTCGATCTCGATCGTATCGCCCTCCTGCACCAGCCCGATTAACCCGCCTTCGGCGGCTTCGGGCGACGCATGGCCGATCGACAGGCCCGACGTGCCGCCGGAGAAGCGGCCGTCGGTGACCAGTGCGCAGGCCTTGCCGAGGCCCTTCGACTTCAGATAGCTGGTCGGATAGAGCATCTCCTGCATGCCGGGGCCGCCGCGCGGCCCCTCATAGCGGATGACAACGACATCGCCGGCCTTGATCTCGTTGGAGAGGATCGCCTTGACGCTCGAATCCTGGCTTTCGAAGACGCGGGCCGGGCCGGTGAATTTCAGGATCGATTCATCGACGCCGGCCGTCTTCACGATGCAACCGTCGAGCGCCAGATTGCCTTTCAGCACGGCAAGGCCACCATCGTTGGAAAAGGGGTGTTCGGCCGAGCGGATGACACCCTTTTCGCGGTCGAGATCGAGCTCATCCCAGCGGCGGTCCTGGCTGAAGGCGACCTGTGTCGGCACGCCGCCTGGGGCGGCGAGGAAGAAATCGCGCACGCTCTGACTGGTCGTACGGGAAATATCCCAATGATCGAGCGCTTCGCCCAGCGTTGACGTATGCACCGTCGGCAGATCGCGGTTGATCAGGCCGGCATTGTCGAGCTGGCCGAGGATCGCCATGATGCCGCCGGCACGATGGACGTCTTCCATATGGACGTCGGATTTTGCCGGAGCAACCTTGCACAGCACCGGCACCTTGCGCGACAGCGCGTCGATGTCGTCCTGATCGAAATCGATTTCGCCCTCATGGGCGGCGGCCAGGATGTGCAGCACGGTGTTGGTCGACCCGCCCATGGCGATGTCGAGCGTCATGGCGTTCTCGAAGGCACCCTTCGAGGCGATGTTGCGCGGCAGCGCCGTCTCGTCGTCCTGCTCGTAGTAGCGCTGGGCGAGATCGACGATCAGGTGGCCGGCCTCGACAAACAGCCGCTTGCGGTCGGCATGCGTGGCCAGCGTAGAACCATTGCCGGGCAGCGAAAGGCCAAGCGCCTCGGTCAAACAGTTCATCGAATTGGCGGTGAACATGCCCGAGCAGGAGCCGCAGGTCGGGCAGGCCGAGCGCTCGATGACCTTGACGTCCTCATCGGAGATCTTGTCGTCGGCGGCCGCCACCATGGCGTCGACCAGGTCGAGCGCCTGCGTCTTGCCAGCGAGCACCACCTTGCCGGCTTCCATCGGTCCGCCGGAGACAAAGACGGTCGGGATGTTGAGGCGCAAGCTGGCCATCAGCATGCCTGGCGTGATCTTGTCGCAATTGGAGATACAGACCATGGCGTCGGCGCAGTGGGCGTTGACCATGTATTCGACGGAATCGGCGATCAGCTCGCGCGACGGCAGCGAATAGAGCATGCCGTCATGGCCCATGGCGATGCCGTCATCGACAGCGATGGTGTTGAATTCCTTGGCAACGCCGCCGGCCTTCTCGATCTCGCGCGCCACCAGCTGGCCGAGGTCCTTCAGGTGGACATGGCCCGGCACGAACTGGGTGAAGGAATTGACCACCGCGATGATCGGCTTGCCGAAATCGCTGTCCTTCATGCCGGTGGCGCGCCACAGGCCGCGGGCGCCGGCCATGTTGCGGCCATGAGTGGTGGTGCGGGAGCGATAGGCAGGCATGTTTTTTCCTTGGTGGCTGGCCGCAGCCCAGGAATGGCGCGGCAGAGCTGAATTCGGACCGCAGGCGTTATAGACGCGCAAATATGGTCTGGCCACAATTTTGCAATGCGCCAGATTCCCCCAAAAAATCATATCTTCCGAAAAAAATTGCGTCCTGCTGTCGGATTGCGCCGCGCACGGCCGTCCTTGGGCAAACGGCAAGGAAATGGCACCATTCCCGGAGTCAGCCGTTTCACCGCCCGAGGAGAATGACAATGCAAAAGATCACCACCTTCCTGTGGTTCGACGGCCAGGCCGAAGAGGCCATGAACCACTACGTATCGATCTTCAAGAATTCGAAGGTGTTGAGCGTCACGCGCTGGCCGCAGGGCCACGCCCAGGAAGGCAAGGTGCTGGTGGCCTCGTTCGAGCTCGACGGCGTGCAATTCCAGGCGCTCAATGGCGGCCCGCAATACAAATTCACAGAGGCCATGTCGCTCTCGATCGACTGCAAGACGCAGGCTGAAGTCGACCATTTCTGGAGCAAACTCACCGAAGGCGGCGGCGAACCCGGCCGCTGCAGCTGGCTGAAGGACAGATTCGGCGTTTCCTGGCAGGTCGTGCCGGAGCAATTGCCCAGGCTCCTCGGGGATGCGGACCGGGCCAAGGCCGGCCGGGTGATGTCGGCGATGATGCAGATGGGCAAGATCGACATCGCCAAGATCGAAGAGGCGGCGAAGGGGTGAGAAGCGGTCCGCGTAGCGGACGGAAAGCCAATTGCTTGGCTTTTCGAGCTTCGAACGCCCGGAGCCTGCGACGGGCCGGGTGGCATATAGGAGCCCATTAATCCTTGAGATCGGCGCTGCCCCTCATCCGCCCTTCGGGCACCTTCTCCCCGTAGAACGGGGAGAAGGAAAGCTGTACTTCAAGCCGCCTTGTCGCGGACCTGATAGTCCTTGATCGTGGCAAACTTGATCGCCTTCCAGCGTTCCGCTTCGTAGTTTAGCGAAAAGGCGTGCTGGGCCAGAAACACCGGGTCGTTGTCGAGGTCGCGGGCGATGTCGCCGCGATGCGCCTCGATGAAGCGCAGGACCTCGGCCTTGTCGTCGGCCGATATCCAGCGGCAGACCGAAAAGCGCGACATCTCGAATTCGACCGGCAGCGTGTATTCGAAGTTCAGCCGTTCCTTCAGCACGTCGAGCTGCAGCGCGCCGACCACACCGACGATGGCCGGTGAGCCGTCCTCCGGCGAAAACAGCTGCACGACGCCCTCCTCGGCCATCTGGTGCAGCGCTTCCTTGAGCTTCTTGGCCTTCATCGCATCACCAAGCCGGACACGGCGCAGGATTTCCGGCGCGAAATTCGGCACGCCGCGGAACAATATCTCCTCGCCCTCGGTCAGCGTGTCGCCGATGCGCAGCGTGCCGTGGTTGGGAATGCCGACGACATCGCCGGCGAAGGCCTCGTCGGCGGTGACGCGGGTGCGGGCAAAGAAGAATTGCGGCGCCGACAGCGACATCGGCTTTCCCGTGCGCACCAGCTTGGCCTTCATGCCGCGCTCGAGCTTGCCGGAGCAGACGCGGACGAAGGCGATACGGTCGCGGTGGTTGGGGTCCATGTTGGCCTGGATCTTGAAGACGAAGGACGTCATCTTCTCTTCGGTCGCCTCGACCTTGCGGGTATCCGCCTCCTGCGCGCGCGGCGGCGGCCCAAAGGCGCCAAGCGCCTCGATCAGGTCGCGGACGCCATAGTTGCGCAGCGCCGAGCCGAAATAGACCGGCGTCAGATGACCTTCGCGGAAGGCTTCTATATCAAGGGGTCTGCACGCTTCTCGCGCGAGCTCCAGCTCCTCGATGAAGGCCTCGCGCTCGTTTTCCGGCAGCAGCCCGGCAACGCGGTTGGAATCGGGGCCGTTGACCGGCGTGCGTTCTTTCTCCGCATCGCCCTTGCGCACCGCGTTCAGCGCCAGATGGTAGGTGCCGGAGAACGTCTTGCCGCGGCCGATCGGCCAGGTGATCGGTGCGGTGTCCAGCGCCAGCTTCTGTTCGATCTCGTCGAGTATCTCGAAGGGGTCGCGGCTTTCGCGGTCCATCTTGTTGACGAAGGTGATGATCGGGATGTCGCGCAGCCGGCAGACCTCGAACAGTTTCAGCGTGCGCGGCTCGATGCCCTTGGCGGCGTCGATGACCATGACGGCCGAGTCTACCGCCGACAGCGTGCGGTAGGTGTCGTCGGCAAAATCCTCGTGGCCGGGCGTGTCGAGCAGGTTGAAGACATTGTCCTCATACTCGAAGGTCATCACCGAGGTGACGACCGAAATGCCGCGCTCGCGCTCGATCTTCATCCAGTCGGACCGCGTCTGGATCTTGTCCTTCTTGGCCTTGACCTCGCCGGCAAGCTGGATGGCGCCGCCGAACAGCAGCAGCTTTTCGGTCAGCGTCGTCTTGCCGGCGTCCGGGTGTGCGATGATCGCGAAGGTGCGGCGGCGCGCCACTTCTTCTTCTATTGCTTCGGGCATTCTCTGGGATTTCCGTGTGACAGGCCGGGCTTCTAGCAGTGCAGTGCCGGGCTGTCGACCGGTCGGGCGGCGCGGATGCCGCTGGTTGCCGCCTCACCGTCAGAGCATGCGGCTCCGTCATGCTGTGGTTCAGGTCAGCGCATTGCCGCATATTTCGCGCTGCGCGATGTTGGCAAGCGGCTGCCAGGATGGCACTGGATGAACATCCCATGGGATGATGAGGCAGAGGAACGAGTATGACAACGGCGAAACAAGTGATCGTCATCGGCGCCGGCATCATCGGCGCCTCCATCGCCTGGCATCTGACCAAGGCGGGCGCGCTGGTGACAGTGATCGCCGACAGTGACTCCGGCGGCGTTGCCACGCCGAATTCCTTCGCATGGATCAATGCCAGCTGGGGCAATCCGGAGCCGTATTTCCGGCTGCGCACCCGCGCAATGGCCGAATGGACGCGGCTGGCGCGGGACCTGCCCCTCCCGCTCAGCTGGTGCGGCGGCCTGTGCTGGGATTTGTCGGCGGCCGACATGGAAACCTATGCCACGCAGCATTCCGCCTGGGGCTACGGCATCGAGCGCGTCGACCGCGCCCGCGCGGCTCTTATCGAGCCCAATCTCACCGAGCTTCCGGACTTTGCCTTGCATGTGGCCGAGGAAGGCGTTGCCGAACCGGTGACTGCCACCCGCGCCCTATTGGCAGACGCGGAGCGACATGGCGCGAAAATCATCACCAGCACGGTTACGGCGCTGGTCCAGACCGGCGGCAAGATCACCGGTGTCGACACATCGCATGGGTTGATTACCGCCGACGAAGTGGTGATCGCGGCAGGCGTCGGCTCATCGGACATTGCCGCGACGGCCGGGATCCACCTGCCGATCGAAACACCGCCCGGGCTGATTGTCCATTCGCGGCCCACCAAAAAGCTGCTCAACGGCTTGGTGCTGGCCGAGCGGCTGCACATGCGCCAGACTGCGGAAGGCCGCATCATCGCCGGCTCGGACTTCGGTGGCGCCGACCCGGGCATGGATGCTGAAGCCACCGCCCACGCGCTGTTTGCGGCCATGAAAGCCATGCTGCGCGGCGGCGACGGGTTGGAACTCGATTTCCACACGGTCGGCTACCGGCCGACACCGATCGACGGCTTTC
This sequence comes from Mesorhizobium norvegicum, assembly GCF_004919685.1. Classification (GTDB taxonomy): domain Bacteria; phylum Pseudomonadota; class Alphaproteobacteria; order Rhizobiales; family Rhizobiaceae; genus Mesorhizobium; species Mesorhizobium norvegicum. The sequence goes on along the minus strand of NZ_SMYZ01000104.1, from coordinate 1,460 downwards.
CGATCATCGGCCGCGCCGAGGGCGTGGACGGTGTCTATGTCGCCGTCATGCATTCCGGCATCACGCTGGCGCCGGTCGTCGGCCTGTTCGCCACAAGGGAAATCCTTGAAGGCGAGCGCGACCCGCTGCTTGCGCCTTATCGATTGTCGCGTTTCGCTCAATAGGCGGGCGGTCGGCGAAAGCCGCCGGTCAGTGGTTCGATTGCCCTGGCGATGCCGAGTAGCCGCGCTTCCGACCAACGTCTGCCGACCAATTGCAGGCCGACCGGCAAGCCGGCGCTGTCCAGTCCGCACGGCATGGAAAGCGCTGGATGGCCGCTGTAGTTGAACACCGCGCCATAGGCCGGCAGCATCCAGTAGCTCTGCTCCTTGCCGTCGACCTTGATCGGTGTGCCGGGCTCGCAATGCGGGAAGGCGTTGGTCATGGCGACCGGGCAGAGCAGCGCGTCCCAATTTTCGAAAAACCGGTCCCAGGCGAGAATGGATTGGTCGCGGCGGGCGAGCGCCTCGAACCAGTGCGAGATTGATGTCGGTTCCTCCGGTGGTTCCGGCTGCGCGGCCTCCAGCATCATGCCTATCAGCGCGCTGCCTCGCTCCAGATCGTCGTGCAGGTCGAGTTTCGGCAGTTTCGCTTCTTCGACGACGGCGCCGGCGCGTTGCAGCTGGCTTGCGAGACTTTCGACCGCGGCGCTGATGTCATCGGCCACCGGGAAGCCGGGAAAGGATGGCGCGAAGGCGATGCGCAGTGACTTGAGGTCGAGCTTCAGCATGGCTTCGACCGGCACCGGCGCAAGATCGGTGTCGCTTCCGTCCGGCCCGGCGATGATTTGATAGATCAGCGCCAAATCTTCCACGCTGCGCGCCAGCGGCCCGAGGCAGGACATCAGCCGCACGCTGCGCGCGGCACCTTCAGGATCGGGGAAGGCGCCGGCCAGCGAGACACGGTGCTCCGTCGGCTTCAGGCCGTAGACACCGCAAAAAGAGGCCGGCAGCCGGATCGAATCCTGCATGTCGGTGCCGACATCGAACGGCGTCATCCCCGAGCAAAGTGCCGCAGCCGCGCCGCCGCTGGAGCCGCCCGCCGTGCGCTCGAGATTCCATGGATTGCTGGTGCGGCCGAACAGCGGATTGTTCGACTGCCAGTCGCCCAGCATGGTCGCGACATTGGTCTTGGCCATCAGCACGCCGCCGGCCGCCCTCAACCTGATAACGATCGGGCTGTCGTACCTGGCGACATAGTCGGCGAAGGGCAGGAAGCCGACCGTGGTCTTCATGCCGGATGTCTCGTGCATGTCCTTCAGCGTGAACGGTACGCCATGCAGCGGCCCAAGTGCCTCGCCGCGCGCCTGGGCCGCGTCTGCCATTTTGGCTTGGCTGCGAGCCCCTTCCCTGTCGAGCGAGATGACGGCGTTGACCGCATGGTTGTGGGCGTCGATCTGCGCTAGATGTGGAGCCTCAACA
>NZ_SMYZ01000103.1 GCF_004919685.1 Mesorhizobium norvegicum | reverse complement strand
CCCCCGGCCAGTTCCCCGCTGCCCGAGGGCAGAACCGCGCTTCCAAAACCCAGCTTTTCGGCTTCCTTGAGGCGCTGTTGCGCATGCGCAACCGGCCTCACGGCGCCCGAAAGGCTGATTTCGCCGAAATAGACGCAATCGGCCGGAAGGGCAAGACCGGTGAGCGAGGAAACCAGGGCCGCCGCTACCGCGAGATCGGCCGCGGGCTCGGAGATGCGGTAGCCGCCGGCGACATTGAGGTAGACATCGTGGCTCCCGAAGCGGACCCCGCAATGGGCTTCGAGAACCGCCAGGATCATCGACAGCCGGGCGCCGTCCCAGCCGACGACGGCGCGGCGCGGCGTGCCGAGCGAGGACGGCGCGACCAGCGCCTGGATCTCGACCAGCACCGGCCTTGTGCCCTCCATGCCGGCGAAAACCGCGGCACCCGGCGATTTGGCATGGCGTTCGCCAAGAAAAAGCTCGGATGGGTTGGCGACCTCGCGCAGGCCCTTGTCCGACATTTCGAAGACACCGATCTCGTCGGTCGGTCCAAAACGGTTCTTCACCGTGCGCAGGATGCGGTAATGATGCCCGCCTTCGCCTTCGAAGTAGAGCACGGCGTCAACCATATGTTCGACGACGCGCGGCCCGGCGATCTGGCCTTCCTTGGTGACATGGCCGACCAGCACGATCGCCGCCCCTGTGGATTTCGCATAGCGGATCATCGCTTGGGCGGCGGCGCGCACCTGGGTGACGGTGCCCGGCGCCGAATCGGCAAGGTCGGTCCACAGTGTCTGGATCGAATCCAGGATGACGAGGTCAGGCCGCTTGCCGTCGGCTATTGTCGCCAGGATGTCTTCGACATTGGTCTCGGCGGCAAGTTCCACCGGAGAGGAGGCGACGCCAAGCCGCTGCGCCCGCAGCCTGATCTGCGCGACCGCCTCTTCGCCCGAGACATAGACGATGCGGTGGCCTTTTGACGCGAGTGCCGCGGCCGCCTGGGTAAGCAGCGTCGACTTGCCGATACCAGGATCGCCGCCGACCAGCAGCGCCGAGCCGCGCACGAAGCCACCGCCGGTGGCGCGATCAAGTTCGCCGATGCCCGAAATGATGCGCGGCGCATCCTCGATGTCGCCGGACAGCGTCGTCAGCACCACCGCGCGGCCCTTGCGGGCGTTGCGCGTGTTGGCCGGCCCCGAGCCGATGCCGCCGGACGTGCCTTCCTCGACCAGCGTGTTCCACTCGCCGCAGGCATCGCATTTGCCGGCCCAGCGCTGATGCACCGATCCGCAATTCTGGCAGATGAATTGCACGCGCGATTTGGCCATTACGTCGCCGCAGGCTGAAAATTGGGGAGGCTGGGCGTTCCTGCCCACTGAGCGCGACGGTAGGTCAAAAAGCTACTCGAACCTTTCCGGCAAATGATGCTCCTCGGCAAGGTCGGAGAAGCGGGTGAACTCGCCCTGGAAGGCAAGGCTGACGGTGCCGGTCGGTCCGTGGCGCTGCTTGGCAATGATCACTTCGGCCTTGCCCTGGACCTCGACCATCTTCGTTTCCCAGGCGAGGTGCTCGGGCGTGCCTTTCTCCGGCTCCTTGTTCTTGATGTAGTATTCCTCGCGGTACACGAAGAGGACCACGTCGGCATCCTGCTCGATCGAGCCCGATTCGCGCAGATCGGACAGCTGTGGATGCTTGTCGTCGCGGCTTTCGACCTGACGCGAGAGCTGTGAGAGGGCGATGATCGGCACGCCAAGCTCCTTGCCGAGCGCCTTTAGTCCGGTGGTGATCTCGGTGATTTCCTGGACGCGATTCTGCGACGCCTTGGCGGACGAACCCTGCATCAGCTGGATATAGTCGATGACCATCAGATCCAGCCCGCGCTGGCGCTTGAGGCGGCGGGCGCGAGCCGCGAGTTGGGCAATCGAGATGCCGCCCGTCTGGTCGATGTAGAGCGGCCGCTTGTGGTTCTCCTGCGTGTACGCGACGAGCTTGCCGAAATCGGCTTCGGTCAGGTCGCCACGCCTGATTTTCGAGGATGGGATCTCGGTCTGCTCGGAGATGATGCGGGTGGCCAGCTGCTCCGACGACATTTCGAGCGAGAAGAAGCCGACGACGCCGCCATTGGCCGCCTTGACGGAGCCGTCGGCCTGCTGGGCAGGCTCATAGGCGGCCGCGATGTTGTAGGCGATGTTGGTGGCAAGCGACGTCTTGCCCATGCCCGGGCGGCCGGCGATGATGATCAAATCCGACGGCTGCAGGCCGCCCATGCGGTGGTCGAGATCGCGCAGGCCGGTGGCAATGCCGGACAGGTGGCCATCGCGCATATAGGCCGCGCTGGCCATGTCGACGGCGTTCTTCAACGCATCGGAAAAACTTTCGAAACCGCCATCGTAGCGACCGTTTTCGGCCAGTTCGAACAGCCGCCGCTCGGCATCCTCGATCTGCTCGCCGGGCGCCATGTCGACCGGTGCGTCATAGGCGATGTTGACCATGTCCTCGCCGACGGTGATCAGCGCGCGGCGCGTCGCAAGATCGTAGATAGCGCGGCCATAATCGGTGGCGTTGACGACGGTAACGGCTTCCACGGCCAGCCGCACGACATATTGCGCCATCGTCATGTCGCCGACCTTCTCGTCGGCCGGCAGGAAGGTCTTTAGCGTGATCGGCGTCGCCACCTTGCCCATGCGGATGAACTCTGACGCCACCTCAAAGATCTTGCGGTGCAGCGGTTCATAGAAATGGCTGGCCTTGAGGAAGTCCGAGACGCGGTAGAAGGCATCGTTGTTGACGAGGATGGCGCCGAGCAGCGCCTGCTCCGCCTCGATGTTGTTTGGCGCTTCACGATAAAGCGGTGTTTCCGCCACGCCGAATTTTCGCGCTGCTTCTGCCATGATGTCCCCGATTTCGATCCCGGCTTCTCGATATCAGAACGTGAAAAATCCGGTGCTGACTTATATGCATCACTCGCGTTCAATCGGCGTTGATGCCCGCTGTTCACAGGGACGGCAAACCGTCCACAGGACAGAATTCCCACGCTCCGATTCCAGTTGACTCGGCAAGGTCACGATTCTACGGGACGGCCAGGAACGAAGCAAGAACAATCGGCTGACTTGGTCGATCTGAGATTCCCCGCCGTTCGGTCCATCAGCCTGACAGGCTTTTGAATCCAAGGCCGCATTCGATTGTTCGGTCAGGATGTGTGGACAACGATGTTGAAGCCCTCGTCGGGTTCCGGAGGGACGAAGTAGCTTGTGAACAGATCATAGTCCGCTTCGCTTACCTGGAACGGGTGTTCGCCACGTGCATTTCGGTGACGAAGCCGTTGCCTGCAGACCATATCGGGCACATCGAGCAGATGCAGCTCGTGGGCCACATCGGCCCGGGCAATGAGCGAACGCATCCAGTCGCGATAGCTGACAGTGTTTGCCGGGAAATCCAGAACAACAGAAAGGCCCTGTTGTAGGATATCGACAATGTGCGGCCCCATGGCAGAGCGCAGCCGCGTCGAAAGACGGTCGTAATCGTCGATTGTCCTCAACTCATCGGCAAACAGATGCGACGTCCAGTGATCTTCACTAACGAGCAGGGTCGCCGGGCGCGCTGCAATGTGCCTTGCAAGCGTCGACTTGCCCGCAGCAATCTTTCCGCAAAGAAGATATAAAGTTGGTGGGGAACCCTGTTGCATATGGGAAGAATACTCGGCCCGGTGTCTATCTGCCAGCATAGATCGGCTGCTCCTGCTTCTGGTTCAACGCGATCCTAGAGCTGATCAAGTCGCGCTTGCAGGAACCGGCGTTCCGCCGGTTGCCGCGTCAGCTCAAGCGCCCGCCGGTAGGAGGTCTTTGCCGCTTCGGTCAAGCCAAGCCTGCGCTGCATGTCTGCCCGTGCGGCATGCGCCAGATGGTAGCCGTCCAGCCCGCCCTGTCCCATGACCGCCTCGATTGCCGCCAGTCCGGCCTGCGGGCCGTCGCGCATGCCGATGGCTGCGGCGCGGTTCAGTGCCACGACCGGCGAGGGGTCGACGCGGCTCAGCACATCGTAAAGCGCGACGATCTGCGCCCAGTCGGTCTCAGTCGTGCGTGCCGCTTCGGCGTGAACGGAAGCAATGGCTGCCTGCAGGATATACGGTCCGATGCGGCGCGAGGCGATCGCCTTGCCGATCAGGCCGTCGGCCTCGGCGATCAGCGCACGGTTCCACAGCGTGCGGTCCTGGTCCTCCAGCAACACAAGATCGCCGCTGGCATCGACCCGCGTCGCGCGCCGCGCCTCGTGCAGCAGCATCAGGGCCAGCAGCCCTTGTGCCTCCGGCTGGTCGAGCAGCTCGACCATCAGCCGGCCGAGCCGGATCGCCTCGGCGCACAGATCGGCCCGCGTCAGGTTTGGCCCCTCGGTTGCCGCGTAACCCTCGTTGAAGATCAGGTAGATCACCTGCAGCGCGCTCTCGAGACGCGCCGGCAAGTCGCCGCGGTCGGGCACTTCGTAGGGGATCGCCTCGTCCCGGATCTTCGCCTTGGCCCGCACGATGCGTTGCGCGATGGTCGGTGCTGGCGTCAGATAGGCGCGGGCGATCTCTTCGGTGGTCAAACCACCGACTTCGCGCAGGGTCAGGGCAATGCGTGCATCCGGCGCCAGTACTGGGTGGCAGCAGACGAAAATGAGCCGTAATTCATCGTCCTGGATGTCTTCCGGCATGGCCGGCTCCGGTGTCGGCTCGGCCAGAGCCGTGAGCTCGGGCAGTGCCCCGGTCAGCCGCGCTTCCCGGCGCCAGCGGTCGATGGTCCTGAAGCGGCCTGCCGAGACCAGCCAGGAATAGGGATTGGCCGGCACACCCTGGCGCGGCCATTGTTCGGCGGCAGCAGTGAAGGCCTCATGCAAGGCCTCCTCCGCCGCATCGAACCCGCCGAGCAGGCGGATCAGGGTTGCCAGCACGCGCCGCGCCTCGGTGCGGTAGGCCGCCTCCAGGGCATCGCGCGGGCCGGCGGTGCTCACAGGACCGGCGGCGGTTGGCTGAAGTCGACGACCGGGCGGACTTCGACGAAGCCGATCGTTGCCAGCGGATGGCCGCTCGCCACCCGCACCGCCTCGTTGAGATCACGGGCTTCGATGACGATGATGCCGCCCAGGATCTCCTTGGTCTCCATGAACGGGCCGTCGACCGACGACATCTTGCCGTCGCGGACCTGCACGGTCATCGCCTCTTCCGGCAACACCAGGGCCTCGGCGGTTACGAAGTGGCCGCTGGCCTTGAGCACCTCGTCATATCCGGCGCATTCGGCCAGCACCGCGTTGGCTTGCGGGCTGCCGCCGAACAGCGTCTTGGGGTGGTAGTAGATGAGACAGGCATAACGCATGGTGGGGTTCCTTATCTTGATCTTGATTGTTGGGATCAGGCGTCGAGGATCGGCGCGAAGCCGCCATGGACCCGGCGCTGGTTGTCGTAGGGCATGGTGTCGGCATACATTCGTGGATCGGCAATCACCTTTTTCCAGGCGTCGTCGCGCACCTGCTTCGACGGCCATTCGACCCAGGCATAGACGACAACCTCGTCTCCCGTCGCTTTCACGGCGCCACGGTAATCGGTGACCTCGCCGTCGGGAACATCGTCGCCCCACGCTTCGACGACGCGGGTTGCGCCATGTTCCTTGATCACCGCGGCCTGCTTCGCCGCCACGGCAAGATAGGCTTGCTTGTTGGCGGCCGGCACCGGCACCAGCGAGCCATCGATATAGCCGGTCTTGCCGGTCGTGTTCAGATCGATGAACGGCGTGAAGCCGCCGATGATCATGCGTTTGCCGTCAAAGGGCATGGACGCGCCGATCTCCGCCATGCGCGGATCGCTCATCATCGTCCGGTAGGCCGCGTCCGCCGCCGCCTTGTCCGCGTATTCGTGCCACGAAAAGGTGATGACTTCATCCGGCCTCGCCTTCACGGCTCCCTTGAAGTCGGTGATCTTGCCGCCGGGGACGTCGTCGCCCCATCCTTCGACCATGCGGGTGGTGCCGAACTCCTTCAGCACCGATGCGGCCTTGGCGACATGCTTGCGATAGGCTTCCTTGTTGGCGGCGGGCACAGCGGCGACAAATCCTGCGATATAGCTCATTGCGTTTCTCCTGTTGGCTGATGCCGTTTGACACTCTTGGCGTCTCGAAAGGTCCGAGAACGCCAATGGTCGAACGGCACGGCCTGGATTCGACATCGCTCCGAAATTTTTCTTCGGCGCGGTCGCAAACGCCACTGCCGCCTATTCGGAAGCCAGCCTGTCGCCCCAGTCCAGCCGCCGGGCCAGCTTGAAGTCGGCGCCGTCGCGCTTGGTGAACAAGCGCTCGGCGGCGGTGCCGTCGTCCTGGCAAAGCTTGAGCAGAACCTTGCCGGAGCCGGATTTCGGTGGCGCGAGAACCCGTGCCTGGTGTGATGTGGGTCCGTCGCGAGAAGCCGCGACATAGATGAACTTCTCGTCTTCCCAAGGCACGTCGGCGTCCTTGGCCAGCCTGTGCAGGCGCGAGCGGGCAACGCGGCGGGAAAAATGGCACCAGTCGGGTGGGGTGAGCGGGCAGGGCGCCTGATGCGGGCAAGGCGCAAGCACATGTGCGCCCGCCTCGATCAGCTGCCGGCGCACGGCAAGGATGCGCTGCCAGCCGGCAGGGGTGCCCGGCTCGACGATCAGCAGCGTGCCGCCAGTGAGTTGCCAGAGCCGGCCGATGAGCTTCGGCAGTGATGCAGGAATGATCTCGTCCAGCACATAGGCGCAAGTGACGAGATCGGCTGGCTTGAGATCGGCAAGGTCGATGGTGGCATCACCCGCCAGCCATCTGGTCTGGGTGGCAATCGCGCCGGCGGCAAGTGTCTCGCCGATCTTGCGCACTGCGGCACTGGCTTCGAACAACACCGCCTGTTCGAGATCGGGCCAAAGGTCGGTCGTGGCCCAAAGCACCGTACCAGGGCCGGCGCCGACGTCGAGCAGGCTCCTGGGTTGAAAGTCGGGCTTTGCGTCGCTCAGCGCGTCGAGGCTGGCGCGGATCGCGGCATAGGTCGCCGGCAGCCGCGTCGCCAGATAGGCCTTCACCGCAAGATCCTCAGCCATGTGCAATCGGCCGTCACGCAACTCGGCACGGTAACGGTCGGACAGTGTTTTTGCCGCTTGCTTCAGCGTCGCCAGCGGAACGTTTTCGAGCAGTCGCTCGACACCTTGGCGAAGGGGCGCCGGCAGTTCCATCTCACGCGCCCCGCGGGACGAGAAGGATCACCGAAGCGCCGGCAATGCAGAGCGCGGCACCGGCAAAATCCCAGCGGTCGGGGCGCACGCCCTCCACCAGCCACAGCCAGCCAAGCGATGCCGCAATGTAGATGCCGCCATAGGCGGCGTAGGCGCGGCCGGCGGCTGACGTGTCGACCAGCGCCAGCAGGAAGCCGAACAGAGCGAGCGAAGCGAGACCGGGGAGCAGCCACAGCGGCGACTTTTCCAACCGCCACCAGGCCCAGAACGAAAAGCAGCCGGCGATCTCGGCCAGAGCGGCAGCGGCATAGAGGACATACGTCATGAAAAAGGTCCCGTGGCGATCACGGGACCTTTTTCAGTGCAGGGGCCGGCAATGGCAAGTGGCAATGCTATTCCTGGTCCGCAACCTTGCGGCGGCGAGCCGGCTTGGCGGCAGGGTTCTTTTTGACCGGAGCCGTTTCACGATGCCCCATATCGCGCATCTCAAGCGCCTTTTCGCACTTGGCCATGTAGTCGCGCGCCACCGGCAGCGTGTCGTTCTTCTTGGCGATCTGGATCTGGAAGATCACCAGGTCCTGCCAGCGGAAGGCGGCTTCGGAAGCGGCCAGATAGAATTCCCACATGCGGCAGAAGCGCTCGTCATAGATCGCCTTGGCCTTGTCGCGGTTGGCGGCGAAGCGCTCGCCCCAGTGCTTCAGCGTGTCGGCATAGTGGAGCCGCAGGATCTCGACGTCGGTGACGACCAGGCCTGACTTCTCGATCGCCGGCATGACTTCCGAAAGCGCGGGAATGTAGCCGCCCGGGAAGATGTATTTGCGGATGAAGGCGCTGGTCGCCCACGGCACGCCGGAACGGCCGATCGTGTGCAACAGCATGACGCCATCTGGCTTGAGCAGCGTCGCGCTCTTGTCGAAGAAGGTGCGGTAATGGTTGACGCCGACATGCTCGAACATGCCGACCGAGACGATGCGGTCGAAACGCTCGTTGAGTTCGCGGTAGTCCTTGAGCTCGAAATGCACGCGGCTTTCAAGCCCTTGCGCGTGCGCCCGGTCGGTGGCGACACCATGCTGCTCGGTCGATAGCGTCACGCCCTGCACGTCGACGTCGAAAGCCTTGGCGAGGTAGAGGCCGAGCCCGCCCCAGCCGGAGCCGATGTCGAGCACCGTCTGGCCGGCCTTCAGCCGGAGCTTGGCGGCGATGTGGCGCTTCTTGGCGGCCTGCGCTTCGTCGAGCGTCATGTCCGGCTGCTCGAAATAGGCGCAGGAATACTGCATGTCCTCGTCGAGGAAGAGCCGGTAGAGATCACCCGACAGATCGTAGTGGCGCTGCACGTTGCGGCGCGAGCGCGAGGCGGTGTTGATCTGCTGCAGGCGGCGGAAGGCGTGGCGCAGGCCTTCGATGGCCTTCGACCAGGTGGCATCGATGCCGCCGCTGCCCATGTTCTGGAAGGCGATGCGCATCACGCCCAGCACGCCGCCTTCGAGAATGTCGAGTTCGCCGTCCATGTAGGATTCAGGCACCGCCAACATCGGATCGAAGGTGATGGCGCGCTCGGCACGCGCGGTCTTGATGTGCATGTGCACCGGCTCACCGCTGCCGTCGCCGAAAACCACTGTCGTGCCCTTGGGACCGGTCACCTTGAGATTGCCGATGCGCACCAGGCGGTCGAGAACGCGCTTCAACAGAATATTCATGACCAAATGTCCCCTCTCGGCCAGACAGGCTGTCCTGGCGCGTGAGACCCGAAAATCGGAATCGATTTTCGCCGGGATCTTGCGCCGAACCAAAGTTCCACAGCGTCAGTTGCGCGGCCAAAGGACGCGCGACGCTATAGTCTGCAACAATATATAGGGGTTCGAAAAGTTCCATTTGGCATAAAAAAGCCCGGGCGCGAGGCCCGGGCGTTGGTCCAGCATGGCTGGATGCCGGCAAAGTGATCAGAGCACAGCTCCAATCGTGATCGAAGCGTAGCTCCAATCGCCTTGCGACGTATGATCAGGCGTTGTCTTCGCCGCCTTCGAACTCGGTGTTCGGATCGAAGAAGTTTTCCGGCCGGGCATTGTCGTTGATGTCGTCGCCATAGATGGCTTCGGCGGTGGTCAGCGTCTCGCCCTTGGCCTGACGCTCGGCTTCGTCGGCCGTGCGGGCGATATTGAGCGTGACGGTGACCTCGACTTCCGGATGCAGCGCGATCGCCACATTGGTGACGCCGATGGTCTTGATCGGCTGGTTGAGCAGGATCTGGTTGCGGTTGATCGAAAAACCTTCCGCCGTCAGCAGATCGGCGATGTCGCGGGTCGAAACGGAACCGTAGAGCTGGCCGGTTTCACCGGCGGAGCGAACGGCGATGAAGCTCTTGCCGTCGAGCTTTTCGGCGACTTGGGCAGCTTCCGACTTGCGCTCAAGGTTGCGGGCTTCGAGCTGGGCACGCTGGCCTTCGAACTTCTTCTTGTTGGCTTCGTTGGCGCGCAGCGCCTTGCCCTGCGGCAGCAGGAAGTTACGGGCAAAGCCGTCCTTGACCTTGACGGTATCGCCCATCTGGCCAAGGCGGGAAACGCGTTCGAGAAGAATGACTTCCATGGTTTTGTTCCTTCGGTTGCGCGCCAATCAATCGATAAGATCGACGCCGAATGTCTCTGGAACAGGTCAGGAAGCTTGAGCGCCTGGGGCGCTGGTGTCGCTGTCCTGCCTGTCGCGGCAGTTAGAGGTTTTTGACCTCAACCCGGGATTCGATGTCCGACCCTGCGGCGCCCGTCGCCGTGGGAGAAGAGCGGGCGGCGAACCGCCCGCTCATAAAAGATTTAGCGAACCACGTAGGGCAGCAGGCCGAGGAAGCGGGCGCGCTTGATCGCCTTGGCGAGTTCGCGCTGCTTCTTCTGGCTGACGGCGGTGATGCGCGACGGCACGATCTTGCCGCGCTCGGAAATGTAGCGCTGCAGCAGACGCACGTCCTTGTAGTCGATCTTGGGCGCGTTGGCGCCGGAGAACGGGCAGGTCTTGCGGCGGCGGTGGAACGGGCGCCGGGTCGGGATCTGGTTGATGTCGACCATTATTCTGCACCCCCTTCAAAGCCTTCGCGCGGACGGCGCGGACCACGGTCGGCACCGGCGTCGCCGAACGAGCGCGGCGGACGCTCGCCACGATCACGGTCGCCGAACGAGCGCGGGCCACGATCGCCACGGTCGCGGTCGCCGAAGCCGCCGCGTTCCGAGCGTTCTTCGCGCTTCTGCATCATGGCCGAAGGGCCTTCCTCATGCGCCTCGACCTTGATGGTCAGGAAACGCAGCACGTCTTCGGACAGGCCCATCTGGCGCTCCATCTCGTTGAGCGCGGCCGCGGGGCAATTCAGGTCCATCAGCGTGTAGTAAGCCTTCCGGTTCTTGTTGACCCGGTAGGTGAGGGACTTCAGTCCCCAATTCTCGACCCGACCGACGGACCCGCCATTTGCGGAGATGACGCCCTTGTACTGTTCGACAAGCGCATCGACCTGCTGCTGCGAGAGGTCCTGCCGGGCAAGAAACACATGTTCGTAAAGAGCCATTATGTCTTATGCCTTTCTTCGTTTCTCTCCCGGTTCCCGGCGGCAAAAGCCTCTGCAACTTCTCTGACCCGCAAACCCTCCAAGGGCGCGGGGAAGAAAGGAGCATGACGAGACGGTCGAGAGCGGAGACACGGGAGGCGGAAGCACTTCTGGCATCACACGAAGGTTTTCGAAAAAACCTCCGGCCCTCCGTTCAGCCCCCAGCTGGGACCGGCAGATTGCGGGCGTCTATACAGCAATCCAGCCGCAACGCAAGGGCGGGCGGCGTCCTTGTCGTAAGCAGATGAGTT
>NZ_SMYZ01000102.1 GCF_004919685.1 Mesorhizobium norvegicum | reverse complement strand
CCAGCGGGAGCTATGCGATGACAGTCAACCGGCCAAATATGTTTTCCGGCATTCCCAGCGAGAGAAGTGACGGCACCATCTCGGTCCTTTGTACACGTCCTCAAATGGCCGACGCTTTGGCCGATGGCTGGCCATCCGATGGCCCAATGTTTCTGGCTGCGCTTGCTGCCCTGATGGGGGAAAGGGCGGGATGTTGCAGCACAAGGGACGTCCATCGAGCCTTCATCGCGGCAGCGGTTGAAGCCGATTGTCTCCCCGACAGCTACATGAAGAATTGAGCGCAAAATGCCTCTCACCCTGCGGACGACACTTTGCGAAACGAGAGATGCGTTGCATGTGCTGCGAAGGGCTTTATTTGTTCGCGGCCATATCGAAGCGATGGAAGAGATCGATTCCCTCATAGGCGTCGCGGAAGAAAAGGCAGTCCACGCGATCGGCGACATTGATCGGGCCGAGTTTCGAAAACCCATTCTCGTGGTGGTGGCGAACCCCGCGATGCCCGAAGACATCCTGGTTCCGGTCACGCTGCCCACCAAGCTCGGTGAGCTTCGTGAACAAGGCATGGGCCTCAGCATATATTGCGGCAATGCGCGCTGCGGTCATTTGCGTTCGCTGGATCTCGATGGCCTGATCGAGATCTACGGCACCCACTACGATTTCATCACCGAAAGGCGGCTGGCATCGAAGCTGGCATGCAAACGGTGCCAAAATGTTGGAGGGAAGCTGGTCGTGGTCTCCGATAAACGGCCCCGGTATTGAACACCGGATCGCCGGAACGAACCTCTCTCGTACTTTTTCGTGCGCGGACGGAAGCTCTTGCACAACAGCCCGTTCCTGGAGGCGCCTCGGAAGCCCCCCCGGCCGACACGGCGCTGGAAGTTGGTCAAACAGCTTTCATTGAGCCCGCCACTGACCCCTCGGTGGTGGGCTTACGTTGTTGGCTTCGTACCAAGACTCGCTATCCGATTGTCGGAAGCGTACAGTGTTGTTGTCGCTGGCCACTGAACGGGCGCTGGCGCTTGAGAGTGTACATCGTACTCCCGCCCTGTGGGAGCCAGACGATGAACGACGATGCCGGCAGCTCGGTTTCCGCACTCGACTTCGACACCCTTCGCAACGCATTCAAAAGTTTGGTCGCCGAAGGCTTGCTGCCTGAATCGATGTGGGTCGACCATGCCGAGGAAATGGTCAGAGAGCTGACGGGATCGAGGGTTGTCGACCCTGAAATTATCCTGCGCATCATTCGCAAGTGACGTGACGGCGCGTCGGCCGGCTACGAGAGCAGCCATTGCTTGATTTGACAGATCAAGCGGCGCGGTCCACCCATCCCTACGGCTTGATGACATCCGCAGGGGCGTCGAAGGTTAAAGCCTCGACCAGCAGTTCGACGGGAGCCGCCAGGCCCTTGAGGGTCGCGTGCAAGCTCAACGTCACCGCTGCCAGGTGATCTTCCGACGTGCTGTTGTCGTTCGTCTGTTCAGCGGCGACCGGCGGCTTCATTTGCGAACGATCCACTCGATGATTCCGGCATCGACCTGAACATCGTCCGTGAGTTCGCGCATCATCGCCGTGGCGTGTTCCACCCATTTCGTTTCGGGTAGCTGCAACTCGGCGATCGACGCCTTGAAGGCATTCCGCGAAAGGTGGATATCGAGAGCGGATATGACGGCGCTTTGGCTTTCTTCCATTGGAAGTCTCCCGGCAGGGCGGGAGTACAAGACACTCTCAACCACCAGCGCCCGTTTCTTGGCCGGTGACCCCTCGCACATAGCGGCTTTGCGCACGCGCTCAACAACAAATGAGATCCGAGCGGGATGATGTTTTTTCCGTACGGAGCGGCTTGTCGTCGGAACGTTTTCTCCCGGTCCGCATTTTGAGTGCCATCGAAAGACAGGAGACTTCCTTGACCAGACTGCCTCAGGACAAAGATCGGATCGAGCGTGCCACCCGCGAGGCTCAATCCATCATCGCCACCGAACGTCAGGCGCGTGAGGCAAAGACGGCCCGGCTTCGAGAGCAGCGGCTTTCGGCGAAAGCATCGGTTCCAACCGAGACCGCCGCGTCAGAGCGCAAATCCCCTGCCCGAAAAGCGTCGCAAAAAACCATCGGCGTCAACTGAGGCTGCTGGCCGTATGCGAAGCCGGCAAAGGGCTACGTGCGCACGATCCAGTCGACAATATCCGGGTCGATCTCATCAAGCTCGGTCAATTCGCGCGCCAGAAGCGTTGCGTGCATGCGCCATTCCCGTTGAACGATGCGTCTTTCGACCACCGATTTGCGGAAGGCGCTGCGAAGAATGTCGCACTCGAAAGCCGATATTTCGCCTGCTGAATGGTCTTTTGCCATTTCAGTCTCCGCATTGAGGGCGGGAGCACCTGAGTTGGCTACCAAGCGTCCGTATGCCGGGAAGGCGGACGACTTGAGAACTGTACGCTTTCGTACCGAAATAGCGAGTCAATTCGCGGTTGGAACGTTGTCACCGCTCTATGATTGTAGCTCCCAAGGGAGGACTACGATGGCGGACCAACCCGGCGTTGTCGACACTCTCCGGATTGTCAAAGGGTTCCTGCGACTTGTCGACGGTCACCGGAACGCGGCGTCTCGACAGATATGTCGGTTTCGTACCAAACGCCACTTGGTACGTTTCCGACACTAACGCTCAGATCGATCTTTTCGTATGCGACGGCAGTGGGGGACGCCGTGCATCGCATTTCATACCGTATTCCTAGGTCTATTCATTCAAAGACCCTATATACAGGCGATCGTCGGCACGTTGATACGGGCGCGGACGGCTGGGAGATCGGATGGCTCTTGCCCTGCATTGGGCCGCGCCATGACTGATCCCGATAAAAACCTTCAATATCGAAATCAACTGCTACGGCGCATGCCCGCGGATGATCTGGCACTGCTCAAGCCGCAGATGCAGCGCTGCGAATTGCCGTTGCGGATGATGCTGGTGACCCCCAATGTTCCGATCGAGGCCGTCTACTTCGTCGAACAGGGCATTGGCTCGGTGGTCGCCAGGACGGCAAGCGGCCACGAGGCCGAAGTGGGCTTCATCGGCTTCGAAGGCATGACCGGATCTTCGCTGGTGATGGGCGACGACCGTGCGGTGCATGCGTGCTATGTGCAGCTTGAAGGCGATGCGATCCGCATCGAAGCCGGCCCTTTCAATGCGGCACTGGCGGCAAGTGCGACCTTGCGCATGTTCCTGCTGCGTTTCGTCAACACGCTCCAGACCCAGGCCGGCTGCACCGCGCTCGTCAACGCGCGGCTGAAGCTCGAGGAGCGGCTGGCGCGCTGGCTGCTCATGTGCGACGACCGGGTGCCCGGCGAGCGTCTCGCCATCACGCACGAATTCCTGGCCATCATGTTGGGTGTCAGGCGGCCGGGCGTCACCGTTGCCCTCCAACTGCTCGAAGGCCGCGCATTGATCCGAGCGCGCCGGGGCGAGATCGTCATTCGCGACCGCGCCGGGCTGATCGAACTCGCCAATGGCAGTTACGGCGAACCCGAGGCCGAATATGTCAGGCTGATCGGCGAGATCAGCGCGGCCTGATCAAGGGCGGTGGCCTCCCCGCGGCTGGCTGGCCCGATGGTGTCACTTTGCCGGGCGATGCCGCACCGCCTTCAAATGCATCCCGGCCAATCGGCAACCCGGCATGCTCCAGGCTTGCGAGCTTGCATTTCGTTTGTTCGGCTGCCGCTCCGACAAGGCAATCGATGGCGAACATGGCACCGGCATGGTCGCTCGCCGCGACCGCCTGGCGTATCTTGCTCAATTGCGCCTGCGTGTAGTCCAGAAGCTCGACCAGGTCGGTATGATCCAAACCGCCCTCCATCATACGATGTCGAGTGGCCGATCTGAGGTCGCTCTTGCTACCGAAATACGCTCATTTGCAAGGCTTGCATAGCCAAACTGTCGAAAACGTACAGTCTTGGCGTCGCCGGTTGCGGTATTGGCCAAAGGTCCCATTCGCGAACTCATCGCCATATGCAAGATTACCATTATATAAGCTACAGCTTGAATAACTGATTCGTACGTCTGTCGCGGGGGCGATGTCGTGCCAATTCGCGAGAATCTCGCCGCCAATCTCAGACGGCTGATCCGGCGCCACGCTTCCGTGAGCGCGGTGTGCCGTGAGCTTGGCGTCAACCGCACCCAGTTCGAGCGCTATCTGCAAGGCCAGGCCATTCCCAACAAGGCCACCGCCAGGCTGATCTGCGACTACTTCAAGATCGACGAGAATGAGCTGTATCGCGAGCCCGCAGCCGGAGCAGCCGGGGATGACGGCCACGCATCGCTGCGCCAGACACTGTATGAGAACATGGTGTGTCCCCCCTCGCCCGCCATCGCCGGCGGCACCTATTTCACCTATTTTTCGATCCCCGACCGCCCCGACCTTCTGATGCGCTCGGTCACCTTCGTGCGGCGCGAGGCCGAGCTGGTCACCTTCAGGCGGGTGACGCGGTGGGCCCCGGGCGACGGACAGGGCGGAGCGAGGGTGCCCGGCAACCATTACGGCGTGGCGATCTCACGCCTGAACTGGATCTATTTCAGCGGCATCAACCGCCGCCAGACCAGCGAGCCCTCGATCATGACCGTGCAGTGGGCCCCCATCTCGGAGCCGGTTCTGGTCGGCAGGGCGATCATCCTGACCGGATCGGGGCCAGCCTTCGTATCGGTCATCATGCGCCAGGACGTCACCAGGATCAGCATGAGACGGGCGATGCAGATGGCGCATGTCGTCAGGCTCGACGACCCCGGCGTCGATCAGCTGGTGGCCAGCCTCGCGCGTGAGGCCTGATACACCCCGTTCTCAGTCAGCCAAGGCGAAGTGTGTTGCGTGCGATCTGCCAGGCGGATTCGACATGCCGCCGGGCCGCCGCCGCCGCCTCGAAGGCGCTTGTTATCTTCCGGAACTGGGTGGACCCGCGGTCACGGTGGACAGCTTCCCGCGCTTGTCGAGCGTCGGCTTCTGATAAATCTTCTTCATCGATGTCCCCATGACCCAAATGAGAACGCTAAGAGGCATCAGCCGTGCCCACCCTGTCAAGCTGCGGCCAAGAACGTTTTGGTGAGCGTCGCCAGACCCGGACCGCCTCCCGCTCCGGCACCGTCGTCCCCATTCTGGTCATGTTGCACTGCGATAGATTTGTTGCATTGCGATATCAGCCTGCCCCGCCGACACTGGCGACGGGTCGGGCTTACACGAAGGAGTCTCCGTGGCAGCATCGTTCCGGCCGGACATACAAGGATTGCGCGCGCTCGCCGTCGGCGGCGTCGTTGCCTATCATTTCGGCCTCACCGTGCTGCCCGGCGGCTTTGCCGGCGTCGACATCTTCTTCGTCATCTCCGGCTGGTTGATCACGACCCACCTCATGCAGGAGATCGGCGAGACCGGCCGGCTCGACCTCTGGCGCTTCTATGCCAGGCGCGCCCGGCGCCTTTTGCCAGCAGCTTTGTTCGTTATCCTGGCGACGCTGGCCGCCGGCTACTTCATCCTGGCGCCGCAGGAGCAGGCGCTCTATTCGCGCGGCGCCATGTTCGCTTCCGCCTATGCCATCAACCTGTGGCTGCTGCGCTGGTCGTTCGACTATTTCGCCGCTGATGCCACCAGCAATCCCTTCATCCACTTCTGGTCGCTGTCGGTGGAGGAGCAGTTCTATCTGGCCTGGCCGGCGCTGCTTCTGCTGGCCGCCTGGCTGCGGCCGGGCCGGCGCATGGCTGTGGCCGTGATCGGCGTGGCCGGCCTCGCCTCCTTCGCCGCCTGCCTGTGGCTGACCAGCGCAGCACCGGCCTGGGCCTTCTATTTCTCGCCGCTGCGCGCCTGGGAATTCGCCGCCGGCGGCCTGGCGACACTGGTGCCAGTGGCTTTGCTTCAGCACCGCGCCTGGCTGCGGGCCGCCCTTGGCTGGTTCGGCCTGGCGCTGATCGCGACGGCCTATCTTTGGCTCAGCGAGGACCTGCCCTTTCCCGGCTATCTGGCGCTGCTGCCGGTGGCCGGCACCGTGCTGGTGCTGCTGAGCGGTGCAGGCGCGGAGCAGACCAGCAAGCAAACCAATGGGCAGGCCAACAGGCGGACCGGCTGGCAGGCCTTTGGCCCGACCGCCGCCCTGTCGCTGCCGCCTTTGCAATGGATCGGCACGCTCTCCTATTCGCTCTATCTCTGGCACTGGCCGGTCATCGTCTATGCCGGGATGCTGGCGCCGGATCTCACCGTGCCGCAGCGCCTCGGCTGCGGCGTGCTGGCGCTGGCGCTGTCGGTGCTTACTTATCACCTGATCGAGAACCCGGCGCGGCGCGGCGCCTGGCCGGCGGCGGACGCCCGTGCCTTTCCTGCAATTGCTCTGGTTCCCGCCCTTGCCCTGACCGGTGCCGGCGTGGCGGTCGCCTACGCCAATGCGCATCTGGCCACGCGCAACATCGGCCCCGCGCAGCGCGGCATCGAGCAGGCGGCCGAAAAACCCTCCATCGCGCGCGCCAAGGACAAAAACTGCCTGCTCGACTTCCACACGGTGACGCCCAAACCCTGCACGTTCGGCGCGGCCGACGCCGCCCACACCATCGTGCTGTTCGGCGATTCGCATGCCGACCACTGGTCGACGCCGCTGATCGAGGCGGCGAAGCGCAACGACACCAAAGTGGTCACCTATCTCAAATCATCATGCCGCGCCTCGAGGCTCTCGACTTTCAACACGGTGCTGAAGCGCGACTACATCGAATGCAACGCCTGGCGCGAACAGGCGATATCGGACATCATCCGCACCAAGCCACGCCTGGTGGTGATCTCGGAATTCTCCATCGGCAATCTGACGCACGACATGCCGGCCGCCGGCCGCAAAGCCGAGACCGCACGCTGGCAGGCCGGCCTGCGCTCGACCTTGCAAGCCTTCAGCAAGGCCGGCGTCGAGACGGCTGTCATCCGCGACACGCCGATCAACGCCAGCTTCGCCGGCACCTGCGTGGCGCGCGCGCTGTGGTGGCGCGAGGCGCCCTCGCCGCACTGCGACACACCAAGGGCGGACGCCGCCAACGACAGCACCGCCGCCGCCGAGCGCGCCGTCGTGGCAAGCGTGCCCGACACGCTCTATGTCGACCTCACCAACCACTTCTGCGGCCCGACCGCCTGCCACGTCGTCATCGGCGGAAGGCTAGCGTTTCGTGACAGGCATCATTTGGCGACGGCGTTTGCGGAGACGCTGGAGGGGCCGTTGGAGCGGGCGCTGTTTTGAGAAGTTAGCTCTCCTTCTCCCCGTCACTATACGGGGAGAAGGTGCCGGCAGGCGGATGAGGGGCAGCGCGACGCTGCGCCATTTGCAGCAGCGCCCTTGTCAACCTACATACAAAGCGAAGGGATAATTTTCGTGCGGCTCCGTCTTCCGGTTTGGCCCAACGTGCAGCACCAAGACATCTCCGGCATTGTCATCGCAGCGGCTGTTGTGTTGCTGGCGGTGGGGCTCTCGGCATCGTACGGCCGTTTCATCGGAACGCATGTCGCCGACCCCTACTGGCCCTGCTATTATGGCCCCAAGGGAACGACCTGCTCGCTGACCAGCCCGCTTGGCCATCCGCGCGCAGCGTCCACCGCTGCCCAGCCAGATAAGACAGATGTACAAGTGAAGTAAGGTGGAGGATTCAACGGAAGTTGGATTTGTCGCGTCCGCCAAACAATGTAGACAATGTAGAATTTAGGAAATGCATCCAAACGCGTGCAGGTGCGGAGCCAGGGATGCCGGATGATTTGAAACAGCAGCGAGAGCACCTTGGCGCGCGCATCGATGCTCTGAGAAAGGCCTCGGCGCCAAGGCCAGTCAAGGGGCCCCCTATTGCCGCGCCAACGACTTTGCGCGAGGCAACATATCAGAATGATTATCCCGGACGACTGAACCCCACCGAACGCACCTTCGGCATATTGTTCATGATTGGCGTTCTTCTGCTTCTTCAGTGGCTTTGGCCTGCCTGAACTAATTGCGAGTGGGTGAGGGTCAGGCAATCGGTTGACCGGCCTCGGTCAACTCCGCCACATAGCGCTCGATCGTCACCTTTCCGCGCTCGGGCCTGGTCGGCGGATCGTAGGTGCGATCGAGGGTGACCTCGGCTGGTGTCACGACCCGTTCGTCCAGGCTCTTATCGACCCACAGCAAGGTCGCCACTGGCGGCCTACGCTTCCTGCGCTCCGGTGTCCGCACGGTTCGTTACATCTTACGAATCTGTGGAACGGGGTTGCGTCTCAGGGGTTATATTAGTCCAACCTTGAAAAGGAGGTAGCCATGAAGAAGCTCCTGCTTATTTCGGTTATCGCCATTGCTTCGGCGGCGGCGATGATCGCCCCAGCCGACGCCCGCAGTCGGATCACGATCGGCATCGGCGGCTATGCCGACGACTATTACGGCAACGACTATTACAATGGTTACGACTATGGCGATCGCTACTATCGCCCCTATTACCAGCCTACGACAACAGCTACAGGCCGCGTTATTTCCACCGGCACCACCGTTGCCACATCGAACTGGTCAAGCACTGGCGCCATCACCACAGGATCGTCGAGGAAATTCGCGTCTGCCGGTAACCTGATCGTATGAAATCATGATCCGGCCGGCATCGCCGGTCGGATCATTGTGGCGCCCCATCACCCCACCCTTCTCCCCATCATCATCCCATAATGCACCGCCAGCAGATCCAGCCCCACCTTCAGCAGTTTCGTCACCACATCCCGGCCCTCGCCCATTTGCTCCGCCACGCCCTTGATCGACCCGCCCAGGCAGCACACCTTCTGCACCACGGCGGCCACCTCCCAATGGCCTAGCGCCCTGGTGGCGGCGGCGTGCGCCCGGCCGGCGTCGAGTACGTTGTCAGCGATGCCGCCGCCGTGGCGGCCGCCGTCGACGCGTTCGGTCCAGCGCATCGGCTTGACATCAGCCTGCTGGCTGCAGCGAAAATCCTCGCGGTAGCGCAGGCCGGCCTCGCGCTGCTGGCGCGACAGCGAGGTGATGCCCAGCAGCGGGTCGATCGTGCGCACCCGCACTATGCCGCCTGTGGAGGTGAAGCCGTCATTCGACACCTCATAGACGCGCCTTGCCTCGGAAGTGCCGGCGGCCAGCCGCTTGCGGCCGAAGGCGTCATCCCTGAGCGCGAAATCATGGCCGACCTCGCGACGGATGCGCACCTGCTCGGCCTCGCCCTTCGGCAGTTTTGGCGGCTGCGGTTTGGCGGGTCTGGTTTTCCTGGGCATGGGGTGCGTCCTCGGTTGGGTGTTGGGTTGGGGTGGAGGCCGGCAAGGTGGCGATCCTTCGCGCCCCCCTCTGCCCTGCCGGGCATCTCCCCCACGAGGGGGAGATTGGCAGCTTTGCCCTCGCCGCCCTTCCTGCCACGCTGGCGATTGGCGAAAGCGGCAAGGCATCCGATCTCCCCCCATGTGGGGGTTGAGGAGTGGTCCGCGCAGCGGACGGAAAGCCAATTGCTTGGCTTTCCGAACGACGAACGGCCGGCAGGCCAGAGGGGGGCGCTGTCCCGCCGACCGATCATCGTCATCAAGAGCAGCATGCAAGCGCCGATCTGCTCGGTGGAGAGCTGCAGCGTGTCGCCGACGAAATCGGAGACGTAGAGCTGCATGAAGGGCCGCTCGCTCATGGCCGCATCCGCGCGATCCTGCCCGCATCAGGGCTAATGGAACCAGCGCGAATTTTCGACGTTATGCGGCGTCCATGAACACGGGAGACGTGCCGATGACAGCCTTCATGCCGGTTACCCTGCGCTTTTGCGACAACACAACCATGCTGGTCAGTTCTGTGGCCGAAGCCGCCAGGGCGCTGAACCAGCAATGGCCTGACAAGACTGCACCTGGCTATATCGAGGCCGCACGGCTGGTTGCACTCGCCGTCGACGGCACCTGCGCCCAGCGCATCGCCTTCGACGCCCTCACCAGGGCGGCCAGACAACAGAACATACTGGTGGCGAAGCCCAAAAGCCGCGCCCATGACTGGCTGGACGCCGTGGCCACCCCGTGAGAGGCGCGCGCCGGCCGAAAAATTGATGCAACCGCCCGCCAGCGCGGCGCGTTTATGGAAGCGGTAGGTAAAGCCGCGCGTAGAGCGAAGGTGAATGCCGTGGGTACGATGAAGACCGGAGTGCCGCTCAAGGTGCGGATAGACGAGCAGATCGAAGAGATCGACAGCGTCAGCGAAGCCGCCGATTTCCTGCAGCGCTGGCCGCTCGAGCGGCGCGGCCATGTCTATCGCAGCGCCCTCAACGCCTGCAGCGCGGCAATCGCCGCGCAGATTTCCGAAGCCGACGCCATGAAAGTGTTCACCGGCTTTGCCCGGGTGACCGGCATATTGGTGGCCGAAAGCGGGCCGGCCATGACGCTCGAGGCCAGGACCGTGCAAAGCCGCATGCCCAAGCAGGGCCGGCAGGCGCCGAAATAGGGTTTTGGCGGTTTTGTTTTTGGCTTGATTCATCTCAGATCCTCCACCCCTGTTGGTGACGGCGAGGCAGCCCCCTCACCCAGCCTCCGCTTCGCTCGGCTGACCATTCCGGGGCGAGCCGCGTGTCTCGCCCGTCCTTCGGACCCCCGAGGGGAGAGGAGACTTGCAGCGCCGGCGCCTCCCTCTTCTCCCCAGCGGGGAGAAGGTGGCCCGAAGGGCCGGATGAGGGGGCTGGCGATACCTCCAAAATTAACGGCAGGGGCTGCTCTTACCGCCTCACCCCGCTACAAAAACGCGGCGCTGGAAGCGCGCCTGATGGTAGGTGCAATAGCTTTTCAGCACCTTGGTACGCATGCCGCAGCACAGCATGTCGGCGCCCGGCCGGCTGCCTGGAGCGTCCCCCTCTTCGGCAATAGAAATGTCCGGATCCTCTTCCAGCGTCAGGTCCAGCGGCGCGCGGCAGCGCCCGAACAGGCAGTCGATGAAGCGCATTGCCACGCCATGCGGCTGCCGGCCGACGGGCGTGCGCGGCGGCACCGGGACCTTGAAACGATAGGCCTCGCCGTCAGCGATCAGCACGCCCACCTCGCGCACGACTAGGCGCGGCGGCAGCCAGGCCGGCGAAGCGTCGCGTTTGGCGGCTGCCTTGCTCATGCCGGTAACAGCGAGAGCGGCGTCGATCATGCCGGCGGGCCTGGCGCTCGCTTTGCCCTTCGCAAGTGTTCCTCCGTTCGCCCGCTTGCTCACCGTGCGCTTGCCGGCAGCCCGCTTGGGTCCGAACGGCAGCCCCTTGCCATTGGCAAAGCCGATCGCGCCCAGCATGGCGTTGCGGTGCACGATGCCGATGACGGCATTGCGCGACACCGGGCTGCCGCGCAGCGTGCTGAACGCGGCTGCAATCCTGGAGGCGGAAAGCCCGTCCTTCAGCCAGCGGGCGATCTCCTGCAATTCCGCGTCGGTATAGCTTGCCATGTCCAGGCTCCATCCAAGGTTCTGCCGTCGGCCGCGCGCCGTCAGGCAAGCGTCAGGGCCAGCTGGCCGGGCGCAGTCAGGGTTGTGTGGTTCGAGGGCCGGCCGGCGCCGGCTCAGCCGGACCGGGTTCGCAGTCCGGCCGGTTCAACGAGACGCGAAAGCCGCGCCTCGGCCGTCTTTCTGTCCGGGGCGGAAACCGCCCTGCCCGTCGGCCTGTCGAACAGGATGACGGTGCCGTCTTCGGTGCGGATGCACGACCTGGCGGGCAAGCCGGCGCCATGCCGGTCGAATTGGAGGCCGGAGCCGCTGGGAGCGGCGGCTCCGGCCGTTCCGGTCGCCGGTGACGGGCAGACCGGACCCGAGGCTGGTGCCTTGAAGCACTGAGTCTCGGGCTTCGCCCCGGCCGGGGAGGAGGACGGCCGGCGCGGAAGGGAATGGGTGGCGGCGGTCGCCGGATGCGCCTCGCGTGAGGCCGGCGCCCTTGCGCCATCAAAGCTGGACAGGTTTTGCATGACCATATATAAGCATAACTCAAAAATAAATGCAAGCCACTCTTTCATAGACGAGAGCCGCTTTCATCGCTCACATGGCGCCATGGCAAAAACGGAACTGTCGATCAAGGTCGGGGCGGCGATCCGCAAGGCGCGCAAGCAGCGCGGCCTGGTCATGCGCCACATTGCCGAGCACAACGACACCGATGTCGCCGCCGTCGGCAATTGGGAAACCGGCCGCAATCTGCCCAAGACCGAGAACCTGCTGAAGACCGCCGCCTTCCTGCGCGTCGACCCGGTTGCGCTGGGCCAAGGGCAGGTCGTTTTTCTCGACGATGCCGGCCCGGTCGCCGACGCCGAAATCGTCACCGATGCCACCCCCCTACCCGCCGGGCCGATGGATATCCAGGTGCTGGGCGCGGCCGTCGGCGGCGATGACGGCGACTTCACCTTGAATGGCGAACCGGCCGGCTACGTCCAGCGCCCGCCGGGCATCCGCAACTTGCCGAAAGTGTTCGCGCTGCACGTGCTGTCCGATTCCATGGTGCCGCGCTACGAACCTGGCGACATGATCTATTGCGGCGGCCGCGATGCCGTACCCGGCGACCATGTGGTGATCGAGATGTTTCCGGAAGAAAACGGGCACATCGGCAAGGCCTTCATCAAGAAGCTGGTCAAGCGCACCGCGGCCGAGTTGGTCGTCGAACAGTACAATCCGCCGAAGACCCTGACCTTCAACCGCTACGCGATAAAGCATGTCTGGCGGGTGATTCCGCTGAAGGAATTGCTGGGGTATTGAGACACGGGCGCCCTTCTCCCCTTGTGGGGCCCGAAGGGCGGGCGAGGCCAGCGACTCGCCCCGGGCGGTGGATCGGCGCGCCAGCGCCGAGACGGATGAGGGGTGCTGGAAGAAATGAGGCGCCGGAGATCTTGCGCCCAATCACCACACAAGACTATCTCTGAGATCTCATTACGGCGAGACGCCGGCGTTCCCTGGAACACCCCTCATCCGTCTCGTCGCTACGCGTCGATCCACCTTCTCCCCCAGGGGGAGAAGG
>NZ_SMYZ01000101.1 GCF_004919685.1 Mesorhizobium norvegicum | reverse complement strand
ATCTTGAGACGGGCCAGCGCAGCGGCGGCCTGAACAGCAGGCCGGATCATATCAGGGCGGTCGCGGAAGCTTCACTGAAGCGCCTCAGGACCGATCGCATCGATATCTTTTATCAGCACCGCGTTGATCCGAATGTGCAAATCGAGGATGTCGCGGGCGCGGTGAAGGAGCTGATCGCGGAAGGCAAGGTCAAGCATTTCGGGCTCTCCGAAGCTGGAGCGCAGACAATTCGGCGCGCTCACGCTGTCCATCCCGTTACAGCGGTGCAGAGCGAATATTCACTGTGGTATCGGGGACCCGAGGCGGAGATCCTCCCAACACTGGAGGAACTCGGCATCGGTTTCGTTCCCTTCAGCCCGCTGGGAGCAGGCTTTCTGACCGGCAAGATGGATGCGAACACGACGTTTGCCAGCACCGACTTCCGCGCCAGTGTTCCCCGCTTCGCGCCCGAGGCGCTGAAGGCGAATGTGGCGCTGGTCGACCTGCTGCGCAACGTGGCGGCAGCAAAGGGCGCCACCCCGGCGCAGATCGCGCTTGCCTGGCTGATTGCTCAGAAGCCGTGGATCGTTCCGATCCCCGGCACCACCAAGCTGCATCGTCTGGAGGAGAACCTCGGATCTGCCGCCATCGAGCTTGCGTCGGAGGAGCTCAAAGATATCGACCAGGCTGCCTCGCAGATCACGTTGAAGGGTGCTCGCCTGCCGCAAGCGGTGCTGGATATGACGGGCCGCTAGTGTCCTGATCGGCAA
>NZ_SMYZ01000100.1 GCF_004919685.1 Mesorhizobium norvegicum | reverse complement strand
GTCGGCCAAGACGCTGGCCGATCCGCGCAGCCGGCAGGCGCGCGCCGATCTCGCCACTTTCGCGTCCGATGAGCGCATGGTGCAGTTGTGCAATCTCGAAGCCATGGATCAGATCCGGCGATGGCGCACGGATTATCAGCCGGAGCGGGTCGTACCCTATGCAACGGCGCAGGAAAAAATCACTGGAACCACGATCGCCGCGAATGGTGCGGCTTTCCGCAGTCGCAGAAACTGGTATGGTCTGAAGTTCAGATGCCAACTGGCTGGCGACGGCGAAAGCGTCGTCGGCTTCGAATTCCTGGTTGGCGATCTGGTTCCCAAGGAAAAATGGGACGAGCTTGGCCTGCCGGCGGTGCATTGACCTGATACCGGCAGGCTTCATCAGGCAGCCAGCCGGCCGCAATTCCACGGCCGTTGTGTGGTGACCCAAAAAACCTTATCAAGGCGCACGACCGGGCGGTGGTCGTTGCCGTGATTTTGGCACACCTCATTCGCAACAGGATCGCGCTTCGCGCGTGGAAAAATGACAAAAACCCTTCGCAAATCCCTTCGCAAATTCGCCATTGCCATCCCGCTTCTTGCCCTTGGCTTCTATTTCATTCCCATCCTGACGACGATCTTCATCATCTGTGGCCTGATCGACGTGCTGCGCAACGACAGGAAGGATTTGTCACTGTTCAGCGGTTATTTCCTCGGCAATGGCCTGTTCACCTGGCTGCTTTCGCCGTTCAATCTGCTGGTCGATCTGCTGTGCTACAGAAATCCTGGCGTCTGGAAGCTGGAGCAGTTTCCCGCCGACTATCAGCGCGAGGTCAACGAGGTCCTGGACATCTTCAAGGCGCGCAAGGACGAGATCATTGCCGACATCGACGCCAATTTCGGCGCCGGCCGGCGCGGCATGTATGTCTATCAGTGGTACGGCAAGCACAGGATCGACAACGTCGCCGAGTTCAACAAGGATTTCAAATACATCAAGACCATCGCCGTTTCCGTGTTCAGCAAGCGCGAATCGACCTCCTGGCACTTCGGCCCGCTGCGGCTCAGCCTGCGCATTCTCTACAATCTGATCCCGGTGAAATCGGAGATTTTCGTCGAGTGCGGCAACGTCAAGAACTATTGGTACGACAATCCGCTGTTCATCTTCGACGACACGCTGCTGCATCGCTCGGTCAACGAGTATGACGGGCGCCGCTACTGCGTGTTCATGGACATCATCCGTCCGTCCCCGGTTCCCCGCCTCATCGCGGCCATGCTCGCCATCGTCTCGGTCAGCGTCGAGCGCATCAATTCCATGTTCTACAAGAACTGGAAGATGATTGGTTCGACCAAGAAGAAGGCCGGGACGACCTGAGCAGGCAAGTCCTCTAATGCAGCCGGCGCTGCAGGCTGCATTTTAGAATAGGTATGGCAAGCGACGATGTTCAATCTGCTTCTCGTTGTGGTCGGCGGCGGCATCGGCGCCGGCATTCGTCATCTCACCAGCATGGGCGCGCTGCGCCTTGTCGGCCCCAACTATCCCTGGGGTACGATGGCCATCAACATCGTCGGTTCGTTCGCCATGGGCCTGTTCATCGCCATCCTGGCGCGCCGCGGCGGATCGAACGAGCTCAGGCTGTTCGTCGCCACCGGCATCCTCGGCGGCTTCACCACTTTTTCCGCATTCTCGCTCGATTTCGCGACGCTGTGGGAGCGGGGAGCCACGCTGTCGGCGTTCGGATATGCCCTCGCCAGCGTCATTGGCGCCATTATCGCCCTGTTTCTGGGACTTTGGCTCGCAAGAACCGTTTCATAATGCTATTGCCGCGCCGAGAGCAGGCCGAGCCTGCTCGGGAAACGGATAAGCGAAAAGAATATGGCAGGCGTTGAACAGATCACGGTGGAGGCCGGCGAGGCGGGCATGCGGCTCGATCGCTGGTTCAAGACCCATTTCCCGGGCCTTGGTTTCGGCCACCTGCAAAAGCTGCTGCGCTCCGGCCAGATCCGCGTCGACGGCGGCCGGGTCAAGGCCGACACCCGCGTCGAGCCCGGCCAGATGGTCCGCGTTCCACCGCTCGAGGTGGACAAGAAGGGCGAGAGCGCGCTGACCGGTCACTCGATCCGCAACCAGGGCGATGCCGACGTCCTGGCGAAAATGCTGATCCACGAGGATCCCAAGGTTTTCGTCTTCAACAAGCCGGCGGGCCTTGCCGTGCAGGGCGGCTCGGGTGTCACCCGCAATGTCGACGACATGCTGGAGGCCTGGCGCAACCAGAAGGGCGAGAAGCCGCGGCTGGTGCACCGGCTCGACCGCGATACCTCGGGCGTGCTGGTCGTCGCCCGCACCCGCCTTGCCGCCATGAAACTCGCTGAAGCGTTTCGCGCCCGCGAGACCAAGAAGACCTATTGGGCGCTGGTCAAGGGCGTGCCGCCCAAGCGCGAGGACAAGATCTCGACCTGGCTGATCAAGGAGCCGACGCCGGACGGTGACCGCGTCCGTGTCGCCGCGCATGGCGAAAAGGGCGCCGACCACGCCGTAACCTACTACCGCATTATCGAGCAGGCGGCGCAGACGATGACCTGGCTGGAAATGGAGCCCTATACGGGCCGCACGCACCAGCTTCGCGTCCATGCCGCTTACATCGGCTGCCCGATCCTCGGCGATCCGAAATATTTCGAGGCCGACACCAACTGGGATTTTCCCGGCGGCATTCAAAACCGCCTGCACCTGCATGCGCGCCGCATCATCATTCCGCATCCAGACAAGGGCGTCATCGATGTCACCGCGCCGATGCCGCCGCATATGCGGCAGAGCTGGAACCTGATCGGCTTCGACGACGCCAGCGCGGAGGATTGATTGTGAGCGGCGCCGCCGACACGCTCGACCGGCGCGACACGGTCGACTTGGCCGCCGCTGCCATCATGGTCGGCCTGACATTTTCCTGGGGGCTGAACTACGTCGCCGCCAAGATCTCCTACGCCGGCTACGACCCCGTCTTCCTGTCGATCGCGCGCTCGATCATCGGCGGTCTTTGCGTCTTCGCCTGGTGCCGGTGGCGCGGCATAGCGCTTTTCACCCGTGATGGAACATTGCTCGCCGGCATCGCGGTGGGCGCGCTTTTCGGCATCGAGTTCCTTTGCCTTTATGTCGGTCTGGAGCACACCACCGTTGCCCGCAACACGCTGCTGGTCAACACAATGCCGTTCTGGATGCTGCTCGGCGGCCATTTCCTGCTCGGCGAGCAGATCACCCTGCGCAAGTTCCTTGGCCTGCTGCTGGCGTTTGCCGGCCTTGCCGCGGTTTTTTCCGACAAGCTTGGCGGTAGCGGAGACATGCTGTTCGGCGATCTCCTGAGTCTTGGCTCCGGATTTTTCTGGGCCTTGACCAACATCCTCATCAAGCGCTCGAAGCTGGTGGAGGCGAGTGCTGAAAAGCTTCTGCTCTATCAGCTCGCCGGTGCTGCAATCGTCGGCATATTGGTGCTGCCTCTCGCCGGTCCGCCCGTTCGCGACCCCACCGTGTTGCCGACTTTGGCTCTGCTTTTCCAGGCGGTCTACATCGTCGCCTTCACCTATGTGCTGTGGTTCTGGCTGCTGCGGCGCTATCCGGCGTCTGGCCTGTCCAGTTTCACCTTCCTGTCGCCGGTTTTCGGCGTTTTGTGCGGCGCCATGTTCTTGAATGAGCCACTGACCATGCGCATTTTTCTGGCACTTGGCCTGATTGCCGCCGGCCTGATCATCGTCAACCGGCCGGTGCGCAAGCTGACGCCGGTGTGAGAGAGACTTTTATGCGTGATATCCTCAACGACCTTGAAGCGGGCAAATATCTTTCCGATCCCGATCCGGTGCGTCGCGCCCAGATCCAGATGAAGACGCATCTGCCGAAACGCTTCTACAAGACCGTCTCGGTCGCGCCGGTGGACGGTGGCTTTGCCGTGCATCTCGACGGCAAGCCGGTGCGCACACCGGGCAAGGCACTGCTGGCACTGCCGACCGAGGCGGCGGCAGCGCTCGTCGCCGACGAATTCGCCGCACAGGGCGAGACCATTGATCCGGTGGCCATGCCGGTGATGCGGCTGGTGAACACTGCCATCGATGGCGTCGCCAGCGACCCGCAGGCGGTGCTGGAAGACATTCTGCGCTTCGCCTCATCCGATCTGCTCTGCTACCGCGCCGACGCGCCGCAGGGGCTGGTGGAGCGGCAGAACCAGCATTGGGACCCGGTGATCGACTGGGCGAGGGCGACGCTTGGAGCTCGCTTCAATCTCGCCGAGGGGATCATCCATGTCGAGCAGCCACGCGAAAGCATCGCCGTGCTGGGCAGCCATCTTGCCCAGCGCGCCGACCCGCTTCGGCTCGCCGCCATCCATGTGATGACCTCGCTGACCGGCTCGGCGCTACTGGCACTGGCTGTCGATTTCGGCGAACTCGACGCTGAGGCTGCCTGGGCTGCCGGCCATGTCGACGAGGACTGGCAGATCGAGCAATGGGGGCAGGACGCCGAAGCGGTCGCGCGCCGCGCGGCTCGCAAGCGCGACATGATGGCCGCTATCGGCCTGCTCGAAGCGCTCAAGGGCTGACGGGTTTCGCCGCTCGCTCCGCTTCATCCCGCAGCGCACCTAATACCAAAGTCATAATCCCAAAGACGCGCTGCCTTTGGCGGGCGCTTTCTGTCATTTTTTCCGGGATGGCTGTGCTTGAGTCCCGCGTTCGGAGGAGAACACGGACAAATGTCGCGCAGCATCGAGGACAAGGGTCTCACGGGAGGACAACTCAATGGCAATGGCATCAACCGCCGGCGGAGCAAGCCGCGGCATGACGCGAGAGGAGAAGAAGGTCATCTTCGCCTCCTCGCTCGGCACCGTTTTCGAATGGTATGATTTCTATCTCTACGGCTCGCTGGCAGTGTTCATTGGATCGACCTTTTTCAGTCCAGCCATTCCGGAAGCGACGCGCAACATCTTCGCGCTGCTGGCTTTCGCCGCCGGCTTCCTGGTGCGCCCGTTCGGCGCATTGCTGTTCGGCCGCATCGGCGACCTTGTAGGTCGTAAATATACCTTCCTTGTCACCATGACGATCATGGGCCTGTCGACCTTCCTGGTCGGCTTGCTGCCTGGTTATGCGACCTTGGGCATCGCCGCTCCCGTGATCCTGATCATCCTGCGCATGCTGCAGGGCTTGGCACTGGGCGGTGAATATGGCGGCGCGGCCACTTACGTCGCCGAGCATGCGCCGGACAACCGGCGCGGCTACTACACCTCGTGGATCCAGACCACGGCGACGCTCGGCCTGTTCCTGTCGCTGATTGTGATCCTGATCGTCCAGGCTTCATTGAGCAAGGAAAACTATGCTGCCTGGGGCTGGCGTATTCCGTTCATCGTGTCCTTCCTGCTGCTGGGCATCTCGATCTGGATCCGGCTTTCGCTTTCCGAATCGCCGACCTTCCAGCGCATGAAGGATGAGGGCAAGGGCTCCAAGGCGCCGCTGACGGAAGCCTTCGGCCAATGGAAGAATGCCAAGATTGCACTGCTGGCGCTGCTCGGTCTCACCGCCGGCCAGGCCGTGGTGTGGTACAACGGCCAGTTCTACGCGCTGTTCTTCCTGACCAACGTGCTCAAGGTCGACGCGCAGTCGGTCAACATCATGATCGCCATCGCATTGGCGATCGGCTCGATCTTCTTCGTCGTCTTCGGCTGGCTCTCCGACAAGATCGGCCGCAAGCCGATTATTATGGCGGGCCTTGCCTTGGCGATTGTCTGCACCTTCCCGCTGTTCAAGGCACTGACCTGGGCTGCCAATCCGGCGCTTGCCACGGCCCAGCAGAACACGCGGGCGACGGTGACGGCCGCGCCTGGCGACTGCAAGTTCCAGTTCAATCCAGTCGGCACGGCGAAGTTCACGACATCCTGCGATATCGCGACTTCATTCCTGACCAAGAACTCGGTTCCCTATGATGTGGTGTCGACGGCCGCGGCCGGAACACCCGCATCGGTCAAGATCGGCAACGAGTCGGTGGACTCTTATGATGCCGTCGCCGCTGGCGATCAGGCCAAGGCCAAGGACGCAGCCTTCGTGAAAGCGGTCAACATGTCGTTGCGGGACGGCGGCTATCCGCTGAAGCGCGCGGCAATCAAGGTTGCGGACCAGAAGCTCGACGCGTTTGTCGCCGCCAACCCGGAACTCAAGCTGGACGCCGCCGCCATCCGCGCCGGTGAGAAGGCGACGGTGCCGATCGACCAGGCGGTCAAGGACAAGCTGCTGACCACCGACGAGGCAGCTGGCGCACCTGAAGTCACCGTCTACAATATTCCGGGCGGCGGCGCGTTCGCCATGTTCGCCGATCCGGCGGCCGTGAACTGGCCAATGACGATCGGCATACTGTTCATCCTGATCCTGTTCGTGACCATGGTCTACGGGCCGATCGCGGCGATCCTGGTCGAGATGTTCCCAACCCGCATTCGCTACACCGGCATGTCGCTGCCCTATCACATCGGCAATGGCTGGTTCGGTGGCCTGCTGCCGGCCACCGTGTTTGCGCTCAGTGCCTACAAGGGCGACATCTACTACGGCCTTTGGTATCCGGTGGTGATCGCGGCGATAACGCTGGTCATCGGCATGATCTTCGTCAAGGACACGCTTGGCACCGACCTGCACGCCAAGGAATAACCGGCGCAACACCCATGAAAAAGCCCGGCGCGAGCAATCGCGCCGGGCTTTTTCTTTTCAGGCCAATTCGTTGACGAGTGCCGGTTGCCCTTTGTTGTCAGCTCTTGTGGCCCTGGGCCTCTTCCTCGATCGCCGCCTCGTGATACCAGCCATCGCCGAAATCCGTCTGTACACCCCGCAGTGAGGCAAGCTCTGCCGCAAACCTAGCCTTGCCGCTCAAATTTGAGGCAGAGGCGCGCGCTGCCGCCGGGAACACCAGAATTTTAGCCGACGGTCGCGTGGAAATGATTTCCATTGTCGGGTTCCTTTCTTCTGCCGAACCTTGTCGATTCAACTTGTTTCGAAGATAGGGTCTGCAATCAAGATAGGCAATATGCCTACGAAAAGATCAGTATTTGCCTACTATTTGTGCGTATTGCGGCTGTGACTGATCCGGGCGCATTGCTTAGGCGGCTTGCCAACTTCAATGGAATGCCGCGTCAATTTTGCCGCACCCTCCAGGCGAAGAATGGCACACGAATTGCATTTTAAGGATCCGGCAGGGCCGGCTGCTGAAGGCAGACGCAAGTCGACGCCGTTCAGTGTTCGGTGATCAAGCAACGAGAGGCTAGAATGACGAAATACAAGCTCGAGTACATTTGGCTCGATGGATACACCCCGGTCCCCAACCTTCGCGGCAAGACGCAGATCAAGGAATTCGCCGAATTCCCTGATCTCGAGCAGCTGCCGCTGTGGGGCTTCGATGGTTCCTCGACCCAGCAGGCCGAAGGGCACAGCTCCGACTGCGTGCTGAAGCCGGTTGCGGTCTATCCGGATCCCGCCCGCACCAACGGCGTGCTGGTCATGTGCGAAGTCATGATGCCTGATGGCGTCACGCCGCATGCCTCCAACAAGCGCGCCACCATCCTCGATGACGAGGGCGCCTGGTTCGGTTTCGAGCAGGAGTACTTCTTCTACAAGGACGGCCGCCCGCTCGGCTTCCCCGAGAGCGGCTATCCCGCACCCCAGGGCCCGTACTACACCGGCGTCGGCTATTCCAATGTCGGCTCAGTCGCGCGCCAGATCGTCGAGGAGCATCTCGACCTCTGTCTCGCCGCCGGCATCAACCACGAAGGCATCAACGCCGAAGTGGCCAAGGGCCAGTGGGAATTCCAGATTTTCGGCAAGGGCTCCAAGAAGGCCGCCGACCAGATGTGGATGGCCCGCTACCTGATGCAGCGCCTGACCGAGAAATACGGCATCGACATCGAATACCACTGCAAGCCGCTCGGCGACACCGACTGGAACGGTTCGGGCATGCACGCCAACTTCTCGACCGCCTATATGCGCGAAGTCGGCGGCAAGGCCTATTTCGAAGCGCTGATGGCGGCTTTCGACAAGAACCTGATGGACCACATCGCCGTCTACGGCCCGGACAACGACAAGCGCTTGACCGGCAAGCACGAGACCGCACCATGGAACCGGTTCAGCTATGGCATCGCCGACCGCGGCGCCTCGATCCGCGTGCCGCACTCCTTCATCAAGAGCGACTACAAGGGCTATCTGGAAGACCGCCGGCCGAACTCGCAGGGCGACCCCTACCAGATCGCGTCGCAGATCCTGAAGACGATCGCTTCGGTGCCGGCAAGCGCCCAGGTTTCGGCTGCGGCGTAAGCATTTCGGTATAGATGACAAGAAAGCCCCGGCGTTCGCGCTGGGGCTTTCTGCTTATGAGCCGATGAAAATGGCGCGGTGTCCGTCTAAAGCAATTCCAGGAAAAGTGTGAAACGGTTTTCCGTCCGGGATTGCGTCAAAACAAAGAGTTAGAGCGGTTCGCCGTTTCCGTGAAACGGTGAACTGCTCTAGCCGGGGACCGCACCCCGCGCCTTCAGCGCAGCCACAACCCTGTCATGCGGCAGGGCAGGCGTGCGGTTGCCGTCGCGGCCGATCATCTCGTGGTTGGCGACCAGGGCGTTGAGCACGGCCTCCTCGGCCGCCTGCACGACAGCGGCGTAGAAAGCGTCCATGCGCCCCCAGGGAATGAAGTCCATATGGCCGTAGCTCTCTTCGGTGGGCGGGCCTTTCGGGAAGCGGCCGTTGAGCGCGTCGGGATTGCCTGTCGAGAAGGCGAGAAAAATGTCGCCGGAGAAATGCGAGCCGGTGGTGCCGGTCCGCGCCAGGCCGAGCGGCACACGCCGCGCCAGCGCCTTGCATTGGCCGGGCAGCAACGGTGCGTCGGTGGCGACGATGCCGATGCAGGAGCCGGCGCCTGTCGGCTGGCCGCTGAAATAGGCTTCCATCGGATTGTCGGTCGCCAGTTCCTGCCCAAGCGGCACACCGGCGATGCTGAGTTCGTGGCGCGAACCGAAATTGGCCTGCAGGAACACGCCGACCGTGTAGTCGCGATGGCCGTAGCCGATCACCCGCGAGGCGGTGCCTGAGCCGCCCTTGAAGGCGTAGCAGTTCATGCCTGTGCCGCCGCCGACCGAGCCTTCCTCGATGCTGCCGGAGGCAGCGCTGTCGATCGCTGCCATGGCGTGGTCGACGGTGACATGCGAGCCGTTGATGTCGTTAAGGTAGCCGTCCCAGGTTTCCGCCACCACCGGCAGCAGCCACTGGCTGGTCATGGCAGGCTTGTTGCGCGCGTCCCAGTCGATGACGCCGCGATGGCAGGTGCCGACGGCATGGGTGTTGGTGATCAGGATCGGCAGGCTGAGGCTGCCGGCCTCCTCGATCCAGGATGCGCCGGTCATCTCGCCATTGCCGTTGAAGGAATGATAGCCGGCTGCACAGGCGAGACCGACGCCGTCGCGGCCGAACGGCAGGATCGCGGTCACACCGGTGCGCACCGGTCCGTGGCCGAGGCTGAGCTTGCCGTCGCCCTTAACAACAGTCGAATAGCCGACGAGAACGCCATCGACATCGGTGATGGCGTTGGCGTGTCCGGGCTTGCCTTGCAGGGGAATGCCAAGCGCCCGGGCGCGCTGCTTGCCGGCGGGCGTCATGTTGAGAACGGCTCTTTGGTTCATTGTGGTGATGCATCCCTGTGGTGGCGCCGGGGTTCAGCCGAGACGGCAACTCGTCGCGAGCTCGGCATAATGGGTGAGGATTGTCAGGGCAGCCTGATGATCGACCGCCGGAACGATGTTGGTGAGGTGGAGACCGAGCCCGTCCTCAAGCACCACCAGGCTGCGCGCGATGGTGTCGCTGCCCGTCTGCAGCTTGAAGATACCGGTCGCGGCGCCGGCTTCAAGGATGCCGACATAGATTGCCACCTGGCGCTCGAACAGCGTTATGTGGCGGGCAGCATAACTTGCGTCCGAACGCGAATAGGCGCCAAGCTCGAGCAGCAGCCGGCAGAGCTGGTCGTCCTTGTCGACCGGCAGCCCGCTCTCGATCATCGCCTTCAGTCGCGCGCGGGGATCGGCGATCGCGGCGACCGATGCGGCGCGTAGCGTGCAGAACCGCTCGACCGCCTTGCGCTGCACATCGTCCAGCAGGTCCTTCAAGCCGGGATAGTAATAGAGCAGGGCGCTCGAGCTCATCCCTGCCTCGTTGGCGACGTCACGCAAGGTGACGTCGGCCAGTCCGCGCCTGGCGATCATCGATTCCGCGGCTGCGACCAATGTCAGGCGGCGGTCGGTCTGCGTTTTGGGTCTGCCCATCTATGTTTCCTGAATTCAATTCAGTTTAAAACCGGCGTGTGAAATTTTGCAAGCACGCATACACCATATTCGTTGACGATTTCCGATCGTGTCGATAGGTTCCGCTGCGGAGGATAATTTTTATCTTATTAAAAAAATGGGAGGACAATGTCTACAAACGAAGCAACTACAGCGGCCCAGGCCGCGCCGGCCGCCAAAGGGCTCGACCGGGCGCTCAACGCGCTGGGCACGCTCATGATCGTTCTGTCGGCGGTGACGCCGGCATCATCGGTGTTCATCATCGTGCCGGGCGTCATTGCGCTGGCCGGCACCGGCTCATTTCTCAGTTTCGTCATTGCCGCCGTCATCGGGCTGTTTATGGCGTTCGTCTATGCCGAACTGTCGTCGGCCTATCCGATGGCCGGCGGCGAATACACGATGATCGGCCGCACGCTCGGCCGCTTCTGGGGCTTCGTCACGCTGGTGCTGGTGTTCGTCTCGATCGTGCTGATCGTCGCCGTCATCGCGCTCGGCGTCGGCACCTATCTCGGTGTCCTCATTCCCAACCTCAGTCCTCAATGGGTGGGTGTGGTGACGATCGCACTTGCCGGTACGGTCGCGGCAATGCGCATCAAGCTCAACGCCTTCGTCACCGGCATCTTCCTCGGCATCGAAATGCTGGCGCTGCTGATCCTGACCGGCCTCGGCTTCGCTCATGTCGAACGGCCGCTCTCCAGCCTGTTCACCGCACCGCAGCTGCTCGATGCCACCACCAGCACGCTGGTGCCGGCGTCGGCCGGCATCGTGCTGGCGGCAACCGCGGTTGCCCTGTTTGCCTATAATGGCTACGGCGCCGCCGCCTATTTCGGCGAGGAGACGCATGACGCCAAGCGCAACATCGGCAAGGTCGTGGTGTGGGCGCTGGTCATCACCGTCGCGGCCGAACTGATCCCGCTGACCGCGGTGCTGCTTGGCGCGCCGGATCTGGTTGCCTTGCTCGCCGCGCCGCAGAAGATCGAGTATTTCCTCGAGGCGCGCGGCGGCCATGCGTTGACGGTTCTGATCAGCCTTGCCATCGCCGTTGCCATCTTCAACGCGGTGATCGCCATCATCCTGCAGGCGGCCCGGCTGCTGTTCAGCTCCGGTCGCGACAAGACCTGGTTCGGCCCGATCAACGCCGCTGTCGCCTCGGTTCATGGCAGCTACGCCTCGCCCTGGATCGCCACCATCGTCGTGGCGGTGCTGGCGGCCGTTGCCTGCTTCATCGACATCAACCTGCTGCTGGTCGTCAGCGGCACGTCACTGGTGGTCATCTATGCCTTGCTGTGCGTGGCGGCGTTTGTCGGTCGCCGCAGCGGCACCACCGACGGCGGGCACTATCGCATGCCGCTCTTCCCGGTGCCGGCCATCCTCGCTTTCGTGGCGCTGATCTATGTCGCTTACCAGAACTACCTGGACGTCGCCTTCGGCCGTCCGAGCCTGATCGCGACGGGGCTGATCATGGTCGTGGCGGCGATCTATTACCTGCTGGTCCTGGCCAGGCGAACGGACTGGAACCTGCACGGTCCCGACGAGCTTGCAGGGTAGATCCACGTCCCTCCGACGGTCTGCTCTTTGCAAGAACCCCGGCCCAGGCCGGGGTTCTTTTTTGCCGCTACCCGGCAGATCGCATCTCCGGCCAAAAGCACCCAGAAAAAGTCAGGCAATTCCGGTAGTCGAGAATCCCACCGGAGTCCGGTCCGTCGCCGTGTCCGTTTCCAGCGATGGCTTGTCAGAAAGCCCGGAAAACCGCCTTTTCCAGCACTTAATCTGTGGCAAAGACCCTTCCATAAGCATCTGTTCAAGCAGCGAAATCTGCTATCCACAGCCCGGTTGGTGGCGTTGACAGATCGCATCGCAGCATGCGTATTCGCAGGTCTTGGGGTTACGTCACGCAATGCTGTTCGGACGGGCGGGGTTTTCTTGAACGGCGGCATTGGCGGGGGGCGCCGGACGAGCGGTCACTGTAGCCTGAGACAGTGCTCCGCTCGCTCCTGGCTTCATGTTCGCGATCGAACAATGATCCGCTTTCCATCCATCGGACTTTGCTGAGCTTGAGACTGACGTCACCGGATCGACGTGTCGTGCGTGCCAATGGACCCCGCGCTCATGAACCCAGGCATATGCGATCGTCGAAAACTCAACGCAAATACGCTGCTTATGTCGAGTCGGCCCGCTCTCGTGCGCCGATCGGTAGGCACGACCATCTGAGAGCAGCAAAGCCCTTGAAAGAGGGAAATCTTTCAAGGGCTTGAATATAATATTGAATCTTAGACGGAGTAGTACATGTCGTATTCGACCGGATGCGGGGTCATTTCGAAGCGCATCACCTCGGCCATCTTCAGCTCGATGTAGCTGTCGATCTGGTCGTCATCGAAGACGCCGCCGGCCTTCAGGAAGCCGCGATCCTTGTCGAGGCTCTGCAGCGCTTCACGCAGCGAACCGCAGACGGTCGGGATCTTCTTCAGTTCTTTCGGCGGCAGATCGTAAAGATCCTTGTCCATCGGCTGGCCGGGATGGATCTTGTTCTTGATGCCGTCGAGACCAGCCATCAGCAGCGCTGCGAAGCCGAGATAGGGGTTCGCGCCCGGATCGGGGAAGCGGATTTCGACGCGCTTGGCCTTCGGCGACGAGCCGAACGGGATGCGGCAGGAGGCCGAGCGGTTGCGCGCCGAATAGGCGAGCAGCACCGGCGCTTCGTAACCCGGCACCAGACGCTTGTAGGAGTTGGTGAGCGGGTTGGTGAAGGCGTTGATCGCCTTGGCGTGCTTGATGATGCCGCCGATGTAGAACAGGCAGCTTTCCGACAGGCCGGCATATTCATTGCCGGCGAAGGTCGGCTTGCCGTTCTTCCAGATCGACATGTGGACGTGCATGCCCGAGCCGTTGTCGCCGAAGATCGGCTTTGGCATGAAGGTCGCCGTCTTGCCGTAGGCATTGGCGACCTGGTGGACGACATATTTGTAGATCAGCATCTTGTCGGCGTTGCGCACCAGCGCGTCGAACTTGATGCCGAGCTCGTGCTGGGCAGCCGCCACCTCGTGGTGGTGTTTTTCGACGCGCACGCCCATTTCGGCGAGCACGGTCAGCATTTCGGAGCGCATGTCCTGCGCGCTGTCGATCGGCGGTACCGGGAAATAGCCGCCCTTGACGCGCGGACGGTGGCCGAGATTGCCGGTCTCATAGTCGGTGTCGTCGTTCGACGGCAGTTCGGTCGAGTCGAGCTTGAAGCCGGTGTTGTAGGGATCAGCCTTGTACTTCACGTCGTCGAAGACGAAGAATTCGGCTTCCGGGCCGACAAAGATGGTGTCGCCGATGCCTTCCGCCTTCATGTAGGCCTCGGCCTTCTTGGCCGTACCGCGCGGATCGCGGTTGTAGGATTCACCCGAAACCGGATCGAGGATGTCGCACAGGATGACCATGGTCGACTGCGCGAAGAACGGGTCCATGTGGACCGTTTCCGGATCGGGCATCAACACCATGTCGGACTCGTTGATGGCCTTCCAGCCGGCAATCGACGAGCCGTCGAACATCACGCCATCGGCGAACATGTCTTCCTCGACCTCGATGACATCCATCGTCACGTGCTGCAGCTTGCCCTTCGGGTCTGTGAAGCGCAGGTCGACGAATTTCACGTCGTTGTCCTTGATCTGCTTCATGATGTCTTTGGCTGTCGTCATGTCATGTATCCCTGTTTGATGACGTTTTTTGATGATGACGTTTTCAGGAGGATGGCCGGGTCAGGTCAGACCGCGTCCATGCCCGTTTCGCCGGTGCGGATTCGCACGACTTCCTCGATATTGGAAACGAAGATCTTGCCGTCGCCGATACGGCCGGTCTGGGCCGCCTTGCGGATGGCCTCGATCGCACCTTCGACCGCGTCGTCGCCAAGCACGACCTCGATCTTCACCTTGGGCAGGAAATCGACGACATATTCGGCGCCGCGGTAGAGTTCTGTATGGCCCTTCTGACGACCGAAGCCTTTTGCTTCGGTGACAGTGATGCCCTGCAGTCCGGCCTCCTGAAGCGCTTCCTTCACTTCGTCCAGCTTGAATGGCTTGATGATCGCTTCGATCTTTTTCATGTAAAAAGTGGCCTCCACTGCCAAAAAAACGGGTTGTGACCCCCCGCTTGCGCCTCCATCAAGCACGAACTGTGCCAATCGGACGGATTCGAAGCGGTCTCATACGATTTCAAAGCCGCGCCCTGCCGGGATGCAAATTCGCGTCATTCACTGCACCGGAAGCGGCATGGGCTGCTGGAGCCTACACAGCGCCAGCATCTGCGCCCGCACAAAAATTAGGCATATCGCCTATCCCTCAGGCAATTTCGTGCCTGCAATGCCCTCATGCCGACGATATGGCCGCAAATCTCGGCAACTCCCCTTTGTTTGCTTCGGATCGAAAATTGGACAATGCTTGATCGCATGCGGATCGGCAATCCATGAGCAGCGAACTTCTTACCTCCGCCGAAATGAGCGAGGCCGATCGGCTGACGATCGCCGCCGGTCCAACCGACGGTATCGGCCTGATGCGGCGAGCGGGTGAAGCGGTCGCGGCTGAGATTCTCAAGCGTTATCCCTCAGCGGCGCACGTCCATGTGCTGTGCGGCCCCGGCAACAATGGCGGTGATGGCTATGTCGTCGCCCGCATCCTGGCCGCCAGCGGCGTTAGCACAACGATCTGGGCATCCGGAGCGCCGAGGCCGGAAAGCGATGCGGCGCTCGCCGCCGCGGAGTGCCCGATCAAGCCCCGGCCGCTGTCTGGATTTAATGCCGAGGCCGGCTCGATCGTGGTCGACGCGCTCTACGGGGCAGGGCTGTCCAAGCCGATGTCCGGCGATGCCGTGAAGGCCGTCGATACCGCAACAGCCCTGCGCCTGCCTGTGGTCGCGGTCGACCTGCCGTCGGGCGTCTCGGGAACCAGCGGCGACATATTGGGCAAGGCGTTTCGCGCTGAGGTCACCGTCACCTTTGCGCGAAAAAAGCCTGGCCACCTTTTGCTGCCGGGACGCGGGCAATGCGGTGAAATCGTGCTCGCCGATATCGGCATCGGCGACGGCATCATCGCCCAGCTCGCCGTGTCGACCTTCGAGAATGTGCCGGACCTGTGGTTCCAGGAATTTCCCGTGCCGGCGGTGGACGCGCACAAATACAAGCGTGGCCATGTCGGCGTCTTTTCCGGCGGCCCCAGCGCTACGGGCGCGGCTCGGCTGTCCGCCATGGCTGCCGCCAGAAGCGGGGCAGGGGCGGTCACCGTGCTGTCGCCGCCCAATGCCATGCAGGTGAACGCGACGCACCTGACCTCGATCATGCTGCGCGAGGCGGGTTCGCTCGAGGATGTGCAGGAATTCCTGGCGGCGCGCCATCCCGAGGCGCTGGTGTTCGGACCGGGGCTCGGGCCAAAACCCAAGGTCGGCGATTTCGCCCTGCAGCTGATCAAGGCTTTGGCGGATGGTGGACGCGACGAAGCGACCGCGAGCCACGCCAGTGCGATCGTGCTGGATGCCGACGCCATCACCTCTCTGGCCCATCAGCCCTCAGCGCTGTTCGAAGCCGCCCGGCGGCTGAATGCTCCAGCGCTGGTGATAACGCCGCATGAGGGTGAATTCGGCCGACTGTTCCCTGATATCGCAGGCGACGAGACCCTGTCGAAACTGGCCAAGGCGCGTGCCGCCGCCGTGCGGTCCAATGCGGTCATCGTCTACAAGGGTGCCGACACTGTGATCGCTGCTCCCGATGGCAAGGCGGCGATCAATTCCAACGGCGCGCCGTGGCTGGCCACAGCCGGGTCAGGCGATGTGCTGTCGGGCATCATCGCCGGTCTGCTCGCACAGGGCATGCCGCCCTTCGAGGGGACCTGTGCGGCGGTTTGGCTGCATGCCGAAGCCGGCAGCCGGTTCGGACCCGGTCTGATCGCCGAGGATCTGCCGCTGGCGCTGGTGCCGGTGTTGCGCGAACTCTTCGACGCGCGCAAGGCTGCTCAATGAGCCGCGCCCTGACTCTGTTGCTCGCCACTCTCTTTGGCGGCTTCGTGGCGTCGACGGCACGCGCCGAAGACCCTGTGACCGTCGTCGACAATCCGGCCGTGCTCGCCGCACTCGATGCCAAGGGTTTCGGCTTCGCCGACGTTTTCGGGGTCGACGGCGAGGACGGTCTGAAGACGCTCTACGACGAGGCGCCGGCCTATCACGCCATCGTCGAAACAGTTGCCTCTGATGTTGCAGCACTGCGGGCCGACATGAAGGCCGGCGGGCGGCCGCTCTACGAGGTCACCGATGGCAATGTCGGCCGCATCATGGACATGCGCTGGCTGAAGACCGATGCC
Source organism: Mesorhizobium norvegicum (assembly GCF_004919685.1). Lineage (GTDB taxonomy): Bacteria > Pseudomonadota > Alphaproteobacteria > Rhizobiales > Rhizobiaceae > Mesorhizobium > Mesorhizobium norvegicum. Next base: position 35,928 of record NZ_SMYZ01000100.1, on the reverse strand, counting down.
GCACGCTTTCGGCTGGTCGGCGTCGTCAACCGGCTCGACCGTCGCGACTTCGCAGTGCTGCAGGGCGACAAGAGCTGCGGCGAGGTGCGCTTCATCTACCGCCTTGCCTACAGCTTTCGGAAGAACAGCAAGCTGCTGGCGTCGCGCCTGCCGTTCAATTTCAATGCCGTCTACAGCGCCGCACCCGATGCCGATGGCGGCTGCGTCGGCACTGCCGGGCGCTGGACGCCACAGCTTGATGAGAGCGTCGATGCCGGCTGGCTGACCGGTGGACCGCTGGAGAAGGCCGGGTTGACCTTCAAGCAGCTGGAGCTCAACGCACAGGTGGTGCGCTTTCCCTCCGGTCAGGAAACCGAGTTTGGCGGGCAGGCTGCCTATCTCATGCGGATATTCGGCATCGATGGTGCTGATATCAGCGAGAAGTCGCTGGAAAACACGCCTGACACCGCACGGCTCTCGCAGGACGCGGCGCTGAAGGCACGGCTCGCCGCCTATGTCGGCGCCAACCTGCCGGCGGTTGACGAAGGTGTCTATGAAATCCCCGACGAGTTCCTGGCCAGGAAGATCATCTCATGGTCGACCTTCGGCAGTGCGCGGCAGGCCAATCATCCGTTTACGCAACAATTCCAACCCGCGGAATTCGCATCGCTCGATTATTCCACGCTGAAACTGGTGCGCACGCCGGAAGCGCTGGTCGAGCGGCTGGACAATGGCGCCTGCCAGGGGTGCCATCAGGCCGGCTCCACCGCCGGCTTCCATTTCATCGGCCTCGACGACGAGACGACGTCGCCGTTGAACCGCATCGAGGTCGGCATTTCACCGCATCTTCATGCCGAAATTCCGCGCCGCCAGGCCTGGCTTCGCGCCACGACCGAAGGCAAGCAGCCGAACCGCTTCCGGCCGCTCTCCTTTGCGCCGCCGGCGGCCTGGACGGATACTGCGGTCGATTACGCGCCGGCCGAGATGGCGATGCCGTGCCTGATGCCGGAGGATGCCGCCCGCTTCGGTGCGACCTGGCAGTGCGGCAGTGGCACCGTTTGCATGCCGTTGGCCACCGCTTCAGGCGTGCGGACGAAACTCGCGCAATGCCTGCTCCCCAAGGACAGCGAAAAGATGTTTTCCGGGCATCCCTGCCTGACCGGCTTGATCGCCAGCAATGCGGCGCAGCCTTTCAATGACCGCTACAGCATATCGGGCCAGTTCGCGGCCTTCGCACCGGATGTCTCGCGCACCGCTTACACCTGCCGTCCACCGAAGATCGGCGTGCCTGGCGGCATCGCCTATCGCGGCTGTGACGACAAGGACCGTGCCTTCGCAGCCTTCAAGGCCGGCAAGCCGATGCCGAACGAGATCTGCGGACTGGTCGGCGGCAAGAAATTCGACATCTGCGTGGCCACCAACAATTTCGACCAGTGCCTTGGCGGCGCCGTCAATCGCGGCAACCGGCCGGCCTGTTCGGCCGATCATTTCTGCCGCGAGGACTATATGTGCCAGTCGCTGCCACCGGACACGCCGGGCATCGGCAAGGTAAAAGGCATCGGCTTCTGCTCGCCGACCTATTTCATCTTCCAGATGCGCATCGACAATCACGCGACGCCGTGGGCCAGTGCTACCCGCGCCACGATGGGGGCAGGGTTTGGTGCGGCGGAGGAGCAGTAGACTTGTCGGTTGCGGGTGACGGCGATCAGTGAAAAAAGCGTCTCGCGGACACCGCCTTAGCGTTGAAGGTAGTCCTCCATCTGCCCGGTCCACGTCTTGTTGAATTCCGCAATTTGTCGTTCAGCTGTGTCTGGGCTCAGCAGCGTCGAGAGTGCCGTGACGGCTATCGGCTGGATGTCGGGCGCTTCCGCATATCCAAGTGCCGCCAGCCTCTGCGCCCATGATGGATGCGTCGACTTTTCGTCGTCGGGACGTTCCCATGCCCTGTGGGCGCAAGCACTCAGGCAAGTGTATTCCGACAATTGTCCAGCCATCTCCAGAAGGCGGTCGAGCGGGGGCCGTGGTGGACGCATTGCTCCCATCAATTCCCGGCGCAGTGGATCATAGACCTTTTCCTTGAAGTGAACGTCCGCCGCGGCAACAAGCAACAGTGCGCGTGCTGCCTGCTCAGCATTGCCAGAGGATGCCGCATGTCGGTCCGCCTTGATCTCTGCTTCGCGCGAAAGCCGGATATCTTCCCGCTCAAACGATTCCGATAGCCAGCCGATCGCCGCGTGAAGGAGGCTGCCTGAAATTGTCGCTCCGGGAGGAGCGTATTCGAAAACAAATCCGAAACTGTTCTCGAATTCAGCGAGATTGAGACCACCATTGGTGTCCTTGTTTCGCACATGCGCGTCCTCGTGGGCGAGAATTGCGGCGAGGGCCTTTTCATCGGTCACGGCAAGGAGGGGAATGCCAACGGTCAAAAACAGGCGGTTGCCGAGAAGGCCAAGAAGCGTACGCTCTTCCCGCACACTGGCGTTAAGGTTGTCCTCTAACGCAATAACCGTGCGCGCCGCCCGGCGCCGTCCAGCAACCGTTTCCCACAGCGCCCATAGTCCAGGCGCCTCCGCTCTGCTGACGCCTTTGACCTTGCTGCGCCGAAAACCGGCAAACAATGTGCCGAACAGGAATGCCACCGCAGTGGTCGCGATCGGCATTGCAACAAAGCCGCTGACGATGAACCAGACCGAATGGCTGTCGAGCAGGGTCATCCAGACGCAGAAAATGACGGCAGCGGGGACAACGAAAAACAGGACTGCAAACCTGCCAAATCGCCGTCCAGCGATGATGATCATTCGCGACATTCAGAATCACAGCGGGATGTTGTCGTGCTTCTTCCAAGGGTTCTGCATATTCTTGTTGCGCAGCATACGCAGCGCCCGTGCGATGCGGCGGCGGGTCGAGTGCGGCATGATCACCTCATCGATATAACCGCGTTCGGCGGCGACGAAGGGCGACAGGAAGCGATCCTCGTAAGCTTTTGTATGGGCTGCAATCTTTCCGGCGTCCCCGATGTCCTTGCGATAGATGATCTCGACCGCGCCCCTGGCGCCCATCACCGCGATCTGCGCCGTCGGCCAGGCATAGTTCATGTCGCCGCGCAGATGTTTTGAGGCCATCACGTCATAGGCGCCGCCATAGGCTTTTCTGGTGATGACGGTGATCTTCGGCACGGTGGCCTCGGCATAGGCGAACAGGAGTTTGGCGCCATGCTTGATCAGCCCGCCATATTCCTGCGCGGTGCCGGGCAGGAAGCCTGGAACATCGACGAAGGTGACGATCGGGATCGAAAAACAGTCGCAGAAGCGCACGAAGCGCGCCGCCTTGCGGCTGGCGTCCGAGTCGAGCACGCCGGCCAGCACCATCGGCTGGTTGGCGACGAAGCCGACCGTGCGGCCCTCGACGCGTCCGAAGCCGGTGACGATGTTCTTGGCGAAATTCTGCTGGATCTCGAAGAAATCGCCTTCATCGGCGACCTTCAGGATCAGCTCCTTGATGTCGTAGGGCTTGTTGGCGTTGTCGGGAATCAGCCGGTCGAGCGACAAATCGTGGTCGGTGACCGACTGGTAGCATTCGATCTCGGGAAGCTCCGATGTGTTGGAGGCCGGCAGCAGGTCGACCAGCCGGCGCATCTGCAGCAGCGCCTCGACGTCATTGTCATAGGCGCCGTCGGCGATCGAGGATTTCGTCGTGTGGACGGAAGCGCCGCCGAGGCTCTCGGCGGTCACCGTCTCGTTGGTGACGGTCTTCACCACATCCGGTCCGGTGACGAACATGTAGGAGGTGTCGCGCACCATGAAGATGAAGTCGGTCATGGCAGGCGAATAGACGTCGCCGCCGGCGCAAGGCCCCATAATCACCGAAATCTGCGGAATGACGCCGGAGGCGAGCACGTTGCGCTGAAAGATCTCGGCATAGCCGCCGAGGGCCGCCACGCCCTCCTGGATGCGCGCGCCGCCGGCATCATAGAGGCCGATGATCGGTGCCCGGTTGCGCAACGCCATCTCCTGCACCTTGATGACCTTCTCGGCGTGCGCTTCCGACAGCGAGCCGCCGAACACGGTGAAATCCTTGGCGAACACGTAGACCGGACGGCCGTTGACGGTGCCCCAGCCGGTGACGACGCCGTCGCCAGCGATCTTGGACTTCTCCATGCCGAAGTCGGTCGAGCGGTGCTCGACAAACATGTCGAATTCCTCGAACGAGCCCTCGTCGAGAAACACCTCGATGCGTTCGCGCGCGGTGAGCTTGCCCTTCTTGTGCTGGGCATCGATGCGAGCCTGGCCGCCGCCCATGCGGGCGATCTCGCGGCGGCGCTCGAGTTCCTTCAGCACGTCTTTCATTGATTACCTCCCAGGCCAGCGGCATTTCGTGGTAATCGTGCCGGCAAGCGAGCGCAAGCGCCGCTTGCGCTATGGGTTTTGCTGCGCTGCAACATGAAGCCCCTTGCATTCCGAAGCGAACTCAGCCATATGCACCCCATAGGCGCTTGGGCCGGGAACGAATCCGGCCTTCTCGACGAATGAGACTGGTTGCGTCTGTTTTCCCTCTTTCCGGTATATCGGCCCCTCTTTCCGGTACATCACAAAGCGGCGAAAAAGCCCCGTGGCATGATGCCTGCGGGCACGACAGCGCAGCCGCGCGGACGGAAACGTCCGCCGCCTTGTCGTTCCATGACAATTTGTTCGACGGTAGGTTGCGCCCTGCCGCCATCGATGTTTGCGGCCAGAAGCCGCGTGAAAGAAGATTATTTTGACCAACGAAAACACTTTGCCCGGTAGCAACACTGCGGAACTCACCGGTTTCGCGGCACTGGGTATTACGGGCGCGCTGCTCAAGGCCACCCATGCCGCCGGCTTCACCGAGCCAAAGCCGATCCAGGCGCAGGCGATCCCGCCGCAGATGGAAGGCCGTGACATTTTCGGCATCGCCCAGACCGGCTCCGGCAAGACCGCGGCCTTCGCGCTGCCGATCCTGTCGAAGATCATTGCGCTCGGCACCAAGCGCCGGCCGAAGACGGCGCGTGCGCTGATTCTGGCGCCGACGCGCGAACTCGCCGTACAGATCGAGGACACGATCAAGATCCTCGCCAAGGGCGCGCATGTTTCGACCGCGCTCGTGCTTGGCGGCGTCTCCCGCTTCAGCCAGGTGAAGAAGGTTGCTCCCGGCGTCGACATCCTGATCGCAACGCCCGGCCGGCTGACCGACCTGGTGCGTGAAGGCGACCTCGTGCTTGCCGACACCAAATGGCTGGTGCTGGACGAAGGCGATCGCATGCTCGACATGGGCTTCATCAACGACGTCAAGCGCATCGCCAAGGCGACCGCGCCCGACCGTCAGACGGTGCTGTTCTCCGCGACCATGCCCAATGAAATCGCCGAACTGGCGAAGGGCCTGCTGAAGAACCCGATCCGCGTCGAAGTCGCGCCGCAAAGCACGGCAGCGGCCGAGATCGTGCAAGGCGTCGTCTTTGCCCGCACCAAGCAGAAGCGCCAGGTGCTGTCGACGATGCTCGCCGATGAGGCGATGAAGTCCGTCATCATCTTTTCGCGCACCAAGCACGGCGCCGACAGGGTGACCAAGGACCTCGAGCGCGACGGCTTCAAGGCCGCCGTCATCCACGGCAACAAGTCGCAGAACGCCCGTCAGAAGGCGCTGAACGATTTCCGTGAGGGCTCGGTGCGCATTCTGGTGGCGACCGACATTGCGGCGCGCGGCATCGACGTGCCCGGCATCAGCCATGTCGTGAATTTCGACCTGCCGGACGAAGCGGAGAGCTACGTTCATCGCATCGGCCGTACCGGCCGCAACGGCATGGACGGCATCGCGATCACGCTTTGCGATCCTTCCGAGAACAGCAAACTGCGCCAGGTCGAGCGTATCATCCGCACCAAGCTGCCGATCGTTGCCGACCATCTCGGCAGCCCCGATCCGCAGCGCAATCCGGCCGAAAAGAACGAGCGCTTCGAGCCGGCCAATGACCGCAACGACCGCAATGGTCGTCGCGACGGCAGGCGGCCCGGTGGCGAGAACAAAGGCAACGGCTTTGGCAAGAAGCGCTTCGGCGACAAGCCGGCCTTCGCTGGCGAGCGCAAGCCGGAAGGCGCCAAGCCGGCCTTCAAGGGCAACAACAAGCGCCGCTTTGGCGGCAAGCGTCCGGCTGCGCGGGCTGCGTAAGCCAGACCGCGTTGTAATCAGTCAGGCTGGCTGATTGCCGAGACCGACAGGAAAGGGCGGCTGAAGCGATGCTTCGGCCGCCCTTTTTTCGTCTGCTCATTGGACCACCGCGTCGACCCAGACGGCGATCCTTTGCGCCAGAAATGCCGTGGTCGACGGCGACAGCGCGTCGCCGGCGATGACGTGGTTGTCCGGGTCGCCCGTGTCGTCGACCGGAACCAGTTCATGCGGCGCGCCCCAGCGCCCGGCAATCTCGCGGGTGCGGTCGGGCCGCACCACACTGTCCGAATCCGAAAAGATGAACAAGGCAGGGATGGTCGCCTTCTCAACCGGCGCGCCATAGGCAAGCTCGGTCAGTGCCTGCATCGGCAAGGTCGCCTCGATCGGGTAGCGGTAGGTCCAGAATTTTTCATGCAGCGCGTTGCGCGGCACGAAGCTGTGTTCCTTGCCGGCGACCACCCTGGCGATTTGTTTGCCCCACGGCATGGTCAGGATTTCGGCGCCCGAAGCCTTCACGCCGAAGTTCGGCGAGATGAACGCGATCGCCGCCACCCCGTCCGATGCGCCCGGCTGCGTTGCCGCCCATACTGCCAGCGAGCCGCCGGTCGAGGTCGAGATGACGATCACCTTGTCGCCGATCGCCCGGCCGATGGCGAGCGCCTCCTCATAGTCGTTGACCCAGGCATTGATGCTGCCTTGCGTCATCGCCGCGCCGTCCTGCCCATGACCGGTGAGGCGGGTGTAGAAGAGATTGGCGTCGAGCTGGTCAGCCACGTCGTCGGGCAGCGGGCGAACCTCGCCCTTCGAGGCGGAAAAGCCGTGGATGTAGACGATCGACAGCGGCGTCTTGGCATGCACCATCGGATTGGCCCAGACGATCTCCTTCTCCAGCCCGTCGCGGATTCCGGGTATGGCGGCTTCCACCTTTGCCACATAGGCCTGCGGATCGTCGCCGATGACCGAGGGATCGAAACGGATCGTGGTGTCGACGGGAACGCGTGGGCCGAGCAGGAAGGCCAGTGCGAGGATGGCGACAAGGCCCAGCACAGCAAGCACGATCCGTCGCCCCATCGCAGACTCCACGCAACACGATCTCAACCTATGGCGGCGGCCACCAACAGGCAACGGCGGCCCGAAGCGGGGCGCCTGCCAACTTTCGTCAGCGGATCTATTCGATTGGCGGCTTGCGGTCGTAATGCAGCGGCCGCGCCTTCCAGCTGGTCGTCAGGCTGATCACCCCTCTGCACAGCGGCCTCGGCAGCAGGCCGAGCAGTTTCAGAGGCCAGCTTGTCCGGCGCGGGAAGGTGACCTCGAAACCGCCGGACTTGATGCCCCGCGCCATGCGACGCGACGCGCGGCTGACTGGCATCAGCCCCGGCATCGGCAGCATGTTCTTCTCGGTCAGCGGGGTGTCGATGAAGCCGGGATTGAACACCTGGATGCGCACGTTCATCTTGTCGAAATCGTACTTCAGCGACTCGGCCAGGATGTTGATCGCCGCCTTGGTGCCGCCATAGGCGGCCGTTGTCGGCCAGCCGAAATAGGACGTCACCGAGCCAACCAGCACGACATGGCCGCGCGCCCGCACACGCATGCGTTCGATGACGGGCACCAGGCCATTGATGATGCCGAAATAGTTGACCTCGAAGGTTCGGCGAAAGTCGTTGACGACAAGATTTTCACCAGGCGTCGAAATGTAGTTTCCAGCGTTGAAGATGGCGAGCACGATGGGACCGAGTTCCTTCTCGATCGCGGCGACGGTTCTTGCCATGCGCGGCTCGTCGGTGACATCGCAGGGAAAGGCCGTGACACGGCCCGGCATCTGCGCGGTCTCGACGACAAGCGTGTCGATCGGATCGTCGTCGAGCGCTGTCACCGCCACGGCATAGCCCTGGGACGCAAGATCCCTGGCCAGCGCTCGGCCGATACCGCTTGAGCCGCCCGTGATCCAGGCGACGCCGTGCTTCGGGTTGGCCCGATAGAGTGTCATGCTGCGCCCTGTCGAGTTGTTGGTGCTTTGCTCTAGCGGTGAAGAAATCGAATGAAAAGGGTGCTTTTCATCGCCAGGCGGAAATGAACTGTGGGGCACGAAGGCGATGTTGAAAAGCGCCGGCGCAACAACAGCACCGCAAATGCGACTGGACCAGACAAATTCTTGCCTTGAAACCGAAGCTTCGGGTTTCTAGGGTTTCGGCGCACGCACACAAGGAATCCTGAATGCCCCGTTCTGTGATCGACGCGATCGGCAACACGCCTCTGATCCGCCTCAACAAAGCTTCTGAACAAACCGGCTGCGAGATCCTGGGCAAGGCCGAGTTCATGAATCCCGGCCAGTCGGTCAAGGATCGCGCGGGGTTGTTCATCATTCGCGACGCCGAGCAGCGTGGGCTGCTGAAGCCGGGCGGCGTCATCGTCGAAGGGACGGCCGGCAACACCGGCATCGGATTGACGCTGGTCGCCAAGGCGCTCGGCTATCGTACCGTCATCGTCATTCCGGACACACAGAGCCAGGAGAAGAAGGACACGATCAAACTGCTCGGCGCCGAGCTGATCGAAGTGCCTGCGGTGCCTTACAAGAACCCCAACAACTATGTGAAGCTGTCCGGCCGCCTTGCGGAGCAGATGGCGCGGACGGAGCCGAACGGGGCCATCTGGGCCAATCAGTTCGACAATGTCGCCAACCGCGACGGCCATATTCGCACCACGGCGGAGGAAATCTGGAACCAGACCGGCGGCAAGGTCGATGGCTTTGTCTCGGCGGTCGGTTCAGGCGGAACGCTGGCTGGCGTCGCCTTCGGGCTAAAGGCGAAAAGCAAGAATGTGAAGATCGCACTCGCCGATCCGCTGGGGGCCGCGCTCTACTCCTTCTACACCAGCGGCGAACTGAAGTCCGAAGGCAGCTCGATCACCGAAGGCATCGGGCAGGGGCGCATCACCGCCAATCTCGAAGGGTTCACGCCGGATTTTTCATTCCAGATCCCGGACGAGGATGCGCTGCCGATCGTCTTCGACCTGATCCAGGAAGAGGGCCTTTGCGTCGGCGGCTCGACCGGCATCAACATTGCCGGCGCGATCCGTCTGGCCAGGGAATTAGGCCCCGGCCACACCATCGTGACCATTCTTTGCGACTACGGCACACGCTATCAATCAAAACTGTTCAACCCGGAATTCCTGCGCGAGAAGCAGCTGCCGGTGCCGGGCTGGATGGAACTGACGAGCAAGATTTCGGTGCCGTTCGAGAAAGTCGCCTGATGGCGCACAAGACCGAAGCGCTGTTTCGCGACGATGCTTATCTGAAGACGGCTGAGGCAACGGTCGTGGCCGTCAACGATCGCGGCGGCATCATCCTCGACCGGACGATCTTCTACGCCACGTCAGGTGGTCAGCCGGGCGACACCGGTTATTTCGAGCGTGGCGACGGCAGCCGCATCGCCGTTGCCGCCACCATTACCGGCGAGATCAAGGACGAGATCATCCATGTGCCGGCGCCGGAGCAGGCCGTGCCACAGGTCGGCGAGAAGGTGAGGCTGGCGGTCGACTGGGAGCGGCGGCATCTCTTGATGCGCATGCATGCTGCCTGCCATCTGCTCACCGTCGTCTGTCCGTTTCCAATCACGGGTGCCGCGGTCTCCGAGGATGACAGCCGTGTCGATTTCGATGCTCCCGATGCCGGCTTCACCAAGGAGGACGTCACCGCCGGCCTGATGGACCTGGTGCGGGCCGATCACCCGATCTTCACCAGATTGATCAGCGATGAGGAACTGGCCGCCAACCCCAGCTTGGTCAAATCCAAGAATGTGCGGCCACCTGTCGGCACCGGCAAGATCCGCCTGGTCTGCATCGGCGACAACGCTTCGGTGGACAGCCAGCCCTGCGGCGGCACTCATGTCAAAAGCACCGGCGAAGTCGGCGAAATCCACATCGGCAAGATCGAGAAGAAAGGCCGCGAAAACAGGCGCTTCCGCATCCGCTTCGGCCCGATGCCGGCAAACTAAGGCACGTTGCGACCGACCTCTTGCGTGCTCTCTCAACCGGTCGCGAGACACCTCGTCTATGCAAAGTGGCGGAAGCTGGAAGGCGGTCGCTCCACCCATGCCTCGATCTGTTCGGTAACAAACTTGGCTGCCTGGTGGTGAATGAAGTGACCGGCGCCTGGCAGCGCCACCAGTGCGGTCACGTTGTCGACCTCGCGGAATGTGCCATCGAAAGCGTTGGCCGGAACATAGGGATCGTCGGTGCCGAACAGCACGAGGGTCGGTGCCTTGACGAGAGGCAGTTGTCCGATATCGGCCACTTTGCCAAGCGGTATGTTGGCCCTGTAGTAGCCAAGCATCGCCTCCGGATCGGATCGCCTGAGCGAGTCAACCAAGGCCTGCCTGTCCTGCGGATCGGCGACCCAGGCGGCGAGTTCGTCGATGTCCAGCATCTGGGCCGCGCCCGGCACCTGGAAGCGACGTATGTATCCGGTGATCTCGGCATTGGCCGGATCAGCGATAGCGCGCAGATGATTGCGCGGGTGCGGCGTAGACAACAAAACGAGATGGCGCACGACCTGCGGCACGCGTATGGCCAGCCACCAGGCGATAATGGCGCCCCAGTCGTGGCCGACAATCGCGGCCTGGGTCAGCTTTTCGGCTGCGAGGACGGCCAGCACGTCGTTGACCAGGTTTGTCAGCACATAGTTGCCGTATCCCTGCGGCGCATCGCTTTGTCCGAAGCCCCGCAGGTCCGGCGCGATCACGCGATAACGCCCGCAAAGCGCCTGCAGCTGTCGTCGCCAGCCCATCCCGTGATCCGGAAAGCCGTGCAGAAACACAATCGGCGGGCCAGAGCCCGCCGCCGTGTAGTGCAGTTTGACGTTGCCGTTTACCGCAACCTTGGATTCAAACGCCACGTCCAGTTCAGTCAATTGCAATCCATTCGACGCTGCAGTCCGAGCTCGATAGCCCGAACCGCTGGGCTACATCTTGACTTCGAGGCGCAGGAACGGCCCGTGGAACGTCTGGGTGCTCTTGTCGGAGAGAAGAAGAAGATTGTGCCACTGCTCGACCCGATAGCCAGCGGTGAAGGTGGTGTTCTCCCACGGCTTGAAGGTCACGCCGCCGGAAAGGTCGACATTCGTCACAACCTCGCTGGAGTGCCGGCTTTCGCTGACATTGACATCTGGATCGGCCGTAGGGCCGGTCTCATGCACATGCAAGCTAATCTTATCCGTTCGACGGCCCCACATCGCCGAGCCGGAAACCGCTCCGGTGAGCCCCCATGTCGAGCTGAGCGGATAATAGACTTCGGCGCCGAGGCGCGGGCCAATGCCGTAGAATTCCGATGAGCCGAGCTTGTCGGCATTGCCGCCCTTGTCGGCTGGATCATCCGGCGTTGCGGACACGTTGAAATTCAGTTCTTCCTTGGAGTGCAGCAAGCGCACGCCGCCGAAGAAGCGGATGTCGGCGCTCTGCACCTGGACGTGCTTGCCGATATCAAAATCCAGCGTCTGAAAATTGTAGCTGTTGCCGAACGATAGACCGATGACACCACCAGGTACCGTCTCGTCCAGATTGAAGTCATTATCCTGTCCAGCGTGAAAAGCGCCGGCGAGGCGCCAGTCGACATCCGGAGAAATCTGTTTGGTCAGCGCGACCGACCCATAAAGATCGCCAAAGTCGTTGCCGCTGCCCAGCTTGTCGCTGGTATCGCCAACCTTGTCGACATTAGACTGATAGACCGCGCCTTCAAACGCGATCTTGATGCGGGAATCGACCACGGCCGGATCGGTTACCTGTGCATCAGCCGCATGGGCAGCAACCACGCCGATCGACGTCACCGAAGCGGCGGACGCCGCAACCGTGGCAAGAAGTTTGCCTGAAACATGAGCACGCATTTTTTCCCCGCCTGGAATCAAAATAAATTCGCATTAGCCCACTCGCACACTAACGCAGCGGCATCTGGCGTCATAGCTGTTGCAATAATTTGTTCGGGCAGTGTTACGCGTTTGCCACAGAGGGCTTTTTATCCCTGCGAATCAAATATGATAGCGCTGGGTTTTCTGGTCGAGACGTCAGCGCAATGCCTGCGGCATTCATGGCTGCTTGGGGGCATTGATGGACAATCAGACGCAAATCGAAAGCGTTCTCAACAACCTCGTCTACGCGCTTTTTGCCCAAAGCGGGCAGGTGGGGCCGAATGGCAAGGCCCGCGACCTCGGCAATCTGACTGTCTTCGACAATCCCGAGGCCGTCGATGTCATCGTCAAGGCGCCGGAGCTCTTCCGAAAGAACTTCTCTCTGATCTCGGCGCTCGGGTTCAGCCGCTTCAACACCAACGATGAGGACTGGTCTGTCCGGCGCGGCATCACCCAGGATATTTACCTGGCAGCCGCCAAGCCGGCGCAGCAGCATCCCGTGGCGGAAATCTATGCCGCCAGTCTTTCCGGGAGCGAGGCGACGCTGCCCGCGATTCAGCAAGCCTTGTTCGCCGCATCAATGACGATATTCTACCGGGCTTTCGGCCTTGTGCCCGATATAGCGGCGACACTCTTGCTGCTCGATAGGGTGCGCGACGTGCTGAGGCGTCTCCAATTTTATTCCTGGGTGTCGCCGACGACCGCCGAACGTGCAAATGCCATCAAGGACGCCCGTGCGGTTATCGCCGATTTCGGATCGCAACTGATGGCGGATCCCCGGGCGGCCGCCGAGATGGACCGCTTCAGAAGCGAGGCCCGCGACGTTGAAGGCTTTTCGCCGGTCGAGGAGTTCGTCATGAACTTCTTCGCCGGCGTCGAGACAACGGTGACGACGGCACTTTGGGTGATCGATCGGATGGGAGCCAATCAGCAGGTGCAGGAGCGCATCCATGCCGAGGTCATCTCGGGCGAGGTGGACACGCCGTATACCGATTGCATCATTAACGAGACGATGCGTTATTTCCCCCCGATACCGTTTCTGACCCGCGAAGTCGGCGCCGATACGGTTCTCGATGGCCGGGACCTGCGCGCCGGGCAGCTGATCATGGTATCGATCATCGGTGTGCACCAGCATCCGGCCTTCTGGGAAAACCCGCGCACGTTCGACGCGAGCAGGAAGGAATTCATCGAGAACAGCTTCGACCGACGGGCCTTCATTCCGTTCCTCACCGGGCCGCGTATGTGCGGTGGCGCGCGTCTTGGCCGGCTTGAAGTCAAGGAGGCGGTTCTAGCTATCGTACGCCAGTTCGCTTTCAGTCGGGCCGACGATGTGATCCGGTTCGACTACGCGCTAGCATTACGCCCGGCGGAGGGGTCATCGGTCGGTGTTGCGCGTCGATGAAGCGCAAGGTCAGGCATGTTCCCGCCAAAACCGCCTGAGATAGTCCCCGAATTGCCTTCCGATCATGGTCTTGAACTCGACATCATGCGCATAGCGCTTGCTTGTCGATATGGCCTTTGACTTCAGTTCGAAGTCCGGGAACCAATCGCTCATTGTGACGGATGCGTTTTCCTGCTGGTTCGCGATAAAGTCTTCGTAGCAAACGTGAGCCACTCTGTGGCGATCAATGGTGTTCAGGTAATTTTTCCACCGGATCTCGCTGTCGAAAATGTACTGCGCAGTATCTCGGACAACCCTCTCGTTCAAAATTGTCACCGTGGGAATCCCAGGCAGTGTCTCCTGACTGTCGAACGGCTGGCCCGTATGGAGCATCGAGAGCAGGCTTATGGTCTGCTCTATCTTGTTTCTCCTGGAGAGGAAAACGTAGAACGAGTTGCCGTCGTCATCGCCGATCGAACTGCGCGCGAATGGCAGGTTTTCAAAAAAGATCTTAGCGCTGAATACGCCGTTTTCAGCCCGTTTCTTCAGGAGATGCCGACCGTAGGCCGGCGCCTGCTCATCGAGCTTTTCGAGGTCCATGGCGTCGTCGACCGACCATCGTCTCATCAACGGCAAGGCATATTGCCATTGAAAATACTCGGTGGGTATTCCCAGGCCGAACTGCTGCAAGACCTGGCAATAGGAATGCCCGGCGGTTCGCGGAGTCGTGCAAACCAGGATCTTGGCGGGATTTTCGACCGAGCTTTGGCGATCATAAGTCGCGGCTATATAGTCACTGTACAAATCGTCGAAATGCATTTTCCGAAACCAACCCCGCCACGACAAATCCAGTTTCAGACGGCAGACAGGAAACCCAGGATGAGCAGAGCCTGGTCCAGTGTCATCAGCGACGGCGGATCGCCCGCATCGATATTGTCGGCAAGCCACAGATCGGGCCGTGCCTTTCGCGTGCGGTCGATGGCCTGCCGGTCGATGACTTCGCTGCCACGCCCGTACATCATGAGGATGCGGGCGTCGATCTTGGCAGCGATTGGGAACAGATCGTAGTCGCGTCCGGCCATGGCGCCGAAATTCCCGGTCGTGGCCGGGTCATAGGCAAGTCGGAAGCCTTCCGGGCCGGTGGCGATCCTGTTTTCGACATAGCGGTTGAACACCGTTTCCTCGACCGAGCCCATGACGGCTCTGGAAGCGCTCAGATACTCCTTCGCCGCTGCGCGGGTCTCGAACTTGAGCGCACTTTCCTTCATGACCTCGCTTCTCATAGCGTCGACCTCAGGTCCGCCGAGCATTGGCACGTCGTTGAGAACGATTTTCGTAGCCTTGGAGCGGGTCATATGCAGAAACAACAGCAAGATCGTGCCACCCCACGAAGTGCCGATGAAGTGGTTCTCCGTCCCGGCGAACTCGCCAAGCGCACGCAGGCATTTGGAATAGACGTTGATGTCATATCCTGAACCCAGATAGGCGCTGCGCCCGCGCCCCAACAGGTCTGGGCAGATCACCAGGAAGCCATTGCGGCACAGGAATGTTGCGAGGTAGTCAAAGTCGGCACCATTGCCGGTGAAACCGTGCAGGCAGAAGACAGTCGCCCGCGGCGTGCCGGCCGGCCGCCAGATGCGCACGAACATTGCGGCGTAGCGATCATCCAGCCGGATGAGGATTTCCTGCGTCAGCGCCTCGGCGGAGTCAGCCGAATCCATCAGACGTCGCGCTTGCGGACGGCACGCTTGACCGAGCCGCGGTTGTCGATGAAGTCGCGTTTCCAGAATACCGACTTGTCGAGGTTGACGAGCTTGGCCTTCTTGATCAGCGGCAGGATATGGGACGAGGACCGCGTCGCCAGCACCGTCACCGCGGTGGCGTCGCCGCCGGGAAAGGGATTGAGTGGTCCGCCATTCGTCGCCCAGGCCTCGGCGATCTCGCGGCTGGTCTGGATCCAGCCGACATAAGCGACGATGGCGTCGTCAATCGAGCCGATCATGTGTGTCTGCTGGTCCAGTTGATAGCGCAGCGTCTTCACCATCAAGCCGAACTCGTAACCGTCAAAAGGCGGATAGTGCGCAATAAAATTGCAGACAAGCCCGAGCGAAACCGGATTGCTGGGAACACGGGAAAACAGCAGATTGCTCATGTCGAGATTTTATTGACCCCGCCCACCCCAGATCATAACCATCACTCCGTACTCGCCACGAAACACGAAAACAATCGGAATCAACGCACTGCCACGGCAGACCATGTCGTGCGCTCGCAACACATCCAGATTGTCGGGCCAGACATGATGTCGAACCGAAGGTCAGCCAAGGATCGTGGTCGGCCAAGAAGGCAGGCTCAATGTTGGCTAAAGACGAAGCAGGAGAACAAGAATGGCCCAAGACAGTCCTTTCACCGTCGACGCAGACTGGCTGCAGCAGCGTCTCGGCGAGCCGGGCCTGACGATTGTCGACGCGTCCTGGTATCTCCCGGCGCAAAAGCGCGATGCGCGCGGCGAATACGAGGCGGCGCACATTCCGGGAGCGCGGTTCCTGGATCAGGATGCGGTTTCTGACCCGGATTCGTCCCTGCCGCATACGTTGCCGTCGCCGCAGCATTTCGCCCAGTATGTGGGCGCCATGGGCGTCTCGGCCGATGACACCATCGTCGTCTATGACGGTCCGGGTTTCTTCTCCGCACCCCGGGCATGGTGGATGTTCCGGGTGATGGGCGTCTTCCAGACCTATATTCTGGATGGCGGCTTCGATGGCTGGAAAGCCGCCGGACGGCCGGTAACGGCCGAACGGACAAAGATCGCGCCAAGCGTGTTTCATGCCGATTTTGACGCAGATCGTGTCGCCAGCCTCGCTGACATGCGCCGGATCGTTGACACCAAAGCAAGTCAGATCGCCGACGCCCGTGGGCCGGGCCGCTTCACCGGCACCGAGCCTGAACCGCGCGCGGGGATCCGCTCCGGCCATATGCCTGGCGCGCGCAATTTGCCCTATTCGGTGCTGTCGGAGAATGGCGAGCTGTTGTCGAAGGACCGCTTGCGCAAGGTGATCGAGGAGGCCGGCATCGATCTGTCGAAACCCGTCGTCACCTCATGTGGTTCCGGCATTACAGCCGCGGCGGTGACGCTGGCGCTGGAAACACTTGGCCATACGAACAACAGGCTTTACGACGGCTCATGGACGGAGTGGGGTGGGCTTTCCGACACGCCTGTCGTGACCGGCAAGGAATGAAGACGATGGAAAACGGCGCGCTGGAAGACATTGAAGTCACGGTGACGTTCCTCGAGATGCATGTGCCGCCGGCCTATTCACCGCCTGTGCCCTATAACCGTCAGGTCGCCCTGCTGAAGACCAAGGATATTCCGCTGCATTTCTACCGCTATCTGATGGACCGGGTGGGGCGCAAATGGCACTGGGTCAATGTGCTGAGACTGGATGATGAGGAGCTTTCTGCCGGCATCCACCGCGAGGATCGCGACATCAGGGTACTCTATCTCGACGGCGCACCGGCCGGCTTCTTCGATCTCAAGCCGCATCTGCCCGAAGAGGTGGAACTCGCCTATTTCGGCATGATGGAACATGCCACCGGGCAAGGCATCGGCCGCTGGTTCCTGGGCTCTGCGATCGCCGCCGCCTGGTCGTACGGGCCGAAGCGGGTGACAGTGCAGACCTGCACGCTCGATCATCCGGCCGCTCTGCCGCTCTACCAGAAGCTCGGCTTTGCACCGGTGGCGCAGAAGAAGGAAATCGTGCATCCGCTGCCGTTCACCGAGCGCTCGGCCAGCGTCATGCGGCCGTGACATCAGCCGGAGTCTGACACCAGCCGGAATCTGAACTCGCCGTTCATCGGCGCTTCAGGCTGCCTTTGGCATGTTGCCCGCACCATCAATGCGGCCGAGGCCGAAGGAAACAAGACATGCTGACCCGCCGTACATTTGCCGCCGCGCTGATCGCGGCCATTGCCATGCCGAGCCTTGCCGCCGCGCAGGCGACAACGCCTTCGGCCGCGACGATCGAGCGGAAGCTCGAGGCGGCACCCCGGGTGAAGCTGCGGCCGAACGAGCGCGTCACTATCCGCGAATTCAAGCGGCGCCCGGATCTGCGTCGTATGGCCCGCTCGATCGATATCCAGTCGATCAACTTCGCCTTCGGTTCGGCGGCCATTTCCAACTCGCAATACGACAAGATCGAAAACATCGCCGATGCGCTGCGGCGCATTCTGCGCCGCGATCCGGGCGCCCGCGTGCTGATCGAGGGTCATACCGACGCCGTCGGCTCTTTCCAGTCGAACCAGGCCCTGTCCGAACAGCGCGCCGCTTCGCTCAAACGCACACTGGTGCGCGAATTCGGTGTGCCCGGCTATGCCCTGGAAACCGTTGGCTACGGTGAGGAGTTCCTGTTGGTGCAGACGCAGAACGAGAATTGGCAGAATCGCCGGGTGACGTTGCGCCGCTTCGACGATTTCATCCGCTAGTTCGCGAGCACCTAGGGTTGTCATTATCCGGCTTACCTAAGAGCCGTTGAGGGACCGCCGGTCGTCGGTCCTTCGACCTTGGCAGGAATCGGGTGGGAAGCAGCGGTGCGGGCATATAATTTCCGGTCAACGACACCGGAGATTTCACATGACCATCCAGTTCAAGGCCTTGCCCACGGAACACGTCAGGGCGCTGCAGCGCGGCGGCGCCGATGCCTACGGCCACACGCCTGAGCGAAAAATCTCCGACGGTGACGGCATGCCTTGCCGGCATTGCCTGAAGAACATCGCCGCCGGCGACGCTTACCTCATCCTGGCCTACCGGCCATTCCCGGAGCTTCAGCCCTATGCCGAAACCGGGCCGATCTTCCTGCATGCCGAGGAATGCGACCGTGCCGCCGGGAGCGATGCGCTTCCCGAAATTCTCGAAAGCCCCGACTATATCGTGCGCGGCTATGGCAGGGATGATCGTATCGTCTATGGCAGTGGCGGTGTCATCCCGACCGGCGACATCACCGCGCGGGCCGTGATCCTGTTGGAGCGCGACGATATCGCCTACGTCCATGTCCGCTCGGCGCGCAACAATTGCTATCAGTGCCGCATCGAGCGCGCATGAGGCGCCGGGATTGGCGACTGGAGACGCTGTCGTACTCCCGTCGCATAATCGCGATAAAAAGCCATTGTCGATCGATTTGCCGACCGCGGATGAACCGGCGGCAAAACTCGATATCGAGGAAGCGGGGCTTTGGCTCCGCTTTTTTGTTGCCTGCTTCTACCCCAAAGAAAAACCCGCCGGCATGGAACCGGCGGGTGAGACGGGAGGAAGCTGTCTTTTCGTGAAATCAGGCCGCGAGAACCGCTTTCGGCTCGACCAGTTCGTAGCCGAGCGCCTCGGCGACAGCCCGGTTGGTGATCTTGCCCTTGTGGACATTGAGGCCGTTGCGCAAATGGTGATCGTCGACCAGCGCCTTCAGGCCCTTGTCGGCAAGCTGCAGGCCATAGTGAAGCGTCGCATTGTTGAGCGCATGGGCTGACGTGACCGGCACCGCGCCTGGCATGTTGGCGACGCAATAGTGGATGACCCCGTCGACCTCGTAGGTCGGATCGGCATGAGTGGTTGCATGCGAGGTCTCGAAGCAGCCGCCCTGGTCGATGGCGACGTCGACCAGCACCGAGCCCTTCTTCATGCCTGAGAGCATTTCGCGCGTGACGAGCTTCGGCGCCGCGGCGCCGGGGATCAGCACGGCGCCGACGACGATGTCGGCCGAAAAACACTCTTCTTCCAGCGCCTCGACAGTCGAGTAACGGGTGTGGACGCGGCCGGCGAAGAGATCGTCGAGCTGGCGCAATCTCGGGATCGACCGATCGATGATGGTGACATCGGCGCCAAGCCCCGCCGCCATCCTGGCAGCATGCAGGCCGACGACGCCGCCGCCGAGCACGGTGACCTTGCCGGGCAGCACGCCGGGCACGCCGCCCAGCAGCACGCCGCGGCCGCCATTGGCCTTCTGCAGCGCCGTGGCGCCGGCCTGGATCGACAGGCGTCCGGCGACTTCAGACATCGGCGCCAGCAGCGGCAGGCCGCCACGATCGTCGGTCACGGTCTCGTAGGCGATTGCCGTCACGCCGGACGCAAGCAGGCCCTTGGTCTGCTCCGGATCCGGGGCAAGATGAAGATAGGTGTACAGGATCTGGCCTTCGCGCAGCTGCGCCCATTCGTTGGGCTGCGGCTCCTTGACCTTGACGATCATGTCCGATTTGGCGAACACGTCGGCGGCCGTCTTGGCAATCGTGGCGCCGGCGGCGCGATAGGCGTTGTCATCGGCGCCGATGCCGGCCCCGGCGCCGGTCTCGACCAGCACTTCATGGCCATGGGCGACATATTCGCGGACCGAGCCGGGGGTGAGGCCGACGCGATATTCGTGGTTCTTGATTTCCTTGGGGCAGCCGACGCGCATTTTCTTCTCCTGATCCGGCCCTTTTGGGCTCGTTCCCTGTATGAATGGAGTGAACCACGAATCGATGCGCAGGTGTTTGCGAATGCGCTTGCGCGGATGGGCGCGTTTCGATAATCGTTGCGCAAAATAGCAGGATATTCGCAGGATTCACGCAAAATGCCGCTCGACAGGATTGATATCGCCATTCTCGAGACTTTGCAGAAGGATGGCAGGATACCCAATGCAGCACTTGCCGAGAAGGTTGGCCTGTCGCAGTCGGCCTGTTCGCGCCGGCTCGACAATCTGGAGAAATCCGGAACCATCCGAGGCTACCACGCCCGGCTTTCCAATGCAGCACTTGGCCACCAGATGACGGCGATCGTGCACATATCGCTGTCGGGACAGTTCGAGAAGACGCTGTCGGATTTCGAGGCGGCGATCAAGCGCTGCCCGAACGTGCTGTCCTGCCATCTGATGTCGGGCGAGTACGACTATATTCTGAGGATCGCGGCAAAGGATCTCGTCGATTATGAGCGCATCCACAAGGAATGGCTGTCGGCGATGCCGCATGTGACGAAGATCAACTCGTCATTCGCCTTGCGTGAGATCGTCGACCGCACGGCGATGGGCATGAAGCCGGAAATGGCTTAACGCCAAAGGCACACCCTGACGTCCTTCCCAACATAGCATGCGCCTTCGCGGCGAAGTTCTCCCCAACCTTCACCGTGAGTTTCGGGAATGTCCGAGTTCCCATAGCCGTCCCAAACATCACCTTCCTTGTAGACAACTGCCCAGTAATCTTCGGACATTTCATCAGCCCCACTATGCGCATCAGGATAGTCGATACCTGCAAAAACTTGCCGAGGCCCCTGGATATTAAAATCGCCGCCCGTCTCGATTTGATAGGAGCATCTTCCGGATATGCGAGTCTGACCGCTAACAACAAGCAGGCAGCGGCCCCATTTGTAACCGCTCGGTAAACGATGCTGTGGTTGCGCAAGCGAAGGCGAAAAGGAAAACGCAATTGCAAGGGCAGCCGCTATGGTTCGTCCGATCATCTTGTCATCCGTTGTGAAGCAGCCAAAGAGCAACCCGACACTGTTGGATTCGCCCAGAGAGCACGTCGAAACGGTCCGCCGCGGCATGGTCCCGCTGAAGATCATATTATTTATCGACCAAGTCGGATTTTTGTCACGTGACATTTGCGCTGCTACACGGCGGGAGCGTGGCTCGATTGAAACGCGTTGGTCCGTAGCTGAGGTGTTTTTACGTCGGGTGATCCCGGCCAACCGGCTTGCTGCTGTCGTGTCCACATTTCGCAGCGAAACAGAAATCCGACCGGTCTCATTTTCCAAACAGGCTCTTAGGCCTCGGTGACGAGCCGATCCATCGGAATGTCATGCGGCTGCGGATAGATGGTCGCGATACGCTGCAGCCCATAGCCGACGCCGATGACCAGCGGCTTGAACGGCATCGCCGCCAGCGTGCGGTCGAAAAAGCCGCCGCCATAGCCCAGGCGGTAGTTCCCGGGATCGATACCGACGATCGGCGAGATGACGATGTCGGGCAGCACCGGATCGCCTTCGGCCGGGATCGGGATGTTCCAGATGCCTTTTTCCAGCCGGTCGCCGGATTTGTAGGCACGGAAGATCAGCGGTTGCCCTTTCTCCACGACGATAGGCAACGCTGTGCGGCCACCGCGCTCATTGACGGATGCCATCCATGGCCGCAAATCCGGCTCACCGCGAAACGGCCAGTAAAGACTGACCATGCGACCGGCGATCTCGCCGATGATCGCGTCGAGCCCTTCGGCAATACGCTGAGACATCGCCGTCCGCGCATCGGCGGAAACCGCCAGCCGCGCCGCGATCAGCCGTTCGCGCTCGGCCTTGCGCCAGCGCCTCACATCGGTCCAGTCGGATAGCGGCGCCCGGAATTCCGGATCGAGCTCGTGCATGAAGCAAGGCGGCGAGGAATACTGCGCCGGCCCATCGTGATCCTTGGCGCCGTCATGTTCGTTGGCCATGCCTCACCTCGTTGTACTGCTGAGCAAGGCTATACCCGGTCCCTGTGCACGACATGCGCATTCACGACATCGAGCGGCGAGTCCCAGGCAGTTGCACCAGATCGGGCCATTGTTGCGCTGCACAAAAATGCCTACATCAGGGTCGGCGAATTGCTCGCCTTGGTGAA
The DNA here is from genome assembly GCF_004919685.1 of Mesorhizobium norvegicum. Classification (GTDB taxonomy): domain Bacteria; phylum Pseudomonadota; class Alphaproteobacteria; order Rhizobiales; family Rhizobiaceae; genus Mesorhizobium; species Mesorhizobium norvegicum. Next base: position 13,880 of record NZ_SMYZ01000100.1, on the reverse strand, counting down.
ATGAAATGAACCAAGCCAGCCATCAAGTTGTTGTTGTCGGCGCGGGTTTCGGTGGCCTCGAATTCACCCGCGCGCTTGGCGGCGCACCAGTGCGCATAACCATGATCGACAAGCGCAACCATCATCTTTTCCAGCCGCTGCTCTACCAGGTGGCGACGACGGCGCTGGCAACCTCCGAGGTTGCCTGGCCGATCCGCCACCTCCTGCGCAAGCGCAAGGACGTGACGACGCTGCTGGCCAACGTCACCGGCGTCGACCGTGCCGGCAAACGCGTGTTGCTCGATGACGGCAGCGCCGTCGCCTACGACACGCTGGTGCTGGCCACCGGCGCTCGCCATGCCTATTTCGGTCACGACGAATGGGAGCCTTTCGCGCCGGGCCTGAAGACGCTGGAAGACGCCACCACCATTCGGCGGCGCATTCTCTTGGCCTTCGAGCAGGCCGAGCGGGAAACCGATCCCGCCAAACGCCAGGCGCTGCTGACCATTGCGATCGTCGGCGGCGGGCCGACCGGCGTGGAATTGGCCGGCACCATCGTCGAGCTGGCGCACGACACACTGCGCGGCGAGTTCCGCAACATCGATACGCGGCAAACGCGCGTGGTGCTGATCGAGGCCGGCGACCGCATCCTTGCCAATTTCGCGCCAAAACTCTCCGACTATGCCTCGAAGGCACTCGAGCGGCTCGGTGTGACGGTCGAACTCGGGCGGGCTGTCACGCGCTGCGATGCCGAGGGCGTCGTCTTTGGCGACAGGCAACTGGCGGCCCGGACGATTCTGTGGGCAGCAGGCGTTGCCGCTTCGCCCGCCGCCGAATGGCTGGGAGCGAAGGCGGACCGCGCTGGCAGGGTGCTCGTCGAACCTGACCTCAGCGTGCCCGGCAGCCCGGAGATTTTCGTCATCGGCGACGCCGCCCTTGTGCTGCGGCCCGATGGCCGGCCGGTACCCGGCGTGGCGCCTTCCGCCAAGCAGGAGGGCCGACATGTTGCGGCCACTATCAAGGCCAGGCTTGATGGTGACACGACCGCGCGTCCTTTCCACTACAGGCATGCCGGCGATCTGGCGACGATCGGCAAACGCGCCGCCGCGATCGATTTCGGCTGGATCAAGCTTACGGGCTGGCTCGCCTGGTGGCTCTGGGGTATCGCCCACATCTATTTTCTGATCGGTTTCCGAAACCGGCTTGCGGTTTCCCTGAGCTGGCTATGGATCTACGTCACAGGCCAGCGCAGCGCCCGGCTGATCACCCAGGGCGACGACGACAAGACCTGACTTTCTTCACTGTCCCGTTCATCCGCACGTCATCTGTTGCTGGTCGACTGACGTTCCGATGCACGCAACTTGTTGAATGGACTCAGGTCGATTTCGGCGCGAAGTTCGCTTCGGGGCAGGGCGTGTCACGTTGTCGATGAGGAGAAAACATGTCGCAACTGCTCCATCCCGTCTCCCGCCGCGGTTTCCTCGCTGGCACCGTAGCCACAGGGGCGCTGATCGTGCTTCATCCCTTCTCCGCCCGCGCACAGGCCAACCAGGCGCATCTTCGGATCATGGAAACCACCGACATCCATGTGAACGTGCTGCCTTACGACTACTACGCCGACAAAGCCAACGACACGATGGGCCTGTCGCGCACGGCATCCCTGATCGACGCGGTGCGCAAGGAAGCCAGCAATTCGATGCTGATCGACAATGGCGACCTGCTGCAGGGCAACCCGATGGGCGACTACATCGCCTATGAGAAGGGCCTGAAGGACGGCGACCTGCATCCGATCATGAAAGGCATGAATCTGCTCGGCTACGAGTGCTCGACGCTGGGCAACCACGAATTCAACTACGGCCTGTCATTCCTGGACAAGGTGCTGGCCGGCGCCAATTTTCCCTTCGTCTGCGCCAACCTGATCCGCGGCACCGAGTTGGCCTCGAACCCGCGTGACGACAAGCTCTATCTCAAGCCCTATGTCATCCTCGACAAGAAGATCAAGGACGGTTCGGGCGCCGAGCAGCCGATCAGGATCGGCATCATCGGCTTCGTGCCGCCGCAGATCATGGTCTGGGATCTCAAGAACCTCGAAGGCAACGTCAAGACGCGCGACATCGTCGAGGCGGCCAAGGCCTGGCTGCCGCAGATGAAGGAGGAGGGCGCCGACATCGTCATTGCGCTCTCGCATTCCGGCATCGACGTGAAGCAGGGCGACATGCTGGAGAACGCCTCCTTCTTCGTCGCCGGTGTCGACGGCATCGATGCGGTATTCACCGGTCACCAGCATCTGGTGTTCCCCGGCAAGAAGGATTTCCAGTCGCTCGATGGTGTCGACACGCAGAAAGGCACGCTGCAGGGCAAACCTGCCGTTATGGGTGGCTTCTGGGGCTCGCATATGGGGCTGATCGACCTGATGCTGGAGCGCGACGGGTCGAAATGGAAGGTCGTTTCAGCCACCTCCGAGGCACGGCCGATCTTCGAACGCGTCGACAACAAGAACAAGCCGACTGTCGCCGACGACAAGCGCATCATCGCGGCACTCGAACAGGACCACCAGGCGACACTGGCCTATGTGCGCCGCCCCGTCGGCAAGACCTCCGCGCCGCTCTATTCCTATTTCGCGCTGGTCGCCGACGACCCGTCGGTGCAGGTCGTCAGCCAGGCGCAGACCTGGTACCTCAGGGATATTCTGAAGAACACGCAATGGAAGGATATGCCGCTGCTGTCGGCGGCCGCTCCGTTCAAGGCCGGCGGGCGCAACGGCGCCGACTACTATACCGACGTGCCGGCCGGCGATATCGCCATCAAGAACGTTGCCGATCTTTACCTCTATCCGAACACGGTGCGGGCGGTGGAAATCACCGGTGCGCAGGTCAAGGAATGGCTGGAAATGTCGGCCGGCATCTTCAACCGGATCGAGCCAGGGAAGGCCGACCAAGCCCTCATCAACACCGACTTCCCATCCTACAATTTCGACGTCATCGACGGCGTCAGCTACAGAATAGACCTGTCGCAACCGCCGAAATACGATGCCAAGGGCGGGCTGGCGAACGCCGGCGCCAATCGTATTGTCGACCTGAGTTTCGATGGAAAACCAATTGATCCCAAACAGAAATTCGTCGTTGCGACCAACAATTATCGTGCCGGCGGCGGCGGCAATTTCCCCGACATTAATGCCTCGAAGATCATCTACGAGGCGCCGGACACCAATCGCGACGTCATCGTTCGCTACATCGTCAGCGAGGGTACGATCAACCCATCGGCGGACGACAACTGGTCGTTCGCGCCATTGCCTGGAACCAGCGCCGTGTTCGAAACCGGCGCCAGGGCCAAGGATTTTATTGCGCAGGTGAAATCGCCCAAGATCGAGCCGGCGGGCGAGGGCGAAGCAGGCTTCGCGAAATACCGCATCCTTCTTTGATCGCGGCCGTTCGAAGGGCTCGATTCCGCGCCGACGTGGCGGTGTCGACTTACGCCTTGTAGACGACCTGGCGCACGTCGATGTAGCTGGCGCGGAATCCGGCCTCGCAATAGTGCAAGTAGAACTCCCAGAGCTTCTTGAAGCGGTCGTCGAAGCCGAGCGGGACGATCTTCTCCCATGAGGCCCAGAACCGGTGGCGCCATTCGGCGAGCGTGCGCGCGTAGTCATCTGGAAACACGCGCTCGCGCAGATGGGCAAGGCCATGATCCTTGCCGAGTGCCTTCAGGATCGACGGTGTCGGCAGCATGCCGCCCGGGAAGACGTAGCGCTGGATGAAATCCGGCCTTGCGCGATACGTGTCGTAGGCGGCTTCGTTGATGGTGATGATCTGCAGGCCCGCGGTGCCGCCGGGCCTAAGGCAGGCCTTCATCTTGCCGAAAAACACCGGCCAGTATTTCTCGCCGACCGCCTCGAACATTTCGATCGAAGCGATGCGGTCATAGGTGCCGGTTTCGTCGCGATAATCCTGCAGCTTGATGTCGACCTTGTCGGCGAGCCCGGCCTTGGCGATGCGCGCCTTGGCGAAGTCGTGCTGTTCGCGGCTGATCGTCAGCCCGGTCACCCGGCAGCCGATCTCGCGTGCCGCGAATTCGGCGAAGCCGCCCCAGCCACAGCCGATTTCCAGCACGTGGTCCTTCGGACCGATCCCTGTATCCTTCGCCAACGCACGATATTTGGCGGCTTGCGCGCTTTCCAGGTCGTTGGCACCTGTCGTGTAGAGCGCCGAGGAATAGGTCATGCTCGGATCGAGCCATTCCTTGTAGAAGGCGTTGCCGAGGTCGTAATGCGCCGAGATGTTGCGTTTCGAGCCGGTGCGCGTGTTCTGGTTGAACCAGTGGCGAATGCGCTGGACGGTGTTGATCAGCCAGTTGGTGCCGCCCGCGATACGCTCGCCGACAACCGAATTGACCACGAACAGCTCCAGGAAGCTGGTCACATCGGGGCTTTCCCAATCGCCGTCCATGTAGGATTCGGCAACGCCGATCGTGCCGCCGGCAAAGGCGCGGCCGGGCAGGCGCCAGTTCTTGAGCACCAGTTCGGCGTCCGGGCCAGGTCCTTTGCCGCCGACGAGGACGGCGCGCCCGTCCGGCATCCTGACCTTGAGCGACCCACGCGGCAGGTTCATCGCCGCCGACAGCACCATCCGGGCCTTGGCCGGCAGGCCCTTGACGATCTCGGCAAAATTGAATTCGTCGAGCCTGACCGCGTCGCTCAACGCTACGCCAAAATGTTCCTTGTGTGCCATCTCACGCCCCTGGATTTCCGCGGTGTCGGCGCAAATTGCCGGGCCACGGTTCTCTTGGATCATTCGCCGGGTTCGAACGCCTTTGCCTCATCCCGGGTGCTGACCGGCTCAGTGAAGGGCGGGCTCGAACGAAAGCGCGCGCTCCTTTTCCCCTGAGCTTCAGCACTTTCCAGTGAATCCCTGCGACAATCTTCCACGTCATGAGGGGGGACTTCAAGAGGCAGGCTGCAAGCGGGGCTGTGCCAAGCGGTTTGCTCTCGCTGGCGTGGGGCTGCCTTTTGCACAGCAAAGGCCGAACGCGCCAAAAACGCCTATGGCTGCTCCCTTGCTTGTGCGATAGATTTAGCCATGCGTTATGTAGTCGTCATTGCCGCCATCGCTTTCTTCCTGATCTGGGACGGCCTATACAATCAGGGTCGGTACCTGGACTCCACGGTGCGAGCTGTCTCGCACGTCGTGCGATCCGTCACCGGGTAGCGTCCATTCGAACGACTGGCAGCCGCGACATCCTTGTCGATTGACGCCACCGTCCTGCCGTCACAAAAGACCCCAGCATTTTGATCGAGGAGGCGGGGTTGATCCGACATATCGTTTTCTTCAGCGCGCGGCGTAAAGAGGATGTCGAGGCTGTGCGCACCGGTCTGTTGGCGCTCGGCAACATCCCCCATTCCAGCCTTTTCGAAGTCACCTTGAACACGAAGGTCGATCCGCTGTCGGATGAGGTCGACGTTGTCGTCTATGCGGAGTTCGCCGATGACGCCGCGCTGGCCGCCTACAAGGCGCACCCGCTCTATGCGCAGACCACCAGCAAGGTCAAACCGATGCGTGAGTTGCGCTATTCCGCCGATGTCATGGCAGGGAGCTAATTGAGGCCTTGCTCCAGCTGGTGCCTTTTTCGACGTCCCGTGAACTGTTGGGGCGAACTGGCTGGGATTGCGATCAAGTCTTGAACCGCTTTGCGGAATGATGCACATCGCGCCTGCATGACCCTAACCACAGAAGCCGGCCCTCGTCCGCTCGATCACCTGGTGCTGCCGACGCAGAGCCTTGAGGTGGCGCGAGCCCGGCTCACCGCGCTTGGCTTCGTCGTTGCCCCAACCGGGATCCATCCCTTCGGAACCGAAAACTGCTGTGTGTTCCTCGCCGACGGCGCCTATCTGGAGCCGCTGGCGATCGGTGATGAACAGGCCGCGATGCAGGCCATTGCAGAGGGCAATGTGTTCGTCACGCGCGACCGCATCTATCGTGAGAGCCACGGCGATGATGGCTTTTCTGCGGTGGTTCTCTCTGCCGGCAACGTCGACGCCGACCATGCGCGCTACCTCGAAGCCGGCATCTCGGCGGGAGGCATGCTGAGCTTCTCGCGCGCCTTCACGGACACGGCGGGCAAAAGCGACATCGCATCGTTCAAGCTCGCCTTCGCGGCCGGAGCCGAGGCCACGGACGCCTTCCTGTTTGCCTGCGAGCGGGTCAACGCGCCGAAGGTGGACCGCGCGGCTTTGCAGGCCCACGCCAACGGTGCCACCGGAATCGTTGAAGTGGTGGCGGTCAGCGACCGGCCGGCCGAACAGCATGGATTGATTTCTGTGGCGGTGGACGATCCGGCCACCAATGGGCAGGGCAGCACGTTTCACTTGCCGAATGCAAATTTGAGCGTGCTTGACCCCGCGTCCTTCACCGCACGCTTTGGCCTGCCGGCCGGCGCGCCGACAGACCTTCGCTTCGCCGCGGTGGTCTTTTCGGTCCGGCGAGCCGATGTGACATCGAGGCTGCTTGCAGCCAACTCCATCCAATACGATATAGCGGGCAATGATATTGTCGTGCAGCCTGCACCCGGACAGGGCGCGGCCTTCATCTTCCGGGAGATCCCATGAGCAAGCCGCAAGCGCCTAATTCGATGGCGCCCAATTCGTCGGTAACAGTCGGCAATGTCGTCTTCGACAACAATGCAGCCTTGGCGCTGATCGCTGGCCCATGCCAGTTTGAATCGCGTCAGCACGCCTTCGACATGGCCGGCGCGCTGAAGGAACTGACCGGCAAGCTCGGCATAGGCCTCGTCTACAAGACCAGCTACGACAAGGCCAACCGCACCTCGCTGTCGGCGACCCGGGGTGCCGGCATGGACGCAGCCCTTCCCGTCTTCGACGAACTGCGCAAGGAATTTTCGCTCCCCGTGCTGACCGATGTCCACACCGAGGAGCAGTGCGCCATCGTCGCGCCGCATGTCGATGTCCTGCAGATTCCGGCATTCCTGTCGCGCCAGACCGACATGCTGATCGCCGCCGCCAAAACCGGCAAGGTGATCAACGTGAAGAAGGGGCAGTTCCTCGCCCCCTGGGACATGAAGAACGTCGTCGCCAAGATCACCGGTTCCGGCAACGCCAATGTGCTGACCACCGAGCGCGGCGCGTCCTTCGGCTACAACACACTGGTGTCCGACATGCGCGCTCTGCCCATCATGGCCGAGATCGGCGCGCCGGTGATCTTCGATGCCACCCATTCGGTGCAGCAACCGGGCGGGCAGGGTGGCTCCTCGGGTGGTGAGCGCCGCTTTGTCGAGACGCTGGCCCGCGCGGCCGTCGCTGTCGGCGTTGCCGGCGTGTTCATCGAGACCCATCAGGATCCCGACAACTCGACCTCTTCCGACGGCCCGAACATGCTGCCGTTGAAGGACATGCCGGCCCTGCTCGAGCGGCTGATGGCATTCGATCGCATCGCCAAGGGGCTCTGAAACGTCCCGAGGGATGCTTCCGGCATCGCATCAGTTGTTCTGGCCCGACCGCCTCATGTCGATCGCGAAGACCGCATAATAATCGACGCCCGGCATCGGCGCTGTGACCGTCAGGATCCAGCGGACATTGCCGTGCTGGCGCTCGTAGACCGGCGGTCCGTTGGATGGCAGCGCGTCCGCAGGGATTGCGAAAGCAAAGGGGATACCCGCGCTCGACTGCACCGAACCACGCGGGATGACGAGCTTTTCCTGGTATTTGAGTTCTTCCTTGTAGGTCGATTTGTCCTCCGCGATGGTGTTCACAATCGGTCCGCCGACGCGGTAGGTGCGAATGCAACGAAGAAGGACGGTGTAGTCGCCGCTGGGGCTGAGGTCGCGGCTGGAGCGAACCAGGCCCTCGAAGCGTCCGCCGGGTCTTGCCGGACCGGCCTGCAGTGTCGTCGCGCCGAATTTGCGCACGCGCAGCGTGTCGCGGACCGCCTTCGGCAATGCGTAGAGCCCGATCAGCGCGAACACGACCGGCACGAAGACGAGCGGATTGAATTCGCGGTCGGTGACATCGAAGTTGAGCGGCAGTTCGAAATACCAGGGGATCAGGATGGCGATCAGCACCATGGCGCCGGCAAAGAAGTAGCCGCTGGACGCGTTGGCGGCATTGGCGTCGACCACCGGCGGCTGCGCCGCTGCTGGCTGCTGACTGCGCCTTCGGGCCATTGCCGCCTCCCCAAACGACCGGACGCCCCTTCAATGCCACCCGGGCGGCGGCATGACAATGGCACCCAGGGTCGCCGGTGCTTGTGGAAGGCATAAGCCGGCTGTACGCTCCCCCGGCAAATGAGCGTTTTGGCTGGAGGAAGCCCATGTCTGTTGCCCGCGTCACCGAAATCACCTCGTCGTCGAAGAAGAGCTTTCAGGACGCTATCGAGAAGGGAATTGCGCGCGCGTCGAAAACCCTGAAGAACGTCGAAGGCGCCTGGATCCAGGACCAGAAGATCGTTGTCGAAGACGGCAAGATTGCTGCCTATCGCGTCAACATGAAGGTCACCTTCATCCTCGCGGAGTGATCGGCTAGACAAGGGCGGCTATGTCGTGCCGTTCTCCAAGGAGCAACTGAAGGCGGCGCCTGCCTATTCGATCAACGAACTGGCCGGCGCGGATGGCGAGACCGCTCGCGACGCCTCCTACGACTACTACAAGGTCACGCCTTACTGGCACTGACAGCCCAAAACCAAAATGGCCCCGTCTCGACGGGGCCATTTTGTTTTGATGCGGCAGCTATTCGCCGATGTGCAAGGGGGCCATCGCCTTGGGCTGCGACTGCTGATTGTCGCACGACGTCAGAAAGGCCGCCGCGATCAGGAACAGACTCACGATACCACTCAACTGGGACATGGCGAAACTCCTCGTGTTTCGCCCCGCGCCCCCGCACCATAGCCGCAAGCCGGTCTGCCGTACATGACTTATGATGACAGCAATTTGCGCTTCGTGAATCGTTCGGGGTTGACGCCACTGCAATAATTGCAAACGGGCCGATTGCCTTTTACGGCACTTTGGCTAAGACGTGCGCGACATCCTTCAGATCAATCGAGGACATCGCAATGACCGCCATCATCGACATTGTCGGGCGTGAAATCCTGGACAGCCGTGGAAACCCGACCGTCGAGGTCGATGTCATTCTCGAAGACGGCTCGATGGGCCGCGCGGCGGTGCCGTCGGGCGCCTCGACCGGTGCCCACGAGGCCGTCGAACTGCGCGATGGCGGCGCCCGCTATCTCGGCAAGGGCGTGCTCAAGGCCGTCGAGGCGGTGAACGGCGAGCTGTTCGAGGCCATCGGCGGCATGGAAGCCGAAAACCAGATCCATATCGACCAGACAATGATCGAGCTTGACGGCACACCCAACAAGAGCCGGCTCGGCGCCAACGCCATTCTCGGTGTGTCGCTGGCGGTGGCGAAGGCGGCGGCCGATGCTTCCGGCCTGCCGCTCTACCGTTATGTCGGCGGCACCAAGGCGCATGTCCTGCCGGTGCCGATGATGAACATCATCAATGGCGGCGCGCATGCCGACAACCCGATCGACTTCCAGGAATTCATGATCCTGCCGATCGGCGCGCCGACGCTGCGCGAAGGCGTTCGCTGGGGTTCGGAAATCTTCCACACGCTGAGGAAGAAGCTGAAGGATGCCGGCCACAACACCAATGTCGGCGATGAGGGCGGCTTTGCCCCGAACCTGAAAAGCGCGCCGGTGGCGCTCGACTTCATCATGGAATCGATCGAGCAGGCCGGCTTCAAGCCGGGCGAGGAGATCGCGCTCGGCCTCGATTGCGCGGCGACCGAGTTCTTCAAGGACGGCAACTACGTCTATGAGGGCGAGAAGAAGACGCGTGACCCCAAGGCGCAGGCCAAATACCTGGCCAAGCTCGCCGCCGACTATCCGATCATCTCGATCGAGGACGGCCTTGCAGAGGACGACTGGGAAGGCTGGAAGTACCTGACCGACCTGATCGGCAAGAAGACCCAGCTGGTCGGCGACGACCTGTTCGTCACCAACACCGCAAGGCTGCGCGACGGCATCCGCATGGGCGTTGCCAATTCGATCCTGGTCAAGGTCAACCAGATCGGCTCGCTGACCGAAACGCTCGACGCCGTCGAGACTGCACACAAAGCCGGCTACACCGCCGTCATGTCGCATCGCTCGGGCGAGACCGAGGATTCGACCATCGCTGATCTCGCGGTTGCCACCAATTGCGGACAGATCAAGACCGGCTCGCTGTCGCGCTCGGACCGTATGGCCAAATACAACCAACTGATCCGCATCGAGGAAGAACTCGGCAAGCAGGCAAGCTATGCCGGCAAATCGGTGGTCAAGGGCTGATCCGGAAAAACTCGGGATCCCCGGATATCGGATGAAAGGGCGGGAGCATTCCCGCCCTTTTTCATTTCGGCTCGCCAAACCGGTCACCCGTAACCGTCCGTTAAGCACAATCGGGCGAAAAAGATCATGAGCCGCCTGAGTTCGCGGCCGAGAGGAATCGGGCGATGTGGACGCGTCAGCACAAGCAGAGAAACACCGGCCGGCTGATCATTCCCTCGCTCTGCGTGGCGTTCCTGGCCTATTTCGGCTTTCATGCCTATCACGGTGAATTCGGCATCTATTCGAAATATCAGCTGGAAGCCCAGACGGTTGCGCTGCAAGGTCAGCTCGATGCGATCAAGGCGCGCCGCATGGAACTCGAACGCCGCGTTCGGCTGATGCACGAAGGCACGCTGGAGAAGGACATGCTCGACGAGCAGGCGCGCAAGGCGCTCAATCTGTCCCAGGCTGATGAAATCACCATCATGTTGCCGGCGTCGGCGAAATAACCGATATCAAGTTAATCGCCAATATTTTCAATGATTTTAATCGCTTAGGCGCATGCCAGCTATGCAAATTCGGCATGGCGCAACGCTTTAACGCGTGTTAGCCTCCCTGAAATCGGTGGGGAGGAGCTGATCTCCCCAGAGCAGATTTCATCTGCTCTAATGTCCACAAAGAGACGCCAACAGGGAGTGATGCATGGCCACCGCCGCCAGAAAAGCGCCTGCCAAATCCAAATCCGACGGCAAATCGGGGCTTTCCGCACCCAAGCCTGCCGAATTCACCAGGGACGAAGAGCTTGCCGCCTACCGGCACATGCTGCTCATCCGTCGCTTCGAGGAAAAGGCCGGCCAGCTTTACGGCATGGGCTTCATCGGCGGCTTCTGCCATCTCTATATCGGCCAGGAAGCGGTCGTCACCGGTATGAAGATGGCGCTGATCGACGGCGATCAGATGATCACCGCCTATCGCGACCACGGCCACATGCTGGCGATGGAGCTGTCACCGCGTGGCGTCATGGCCGAGCTAACCGGGCGTCGTGGCGGCCTGTCACGGGGCAAGGGCGGCTCCATGCACATGTTCTCCAAGGAAAAGCATTTTTACGGCGGCCACGGCATCGTCGGCGCGCAGGTGTCGCTCGGCACGGGCTTGGCCTTCGCCAACCGCTACCGCGACAACAACAATGTCTCGCTGACCTATTTCGGCGACGGTGCGGCCAACCAGGGCCAGGTCTACGAAAGCTTCAACATGGCCTCGCTGTGGAAGCTGCCGGTGATCTACATCATCGAGAACAACCGCTATGCCATGGGCACCTCGGTCTCGCGCTCGTCGGCGGAGACCGATTTTTCGCATCGCGGCGCTTCGTTCAAGATTCCCGGCATCCAGGTCGACGGCATGGACGTCCGCGCGGTCAAGGCAGCGGCCGATCTGGCCACCGAATGGTGCCGTGCCGGCAACGGCCCATTGATCCTCGAAATGCAGACCTATCGCTATCGCGGTCACTCGATGTCCGACCCGGCGAAATACCGCTCGAAGGAAGAAGTGCAGAAGATGCGCTCCGAGCATGACCCGATCGAACAGGTCAAGGCGCGGCTGATCGAGAAGAAGTGGGCGACCGAGGACGAGCTCAAGACCATCGACAAGGAGGTCCGCGACATCGTCGCCGACGCCGCCGAATTTGCCCAGAACGACGCGGAGCCGGATCCGTCCGAGCTCTGGACCGATATCGTATTGTAACGGGAGAGCAAGGACATGCCGATCGAAATTCTCATGCCCGCTCTGTCGCCGACCATGGAAGAGGGCAATCTTTCTAAATGGTTGAAGAACGAGGGCGACAAGGTCGTCGCCGGCGACGTCATCGCCGAGATCGAAACCGACAAGGCGACGATGGAAGTCGAAGCCGTTGACGAAGGCACGCTGGGCAAGATCCTGATTGCCGCCGGCACCGAAGGCGTCAAGGTCAACACACCCATTGCCGTGCTGCTGCAGGACGGCGAAAGTGCCGGCGATATCGGCAAGTCCGCGGCTCCCGCCAAGGCGGAAGCACCTGCGAAGGCAGAGGCTCCGGCCGCCGCCGAGGACAAGGCTGAGGCCGCTAAGCCTGCCGCCGCGCCGGTGGCTGCTGCCCCGAAAACGGAAATCGCCGCCGATCCGGACATTCCGGCCGGCACGGAAATGGTCTCGACCACGGTGCGCGAAGCGCTGCGCGATGCCATGGCCGAGGAAATGCGCCGCGACGGCGATGTCTTCGTCATGGGCGAGGAGGTTGCCGAATACCAGGGCGCCTACAAGATCACGCAAGGGCTGCTGCAGGAATTCGGGCCGCGGCGCGTCGTCGATACGCCGATCACCGAGCATGGCTTTGCCGGCGTCGGCGTTGGTGCTGCGATGGCCGGCCTGAAGCCGATCGTCGAGTTCATGACCTTCAACTTCGCCATGCAGGCGATCGACCAGATCATCAACTCCGCCGCCAAGACGCTCTATATGTCGGGCGGCCAGATGGGCGCGCCGATCGTGTTCCGGGGACCGAACGGCGCCGCCGCCCGGGTCGCTGCCCAGCACTCGCAGTGTTATGCCGCCTGGTACAGCCACATTCCGGGCCTGAAAGTGGTGATGCCTTACACCGCCGCCGACGCCAAGGGCTTGCTGAAGGCTGCAATCCGCGATCCGAACCCGATCATCTTCCTCGAGAACGAAATCCTCTACGGCCAGTCCTTCGACGTGCCGAAGCTGGATGATTTCGTGCTGCCGATCGGCAAGGCGCGCATCCACAAATCAGGCAAGGACGTCACCATTGTCTCCTTCGGCATCGGCATGACCTATGCGGTGAAGGCGGAAGCCGAACTGCGCGGCATGGGCATCGACGTCGAGATCATCGATCTCAGGACCATCCGCCCGCTCGACCTCGACACCATCATCGCCTCGGTCAAGAAGACCAACCGGCTGATCGTTGTGGAAGAGGGATACCCGCAGAGCTCGGTCGGCGACCATATCGCCAACCAGGTGTCGCAGCGCGCCTTCGATTTCCTCGACGCGCCGGTCATCACCATTGCCGGCAAGGATGTACCGATGCCTTATGCGGCCAACCTCGAGAAGCTGGCTTTGCCAAACGTCGGCGAAGTCATCGAGGCGGTCAAAGCCGTCACGTATCGCTGAACCGGGCGGGAGGACAAAATGCCAATCAACATCACCATGCCGGCCCTGTCGCCCACGATGGAAGAGGGCAATCTGTCCAAGTGGCTCGTCAAGGAGGGCGATCATGTTTCGCCGGGCGATGTCATCGCCGAGATCGAGACCGACAAGGCGACGATGGAAGTCGAAGCTGTCGATGAGGGCACGGTTGCAAAACTCGTCGTTCCCGCCGGAACCGAAGGCGTCAAGGTCAACGCGCTGATCGCCGTGCTTGCTGCCGAAGGCGAGGATGCAGGCGCTGCCGCGAAAAGCGGTGGCGGTGCTGCACTAGCCAAAGCGGAGGCCAAGCAAGACAAGGCGCCAATCTCCCCACCCGTGGGGGAGATGTCGACGAAGTCGACAGAGGGGGGCGCTGTCCCGCCAACGTCTCATTCTGTCGCGCCCCCCTCTGGCCTG
>NZ_SMYZ01000099.1 GCF_004919685.1 Mesorhizobium norvegicum | reverse complement strand
GTGAATCTCAACAAGCCTTAAAACGTGTTCATATTCAGGGCACGCCCAGATCAGCTCTCTTTGGCGCGTTCTTTCCTGGCGACATGGCGGGCGACGAACCAGCCAAGGACCGCCACCGTCAAGCCAATGGCAAGCGCGATCAGCAACCGTTCATGATGGGCCAATGCCTGTCCGATGATGCGCTCGGCGCCCAGCCCGAAGACATAGCCGATGGTGCTGAACAGAACGGCCCAGATGATCGATGAAAGCGCGTTGAGAATGACGAAACGCTGCACCGTGATGCGCGACAGCCCGGCTGCAATGCCGCCGACAAGGCGCATGCCGTAGACGTAGCGGTTGGACAGCACGAAAATGTTGGGATGGGTGTTGAGCAGGCGAAAGGCGCGGCGAAAGCCGGGCCGCTTGCGCAATCTGACAACATAGCGATGGTCGGCAAAGCTTCGTCCAAGGATGAAGAAGAAGGTGTCGCCGACGAAGGCGCCGAGGCCAGCCGCGAGGAAGGCGTGCCACAAGACAAAGACCTGCTGGTGGGCGAAGAAGCCACCGAGGATTGCGGCACTTTCGCCCTCCGCGAGGCAGCCGATAAAGACGGCAAGCAGTCCATACTGTTCGATGAAGTGATGGATGGCCTGCGTCATGAGGGCTGGGTCTGGGGGGTGAGCCGTTCGTCGATCCGCTTCAGCTGTTCGGCTATCTGCGCGATCTCGTCGCGCATGCCGATGATCTGGCTGTGGCGCAGCTCGTCCAGCTTTTCGTGCAGCGCCATGATCTCGATCTCGGCTTTGAGGTTGACCTGGTAGTCGTGGGCGGCGTCGATGCGGTCGCGCGCCGCCTGGCGGTTCTGCGACATCATGATCACCGGCGCCTGCAAGGCGGCGATCATCGAGAGCACGAGGTTGAGGAAGATGAAAGGGTAGGGGTCGAACGACGCTTGCCCCAGCAGCCACCAGTTGGCGCCGATCCAGAGGATCAGGAAGGCGATGAAGGACAGGATGAACGTCCACGAGCCGCCGATGCGCGCAATGGCGTCGGCGATACGGTCGCCCGCGCCCTGAAGGCCGGCAAGACTGTCGTTGATGTCCTGCGATATGGGCTTGCGGTCGACGGTACTCTGCAGCACCCGCCTCTCAAGCTCGCTCAAATTCTCCGGGTTTCGCCTCAGCCAGCGATTGGCCAGTTCGGGCACGGTCTTGTTCACGGATGTCTCCATACAAAGCATCGGCTTGGCAGCCTGGTTTCCATATAGGAAGATGCCGGTTCGTCAAAAGCACGACGTGAGGATGCAAGCAGAATGCCCGATTTCAAGAAAATCCGCGCACGCGCTGCAAAACGCAAAGGCGGCGAGGAGGAACTGACGTCACTGCTGGGCCCGGTGCCCGACAATGCCGCCGTGGCTGACATTGCGGACAATCGCATTCTGTCTGTTATGGCCGAGCGCGTCTTCGCCGCGGGTTTCGTCTGGCGCGTCATCGAGCAGAAATGGCCGGGTTTCGAAGAGGCGTTTCTGCACTTCGAGCCGAAGCGGCTGTTGTTCCAACCCGAAGATTTCTGGCACGATCTGGCTTCCGATCAGCGCATCGTGCGCAATCCGCAGAAGATCAAATCCGTTCGCGACAACGCTGCCTTCGTCGAGCGCGTGTCGAAGGAGCACGGCGGCTTCGGCGAATTCCTCGCCAACTGGCCGGCCGACGACCAGGTCGGGTTGATGGCCTACCTCGGCAAGCATGGCAGCCGGCTCGGCGGCAACACCGGCCAGTATTTCCTGCGCTGGCTGGGCTGGGATGCCTTCGTCATCTCGGCCGACATGGCGGCAGCCCTTCGTGACGCGGGCCTCGACATCGCCGAAAGCCCGACCTCGAAGAGGGATCTCGACAAGATCCAGGCACAGATCAACTTGTGGGTGGCGCAGACAGGCCTGCCGCGCCGCCATATTTCGCGCATCCTGGCGATGTCGATCGGTGACAACCATTCTCCGCAAGCGTTGCGCGAATATATGGGCGACAACTGATACCTGAAATTGGTCCAAACGAACGCCATTGCCCGGCGAAATTTGCCGCGCTAAGTGAGCAGGCATGACCAAGAAACTCGACATCCTGCGCATCGCCGTTGCCCAGCTCAATCCGACTGTCGGCGACATTGCTGGCAACCTCGCCAAGGCACGCGAGGCGAGGGCGGATGCCGCCCGCCAGGGCGCCGATCTCGTGCTCTATACCGAGCTTTTCCTCGCCGGCTATCCGCCGGAGGATCTGGTGCTGAAGCCGGCCTTCCTGAAAGCCTGTGAAAAGGCGGCCGAAGACTTCGCCAGGGATACCGCCGATGGTGGCCCGGGCGTCATCATCGGCACGCCGCTGAAGCGCAAGAGCGGCACGCACAATTCGATCGTCTTCGCCGATGGCGGCAAGATCATTGCCGAGCGCTACAAGCTCGATCTGCCGAACTACGGCGAGTTCGACGAGAAGCGCGTCTTCCAGGCCGGACCGGAGATCCAGGGACCGGTCAATTTCCGCGGCGTACGCATCGGGATTCCGATCTGCGAGGACATCTGGGGCGATGTCGACATCTGCGAGACGCTGGCCGAAAGCGGGGCGGAAATCCTGCTGGTGCCGAACGGCTCGCCCTATTATCGCGCCAAGATCGATGTCCGCCACCAGGTCGTCATCCGCCAGGTCATCGAATGCGGGCTGCCGATGATCTATGCCAACCAGCTTGGCGGCCAGGACGAACTGATCTTTGATGGCGCGTCTTTTGCCATTGGCGCCGACAAGACACTTGCCTTCCAGATGAGCCAGTTCGAGGAAGCAGTCGACGTCACCACCTGGAAGCGTCAAGGCGAAGGCTGGGTCTGCTCGGAAGGGCCGATGTCGAAAATCCCGGACAGGGAGGAAGCCGACTATCGCGCCTGCATGCTGGGCCTGCGCGACTACGTCAACAAGAACGGCTTCAAGAACGTCGTGCTTGGTCTCTCGGGCGGTATCGATTCGGCGATCTGCGCGGCGCTAGCCGTCGATGCGCTCGGCGAGGAACGGTTGCGCGCGGTGATGATGCCCTACCGCTATACCTCGAAGGACTCGCTGAAAGATGCCGAGGATTGCGCCCGTGCGCTCGGCTGCCGCTATGACATCGTGCCGATCTTCGAACCGGTCGAAGGCTTCCTGCACGCACTGACGCAGATGTTCGAAGGCACCAAGGAAGGCATCACCGAGGAGAATTTGCAGAGCCGCGCGCGCGGCACCATCCTGATGGCGATCTCCAACAAGTTCGGCTCGATGGTCGTCACCACCGGCAACAAGAGCGAGATGTCGGTCGGCTATGCCACGCTCTACGGCGACATGAATGGCGGCTTCAACCCGATCAAGGACCTTTACAAGATGCAGGTCTACGCGCTGTCGCGCTGGCGCAACAGCCACGTGCCGCCGGGCGCACTTGGGCCCTCGGGCGAGGTGATCCCGAAGAACATCATCGACAAGGCGCCATCGGCGGAATTGCGCGAGAACCAGACCGACCAAGATTCGCTGCCGCCCTATCCGGTGCTCGACGATATCCTTGAATGCCTGGTCGAAAACGAGATGGGTGTCGATGACATCGTCGCGCGCGGCCATGACCGGGCGACGGTGACGCGCATCGAGCACCTGCTCTACATCGCAGAATACAAGCGCCGGCAGGCAGCGCCCGGCGTGAAGATCACCAAAAAGAACTTCGGCCGCGACCGCCGCTATCCCATCACCAACCGGTTCAGAGATCGGCTAGACACTGTTTCCTGACCGAAAGTTCGCGCCATGCCGCAGGCAAGGGTAGCCATGCCCGACTGTGAAATCAGCTTCGACCTATCACGGATCGATTTCCGGGCGACATCGGACCTGTTGATGGCGAGCTATTGGGGCGCCGGGCGCAGTGACGAAGTCCATCACCGCGCCTTTGCCAATTCGCTTTGCGTCGGCGCTTACATCGATGGCAAGCAAGTCGGCTTCGGCCGGGCGATCACCGACCGCACCGTGTTCGCCTATCTCGCCGACATCATCATCTGGCCCGAGCATCGCGGGCAGGGCATCGGCAGCCGGCTCGTCCAGGCCCTTATCGATCATCCTGAAGTCAGGACTGTTTTCCACTGGAGCCTGTCGACCAGCGACGCCCATGGTTTGTATGAAAAGCTTGGGTTCAAGCCATCGACCAATGGCCGTTACATGCGGTTCGATCGCGATCCCGGATGAAGCGGCACGCGGCGATGACTTGCCGCCATCGTTGCAAAATAATCGCAGTGGTTGGACCAGATACGCTTTCCGCGTGAGCTGATCTTGGCGATGCATCGGGGCGTCTCTATAAGAACCTCTCCGCGATTCACTTGCGGGAGGTCCGAATGGCAGTATTTCAAATGGTAATGCGAGGCCGCGAAGCCTAGGTCTCATCCGGCGTTCCGCGAGGGTTTACCCTTCGCTCTGATGCCGGATCGAGCACAGGCTTATGCCGATGCCGGTCGCCGCCCGATTACGGGCGAGTCGCCAAATATGCCACTCCGCTTTCTGGGCACTCATTAGCCCCTTGCGCGGCTTCTTCAATTTTTGACCTTACTGGGATCGGGCTCGTTTGCGCCCGAATGACATCATGGCTCGTTTCAAGATCGATTTGCGCGCTGGCGCCTTTCGCAGCGTTCTTGGCTTCACGCTCACCCATTGGCGGCGTCAGCCGTGGCGGCTTTCGCTCATCATGGGCGGCTTCCTGCTGTCGACGCTGGCCGACGTCCTGACGCCGCTCTATTCCGGCCGGCTGGTCGACGCCGTCGCCAGCAGCGCCGGCGCCGACACGATTGCCTGGAATGCCGCGGTGATGGCGTTTTCGATGCTGATGGCCCTGGCATTGACCGGCGTTGTCTTGCGCAACCTTGCGTTCATGGGAATCGTCGAGCTGACGCTGAAGATGATGGCGGACATTGCCGCCGACGCTTTCCATCGTGTCCAGCGCTTTTCCACCGACTGGCATGCCAACAGCTTTGCCGGCTCGACGGTACGCAAGGTGACGCGCGGCATGTGGGCGCTCGACCTGCTCAACGACACGATCCTCATCGCGCTGCTGCCGTCCGTCGTCATGCTGGTCGGCTCGACGCTGCTGCTCGGCTGGTTCTGGCCGTTGATGGGCGCGGTCGTCGCCGCCGGTTCGGTGCTGTTCATCATGGTGACGGCGATGCTGTCGCTTGGCTATGTCGCCCCGGCGGCAAGGCTCGCCAACACCTGGGACACACGCCTCGGCGGCTCGCTGGCCGACGCGGTGAGCTGCAACGCCGTGGTCAAGGGCTTTGGCGCCGAGGAGCGCGAGGAACGTCGCCTGGCCAGGGTCGTCGCCAAATGGCGTGCGCGTACGCGGCGCACCTGGGTGCGCGGCACCATCAACGGCACCACGCAAGGGGCGCTGCTGCTGGTGATGCGCGCGGCGGTGATCGGCCTGGCGCTGATGCTGTGGTCGTGGGGGCAGGCGAGCGCCGGCGACGTCGCCTTCGTGCTGACCTCGTTCTTCGTGCTGCAGGGCTATCTCAGGGATATCGGCACGCATATCCGCAATCTGCAGCGCTCGATCAACGACATGGAGGAACTGGTCGATTTCCAGTCCGAACCGCTCGGCATCGAGGACCGGCCGGGCGCCAAGCCGATCCGGATCACTGAAGGACGGATCAGCTTCGACAACGTCACCTTTCACTACGGCAATCACCGATCGGCGCTCTATCGCGACTTTTCGGTCGATATCGCGCCGGGTGAACGTGTCGGGCTGGTCGGCCATTCGGGTTCGGGCAAGACAACCTTCGTCAAGCTCATCCAGCGGCTCTATGACGTGAATGCAGGGAAAATCCTGGTCGACGGCCAGGACATCTCGCAGGTGGCGCAAGCGTCGCTGCGCGGGCAGATCGCCATCGTCCAGCAGGAGCCGATCCTGTTCCACCGGTCGCTGGCCGAGAACATCGCCTATAGCAGGCCGAGTGCGACGCAAGATGAGATCGAACATGCCGCAAAGCTGGCGAGCGCGCATGATTTCATCACCAGCCTGCCGAAAGGCTACGGCACGCTGGTCGGCGAACGCGGTGTGAAACTGTCGGGGGGCGAGCGTCAGCGCGTGGCGATTGCACGCGCGTTCCTTGCCGATGCGCGCATCCTGATCCTCGACGAGGCGACATCGAGCCTCGATTCGGAGTCGGAGGTGCTGATCCAGCAGGCGATGGAGCGGCTGATGGTCGGCCGCACGACGCTGGTCATCGCGCACCGGTTGTCGACGGTGCGGGCGCTCGACAGGCTGCTGGTCTTCGATCGCGGCAAGATCGTCGAGGAAGGCTCGCATGACGAACTGATCCGGCTGAAGGGCGGCATCTACCGCCGTCTGTTCGAGCGCCAGGCGCTGGAGCTGACCAAGGGGCTGGTGATCTGACCTGACGTGGCCTCCGGCTTCGGCTGGAGGCCACCTCTATCAGGCGCTGTCAGCCGGCGGGGGACGCAGGGCACGCAATCGCAGGGCGGAGCCGAACCTGTTGCGAGTCCATCGGCAGACCTGAGACGTCCGAAGTCCCCGTCGCTCAGCGTATGCCGGCCGAGCCAATCTGCCAGTGAAGTCCTTTTCCAGATCTTGAGTTTTTGAGACGCCTGTTCATCATACCGATCGAGACATGTTGTTTCTACCTTTGGTTGATATATATTTTAGAAAGGCAACCCAGGGGCGCTCTTCACGATGCATCTTGTTTCCGCAAATCCCGGTCCGGGAAAGGTGGCTGCGCCGTCGGTGCTGGAATCGCACGGCTCTGTTCGGCCGCTCGCTGCCGAAGATCTCGAGAGCGTTGCCGCACTCTTCCTGACCAAGTTTCGCCGGCGGCGGCGTCATCTCCTCGATCGTGCGATCACGAAGACGGCCGAGTATATGAGAGAGATTTATCTTGACCCTGCCGGCCAGTCCGGTGAGAGCAACGCTCTTGTCCAGGTCAACCGGCAAGGTCGTCTGGGTGGGTTCCTCGGCGTCCTGAAAGCCCGCTACGAGCTCAACGGAGCGGCATTGAATGCGGCGATCATCGGTCCGCTCATGGCCGACTCCGGCACCGATGACGGCTCGGCCGGGCCGCAATTGCTGCGTGCCTTGCACCAAGGCGAATTCGATCTGCAGCTGACAGATTCCGCCAACCGGACATCTTTGGCCTTCGCGCGCCCGATGAAGTATCAGCTCCTGCCGGTGCATTGTCTGGGATGGACCTGTATTTTCCGACCAGCCGCGATGGCCGCCGCCACACTGCACCGTAGGTGGCCCGGCCTGCCTCGCTTGGCACTCGATCCCTGCGCGAGAGCATTCGATGCTCTTGCGAAAAGAAGGTTCGAGCTCCCCGTCCAGGCTTCATCGTCGCAACGGGTCCACAGTGAGCCGATCACTGCCGCGCTATTTGCCGAGCGGCTGCCGAGCCTGCTGTCCGATTACTCCCTTCGGCCGAGCTGGAAGGATGGCGAACTGCCACGGTTGCTCGCACTGGCGGCCGAGAAGCGGGCCGACGGCCCACTTCATTTCGGTGGGACTTACGACGAAACGGGCAAAATGCTCGGTTGTTATGCCTTCTACGGTCAAGCCGGCGACATGGCGAGCCTGTTGCAAATCCAGGCGTCCGGACCTCACTGGCGCATGACGCTGGATGGCCTTATCGCGGCTGCGTGGGATATGGGCTGCGTGGGTATCACCGGGCAGACGCAGAGCAGATTCATGCCTCAACTGTTCGGCTACAGGAATCTCTTCTTCCGCTATGCCGGGGGGACGATGGTCCGCTCGCGAAACGCTGAGGTCACGGAAGCGGTCCGCTCCGGTGACATCTTTATCGGTGGGGTGGTGGGTGACCGCTGGACCCGCCTCAGTTCCGATGACTTCGGCCACTGATCGCCTTCAACGACCCGTTCGTCGGCTTCCGCCGGCTCGTTGCGCTCAGTCATGGCGGGCGGCGCCGGACTGGCCTCCGCCTAAAGCGCGTCGCGTTTGAACGGATTCAGGCGACGCGCTTTAGGTCCTTGTTTTTTATGCATGTCGTTTTCCCAAAACCGATACCACTTTTGGGCGACATGCACTAAGCGCCGCCTGAGGCGCACGCGGCCCGGTCTTTTCATTCCAGCCGCCATGTTCTATGTCTGCCGGGCAGCGCGGGGGGCGCGTCTTGTCAACCACAAAAGCATCCGGTACGCCCCGCTCATGACAGTTACCGTTCGTTTCGCCCCGTCGCCAACCGGCCGCATCCATATCGGCAATGCGCGCACGGCTTTGTTCAACTGGCTGTTTGCCATGAACAACAAGGGCCGCTTCATCCAGCGCTTCGACGACACCGACATTGCGCGCTCGAAGCAGGAATTTTCCGACGCCATCCTCTACGATCTGCATTGGTTGGGCATTTTTCCCGATGCCACCGAGTACCAGTCGCGGCGCTTCGAGGTCTATGACGCGGCGGTCGAGAGGCTGAAGGCGGCAGGCTTTCTCTATGCCTGCTATGAAACGCCGGAGGAGCTGGATCTGAGGCGCAAGGTGCGCCGCACGCGCGGCCTGCCGCCGGTCTATGGTCGCGAGGCGCTGGCGCTGACGCAAGAGCAGATCGCCGAATACCAGGCCGATGGCCGCCGGCCGCATTGGCGTTTTCTCCTCCCTAATTTCTCAGGCGATCCGCAACAGCCGGAACGCACCGAAATCCACTGGAACGATCTGGTGCGCGGCGAGGAGACCGTCGACCTCGCTTCGCTTTCCGATCCGGTTCTTGTGCGCGAGGACGGCACCTATCTCTATACGCTGCCTTCGGTGGTTGACGACATCGAGATGGGCGTCAGCCATGTTATCCGCGGCGACGACCATGTCACCAACACGGGCGTGCAGATCGCCCTGTTCCAGGCGCTGGCTGCCACGCCGCCAGTGTTCGGCCACCACAACCTCCTGACCACCGCATCGGGCGAGGGACTGTCGAAGCGCACCGGCGCGCTTTCGATCGAAAGCCTGCGCGAGGACGGCATCGAGCCGATGGCGGTCGCCTCGCTGGCCGTGCTGGTCGGCACCTCGGAGAATGTCGCGGCGATGCCTACGATGGGTGAACTCGCCGAGCGCTTCGATCCGGCCGCGACATCGAAATCCGCGGCCAAATTCGATCCGGACGAGTTGTTCGTGCTCAACCGGACTTTGCTGCACCACATGCCGTTCGCCGAGGCGCAAGACCGGCTGATCGTGCTCGGCGTCTCGGGCGAGCAGGCCGAGCCGTTCTGGCTGGCTGTGCGCGGCAATCTCGACAGGCTGGCCGATGCGGTCAACTGGTGGCGTATCCTGCGCGAGGGGCCGCAGGAGAAGCCGGAATTTTCCGATGACGACCGCGACTTTCTTCGACAGGCGTTCGACCTGCTGCCGGAGGAACCTTGGACCGCGACGATCTGGAAGGACTGGACGGGCAAGATCAGGGAAGCGACCGGCCGCAAGGGCAAAGCTCTGTTCATGCCGCTCAGAACAGCCCTTACCGGACTGCCTTCGGGGCCGGAGCTTGCAGATCTATTGCCGCTGATGGGTCGGGAAGGAACGTTGGCCCGACGACCCTGACCTTGCGCTGTTCCGGCGGCAGCGCGGATACCGGCGACGTCACCGGCTGGGTGGAAAGCCGCTTGATCGCCTCGCGATCGAGCCCGCCTTCCAGATTGGCCAGGGTTTCCGGATCTGCACCTGGATCCGGCTTGGACACCGGGACCGGGATGAACGGTGCGGCGTCCGTTTCGGGCTGCGATTGCTCCGGATTCGGCGGATTGCCGGCGATGATCTGGAAGCCCTGCGCGGCGGCGTTGCAGCCGCAGGCCGGCGGCCGCGCCATGTTGGACTGCTTGTAGAGATAGGCGGTCGGCAATTCGCTGTAGGGCCGGCCGGTGACCGATGACGTCATCGAGGCCGAATCGTCGTCCATGCCGCGCGAGTAGAAAACCTGCATCTCGGTGCCGGGGCAGCTCGATTCGCAATTCTTCTGGTCACGTTCGAAATCGCTTGATGAGGCCGAGTTCGACATCGGGAAGAAGTAGCCGTCGCAGGTGCGCACACAGGAGGTGTGGAATTCACCGCCAACGCTCGGAAAGTCCGGTACACCGGGCCGGTTGAGCACCCGGCGGACGCTGCGCTCCTCGCCGGGATCGTCGGGCTGGTCAAGTGTATCTGGCGTATCGAGTTGCCGGCTGTTGCCGCCGAAAAGCTGGTCGAACAAATTTGCGCCGCCGTCTTCGCGGTTCGCCTCCTGCAAGGGCGCGCGCCGTGGCGCAACAGCGTCGTCTCGGCAGCCATTGGCGTCAAGCGCCGCCAGGATGCGTCCGCGGTCACGGCGCGAGCCGCCACCGGCCAGCCGCTCGCGTTTGCTTTGCAGCGCGTCGAGATTGGCATTCATGCGGTCGATGGTGGCGTTGAGCCCGGCGCATTCATTGACGTTGCGGCCGAACAGCGAAAAGCCGCACCCGGCACGGCTCGACTGGCTGCGGGCTTTTGAGATCTGCTCGCGTTGCCTGGCGATGGCGGCGTCGTATTTCCGGATCAGCGCCGGACCGCCACCGCCGCCGCGTGACGCCGCGGCAAGATCGGCCTCCAACTGGCGGCAGACCCGCGAGGCGGCCTGTGGCTCGGCTATCCCCCAGGTTCCAGACAACAGAAGGCCGAGCAGCACGGCAGCATGCGCCTGCTTCCACCCTCCGCTTGCCATCCGCCCAAACTCCGCCTGCCCAAACCCCGCCCGTTGGCCCCGCAAGGCTACCGTGTTCGCGGTTAACTGCAGTTTACCGCGAAATCCGTATTCAGCCCAGATTGACGACCGCCTGCGCCTTGTGAGCGGCCTCGACCACGGCGAGCGCTGTCATGTTGACCACGCCGCGCGAGGTCACCGACGGCGTCAATATGTGCGCCGGCATGTCGGTGCCGAGCAGGATCGGCCCGACATGCAGCGCGTCCATCATGGTTCTGAGGGCGGTCAGCGTGATGTTGGCCGAATCGAGGTTGGGGAACACCAGCAAATTGGCTTCGCCCTTCAGCCGCGAATGCGGATAGACGCGCTGGCGCAGATGCTCCGACAAAGCCGAGTCGGCATGCATCTCGCCATCGCACTCCAGTTCAGGGGCAATACGCGCCAGGATCGCCGCCGCCTGCCGCATCTTGAGTGCACTGGGTGAATCGCGCGAGCCGAAATCCGAATGCGACAGGAGTGCCGCCTTCGGCTCGATGCCGAAGCGCTGGATTTCTTCCGCCGCCAGCACCGTCATCTCGGCGATCTCCTCGGCGGTCGGGTCGACAGAGACGTGGGTGTCGGTGAGGAAGATGATGCCGCGCTGCGAGATCAGCATGGAAAGCGTCGACAGGTCGTGGTCCTTGACGCCGGCGCGCGGGCCGATGATCAGGGTGACATTGCGCAGATGCCGCTCGAAGCGGCCTTCGAGGCCGCAGACCATGGCGTCGGCATCGCCGCGCTTCAGCGCCAGGGCCGCGATCACCGTGTTGTCGGTGCGCACCATGGTGCGCGCGGCCTCCGTCGTCACGCCGCGCCGGCCGGCGAGTTCGATCAGCAGGTCGACATAGTGGCGATAGCGCGGATCGTCCTCGGGGTTGATCAGGCCGAAATCGACGCCGGGCTTGATGCGCAGCCCGTAGCGCTTCAGGCGCACTTCGATGACATGCGGGCGGCCGATCAGGATCGGCTCGGCGATGCCTTCCTCAAGCACGACCTGTGCCGCGCGCAGCACGCGCTCATCCTCGCCGTCAGCATAGATGACGCGCTTGGCGGTCGACGCCTTGGCGGACGAAAACACCGGCTTCATCACCAGGCCGGAGCGGAAGACGAAGCGGTTGAGCTTGTCGATATAGGCGGCGAAGTCGGTGATCGGCCGTGTCGCGACACCGGTGTCACAGGCAGCCTTGGCGACCGCAGGCGCGATGCGCAGGATGAGGCGCGGATCGAAGGGCGAGGGGATCAGGAATTCAGGCCCGAAGATCGGCGTCTCGCCGGAATAGGCGCGGGCCGCGACATCGGATGGCTCTTCGCGGGCAAGGGCAGCGATCGCCCGCACCGCCGCCATCTTCATCTCCTCATTGATGGCGCTGGCACCACAGTCGAGCGCGCCGCGAAAGATGTAAGGAAAACACAGTACGTTGTTGACCTGATTGGGGAAATCGGAACGGCCGGTGCAGATCATCGCATCGGGACGCGCCGCACGCGCTATTTCCGGCATGATCTCCGGATTGGGATTGGCCAGCGCCAGGATCAGCGGCTTCGGCGCCATGTGCTGGAGCAGTTCCGGCTTCAGCACGCCTGCCGCCGACAGGCCGAGGAAGACGTCGGCGCCTGCGATGACGTCGGCCAGCGTGCGCGCTTCGGTATCCTTCACATAGGGGTCTTTCCAGCGGTCCATCTCGTCGGTGCGGCCCTTGTAGGCGACGCCGAAACGGTCGGTGACCCAGATGTTGTCGACCCGCGCGCCGAGCGAGACCAGCAGGTTGAGGCAAGCCAAGGCCGCTGCGCCGGCGCCGGAGGTGACGATCTTGATGTCCGATATCGTCTTGCCGGCGAATTCCAGCCCGTTGAGCACGGCGGCGGCGACAATGATGGCGGTGCCGTGCTGGTCGTCGTGGAACACCGGTATGCCCATGCGGGCCTTCAACTGTTCCTCGACCTCGAAGCACTCCGGCGCCTTGATGTCTTCGAGGTTGATGCCGCCGAAAGTCGGCTCCAGCGCCGAGATCGTCTCGACCATGCGCTCGATGCCCGGCGCGTCGATCTCGATGTCGAAGACGTCGATGCCGGCGAACTTCTTGAACAGGACAGCCTTGCCCTCCATGACCGGCTTGGAGGCCAGCGGGCCGATATTGCCGAGGCCGAGCACGGCCGAACCGTTGGAGACGACACCAACCAGATTGGCGCGCGCGGTGTAGTCGGCGGCGGTTGCCGGATCGTCGCGGATTTCCAGGCAAGGGGCGGCGACACCAGGCGAATAGGCGAGCGCGAGGTCGCGCTGGTTGCCGAGCGGCTTGGTCGCCTGGATCTCTAGCTTTCCCGGCCTTGGGTACTTGTGGAAGTAGAGGGCGGCTTCGTCGAGGTCTGAACGTGCCGTCTTTTTGTTCTCGCCTTCCATGCGGCCGCTCCCTCGAAATCTGCCTGGAGATTCCCTTTTAGCATGCAGCCGAGGTTTTTCGCGACGCTAATTGACGCGCCGGCAGCTTTACCCGGCGGCGCATCGAAAGTCATGATCTGTCAAATGCTTATGCCGATTTTCTGACAGATAGTTCCTGCAGTTTCACGGACAAGTTGATCAAAAGGCGCTGACGTAGAGACCGCCATCGACCGGTATGTTCTGCCCGGTCAGATAGCCGGCATGGACCGAGCACAGGAAGGCGCAGATCTGGCCGAATTCCTCCGGCGTGCCGAGCCGCTTGGCCGGAACATCGGCGCTGATGCGGGTCTTGCGTGCGGCAGCGGCGGCAGGATCCTCGACGGTGCCGGCTTCATGCGGGCCGCGCAGCCGGTCGGTGTCGAGCTTGCCCGGCAAAAGACTGTTGATGGTCACGTTGCGGTCGATCACCGTTCTGGCCACGCCGGCAAGGAACGAGGTCAGGCCGGCGCGCGCGCCGGACGACAGGTCGAGGCCGGGAATGGGCACATAGACCGACAGCGAGGTGATGTTGACGATGCGGCCGAAGCCGCGCGCCGCCATGCCGTCGAGGACAGCCTGGACCAGCTCGATCGGCGTCACCATGTTCTGGGTGACGCCTTCGAGGATCTTTTCGCGATCAAGCGTGCGGAAGTCGCGAAGCGGCGGTCCGCCATTGTTGTTGACGAGGATATCCGGGTCGGGGCAGGCCGCGAGCAGCGCCTTCTGCACCTCCGGCTTCGAGACGTCGCCAACCACTTCCGTCACCGTCACGCCGTAGCGCTGGCGCAACTCCGCGGCGGTTTTCGCCACCAACTCGGCATTGCGCCCGTTGACGACGATATCGCAGCCGGCCTCGGCCAGCGCCATGGCACAACCGCGCCCAAGTCCCTTGCTCGAAGCGCAGACGATGGCCTTCTTCCCGCGAATGCCGAGATCCATGATGATTTCTCCTTGTGAGCCGGCGGCAAGCTAGTCCTTCGGCTGGACCAATCGCAACCGTCATACGGTTGTTGCATGAATCGGGGCATAGCCTCTCGCGAAAGCAACGGTGAAATCGCGATGTCCGGCCAAGAGCCCCGCACTTTCCGCAGCATGTTTATCTCCGATGTCCACCTCGGCTCGAAGGCGGCCAAGGCCGAATTCTTGATCGATTTCCTTAGACATCACGATGCCGATATCATCTATCTGGTCGGCGACATCGTCGACGGCTGGCGGTTGCGGCGGAGCTGGCACTGGCCGCAAAGCCACAATGACGTGGTGCAGAAATTGCTGCGCAAGGCGCGCAAGGGCGCCAATATCACCTACATCGCCGGCAACCATGACGAGTTCGCCCGCCAGTTCCAGGGCGTGCATTTCGGCGGCATTGTCGTCGCCGACCGCGCCATCCACGAGACCGCCGACGGCAAGCGGCTGCTCGTCATCCATGGCGACCAGTTCGACACTGTCGTCCACAATGCGCGCTGGCTCGCCTATCTCGGCGACCACGCCTATGACGCGGCCATGCTGGTCAACCGCGTGGTGACGCGGCTGCGCCAGCTGCTCGGCCTGCCTTACTGGTCGTTTTCCTCCTGGGCCAAGGTCAACGTCAAGAAGGCGGTGAATTTCATCGGCTCGTTCCAGACCATGCTTGCGGACGAGGCGCGCCGCTCGCATGTCGACGGCGTCATCTGTGGCCACATCCATCATGCCGTCATCGAGAATTTTGGCGATGTCCAGTACATCAACACCGGCGACTGGGTGGAAAGCTGCACGGCTGTGGTCGAACATTTTGACGGCCGGATGGAAATCCTGACCTGGGCGCAGGTGCTGCCCGAGGCGCCGGACGAGCCCTTTATCCCGCTGCTCATCGAAGACCGGGTCGGGCAGGCGGCCTAGCGCCGAAGTTCATTCAGGCTCTGGGATCAATCGATTAGTCCAGCCGGTTTCGCCCGGTTTTCGCCCATGTTAAGGGATCGATATACGTTGCCGTCCGGCCGAGTGCAGCGTGATTGGATCGATTCATGTCCCTGCCGCCGCTTTCGCCCGAACAACTCGTCAAGCCGCGCCATTTCGAACTGCGCATGAGCCTGATTTTCGCGACGTTGTTCGTGTCGCAAGGCACGCATCTGCCCTATTTTCCGCTCTGGCTGCAGGCGAAGGGCTTCGGCGCCGAACAGATCGCCGTGATCCTTGCCGCACCGATGTTCTTGCGCGTCGTGACGACGCCTATGCTAACGGCATTTGCCGACCGGACGAAGGACCGCGCCAACGTCTATATCGCGATGGTCGCGGCAACGATGGCCATTTCGGCCGGCTACTTTCTGCCCGCGACTTACGCGATCGTGCTGGCCGTTTCTCTGCTTTTGACGATCGTCTGGACACCGCATTCGCCAATGGCCGATTCGCTAGCGTTGTCTGGAGTGCGCCGCTTCGGCTCGAATTACACCGCCATGCGCAAATGGGGCTCGATCTCCTATCTCTGCGCCAATGTCGTGGGTGGCTTCATCCTGGCGGCGGCCGGAGCCAAAGCCGTGCCGACAATCATATTCGTGGCGCTTGCCGCAGCGCTTGCCGCAGCCCTGTTTGCGCCGCGCATGGGGCGGCCGCGCAAGGCCTCGCCGCTGTCGGCCGCAGAAATCCAGCACGCCGCGCCTAGCCTGTTCAATGCCTATTTCCTCTACTTCACCTTTGGTGTCGGCATCATTACCGCCAGCCACGCCTTCCTCTACGGCTTCGTCTCCATCTACTGGAAATCGATCGGCATCAGCGATTCCGTCGTCGGCCTGCTGTGGGCCTGGGGCGTGGTGTGCGAAGTCTGCATGTTTTTGTTTTTCAATCGCATTTTCGCCTCCGTGTCGGTCGTCAAAGTGATGGTGATCGCTGGCATCGGTTCGATAGTGCGCTGGATCATCTTTCCACTGGTATGGCCGCTCGGTCTTGGCATTCCCGGCTTCTTCGCCGTGCAGTCGCTGCATTCGGTGTCTGTCGCGATGGTGCTGATCGGCCTGCAGAAAATGATCGCCGAGACTGTCTCCGAAGAGCGCACCGGTGCCGCGCAAGGCATCGCCTATTTCTTCAATGGTTTCTTCATGGCCGCCGTTACGCTTGCTTCCGGCCCGCTCTATGACCGTCTCGGCGTCGATGGGTTCCTTGTGATGATCCCGATCGCTATCGTCGGCCTCGTGCTGATCGGGCTTGCAGCGCGCTCAGCCCCACAGCGTCGTATCGGGCGGTGACACCAGCGACCCCTGATAGACAAGGCCTGGCACCCGGTCGCGGGCAAGCAGCAGCGGACCGTCGAGGTCGACGAAATCGGCGTCCTGTGCGAGCAACACCGCCGGCGCCATGGCCAGCGATGTACCGACCATGCAGCCGACCATCACGCCGAAACCGAGTTCGCGGGCGTGATCGCGCAGCACAAGGGCGGCTGTCAGGCCGCCCGATTTGTCGAGCTTGATGTTGACGGCATCGTAGAGGCCGACAAGCGCTTCGAGGTTCTTCGCCTCATGCACGCTTTCATCGGCGCAGATGGGCACCGGATGCGCGATATGGCGAAGGATGCCGTCATGACCGGCCGGCAGCGGTTGCTCGATCAGCGCGATGCCCTGTTCGGCGGCAAAGGCGAGGTTCGCAACGATGTTGTCGTCGCTCCAGCCCTCATTGGCGTCGAGGATGATGCGGCTGTCGGGCGCCGCTTGCCTGACCGCGCGGATGCGGGCGATATCGTTGTCGCCGCCGATCTTGACCTTGAGCAGCGGCCGCGCCGCATTGGCGCGGGCCTGCGCCGCCATCGCCTCCGGCTCGCCGAGCGACAGAGTGTAGGCCGTTTCGAGCGCCCGCAATGGAGCGGCACCCATCGCATCCGCCACCGATGTTCCGCTGATCTTTGCCTCCAGATCCCACAGGGCGCAGTCTATGGCGTTGCGGGCTGCTCCGGCCGGCATGGCGTCGAGCAAGGCGGTTCGGCTGATGCCGCCAGCGATCCGGCCGCGCATGGCCTCGATCGCCTCCCGGACGCCGTCCATGGTCTCGCCATAGCGCTTGTAGGGAACGCATTCGCCACGTCCGGCGTGGCCGCCTTCGCTGATCGTGCAGGAGATCACTTCAGCTTCGGTCTTGGAACCGCGTGAAATGGTGAAGGTTCCGGCGATGGGAAAACGCTCGGCCTCAACCGAAATGACACGCGCCATATTTTTCTGCTCCGGCTATGCGACAAGCGTCGTCGGCAAATCGACAGGTCAGACCCGTCAGGCTAAACAGGACGCCATGTTGACCATCGGCAAGCGCGACGCAAGCGGCACGACCGCGGGGGAGGCTGACCACGAACCGCGCGTGGCGATCGGCGAGGAGGACGGCGTTCTCGGCTGCGCTTTCTCCGGAATCTGGACGACACGGACCGTCGCGCTGATCGACGCGGAGATGCGCAAGATCGAGAAGCGAAGCGGTTTCAAGACCTTGGCGCTCGATCTTTCCAACATCGAGAAGATGGATACCGCCGGCGCCTGGCTGATCGACCGGCTGGTCAGCGTCTTCGAGAAGAAGGGCGTCAAGATCCAGATGCAGGGCCAGAGCGAGATCGCTTCGATCCTGCTCGACGCGGTGGGCGAGGCCGTGCGGCGCGAACCCGACTCCGGCCCGACGCGGCCGCCCAACATCGTCATTCGCGCGCTGGAAGCGGTCGGCCGGCGCGTCTACGAGATGCGCGACGACTTCCTCGCCTCGATGAACATCCTCGGCGCCACCATCCGCGGCGCGCAGATGAAGCTCGGGCGTGGTCATGCCATCAATCCGGCGGCGATCTTCAACCAGATCGATCGTATGGGCGTCGGCGCCATTCCGGTGGTGGTGCTGATGTCGGCGATCGTCGGCGCCATCGTTGCCCAGCAAGGCGCCTACCAGCTCAGCTATTTCGGCGCCGATATCTTCGTCGTCGACCTCGTCGGCGTGCTGATCCTGCGCGAGCTTGGGGTGCTGATGACGGCGATCATGATCGCCGGCCGCTCCGGCAGCGCGATCACCGCCGAGATCGGCTCGATGAAAATGCGCGAGGAGGTCGACGCGCTGAAGGTCATCGGGCTCAACCCGATCGGCGTCCTGGTCTTCCCGCGGCTCGTGGCGCTGGTCATCGCCTTGCCGTGCCTGACCATCATCGCCAATTTCGCCGCACTCGGCGGCGGCATCCTGGCCGCGTGGCTCTATTCCGACATCCCACCGGCTGCTTTCATCGACCGGCTGCGCGTTGCCATCGACCTCAGCACGATTTTTGCCGGCCTGATCAAGGCGCCATTCATGGCGATGATCATCGGCACGATCGCCTCGGTCGAAGGCATGAAGGTCGGCGGCAGCGCGGAATCACTCGGCCAGCACGTCACCGCCTCGGTGGTGAAATCGATCTTCGTCGTCATCATCCTCGACGGGCTTTTTGCCATTTTCTACGCAGCGATCGAGTTCTGAGATGAAGCTGCGAAACAGGAAAAGGGCGGATACACCGGCGAACGATGCGAGCGAGGGCGACATCGTGCTTTCCGCGCACGACATCACCGTGTCCTTTGCCGACAAGCTCATCCTGGACAGACTGTCGCTCGACATAAGGCGCGGCGAGATCCTTGGCTTTGTCGGCGCCTCGGGCGCCGGCAAATCCGTACTGTTGCGCACCATTCTCGGCCTGACGCGCAAGCAGTCGGGCACGATCAAGCTGTTCGGTGTCGATGTCGAGAAAGCGAGCGATGTGGAGCGGCTGCGCATCGACATGCGCCTTGGCGTGTTGTTCCAGCATGGCGCCCTGTTTTCGGCGCTGACGGTGCTGGAAAACGTCCAGGTGCCGATGCGTGAATATCTCGACCTGCCGCGAAAGCTGATGGACGAACTGGCATTGCTCAAGATCGAACTGGTCGGGCTGCCGCCTGATGCGGCGCAGAAATTCCCGTCCGAACTGTCCGGCGGCATGATCAAGCGGGCGGCGCTGGCTCGCGCCTTGGCGCTCGATCCCGACATCGTCTTCCTCGACGAGCCGACTTCGGGTCTGGATCCGATCAGCGCGGCTGAATTCGACGAACTGGTGGTCAAGCTGCGCGACACGATGGATCTGACCGTCTACATGGTGACGCATGATCTCGACACGTTGTTCACGGCTTGCGACCGGGTGGCAGTGCTTGGCAACAAGAAGGTGCTGGTCGAAGGCACGATAGACGACATGCTGAAGAGCGAGGAGCCGTGGGTAAAGTCCTATTTCCGCGGAAAACGCGCCCGGCAACTTGATCTTGCGGCACGCGCATAGCCATAAGTGAGGCAATGGAAACCAGAGCCAACTACGTCATTGTCGGCATTTTCACGCTGGCTGCGATCCTGGCGGCGTTCGCGTTCGTCTACTGGACGGCGGCGATCGGCGACAAGGGAGAGACGACGTTGCTGCGCGTGCGCATTCCGGGCTCGGCGTCCGGGCTTGGCCGCGGCAGTTTCGTGCTGTTCAACGGCGTCAAGGTTGGCGACGTCAAGCGCGTCTATATCGACGTCGACAATCCGACGGTTGCCATCGCCGACACCGAGATCGACCGCCTGACGCCGATCACCAAGTCGACGCAGGCCGATATCGGGCTTGCCGGCCTGACCGGGCAGGCCAACATCGAACTCAAGGGCGCCGACCCCAAGGAAGTCAAGCTCCTCGACCAGGCGGAAAAGGAAGGCAAGGTCGCCGAGATCGTCGCCAACCCGTCAGCGGTGACCAACTTGCTGCAGACGGCGCAGAATATCTTCACCCGCGCCGACAAGGTGCTGACCGAGCTCGAGGGCTTCACCAAGGACGTTCGCGGCCCGCTGACGCAGACCGTGCAGAACGTGCAGACCTTCTCCGATGCGCTGGCCAAGAATTCGGACGGCATCGACAAGTTCCTGTCCGCCGCCAGCACGCTGGCGGATGAGCTGAAAGGCGTTTCCGGCAAGCTCGACGGCACGCTGAAGGCAGCCGAAGGCCTTCTCAATGCCGTCGACAAGGACAAGATCAAGAGCATTGTCGCCAATGTCGACACGGTGACAGGGAATCTCAAGGAGACTTCGAAACAGCTCGACGGCGTGATCAAGAATGTCGATACCGCGGTTGGGTCCGTCAACGATTTCGCCAAGCAGACGCAAGGCACGCTGGCCAAGGTCGACGGCGTGCTCGACGGCATTGACCCGGCGCAGGTGCGCTCGGCACTTGCCAATATCCAGAAGGCCAGCGAAAGCGCCGACAAGGCCGCCGCCGACATCGCGGAAGTGACCCACAAGTTCGCCAACCGGGCCGACGATATCGACCAGACGATCAAGGATGCCAAGCAACTGGCGCAACGGCTTAACGACGCTTCGGTGCGTGTCGACGGCATCCTCGCCAAGGTCGACACCTTGCTCGGTTCCGGTCAAGCCGACGGCGTGATGGCCGATGCCAGGGCGACGCTGAAGTCGTTCAAGCAGGTTGCCGACACGCTGAATGCCCGCCTTGGCGTCATCACCGACAATCTGGCGCGCTTCTCGGGCCAGGGGCTTTCGAATGTCGAGGCACTGGTGCAGGACAGCCGCCGTTCGATCAGTCGCATCGAGGAGGCGGTGACCGATCTCAGCCGCAATCCGCAGCGCATCCTTTCGGGTGGCGATGGCGAGGTTCGGCAGTTCGATGGCAGGGCGCGGCGTTGACTTCGGCGTCGGCGAGCCCCAAGAACATGAGCCGCGAAAGCGGGTCGATCTTACGATCCGGGGACAACGGGGATCGCGCGTGAAGTCTGTATGGGTGAAAACGGGCGGGTTGACATCGGCTGCGGTACTGCTTGCCCTGACGCTGGCCGGCTGCGCGGCACTGGGCGGCAAGCCCGCGCCGCTCGATACGTTCGAGCTGTCGGCGCCTACGGTCGACGCGCATGGCCACAGCCGCCGCCAGATCCTGATTGCGCAGCCATCGGCGCTGAAGGCGCTGGACAGCCAGAACATCGTCATCAAGCCGTCGGATCGCTCGATCCAGTATCTCAAGGGCGCGCAATGGGCCGACCGGCTGCCGCTGATCGTGCAGGCGCGGCTGGCCGAGACGTTCCAGCGTTCGGGCAGCTTTGCCGGCGTCGGCAAGCCGGGCGAGGGCCTTGCGATCGACTATCAGGTGATCGTCGAGATCCGCTCCTTCGAAGTGCGTGTCGACGGCGGCGAGCATGCCGAGGTCGACCTGTTCGTGCGCATCCTCAACGACCGCAATGGTGAGGTGCGTGCCTCCAAGAGCTTCACCGCATCCGCGCCCGTTTCGGGCAGCGGCAATCCTGCCTATGTCAGCGCGCTCGACAACGCGTTCGGCGACGCCGCCAGGCAGATCGTGAGCTGGA
This sequence comes from Mesorhizobium norvegicum, assembly GCF_004919685.1. GTDB lineage: Bacteria > Pseudomonadota > Alphaproteobacteria > Rhizobiales > Rhizobiaceae > Mesorhizobium > Mesorhizobium norvegicum. The sequence continues at coordinate 13,532 of NZ_SMYZ01000099.1, read as the reverse complement.
CGGATTCGGTCATCTGATTTCCATAAAGGCTTGATCGCACAGCGCTTCTGACACTGCTGATGCCCGAGCCACTGCAAGGCACACGGCGCCGCAAACGCGCCAACAGCACAAATCGGTCGACATGAAAAAGGCGGGAAATTTCCCGCCTTTTTGTTTTTTGCCCTAATCGGCTGATCAATGCAGACGGCCGCTGGCGTGGGCCAACATGGTGTAGACCTTGCCGGTGTCCGAGGTCAGATAGGTCTGCGCCATGATGTTGTCGCGGTCGTTGCGCGAGACATCCTTGAGCAGCTTCTCGAAATCGTCGCAGTAACGGTCGACGGCGGCGCGGAACTCGGCCTCCGCCTGATATTTGCGACGGATCTCGTCGAACGTCTGCTGGCCCTTCAGCGTGTAGAGCCGCCTTGTGAACACGTCACGCTCGCCGCGCCGGTAGCGATTCCACAACTCGATCGAAGCATCGTGGTCGATGGCCCGCGCGATGTCGACGGAGAGCGAGTTCAGCGATTCCACGACATGCAGGGGCGAGCGCTGGGCAGGAGCCGCGCGCGGTGCTTCCGCAGGCGCCGACGGTGTTACCGACCTCAAATCCTCGTCGTTCGACGCCGCTGTCAGAAGATCGCGCACCCAGCCGCCCTGAGGCGTGCGGGCGTTGGCGTCTGAACGCTGGCGCGGTGCCGCCTCGGCCGGACGCTCAAGGTCGAGCGTGCCGCGCAATGCAGGGCCGCCCAAGGGCGCCTGAGGCGTGCGCAGCTCCGGCTGCGGAGCCGGTGCGCGACGCGGCGGCTCGGCAGCACGTGCGGCCGGCGCTTGCGGCGCTGGACGCAAATTGCGTGGCTCGGACCCATCGCCGCCACGGCCGGACTTCGCAACGATGTCCGAAAGCTCCTTCAGGGCATTGATCTGCTCGGAAACGGCGCGGCGGATGGCCGAGGTCGATTCCTTGGCCTCTTCCGGCATCTCGATGACGCCCTTCTTGAGTTCGGCGCGGGTGAGGTCGAGCTCGCTCTTGATCGAGCCCGCTGTGCGCCGCATCTCCTCGGTCGCATCGGCGAAGCGCTTGGTTGCCGAATCGACGACGTCGGTGATGGCGATGCGGATCTTGTCGGCCGACTCCATCGTCTTGCCTTCGGCGTTCTGCAGCGTCTGGCCGACGAGATTTTCGAACGAGCGCATGACCCTTTCGAGATCTTCCGACTTCTTGACCAGGCCGACGGCGAGATCTTCGAGCGACGACTGCCGTTCGAGCGTGTGCTCGAGGTTGCTCTGGGCCGAGCTCAACAGGTCCGAAGCGCTGGAGAGCAGCCGGCTGTGTTCGTCGAACTTGGTGGCGATCGACGCGACCTCGCGCAAGGTGGACGACGACAGTTCCGTCAGCCTTGTCGTGTTCGAATCGACCAAACGCGCAGAGCTGGCAAAGGTCTGCGCGGCCTTCTCGGTGGTGGCGGCGAAGCTTTGCGTGCTGCCGCTCAGGCGTTCATCGACCTGGCCGAGATTGACCGCGGCCTGCTCGATCAGCTGACCGAGCTGCGAGCTGGACTTGGTCATGCGGCCGATGAGGTCGGCGACGCTGTCGGACAACGACGAGCGAGCGCCTTCGACCGCCGACAAGGTTTCGGCGGTGCGGTTGGCGAGCGCGTCGACAAGTGCGGCATTCTCGCTGCGCAGCTTCTCGGTGGCGCGCTCGGTGACCTCTTCCATGCTCTTTTGCAATTCCGAGCCGCCCTGGGCGAAGCGCTCGACCAAAGGCCGTGCGGTTTCGTCGAGGATCTTCGACATTTCGGCCGAACGCGCCGCGAGCATGGTGTTGAGTTCGCGGGTGTTGGCGCCGATCGTCTTGGCGGCATCGTTGGTGCTCTGGCCGATATGCTGGCCAACCGCAGTGAAGGTCTCCGCGATGACATTGGCGCGCGAGACGAGTTGCGCCTCGGCATTCGACACCTGCTCGTTGAGCTTCTGGCCCATCGTCTCGGCCGTGAAGGCGAGGCGGTTCTCGACGCCTGAGACCTGCTCTTCGACACGGGCGGCCGCGGCTGCCGCGCTCGATGCGAGCCGCTCGTCGGCGCCGGCAAGCGCCTGCTCGATTTCGCGGGCATGCACGGCCATTTCCTGGCCGGTCCGCCTTGCGCGTTCGGCGACCCTTTGCTCGGTATCGGCAAAGGCACCGACGATTGTCTCGGCATGCTCGCCGATCGTGGTGGTGCTGTTGGCGATGCGCGACACCAGACGCTGATCCGCGTCGTCGAAGATGCGGCCGATTTCCGAGGCACGGCTCGACAGCGCTTCCGAACCTTCGGCGATGCGCGAGACCAATTGCTGGTCGGCGGCATCGAAGATGCGGCCGAGGTCCGATGCGCGTGCGGCGAGCGCTTCGGCCGATTCGCCGATGCGCACGCCGAGCCGCTGGTCGGCGCCTTCGAAGTTGCGCAGGATGTCGCCGGCGCGCGCGGCCAGCGACTGGGCCGTTTCGATGGCGCGGGCGACCAGCTTCTGGTCGGCCGCATCGAACGTGCCTGCAATCTCGCTTGCACGAGCCGCCAGATGGTCGGCGGTGTCCTGAGCCCGGGCGGTTAGCTGATCGGCGGTTTCCTGGGCGCGGGCGGCGAGCTTCTGGTCCGCCGCTTCGAAGGTGCCGGCGATTTGGCTTGCGCGAGCAGCCAGCTGATCGGCGGTTTCATGGGCACGGGCCAGCAGCGAGCTGGACGTGTCGTCCGCGCGGGCAAGCAAGGCGTTCGACGTATCTTCCGCACGGGCGTGCAGGCGACGATCGGCCTCCTCGAAGGTGCGGGCGATGTCTTCGGCCCGCGTCAGCAGGGCGGCAGAGGTCTGCTCGGCGCGCTCGGCGATCTTGCGGTCGGCGTCACTGAACGCGGCACCGGCCTGCTCATGCAGCGTGCTGGTGACTTCCAGCACCTTTTCGCGCAGGGCGCCGGCGACAAACACAGCGCTCTTCTCGAGCACGCTGCGGATGTTGTCGACGCCTGTCGAGAGCGCGCGCTCCATGGTTCCGGCGCGCTCTTCGATGATGCCGGTCTGACGGCTGAACGCCTGCTCGATCTTTTCGACATCGGCAGCGATCGCGTCGGAAATGCCGGTGCTCCTGGCGGCGATCTGATCGATATGGCCCGACAGCGAGCGGTCGACGTCCCTGCGGGACTCGGCGAGCTTGCCGAGATCGTCTTCCAGCGCGCGGGTCAGCATATTGCGACCTTCGGACAGCTTGCCGACATGTCCGGCAATGACGTCGTCGATATCGCTGCGGCTTTCGCTCAGCTTCTGCAGGTCAGCTTCGAGGGCGCGTTTGAGAATGTCGCGGCCCTCGGCCAGTTTCTCCACCTGACCAGCGACCAAACCGTCGATGCTGGAGCGGCTTTCGGCCAGCTTGGCCAGATCGGCTTCAAGCGCGCGCTTGAGAACGTCGCGGCCTTCTGCGAGCTTCTCGACCTGGCCGGCGACCAGACCGTCGATGCTGGAGCGGCTCTCGGCCAGCTTGGCGAGATCGTCCTCGAGCGCCTTCGACAGGGTCGAGCGCTCCTGGACAAGCCTTTCCGCGTGGCTGTTGACGAGGCCGCCGACGTTTTGGAGGTCGGCCTCGAGTGACCTCGACAGGGTCGAACGATCCTGGGCGAGCCGTTCGGAATGGCTGTTGATCAGACCGCTGACGTTTTCGAGGTCGGTCTCGAGCGCTCTCGACAGCGTTGAACGATCCTGAACGAGCCTTTCGGAATGGCTGTTGACCAGGCCGTTGACGCTTTCGAGATCAGCCTCGAGCGCCCGGGCGAACTGCGCCCGGTCATCGACCAGTTTCTGCGACTGGTCGGCAATGGTGCCCTTGATCGCATTGAGGTCGGATTCCAGAGCGCGCCGCAGGATATCTCGGCCTTCGGACAACTTCTCGACCTGACCCGCAACCAGCCCATCGATGCTGGAGCGGCTGTCGGCAAGCTTGGCGAGGTCATCCTCAAGTGCTTTGGATAGAGCCGAGCGATCCTGAACCAGCTTGTTCATGTGGTCGGCGATGACGCTGTTCACATTCTGCAGGTCGGTTTCCAGCACCCGCGAGAGCTGCCCGCGATCCTCGGCCAGCTTTTCCGACTGGCTTGAGATAACGCCCCTGATCGTGTTCAGGTCGGATTCCAGTGCGCGCTTGAGAATGTCGCGGCCTTCCGCCAGCTTCTCGACCTGACCAGCGACCAGACCGTCAATGCTCGAACGGCTGTCGGCCAGCTTGGCAAGGTCGGCTTCAAGGGTCTGCGACAGCAGGCTGCGGTCCTCGGCCAGCCGTCCCGAATAGCTTTCGATCAGGCCGCGTATGCCGGACAGATCGTGGTCGAGCGAATGGGAAAGCTGCGTGCGGTCTTCCGCCAGTTTGGCTGAATGGGTTTCGATGAGGCTCTTGATGCCGATGATGTCGTTTTCCAGCGCCTTGGCGAGCACGGCGCGGCCTTCGGCGATCTTCTCGACCTGACCGGCGACCAGACCGTCGATGCCGGCGCGGCTGTCGGACAGTTTGCCGAGATCGGCCTCCAAAGCGCGCGACAGAATGTTGCGGCCCTCGGCGAGCTTGCCGACGTGGCCTGCGACCATTTCATCAATGATCGTACGAGCTTGCACCAGTTTTCCGGAGTCTTCGTTCAAGGCAGAGGAGAGCCTGTTGCGGCCTTCTTCCAGCCTTTCGAGATGGCTGCCGAGCGATGCATCGATGGCCGCCCGCGATTCATTGACCTTGCGCAGATCCTCTTCGAGAGCGCGCGAGATCAGGTTGCGGCCTTCGGCCAGCTTCTGCACCTGGTTGGTCACCGCCGCATCGATGCCGGCGCGGCCCTCGGCGAACTTCGCCAGGTCGGCCTGCATGGCCGTGGCCATGCGCTCGCGGCTTTCGGACAGTTTTCTGCTGTGGTTCTCGACGGCTTCCTCGATGCCGACGCGGGCGTCGGCGAGCCGCTGGATGTCGCTGTCGAACGAACGCGAGACGACGTGACGGGCGGCTTCCATGCGCCCGGCGAAGTCGCTGGCGCGGGCTTCGAGCATGGAGGAGGTCGAGGTGACGATGTCGGCCATGTCGGCGCCGATCTGGGTCTTGCCCTGATCGATCATCGCCGACAGCGTGTCCTTGCTCTCGGCAAAGGTATGGGCGATTTCGCGGGCGCGCTCGACCAGCGTCTCGTTGATCTGGCGGGCGCGGGCCTCGAGTGCCGCATTGAGCTTCTGCGTTCCGGTGTCCAGCGCCTCGGCGCGGGTCTGGAATTCGCTGATCAGCGCTTGGCCGCGTTCGGCGAGCGTCCGCTCGATGCCGTTGAGGCTGGCCTCGAATTCGGAATTGAGGGTGCGCGCGGCGCCGCCAAGCAGGGACACCATGCCGGTGGTGCGATCGTCGAGCAGATCGGTCAACGACCGTGTCAGGCCGTCCGTGGTGTCCGTCAGCTTGGCAATGCGGGTGTCGAGAAGGCTGGCGAAGGCCTCGCCCGAGGTCGACAGCCGGTCGGTGATCGAATCGAGCCGGCCTTCCACCGAATCGAAGATCGACATCGAGCTTTCGTTGATGCGGTCGATGAGCGTGTCGCCGGAATTGGTGATCGTCATCGACAATTTGGTCGACGCATTGAGGATCGAGTCGCGGATGATGTCGGAGGCGGCGCCGATCTCGTCCTTCAGTGTCTCATGCGCGCCGGTGATCGAGGCGCGGACGCGCTCGGCATGGGTGACGACGGCTTCGCGCTCGCTGCCGAGGCCGTCGACCAGCGAACGGATGCGGGATTCATTCTCGGAATAGGAGCGTTCGATCTGGTTGACTTCGCTGTGGACCAGCGTTTCCAGCTCGACGGCGCGGGCAAGCGTGCGTTCGATGCCTTCGCCCATGGCCGCGACCTCACGACGAACGGCCTGGCCGATCATCATGACGCGATCCTGGGCAAGGTTTTCCGGCTCGGTCAGGCGGAAGGCCACTTCGGTCATCGACTGAGCGGCGATGCGCATTTCCTGGGCGCGGCGAATCATGGCCGCGAAGGCCCAGAACAGGATGACTGGCACGATCGCCGCGACCGCCAGGCCGATCAGCTCCGGACGGGCAAGGAATTGGTCGAGCGTGCGGATTCTCCAGATGCTCGGTCCGAAAAGGAGGTTGGCCAAGCCGCCGGCGCCGGCGAACCAGGCGAGCGAAACGAAGGCAACGACCCAGTAAATGGTGTTCGAGGCACGCCTGTTGAGGCTGTGCAGGAGCGTCTTGTAATCCTTCTGGCGATCGTCATTGGCAGGCGCGAAACCCGCGGGCTGGGCGCCATTGCGTGTTTCCACGGGGCGCAACTCGGCAGGCTTGGCCTTTGGCGCGGGTTTTGCGGCCTGGTTCTGGGCCTGGCTCTGATTGACCACGGACTCTGGTTTCTGATTGCGTCCCTCGCGTGCCAGCTCGTCGGCGGCCTGGGATATCTGCGCTTCCAGATCCTCCATCGAAGCCGCGATGTCGAGGTCGCCGCTGCCGACTTCATTGCTGAGGTCGAGATCGAGCGCCTTTTCCAGTTCCCTGGCCACGTCGCTGTCGAGAGTTCTCGTCGTCGTTGGTTTCTTTGCCATGCCTTCGCTACCCTGTACTAGCTGCCGCGGGCTTATAATTCTGTTTGTCGTACCACGCGCAGGAGGCTGAAAATGGACCCCTCGTATCGTAATGACACAGGGGGGTAAAGAAAACATGCATTCCGCGAGATACGTAAAACTTTAAATATAAGGTTAACGCAACCGTGATTTCGGCGCCGCTTTGGCAACATTTTTCCCGGCCATTCATTAACCCGTTGTCCATTGGATTCGCCTAGGTTTTCGGGCGATCGAAGAAACGGAGTTCGAGTTCATGCGTGGCGAAAGCGGCATTGCCTTCTCAATGCCCGGGGGCGACGTATCCGGACCAAGGCGGTCACGGCCGGTCGATTTGGCACACCTTGCCCGCCAGACGATGGGCGACCGCAGCCTCGAGCAGGAGGTGCTGGCGCTGTTTGTACAACAGGCGCTGTCGGTGCGCGACAGAATAGTCGACGCCGACATCAAGGACCGGCTTCTGCTCGCCCATGGGCTCAAGGGTTCGGCACGGGGCGTGGGTGCCTTTGCCATTGCCGATTGCGTCACCGAGATAGAGCGCCAGCCGGAAGACAACCAGACGCTCAAGCGGCTTGGCACGCTGATCGACGAAGTGCGCGATTTCATCGCCGCCATCAATCGCTGAATCCGGCGCCGAACCCGGTTTGCGGAAAAACGTCACGGAGCGGCGCTTTCGCACGGCAGTTGACTTGCTCGCCGGAGTGATTATCTCGGCTGAGACTCCCTTCAGGTGACAAATGACCAAGCTGACTTTCATCGCCCATGACGGCACACATTTCGACATGGACGCCGAGAACGGCTCGACGGTCATGGAGAACGCGATCCGCAACGCCGTGCCCGGGATCGAGGCGGAATGCGGCGGCGCCTGCGCCTGCGCCACCTGTCACGTCTATGTCGACGAAGCGTGGACGGCTGAAGTCGGCGAGCCGGAAGCGATGGAAGAGGACATGCTGGACTTCGCCTACGACGTCCAGCCGAACTCACGGCTGTCGTGCCAGATCAAGGTACGCGATTCGCTTGACGGCCTTGTTGTCCGCGTGCCCGCCCGTCAGGGATAAGCGCAGGATCTTTGCCAACTGATTTTTCCCGCTGCGGCTTGGCAGCGGAGCAATGGTCATGCAGTGTCCTGCTGTTTTCGCAGCGAGGCACAGGCATGACCGACATCACCAGGACAGACGTGCTTATTGTCGGGGCAGGGCCAGTCGGCCTCTTCGCCGTGTTCGAACTCGGCCTGTTCGACATGAAGTGCCACCTGATCGACATCCTCGACCGGCCCGGCGGCCAATGCGCGGAACTCTATCCGGAAAAGCCGATCTACGACATTCCCGGCTGGCCTTCGATCTCGGCGCAGGGACTGGTCGACAAACTGCTCGAGCAGATCGCGCCGTTCAAGCCTGATTTCACCTACAACCGCATGGTCTCCAGCCTGGAAAAGCTGGAGGACGGCAGTTTTCGCGTCACCACCGACGAGAATGAGGTGTTTGAGGCCAAGGTGGTGGTGATTGCCGCCGGCGGCGGCTCCTTCCAGCCCAAACGTCCGCCGATCCCGGGCATCGAGCCCTATGAAGGCAAGAGTGTCTTCTATTCGGTGCGCCGGATGGAGGATTTTCGCGATCACGACCTCGTCATTGTCGGCGGCGGCGACTCGGCGCTCGACTGGACGCTGAACCTGCAACCCGTGGCAAAGAGCGTGACGCTGGTGCACCGGCGGCCTGAGTTCCGTGCCGCTCCCGACAGCGTCAACAAGATGTATGCCATGCAGGAGATGAAGCAGCTGGAGTTCCAGGTCGGGCAGGTGACCGGATTGACCGGCGCCGACGGTCAGCTGTCATCGGCCACCATCAAGGGGCCGGATGGCGATGTCGAGGTGCCTTGCACGCGTATGCTGCCATTCTTCGGCCTGACCATGAAGCTCGGCCCGATCGCGGAGTGGGGCCTCAATCTTCACGAGAACCTCATTCCGGTGGATACCGAGAAGTTCCAGACATCGGTGCCTGGCATTTTCGCCGTCGGCGACATCAATTGGTATCCAGGCAAGCTGAAGCTGATCCTGTCGGGTTTCCACGAGGTGGCGCTAATGGCGCAGGCAGCCAAGCGCATCATCAGCCCCGGCGAGCGCATCGTGTTCCAGTACACGACCTCGTCGACCAGCCTGCAGAAGAAGCTCGGCGTCTCCGGCTAGCTTTTACTCCGCCAGGATTGGAGCTGCATCGTCGGCATAGCCGCGAAGCTCTTTTTCGGGCATCAGCGTCAGCGTGATCAGCCCCAGCAGCAATGTGGCGGCGGCGACGGCAAAGATCATCACGAACGGCTCGACCGATGCGGCATGGTCAGCAATCCGCACGCCTTCACCGGCAAGCGGCAGGCCATAGCCCAGAGCGACCGCGCCGAGCATCGCGACGCCAAGCGCACTGCCCAGCGAGCGCAGGAATGTCAGCACGCCCGTCGCGACGCCAAGATGCATGCGGTCGACGGCGTTCTGGACCGATACGGTGGTGACCGGGAACGTCGTTCCGGTCCCCAACCCTATGCAAATCGTCAAAACCTCTACTTCCAGCAGCGATGCATGCCCTGCGACGAGGGCCAGCAGGCAGAGGCAAAGCATGCTGAAGACGACGCCCACCATTGCGATGCGCTTGTAGTGGGTGAAGTGCGGTATCATACGGCCGCTGAATGCCGCGCCGCCGACGGTCCCCAGCAGAAGCCCAAGCATCGCGATGCCCGACTCGCCTGCCGACAGGCCGAGCACCGACTGGAGATAGACGGGCAGGTAGACGGCCATACCGACGCTTGCAGCCTGAAGCAGGAACATCGAAAGTGTGCCTGCCAGAACGATTGGATTGCCGAGCACTTCGAGCGAGATAAGCGGTTCGGCGGCTCGCATCAGCCGCAGGGCAAAAGCGCCCCAGAAAATCGCCGAGCCGCAGAGAACGCCGATGACTTCAAGCGAAATCCAGGGATAGGCGCTGCCGCCCCAATTCAATGCGAGCAGCAACAGCGCCGTGGCAATGATCAGAAGCAGCGCGCCGAGGCCGTCGATACGATGGTGCTTGGCGGCAATGGGCAGTTTCTTGAGCGGCTTGTTGATGATCGCCATCGCAAGAAAACCAAGCGGAATATTGATCCAGAAGATCAGCGACCAGTGCAGATGCTCGGCGAAAGTGCCGCCGAGCAACGGCCCGGCAATGCTGGCAACAGCCCATGTGCCGGAGAACCAGGCGGCGTAACGTGCCCGCTCGCGTGGCGGAACGAGGTCGCCGACGACGGTCTGTGTCAAAGCGAACAAGCCGCCGCCACCGGCGCCCTGGATCGCGCGCCCGACAACCAGCACGAACATGTTGGGGGCCATCGCACTGACCAGCGATCCCGCCAAAAAGATCAGGATCGCGGCATAAACGGTCGGCCGGCGGCCATAAACATCGGAAATCTTGCCATAGAGCGGGGCCACGGCGGTTGCGGTTAAGAGGTAGCCGGTGACGATCCATGGCAGATATTGTGCGTTTCCGAGCGCATGCCCGATGGTCGGCATGGCTGGCGCGACGATAGTCTGATCGAGCGCCGCCAACAACATCGACAGGAGCACGCCGCCGATGATGGCGTTCTTTTCGCGCTCGGTTAGCGGCGTGCCAGTTTCCACCATCGTTTGAGTGTCGACAGCCTGGTCCATGATCGTTCATCCGTAAGCTTGCGATTTGACCGGCGCTGTTTGGCCGTTCCGGTCCTTTGACCGTCTTGATCGCATTGGCGTTTTGAGCTCGCGCCTGGCGAGCCTGATATATGTCGTCCCATATAGGCCGATTTCGACAGGGGCTCGAAAGTTTTTCGAAGCTGGCACTACGCCTCGGCGAATTTGGCTTTCGTCAGTTCGAGTGCGTTCAGGCCGGCGGCAGTTGGCCGTTCCCGATGCGCTCCATCCGGTAGCGCAGCAGCCTCAGGATGCGGCTTTCGAAATTGACGCTTTCGACACGGTCGAACTGGAGCTGGGCCCGGTCGTGGCTGGCAAGAACAGCCGCGGTGATTGCGGCGGCTTTGGCCTTGGCGGCGTCGCAGTTCTTTTGCGGATAGGTGGCTTTCAGGGCCTCTTCGAGTTCGCGGCCATGGTTCTTGGCGATCTCGACGTGGCGCTCCTCGTGGCGCTTGATGTCGGCGGACAGCGTATCCCAGAACAGCCTGACATCGGCATCGGCTTTGCGTGGGCGGCGCCACTCGGGAAGGATCACCTTCACCTTGACGGTCACCACAGCGTCGGCGATCCGGCAGGAGTTCGATGTCTGCGCATAGCTGATACGGGTGGTGAAGGCCATCTGCGTGGCGCCGGGGTGACGCGCGCCGGTGCTTTTCACCTCCGGCCCGCGTTTGGAAAGCTGTGCCTCGATGTCTTCCAGCGTGCTGCCGCCAATGGCGAAGTAGCTGTACGTCTTGACGAGATTGGCCGCACCCGCCGGGAGCGGGGTCACGGCGAGCAGCAGCGCACAAGCCAAGGATTGTTTCATGCCCAGCATGGATCGTTTCATCATGTTGCCTCTTGGACCACCTTGCTTTACGGCCGTTGCCGGCGCAACGGAATTGATCCGCTAGGGATCACACATGGTTGATGAGCCCCATGGTTGGTGAGCAATGACGGCTAGGCGATGGCAGTTGGCGCATGGACGCCATCTCGACCTTGGCGGCAAGGCCGTGGTCGTCGGCATCCTCAATGTCACGCCCGACAGCTTTTCCGACGGTGGCCTGTTCGATGCCCCCGAAAAAGCGCTGGTCCAGGCACGGCGCATGATCGGGGAAGGGGCGCTGGTCGTCGATGTCGGCGGAGAATCGACCCGCCCCGGTGCCGCCGCGGTATCGGCCAGCCAGGAACAGGCCCGCATCCTGCCGGTGATCGAAGCGCTGGCGGGCGCCAGCGAGGTGCTGATTTCGGTCGACACCTATCGTCCCGACACGGCGCGGCTTGCGGTTGCCGCCGGTGCGCATATCGTCAACGATGTCTGGGGTTTGCAGCGTGAGCCCGACATTGCGCGTGTCGCGGCCGATACCGGCGCCGGGCTTGTCATCATGCATACCGGGCGAGATCGCAAGAAGCTGCCGGACGTGATTGCCGATCAGCTGGCGTTCCTGCGGAAATCGCTCGAAATCGCCCGCCAGAACGGCGTTGCCGACGATCATATCGTGCTCGATCCCGGATTCGGCTTCGCCAAGGAGACGGCGGAGGAAAATCTCGACCTGATGGCTCGCTTTGCGGAGCTGCATGCACTCGGCTTGCCGCTGATGGCCGGTACGTCGCGAAAGCGCTTCATCGGGAACGTCACCGGCCGCGATGCGGCTGACAGAGGTGTTGGAACAGCGGCGACCAGCGTCATCTTGCGGCTCAAGGGCGCCGATCTGTTTCGCGTCCACGATGTCGCATTCAACGTGGACGCTTTGGCGCTCGCAGATGCTATGCTGGCGCGTCAAACCGACCGGGCGAGAGACTGAGCGATGTATGTCATCCGCATGAAGAACTGCGCTTTCTTTGCCCGGCACGGCGTGCTGGACGAGGAGGAAAGGCTCGGCCAGCGCTTCTATGTCGATGCCGCTCTCACCGTCGATCCCGGCCGGGCGCTTGTCGAGGATTCCATCGAGGACACCGTCAACTACGGCATTGCGTTCACGGTGATCGAAAAGATCATCACCGGGCAACGCCGTTTCCTGATCGAGTCCCTCGCGCTCGAAGTGGCCCGTGCGCTGACGGCGCGTTTTCCGCAGATCAAGAAAGCCGAGATCACGGTGCGCAAGCCGAACGCCCCGGTGCCGGGCGTGCTCGATTACGTCGAGGTGACCGTTGTCTGGCCCGAATAGCACGGTCTATCTCAGCCTTGGCGGCAATCTTGGCGACCCGGCGAAATCGATGGGCGCGGCGCTGCGCATGCTGGATGCCGACGCGGACACGCGTGTCACCGGCGTCTCCTCGCTCTATCGCACGCCGCCTTGGGGCAAGCTCGATCAGCCGGACTTTCTCAATGCCGCCGCCGAGATTTCCACCGGCCTTGCGCCGCGTGCCTTGCTCGACCTTTGCCTCGATGCCGAACGCAAGCTGAAGCGGGTGCGCGAGGAGCGCTGGGGGCCGCGGCTGATCGATATCGACATTCTGGTGTTCGGCGACCGCGTCATTCACGAGACCGGGCTGGAGGTGCCGCATCCGCGCATGCTGGAGCGCGCCTTCGTGCTGGCGCCGCTGGCCGAGATCGCGCCTGGCCTGGTTGTCGGTGGTCGCAGCATCACGGACCGGCTGGCCGCCGTCGACACGTCCGGCATCGAGCGCTTGTCGTCCGGCCGGGATTGGTGGCTGGCCTGACTTCAGCCAGAAGGACCCGCCAGACATTAGTTATATCTAAAAGACTGTGACGGGGTGGGATGCGGTCAATCTGCTTTCGGGCTGACAGAGGGCGGAAGCTCTCTTCCTGTGTCGCAAAAGTCTGTCGCGCGAGTCAGACTTTTGCGCCAGACCTTTGCGACAGAATTTCCCCTGAAAATCCAGCGCCACCGATTTTGTCGCGAGATTTAGGATTTTCGTGACTATGTGTCCGTTCGCGTGTGGAGACCTGCCCGCCACAATCTTAAAGGCGTTTGCTGAAGTCGCTTCTGAGAGATGACAAGGGCTGCTAAAATCTTAGCTATTTCAAAGTAATTTTTGAACAATGTGTCGCTATGGTTTTTTGAAGTGAGATCTTGCGATGCAAAAAACCATATTTCGAATTCTTATCGCGACCGGCGTTGTGGGTGTTTCGCTGCCGTTCCTTGTCTGGGGCGGGGTAATCGGCCTGTTCATGGTCGACGCATACAAAACCGAGAAGCGGGCGGAAGAGTCGGCTCTACAGAAGCACTACCAGTCGATTTACATAGGCCGGGAAAAAGTCTCCTTGCTCTCGCCTCCCAAGCTTCTGCCCGCGATCGACCACTCTCCTCATGCTACG
>NZ_SMYZ01000009.1 GCF_004919685.1 Mesorhizobium norvegicum | reverse complement strand
CTGATCCATTTCCGCTTCCTGTCTAATTTCGAGGGAATTGCTATTCCAATTGCTGTCTTTGGTAGGTTTGGAGCGTAATGGCTTGCTGACGAGCGCGACGGCTCTTGCCGCATGGCTTACAGCGCAGCCGTCTTGAAGCGCATACTGCGCCGATTCAACTGATCGACCAGAAGCATCAATATGATCGCCATGACGATCAACAGAGTTGCCACGGCAGTTATTGTGGGGTTAAAGCTTTCCCTCACGCCGCTCCACATCCGGATCGGCACCGTATGCTGCGGAGGTGTGGCCAGAAACAGCGTCACAACGATTTCGTCCCACGACCAAACAAAGGCAAAGATCGCCCCAGAGATCACCCCTGGTGAAATCAATGGCAAAGTCACCTCCCAGAAGGCGCGCGCAGGCGACGCTCCGTGCACCTCTGCTGCCCGCAAAAGTGTCTGATTAAATCCTTTCAGGGTGGCGGAAACAGTTATCACAACAAACGGAGCGCCAAGGGCCGCGTGAGCCAATATTAAGCCCCAGAAGGTACCAACCAGCTTCAACTTCGCGAAGACATAGAAGAACCCGAGTCCGGACACAATTGCCGGCACTACCAACGGCGATACGAGGGCAGCGAAGACCATGTTCTTAAATCGCCAGTTGCTTTGGCTCAGCCCCAACGCAGCCAAAGTTCCCAGAACGGTCGCCACGATAGTGGACGATGTGCCGATAATGAAGCTATTCTGGATGCCTCTTTGCCACATAAGTGATGCAGAAGAATCCCCGAAAATCTCGGCATACCATCGCAGTGAAAGCCCCGGCATTGGATACGTAAAATAGGGCGCCGAATTGAAAGATAAGGGTATGATTACAATGACCGGCATAATGAGGAAGCCCATTACCAGTGAACTGACAGTCCCAAGTGTCATCGTCGAAAAGCCAGGGAACCGCTTGCCTGTTACCAAGGACATTCCTATGCCTCCCGCATGATGTTGGCGGCTCTTAGCCTGCCGAGCAAGACAATACCAACTCCAACCACGGCAAGCAGAAGAACGCTAAGCGCGGCCGCAAGACCCCAATTCCCGAAGTTGCTGGCATTCTGTGCGATATAGTAGCTCAACATTTGATCGGCCGGTCCGCCAAGAAGAGCAGGCGTGATATAAAATCCGAGTGTAACAATAAACACCAACAATATTCCGGCCCCCAGGCCTGGAAAGCTAAGAGGAAGGTAGACTTCCCTGAAGGCTCGAAAGGGATGAGCCCCGAGCGTAGCCGCCGCGTTCATATATGTGCTCGGAATTTTTAACATAACGCTATAAAGCGGGAGCACCATAAAGGGTAGCATCACATGTGTCATGGCAACATAAACCGCGAACCGATTGTAGATCAGGTCCAGCGGTTGGGACCACAGTCCCAGAAATATTCCCATGTCATTCACCAACCCGTGCTTTTGTAAGAGCACAAACCAGGCAGTTGTGCGCACCAGCAATGATGTCCAGAATGGAAGCAACACAAGGAGAATTAATTTATTTCGAAGTGCGTCCGAGACATGGGCAAGAAAGTATGCCAAGGGGTATCCAAGAATTACGCAGAATGACGTAACCACCAGCGTCATCCATAGCGTCCGGACAAGCACGTCGAGATAGAAACCGCGGCCCTCTGAGGCAGACTCTGTATTGGACAATCCGAGCGCAATCCTAAAGTAGAACAGCGAATAGGTGCTCGATGCGTTGCGGAGGGCCAGCCAATATCGGTTATCTGTCCAGCGATGATCGATCTGGCTCAGCGCTTCTGCGGCATCGTCCGTCGGGACATCTGATATCTTCTGGCCGGTTTTCGACAGAAGAGATTGAAACCCGGGTATCGCATAGTTCAAGCGACTACCCGCCTGGCCCAAGCTCCTGTCGGTAACGGCTTGTCTGATGTCGGCAGCAAAGGCGGTGAATACCTCCTCGCTGGGCAGATCTGTCCCATCCCAGCGTTGAATTAGATCGGCGGTCTTTGGCAGCACAAGAGAGACTTCAGGGTCTTCAATGCTCCTGGTCAGCATTATGACAATTGGGATCAGGAATATCAGAGTGAGATATAAGAAGAGAGGCGCGACAAGCACACCCCGGCGCGCCTCTCTCCTCCTCATTTCGCGGCGATAGCTAACGGCAGCCGACCTATTTAAATCGTTGAACATGGCTTTAGCAGTCACGGTCATCCAAATACTCCGCCAATATCCAAGCCTAGCCTGTCTAGAGCGGTTCGGCCGCCCGCAGTTACTACTGAGCAACCCAGTTGTTAAAGCGCTGAGTCAGATCTTCCTGGTGATCGACCCAGAACTGCACGTCCATCGGAAAACCATTCTTGAGGTTTTCCGCGCTTGTCGGGAGTTCGGCACTGAGGCCCGAGGGGATAAGCTTTCCGGCGGCCACGACGGCAGGGCCATTGGCGACGCGTTTGGAAACCTCAGCGATCAGTTCCGGTTTGGTAGCGTACTGAAGGAATTTGTAAGTGTTATCAACGTTCGGAGCGCCTTTCGGCATGATCCACATTGAGGTTTCCCAGCGGAACTGATTCCACACGGTCTTGATCTGTTTTTGATCTTCGCCGTGCGCTGCACTGTAAAGCCGGCCATTCCAGCCGACCGTCATTGCCACTTCTTTATCCGCGATGAGCTGAACGGACTGTGCGCCGGTCTCCCACCAGACGATGTTTGGTTTCAGTTTTGACAGGCTTGCGAACGCCCGATCGACACCGTCTGGTGTGCTCAGTACTTCGTAAACCTTGTCCATTGGCACGCCGTCTGCCAGCAACGCGAACTCAAGGGTTCCATTGGGAGACTTGCGCATAGCCCGTTTGCCCGGCCATTTTTCCACATTCCAAAAGTCGGCCCAGGACTTGGGAGCAGGCTCTGCCACTTGGTTTGTGTCGTAGGCAAAATTGACGGAGTAGATGACATCGGGAATACCGCACTCGATCAGGCTTCCAGGAACGAAGTCATCCTTTGTCAGTTTGAGCCGACCAAGATCAAAACGCTCCAGGAAATCCTGCTGGCAGCCGATGGCGGCGATCACTGACTCGCTTTCTGCGAGCTGCCAATTGTATGTCCCAGTGGATGCCATGGCGCGGATCTTACCGACGTCACCGGAGAAAGCATCCGCGAGAACATTGATCCCTGTTTCCTTGGTAAAAGGCTCGTACACCTCTTTTCGCAAAGCCTCTTCGAATGTCCCGCCATACGTGGCGATTGTGAGATCATCTGCATTTGCGACCACGGTAGACCCCGCCAGTAATGCAACCAGCGAGAGAGCCCAGTACAGGTTGTTTGAAATACTGCGCATGCACTTCCCCTTTTCTTCCTTGTTTATAGCAACATTTCCTATGCACGTTAGGCGCGCGTCATCAGTCGGGCGCCCTTGTGAACGCTCGCCACAATTGATGTTTGATCCTACTTAGGCTCGAAGGACCCTGCAGTCCTGCGACCTCCATCCAACGACTAGGTTTTGTCCGACTTGATACTCGAGAGCGCCGCCCGTTCTTGGAATTTTGACAAGAATCTCTACACTTCCTGCTACATCCAGCCTAAGTCTGGTCTGGTCACCCAGTGCGATGACTTCGTTAATGCAGGCAGGGTATTTGTTGGCGAGATCCTCGGTTGGAGAGACTACAATGCACTCCGGACGGACCACCATAACCACATTCGTATCCGGCTGAATAAGGCTCGGACTAATTCCCTCACCTTTGGAACCGTCATTTAGCTCTACCTGGCAGATCTCGCCTTTCGATCGGATAGCCGTGGCATTTATCTTATTATTATCGCCAACGAACGAAGCGACAAAGAGCGTCGCTGGCTCGTCATAAAGCTGCATGGGCGAGGCGATTTGTTGGATCCTGCCCTCGTTAAATACTGCGATCCGGTCAGCCATTGTGATTGCTTCACCCTGATCGTGCGTGACAAAGATCATGGTAACGCCTAGACGTTTATGTATCTGGCGCAGCTCGAGCTGCATTTGTTCGCGAAGCCTCTTATCCAGTGCGCCGAGCGGTTCATCGAAGAGAATGACAACTGGTTTAAAAACGAGCGCGCGCGCAAGCGCGATGCGCTGCTGTTGACCACCTGAGAGTTGATCAGGCCTTCTCTTGCCCATTTGTGGATCGCGCAGATCCACCATCTCAAGCGCCGATTGCCCGAGCTTGTAGGCATCCTTCCTCGACATTCCCTGCATTCGAAGCGGGAAGATAATATTTTCCATCACCGTCATATGTGGGAAGAGCGAATAGTTCTGGAACACCATGCCAAACTTGCGCTTATGCGTTGGCGTGTCCTGAAGAGATCTCCCGCCCAAAGCGATGCTGCCACTGGATGGATGCTCGAAACCGGCGAGCATTCCGAGAGTTGTACTTTTTCCCGAACCTGAGGGTCCGAGTAAGGCAAGAAACTCGCCCTCGTAGATGTCCAGACACAGATCGCGAACGGCGAAGTTCTTTCCGTCGTATGTCTTGCTAACCATATCGAACCTGATTAGCGGATCTCGATCGAGACCTTTGTTCAACTTCCGACCTCCCAGTGCAGAGCGTGCGGTACCCTCCTCAAGCGCCGCTCGTCATATTCAAGGCTAACATAGGAATGTCTTGTATACAAGATGGAGCCCCGTGCCCAGCCGGACTTTTCTTGGTGTCGTGTGGGGCGCGCAACTGATGAGGTTGGCCCTAGCAAGAACTGGCTGTTTCGGAGTAGCCGGGTGCCGGAATCACCTAAAGGTGAGGATATTTGAGGAACTATATTCGCCCCCAAGCCCCTGTCCAAAGTGTTGGACCTAAGAAGGCTCGCACATATCGCGGCATGTCGGCAGCGAGAAGTTAATCACGCAAGCAGCTTGTGCACAAGGACCGAGCGAGGTGCGTCTGCAATTTAGTAACCAGCTTGACTCTTAAGGCAGCCGGACCAAGCACCATAATTTCGTGTCCGGACTTCGGGGTAGTTGGGCGTTTGGTCCTATTCCATGATGGGCCTCTCCGGCCGACCGACTAGCGCCGGATGGACACACGTTGGAGAAGTGGGAGCAAATAGTGGCGCCAAAATACGGCTCTAGGCGCGCGGGTATCCAACGCGGCTTGAGTGTCGAACGTATTTGGGTTGCCTATTGGCGCCTGGTTCTGCTGGTTGTATTCCATATGTTGTTCCTCGCGCGGCGGTGTTGCCACGAGGCAGCGAGAAGCCAGTTGCATGAATGACAGATAGAGGACCATTGAAGCGTGACTTCCTTTCGCGATCTTACTCGTTTGCCGGCGCGGTTGCCGCCTCGGTAGCGAGATGATCAGCCAAGAAGCTGATCAGCGACGTTGCAAACGTCGTTGGGATCAAGACTGTGAACTGGTCGCGGCCATGGCGGTCGATAAGGACGCTGACATGGTGAATGGCCGTCTGCGCGAAATGTCCAACCGGGAAGGCTGCGTCGGCAAAGTCGATAGCAGTTACACGACTGAAAAGCCCGCTGGCGCCGGGTCCTTCGAGCGTGAGGCATACACGCGCGTCCGAGAGATCGAGGACGGCCAGATCGATTACGCTTTGCAAGCCGAGAGCGGTGTCCGACCGGATCAGCGCCCGGTCGGGCGCAATGCGCCAAACTATGGTCCGCCCGCGGCGGACCGATGAGCGGTAGTCTCCTGGCAGCGACAGCCCCTCTGCCCGAAGCGCATCGTCTGCCTTCCTATCGAAATCTTCCCATCCGGCAAGTTGCGTCAGATAGCCCAATTCAACTTCGTTGATGACGACTGCCTGGCTGTCGCTGGTGGTGCCGTTTACCGGCAGCGCGTGTTTCTTAACCATTCTGACGATGTCCTTCAGGGTCGAAGAAATGATGCGAGACCACTTTCCCTTGTAGTGTTTGGTTGCCCACGAAATCGACCACTTGGATCGTCTCGCCAAATCGCTCTGGTCCCCGCGATAGGAGCGCGAGGGCAATGTTCATTTTGAGCGCCGGAGAGTAGGTTACCGAAGAAACCCACCCCTCTCCATGGCCCTTAGTGGGAGCATTCAGTGCGTACAAAAGGGAGCCCGCCCGCGTGCTTGTGTTTCCGACGATTTCCAGCCCCACCAACGAAGGTCGTGCTGGATCTTCGAGCACCGGACGCTTTCGCAATACCGAGCCGACGAATGGCTTCTTGCTCGAAGCAAAGCCTTCAAGACCTAGATCCTTCAGGGTTGTGCGCCCTTCGATTTCTGAGCCCGTTATGTGACCCTTCTCGATACGTAGCGCGCCCATTGCCTCGAGACCGTAGGGCTTGAGATTATATGGAGCGCCGGCTGCAATAAGCTCTTCCCAAATTTGGCGGCCACGTTTGGCGGGAACGTAAAGCTCGTAGGCAAGTTCACCCGAGAAGCTCATACGATGCAGGCGGCAACCCACTCCAGCTATTGTGACGTCCGCAAAATGATTATTCGGCAGGGCATCGTTGCTTAGTTCTGCACCGGTGAGGGCAGTCAGAAGAGCCCGAGATTTCGGACCGGCGATGGCGATCGCGGACCACTGATCTGTGACCGACGTGACATGCACCTTGAGATCGCGCCAAGCGGTTTGAATCAGGTATTCGGCTCTCGCAAGTACATTCGCGGCGTTCGCAGTTGTGGTCGTCATGAAATAGTCATGTTCGCTCAGACGTGTTGTGGCCCCGTCGTCAAAGACGAAGCCGTCCTCGCGCAGCATGATGCCGTAGCGCAGTTTTCCAATCGGAAGTGTCTTGAAGCCATTCACGTATATTCGATTGAGGAACTCTGCGGCGTCGGGTCCCTGCACCGCGATTTTACCCAGCGTAGAAACGTCAACGATGCCGACATGCTCGCGCACGTGCGCGGCTTCGCGAATATAGGCGTCGTTGATGTCTTCACCTCTGGCCGGGTAGTACCAGGGTCGCAGCCAGGCGCCTGTCTCGATCATGACCGAACCGTTGTGTTTATGCCAGCCATGTATGGTCGTAAGCCTGGTCGGACGAAAATTGAGCCCATGGTCATGGCCAACGACAGCGCCAATCGTCACCGGAGTATAGGGCGGGCGGAAGGTCGTCGTGCCAACGGAGGGGATGGCGAGCCCGCGAAGTTCTGCCATGCGGGCGAGTGCATTGAGGTTCGAAGTCTTGCCTTGGTCGGCTGCCATGCCAGAGGTGGTATAGCGCTTAAGATGTTCGACCGAGACGTAGCCCTCGAGATGGGCCTGATCGATATCTGCAAGTTTGACATCGTGCTGGAAATCCACGAAGGCCTTACCAGGGGTGCGGCCATTCGCCTTGGCAATGACTGTCAGCGGTGCAAGGTTGCGGCCCCAGTGATCAGCGTGGCCAAATAGCGCGGGTTCCTTCCCGATGGTCCCCCCAGCTTTATGGCCCTGCGAGAGGGTATCCCTGAGCGACGGAGAGCCGACAAGCGATCCGACGCAGCTGAAGGTCCCTTTTTCCGCAGGTGGAAGAAACGCGTCCAGCTCCTCGTTGTATTGTGGCTTTCCAAATCGCTGGCTCCAAAGGTGCAGCGCCGGAGCCCAGCCGCCGGATACGGTAACGAGATCGCAAGCAATCCGAGTAGCGTTGCCCTCTATTTTGCCTCCCGGGCTGATGCGAACGACGTGCGCAGCCTTCACGCTTTTGCCGCCAGATACTTTTAGGACCGCATGACCGGATCGCAGATCAATTCCCGCTTTTCTTGCGCTCTCGACAAATGGCGGCGGCGCTGCCTGTCGGAGGTCGCAGATCGTTACCTTAGCTCCAGCCTTTGCAAGTTCGATGGCAGCCGTGTACGCGCTATCATTGTTCGTTGCGACGACAATGCGCTCGCCGGCAAGAACGGCATAGCGGTTGAGGTAGCTGCGAACGGCTGATGTGAGCATCACTCCGGGCACATCATTTCCGGCAAAAACCATTGGGCGTTCGATGGCTCCGGTAGCCAAAATCGCCCGTTTTGCTCGCACAACCCAATATCGCTGGCGCGGTTTTCCCTCCTCAGGTGCAAGCACGTGGTCCTGGACGCGCTCCACGAGTCCGAACACCTCGCAGTCATAGGCACCAAACGCCGTCGTCCGCGTCAGAATTTGAACATTAGGGAGGTCGCTCAGTTCAGCACGCGCCTGAGCAAGCCATGCATCGGAAGGCGCGCCGACCGGTTCACTGAGAAGGGATCCGCCCAGGTCGCGGTCCTGCTCCACCAAAAAGACGCTATCGCCCTTGCGGCCAGCTGCAAGGGCGGCCGAAATGCCTGCGGGACCTGCACCAACTATTACAAGATCGCAGAAAGCATTGATCTTCTCATAGTGGTCAGGGTCCGGAAGAGTCGGCGCCTGACCCATCCCGGCAGCCTTGCGGATGAAATGCTCGCAGAACATCCAGAACTTCGTCCCGCCAAAGGGGCCGATGAAAGTCTTGTAATAGAAGCCCGCGCCGAAAAAGCGCGACAGCAGGCCGTTGACAGCTCCTACGTCGAATTGGAGACTTGGCCAGGCGTTTTGTGGCGTCGATATGAGGCCATCGAAGGCTTCCACAATCGTTGCCTGTACATTTGGTTCGTGGCGATCACCACTGCGGAGATGCACCAAGGCGTTCGGCTCTTCAACGCCCGCTGCGACCACACCGCGCGGCCGATGGTATTTGAAGCTGCGCCCAACAATCTGCTGCCCGCCGGCTAGCAAAGCGGATGCCAGAGTGTCGCCAGGATATGCTGGCAGAGACTTGCCGTCGAATTTCACGCTAAGCTCACGGGAGCGATCGATCCGCCCCCCAGTTTTGAGGCGCCGCGCTGTCATGCTGCCACCTCACAAGCCAGAGCCGAACCAAAAATCTCATGCGTCAGCGTATCTCGATCGACGACAATCCACTGCCTGCAACCGCTCACGTGATGCCAATATTCCTTGTGCGGTCCTCGCGGATTGTCGCGGATAAACACATAGTCATGCCAGACCTTTTGATCTGCCTCGTTCATATCCGGGCGGCGAACACTTGCATCTTCGCCGTAACTGAACTCGGTTTCGTCCCGCAGTCCGCAAACAGGGCAAGGGATTCTCAACATGATTGAACCTCAATGAGCTTTCGGATACGGGCCAGCACCCGCCTCGTCGATTTGGTAACCACGCTCGAAGCGCTCTAGGGTGAATGCCGCATTGTCGGGATGCGGCTCGCCCTTCGCGATCGTCCACGCGAAACAGTAGCCGGAGGCCGGTATCGCTTTGAACCCGCCGTAATTCCAGCCCCCGGTTAACCAGAGCCCTTCGACCGGCATCTTGCCGATGATCGGCGAACCATCCATGGTCATGTCCATGACCCCGGCCCATTGGCGCAGCAGTCGCAAACGCGAGATCGAGGGGATGAGGGCTTTGGCGCTTTGGAGCGTGTGTTCTACTATGGGCAGTCCCCCGCGCTGGGCATACGAGTTGAACCCATCGAGATCGCCGCCCAGTACCAAGCCGCCCTTGTCGGACTGGCTGATGTAGAAATGCGCCGCACCATAGACAATTACATGGTCTACGAGCGGCTTCACCGGTTCTGTGACGAAAGCTTGGAGAATATGCGTTTCGATCGGCAAACGAAGCCCGGCTTTTGCCGCCAAATGGCTGGTATGACCGGCCACCGCCAGGGCGACCTTTTTCGCGCGAATCGAACCGCGTGTCGTCTCGACGCCAACGATCTTTTGATTGTCCCAGATGTAGTTGGTTACCTCGCACTGCTGGATGATGTCGACACCCTGTTTGTCTGCTCCACGCGCGTACCCCCATGCGACCGCATCGTGACGCGCCGTACCCGCGCGAGGCTGAAGAAATGCCCCGTATATCGGGAACCGCGCCGTGGGTGAGTAGTCGAGGAAAGGCAGCCGCTTCATTATTTGGGCGCGGTCGAAAAATTCGGCCTCAATGCCGTTAGCCAGCATAACATTGGCGCGGCGCCGTAGGCCTTCCGCCTGACCGGGCGAGTGGAAGACAAAGTAGTAGCCGCGCCGTGAAAGCATGACATTGTAGTTCAAGTCTTGACTGAGGTTGTCCCATAGCCGCATCGACCGATCGTAGAACGCCGAGTTGCCGGGTATCATATAGTTCGAGCGTACGATGGTGGTGTTGCGGCCCGTATTCCCGCCTCCCAGCCAACCCTTTTCAAGCACAGCGACGTTGCGGATGCCATGCTCCTTGGCCAGATAGTAAGCTGTTGCGAGGCCGTGGCCGCCGCCGCCGACAATGACCACGTCGTACTTTGGCTTTGGTGCGGGATCTCGCCACGCACGGGACCAGTGCCTGTTACCGGTCAGGCCATGACGCAATATGGCAAGGGCGGAATAATGGCTCATGCGACTCCTCGCTTATAGTTGGGTAACCTCGCGCCTCGAAAGCGAACAAGGTTTTCAATAAATTGGATCTGGTTTTCAACGTCTCAATCGACAGCAGCGACAAGGCGATCTCGCACACCTGATTCCGTTCAAGAATTCGCACCTTGCGAGGCGTGCGACTTATTACGATCCGCTTGGGACAACGATGCAGTCCCCAGGAAGGAAAGTGATCGAAACTTCTTGGCCGGATTGCTCAAGGGCCTGCCCAAAGTACTTTTCGGTCACAGCGAGCAGTTGACCGCCTGCGATTTCGACGACCAAATGAAGATCGGCCCCAAGGTGGGCGACGTCCCGGATCGTGCCGCGCATCTCGTTCACGGGCGAATCGCCCGACGATGCATTAGCTGCGCCGATCCGAATGCGTTCCGGTCGCACGCAGACGTCAAACGCTCCGTCGCCTGGGCTGCTGTCGGGTATGTTCACGAACATCCGGATGCCGCCATTAGCGTTGAGTTCAGCCATGCCTTTCGCGCTCCTCGCGAGCTGACCGGTGAACCAGTTGGAGCGGCCAATGAACTCGGCGACAAAGCGCGTCTTTGGATTGGCATAGATGTCCGTCGGCGCCCCTTGCTGCATGATTTTTCCGGCACTCATGACAATGACGCTGTCGCCCAGGCTCATGGCTTCCTCCTGGTCATGGGTGACGACGATCGTCGTGGCGTTCACGGCAGAAAGAATCGCCTTCAGCTCGAACCGCAGTTCCTGGCGCAATTTCGCGTCGAGGGCCGATAACGGTTCGTCGAGCAAAACCACCTCGGGGTTTGTGGCCAAAGCGCGGGCAAGCGCCACGCGTTGCTGCTGACCGCCGCTCAATTGGCTAGGCCGTCGATCCTCAAAACCCTTGAGCCTGACCAATGACAACATCTCGGCGACGCGATCCGGAATCCTTGCCTTTTCAAAGTTGCGATGCTTCAAGCCATAGGCGACGTTCTCAACGACCGTCATGTGCGGAAACAGGGCATAGTCCTGAAATAAAAGGCCGACGTTGCGCTCGTAGGGCCGCCGACCCTTCATGTCGACGCCGGAGAACATTACAGCGCCCTCGTTGGCATTCTCAAAGCCGGCGATCAGCCGCAAGGTCGTTGTCTTGCCACATCCGCTAGGGCCGAGCAGCGACAAAATCTGTCCCTTTTCAACGGTGAACGAGACGTTTTCGACGGCGACGAAGGCTCCATAGCGCTTGGTGACGTGCGAAAGTTCAAGGACACTCATTTCAGAAACCTCCTATGACCTGAAAACGCCCTTGCCGATCAGACGGTCGAGGCCGATTGTTCGGTCAAGGACGAGGATCAGGACGAAGGTGAATATCATCAGCATAACCGCAGCAGCTGCGATCGTTAGATCAAAGTTCGTTCGCATCATGCTCACCATCGCGACAGGCAGCGTGTACGAGTCTGGCGACGTAAGGAACAAACTGACGGCCACATCGTCCATGGAGAAGGCGAACGCGAAGACCGCGCCTGCGACGATACCGGTGCGCGCCAGCGGAAAGGTGATGTCCCAGAACGCTCGGCGTTCAGTGGCGCCAAGGCTCATGGCAGCTTCAGTCAGGGTTTTCCGGATACCAACCAAGCCCGCAAGCGTCGTGCGGACCGTGTAAGGAAACGTGATGATGATGTGCCCGCCCAGCAATCGCGTGAACCCGTCGAACACACCGATGTTGGCAAAAAAAAGCAGGAGCGCAAAACCGATCACGACGGCGGGCACGATGAGTGGCGAGAGGAAAAGCGATTCCAGGGCTTGCTTACCCGGACCAACGTAGCGGTCGAGGGCAATAGCGGCGCTGACGCCCGCCGTTGTGGAGACGATTGTTGTGATCAGGGCCAAGCGGAGACTGGTCGCCAATCCGGTTAGATAGTAGGCGTCGGAAAAGAAATGTCTGTACCAACGGAGGGAGTATTCCGGCGGCGGAAACCGGCCCAGATACTCACGAGCATCGAACGACATGGTCACGGCAACGGCGATAGGAAAAATGAGGAACACCAATACAACGATGATGTTGGCGGCGCTGAGCCAGGCTGCTGAATTATCAATATAGCGTTTCACAGGATCGGCCTTACTTGAGGTTGCCGTACCGCTTCGAAACCATCCACGTTATCCCGTAGATTGTAATCAGCGCCACGATAAGCATTGTGATCGCGACGGCGGATCCGCTCGGATAATCGGCGATCTCGCTGAAGCGTGAGTATATCAGATTGGAGACAAACAGCACCTTGCCCTTTCCGAGAATCATCGGAACGACGAAGGCGCTGAGGCATAGCGTAAAGCAAATCATGAACGCCGACAGCAGTCCTGGAATACAGAGCGGAACGGTTATCGAAAGATGCGACCTTAGCCGCGAAGCACCAAGTACTTGCGATGCATCGATCAGTCTAGGGTCAAGATTCTGTATCGTTCCTAGCAATGTAATTGCGGCAATCGGGATCAAATAGTGAAGAAGACCAAAAACAACGACCAATTCCGTATAGAACCGGCCATTCGGCGATACATTCAATAGACCAGACAGAAGCTGACCATAGCCGGTCGGCCCGAACGTCAGCTGAAGAGCATTGACGCGTACCAATGTACTCAGAAACATCATGCCTATGAGAAAACCAATGGCGAGCTTTCTTAGTATGGGTGAAGGCTGCCTGGCGACAGCGTAAGCAATCGGAAATGCCACCACGAGGGCGATCAGCGAAGACAAAACACCGAATTTGAACGTTTCGGCAAAATACCTCAGATACGATGGCGTCAGGATTTCTGCGTAATTAAACAACGTATAGGCGGCATCCTTGGCGGAGCCAATCCGGCCCGGTTCAAAGAGGCGAAAACTCTCATCAAGGACGTTCGCGAGCGGCAAGACCAGAAGAGCCAGAAACAAGGCGAATCCGGGCAATAGCAACAACGCGGTGCTTCGTGAATACTTCATCAGAAGGGTTCCAAGTCCCATCGCGACCGATAAAAAGCCGTCGGGCGCAAATTGGCGCCCGACGCTATCGCGTCACGGGAAGATTACTAAATCGGGAACGCTGTCACAGAAGCTGGACGATGTCCTGCTCCCAGCGCTTGTTCCAACCATCGAGTTCCTTGCCAAGGTGATCCCAGTCCGGCACGACGACAAATTCCTTAATTTCCTCAGGAGAGAAGTGAAGATATTCGAGGGTTTGCTTCGCCTTCGTGTTGACGGGGACTTCGCCCACATCTTTGCCGTACCGCTCGCTGGCTTCCTTGCTGATCATGTAGTTGGCAAAATCAAATGCCAGTTTCTTGTTTTTCGAGCTCTTCAAGATCGCCCAACCTGAGACGAACAGAAACGTTTTCAAATCCTTGTTTGTCTTGGTCAACGGGGTGGCCTTCACTCCCTTGATCGCGGAGAATGTGCCCTGGTCGATGAAGGTCACCGAAGTTTCGCCCGTATCCAGTGATGTGATCATATCTGAGGTCGTGGCCGACACACGTCCGATGTTGCCGGATTTTGCGAGCTCCTTCAGGAATTGCCAGCCTGGCTCCATGTTGAACTGATCGCCACCGCGGGCCATCGCCAGAGCAACGACCTGCAGGTTAGTGCCTAAGGTCGGGTTCGGCCAAAGGATTTGACCTTTCAGCTTCGGATTCAAGAGGTCCTCGATCGACTTGATCTCGATCGGGCACGTATCAGGAACGTAGGTAAAAAATAGCCCACTTGATCCGCGCGGGACCGCTTTCCAGTTGCCGTTAGCGTCCTTGGGGATGAGTTCTTTGGCGACATCCGCAAGGTTCGGGCAGTCTTCGAGGGTGACGGTTTCCGCCCAATCTTCTCGGATCATCGATTGGAAGACGGGACTCCAATTGTCGACAACGTCGTAGGGTGGATTTGGCCAGGCCGCCTTGATTTTTGGCAAAATCGACGCCGCGCCGCCGGCATGCAGTGTCCAGTCGATCGAAGCCTTGCCCCATTCGGCTGCAAGCGCCTTGGAGTGGTCGATAAAGGGCGGACCCCACTCAACCACAGAAAGCGACTCCGCTGCGCGAGCCTTGCTACTAAACGGTGCGGTCAATTGCGCTGCGGCTAGCGCAGCACCCCCCGCAAAACTCGTCTTGATGAAGTTTCTTCGCGAGAATTTTGTCATTTGCTATTCCCCTGTTTGGACGCTTCTGAATTTGGTCCTTGCGATGGCTCCAGTTGCATGACTATGTTCACGCTGGCGGAGCACGACCTATATACAGCTACGATGCAGCTTTTGTCAATGAGAGATTCCGAACTCGCGTCGCGTGCAGACGGCACATTTCTAGAAGACCAGGGGACGACTCATTGCCATGTAGTCGATGATGTGTTTTCGCCAAAGAGACAGACGGAGCTAAATTGGAACAATGAATAGATCCACTAAGCTAAGTGCTGATCAACGCCAGCGATCTATGTATGAGATTATTCGGCAGAGGATTAGCATATTACATTATCCACCTGGCATGATGATCAATGAGACGCAGCTCGCGACGGAGTTCGGCGTCAGTCGAACGCCACTCCGGAGAGTATTACAACAGCTCAGTTATGAAGGGCTACTTGAGATTCGCAATGGAGTCGGCACGCGGGTCACTGACATCGATATGAAGACATTCAAGGACATTTATGACCTTCGGATTCTTCTTGCGGAGACGATGGGATCATTGTCCCCGAACTGGGCCACGGATCGGCACCGGGAGACCCTCGCTGAACTCATCGCGCGAGCCGAGGACCTTCGCGGTCGGCGGGACATCGAGGGCTATGCGCATCTGGCTAACGACCTTTCAGCTCTCATCTGTGATCTCATTGGCAGCACACCGATGCGTGAAATCACAGACCTGCTGTACTACCGGGTCGCCCGGATCTGGTATACTTTCTTGCCGAATCTCGACTGGGACGACGTGGTGGAAGAGCTGTTGGGCGAATTAAAAGGTCTTTTGGCCGCTCTGGCGTCCAACGATCTTGGCACTTTCGGCAAGGTGAGGGCGACGTATCTGCGCTGGATGCTGAAGAAAGTCAGCCGCTATATTTCGAGCGATTGACCCCATCATGCGACGGCTCATAGAAAGGTGCCGGAGAGGAGAGCGATACGACCTTGCGGGGCATGGTTCGGCAGGTTCGGGACTCGACGAGATCGCACGAAACGATCGTCGCGCTATCGCCCTTTCGGCGAAAGCTTTGTTCGCGTTCCTTGCTCCTTTGATCTGTGTCGGGTCGCTAGCATTGCGGAACAAGTCCACATCACCTCATATCCGGTCGGCTCGGGTGGAGCCTGCACCCATATCCCGCATGCACGGGCAAGTTTGGCGAGGCCGGGAAGGATGGGACCCATCTTTTTGACGGCGTTAACAGACCCTAGGGGGCGCCGGTCCACATCCATCCCGCTTCGTCGCAAGTGACGTTGGCCCCCCTCGCGTCGAACTCTTTCGTCAGGCCTTGGTCATGGCGCCCTCCGGCAGCAGGCCCTGGGTCAGATATCGCCACAAGGCGATTATCAGCTTGCGCGCCAAGGCGACGATCATGGTGCGGCGGATGCGTCCTTTGCCGGTGCCGACGCGCTCGTAAAACCAGCGCGCGAGACCGCTATCGGGCTGATGGCGCAGCCACAGCCAGGCAAGTTCAATGGCGGTTCGTCGCGCTCGCGGATTGCCCGATCTCTGGATGCCTTGATCGCGGCTGACCGCGCCGCTGCTCCAAGGGCTGGATGCAAGACCGAGATAACCGGCGACCTCACGCCGATTCCGGAAATCGCGGAAGAACACCTCGTTCGTCATTACGCTTGCGATCGTCAGGCCGATGCCACGCAGTTGACTCAGTTGGACGATCTCGGGAGCTGTGGTCTCGGCGGTCTGACGCTGCTCAGCCTCGACCTCCATGATCATCTCGATCACTAGCCACAAGCGGTGGCACTCGCGCTTGATCTCGTTCTTCAGGCAGGGCGGCAGATCCCGCCCGTCAGCCGTACGCAGCGTCTCGAGCTGCTCACACCAGTCCCGTCTGGCTGGCTTGAAGTCGCGGATGCCCTGGGTCATCAAAAGCCCCTTGACGCGGCTCGAATGCTGGCCGCGTTCGTTGACGAGCCGAGCCCTTTCCCGGCTGCGACGGCGATCGTTCTCCTGCTCGAGGCTCGGCACTCGCACAACCCGGCAGACCCTCGGCTCGCCACGTTCCAGCGCCATCAGCGTGCGCAGCAGCGCCGCCGCATCGAGGCTGTCCGTCTTGGCCCGGCGTGACCGGCGGTCGACCAGGATGCTGGCCGCGTCCAGAACCCGATTGTCGATGCCGCGGTCGCACAGGAAACGATGCAGCCAGAAACCGTCGTAGCCGGCCTCGTAGCACGACATTACCCGAACCGGACGCGTCAAGGCGGCCTGCGCCTGTTCGCGCCGGTGTTCAATGAGAGCCATAAGCCCTTCGGTGTCACCTCCTTGCAGGCGATGCAGGCTGATCTTGTCGACCGCCGGCGAGTGCAGGGCCACAAGCCAGGTCGACTTGCTCAATTCCAGCGCCATGAAAATCGTGGCAGTCTTCTCGTCGACGGGCGGCAGAGCAACGGATGAGAAATTCATGAGACGTCTCCAGGGTTAGGATGTCGGACCCCGAAACCTTACCTGAGTTCCGCCGCCCGTCGCCTCATGGGATCTTTTTTGCAGGCGCTCGTCGCCGAACGCTCCCAACCCAACCTCATAAGATGACATCGCGACACATCCTCCATCCAGGCATCGCCAACAGAATCACAGCCATCCCAACTCAGCCAATCAAAACAGAGTCATTCACCTCCAAAAATATGTGCATCCCCTAGTGTGTTCGCGGGGAGCACTGTAAGCAAACGCCCGGGCGAGGCTCCTTCTATGCGCCCAGCATGGCGCACTGTCACAGGTGAAACTCCCGCGGTGCGTTGATGAGAACCAACGAAGCGCAACTGCATGAAAGGCGACGTCCTCGATGGTCACCGATCGGTGCCGCGAGACCCGAGATGAACTCATCGCGCGAGCCGAGAACCTTCACCGTCAGCGGGACATCGAGGGCTATGCGCTGTCTAGCGACCTTGAACTCTGATCTGTGATCCTATCGTCAGCAAACCGATCGCGAAATGACGGACCTACAATACTGCCTCGTCCCCGTATCCGGTAGACCTTTTCGTGACAAAGCCGCCTATCTCGACTTCGTGGTCGAGATCATCCGTCGATCCGACGACCAGAAGGCTTCCAGATACTGCCCCGCCGCTGGGTCGTCGAGCGGCCTTCGGCTGGATGACAAGATGGCGCCGCCTCGTGCGCGACTACGAGCAGCGCATCGATGTCTCGCAAGCGATGATCCTTATCGCAATGGGCGGAAATCTCATCCGCCGAAACCTCATCCGTGAATTTCAAAACGGACTCTTAAAGGGCAACCGCCCGCGCGGCTTCGCCCCGCATGTCCTGTTTTTTCCAGGTCGATTTACTCGAATGCAGTACAAAACGCTCTTCCAACGGGTCAACTCGCCTTCGCTCTCCCCACTCCGGCGACGGCTCGACGCCAAAAGACCGTAAACAAATAGGAACACAGGTTTGATACTCTGAAATGACACTTCACAAACTTTTAGTAAAATCTTATACAAAAGTAGGTTGATCAACGTGTCTTAGCGCGTTAATAATACCTCTTAGTTTTTAGCTGTGCGTTAAGTAATATCATACAGATAAAAGATGAGTAATGATTTTAAAATTGGCATAAGTGGAATTCTTGGGAGTATTAGCATGCGGATAATTTCGTTCAAACCTGATCATGATGGGACAATTGCGGCAGTGGATGCGTCAGCAGCCGAGCTGATTTATTCTTACGAAGCTGAAAAGGATAGCTTTGCCAGATATTCGACCATTAACCCGACGACGATCCTCGAAGCTGCTGGGCGCCTTGACGCCATTCCGGATGTGTTTGCTGTCGGTGGGTGGGACACAGGATTCAACCACGACCCGGTGGGCTACTATGGCATAGCTCAGGGATCGGATGTTGTCGGCGAGAGGACCGTTTTTGGCCGCAAGGTGCACTTCTATTCCTCGACGCACGAGCGCTCCCATCTCTGGGGCTCCTACGGCATGTCGCCATTCCCCGCCGGGATGCCCTGTTACGTGCTGATCTGGGAAGGATGGTGCGGCGATTTCTATGAAATCGATGAGTACCTGCAGGTCGTGCATTTGGGAAAAGTGATGGCGTATCCTGGCCACAAATATACGTTCCTTTATGCGCTCGCCGATCCGAGCGCAGAACGAGCGCGCATAGGAGACGCCGGCAAGCTAATGGCGCTTTACGCCTATGGGCAGACCGGATCGCCCGACCGGGACGAGCAGGCGCTAATCGATTTCCTGCTTCCAAGCGATGTGTACCCCTTGTCCAAGGAGGACCTACGTAATTCGCCCTACTACAACATTGGCGTAACCCATCAGAAGTTCACCAACCTCGCCAGGCGAGTTTCGGACGCCATCTTCGATTCGTTCCACACCTTCGCGAAGAAGAACCTGACAAAGGGTCACCCGCTGCTTATTTCCGGCGGGTGCGGGTTAAATTGCGAGTGGAACCGCAGATGGCTTGAAACAAACCTTTTTTCCGATGTTTTCATTCCTCCATGCACAAACGATACAGGCTCGGCGATCGGAACCGCTGTCGACGCTATGCGGCATTTCACAGGTAGTGCTAAGATCAAATGGAACGTCTATTCAGGCCAGCCTTTCACGCTTGACGAGATTGACCGCACCGGGCTCGAGGTCTATCCACTCGACTACGGTCAGGTAGCCTCGGCGTTGCTCGATGGCAGGGTGATCGGCTGGGTACAGGGGAATTGCGAAATCGGACCACGGGCGCTCGGCAACCGGTCAATTCTCGCGGCGCCTTTCTCAAAGGCAATCCATGAGCGGTTAAACCGCATCAAGAGCCGGGAGGCTTTCCGCCCGATCGCGCCGGTTTGCCTGGAAGAGGACGTCGCGCTCCACTTCGACTTGACACGCCCGTCGCCCCACATGCTTCTTTTCCAGAAGGTTCTCGATAGCCGGTTAGAGGCTGTCACACATGCTGACGGCACAGCGCGGGCTCAGACAGTTTCACAGAAGCAGAACCCTAAGCTCTTTCAACTGCTTACCTCGTTCAAGGCGAAAAGTGGCGTTGGTGTCCTTTGCAATACATCGCTGAACTTCAATGGCACCGGCTTCATCAATCGCGCAAGCGATTTGCTGACCTATGCCCGAGCCGCGGGGCTTGACGGATTCGTGATCAACGATGCCTTTCATCTCCTCAAGGAGGGCCCTGTCACGGCGTCGAGTGGACAGAAAGAGACCGCATAAGGTAGGAGGAGCATCCCTCCGAGCTATCGCAGAAAATGGGTGATGACGGTTTGAGAAGAGTCGGTGGTGTTCATAGCGAAGGACCGCTTCTAATCCCGGGGCGTGACGTGCACGTCAGCGATCGTGCATCGCACGGAACCGCCGGCCCGCTCGACCGTAGGAATTGCTAGCGGCAGCAGCCGCGCGCTCTCGCCATATGTCAATTTGTTCCGTCTCAATGCCAACAGTGCGGTAGTCGACAGGGTCAAGATACGCTCGTCTCGCCCAGGCGCTCAATCTTCTTGAGACAGTGATCATGTCGAGCCCGATCATGGCGAAATCGGTCGCAACGCACATCAGAACGTTCGTATGATAGATTTCGAACCCGCTGGGGTCCTTCGCCGATGACATCATCGGCTCAAAACTGAACCGCGTACAAAACCTTTCCAGTACGATTGGGTCGGTGCGCTCAGATCTTACCGCATAGGCGACCCGATCGATATGATCCAGCACCATCGAACCGATACCTTCCAAGAAGAGCCTGTCCGGCTCAAGGCCAGAATAGTCGATCACCTCCTGCACCCCGTATCGGCTTTCAGCATGTCAACAATATCGCTCCGGCAATATCGCTCCGGCGCTCGCGCCGGCGGCTTAAGAGTCTGTTTTGAAATTCACGGATGAGCGTTTCGGCGGATGAGATTGCCGACCATTGCGATAAGGATCATGGCTTGCGAGACATCGATGCGCTGCTCGTAGTCGCGCACGAGGCGGCGCCATCCTGTCATCGAGCCGAAGGTCCGTTCGACGACCACCGACGGGGCAGTATCTGCAAGCCCTTCTGGTCGTCGGATCGACGAATGATCTCAACCACGAAGTCGAGATAGGCGGCTTTGTCCATGAACTTCAGCCTGTCATAGGCGCCGTCGGCGAATAGATGCTTCACCCAGGGCCAACGCTTGCAGATCCCGTCCAGATCGCTTGAGGACCGGCACTGTCGGAGATATCGGCGGTGGTGAGGTTGACCTTCAAGAGCCGTCCATTCCAACGCACCATGATCGCCAATGCCTTGCGCGCGCATTTGGCCAAACTCTGTCACGTCGCAAATCCCGGCACCGCTAATCTGGCGAAGCTAGCCGAACAGGCGCTGTCCGACGAGAACGCTTTACCGTTCATCTACTCTGGGGATTCTTGTTCGCCAGATCATGGCGCTCAACGATGAGATCGCGGAACTGGATCGGCAGCTCATGGCCTGGCATGCCGAGAGCGAGGCCAGTCGCCGGCTTGCCGGACTCCCTGGCCTCGGCGTGATCACGGCCACGGCTCTTGCCGCCACCGTCACCGATCCCGATCAGTTCCGCTCGGGCAGCAGTTCGCCGCCTGGCTCGGGCTGACACCGCAACACATTCCACCGGCGGCAAGACAGGGCTCGGCGGCATCTCCAAGCAGGGAGACAGATACTTGCGTCGCTTGCTCGTCGTCGGCGCCACCGCCGTCATCCGCCACACAAAGGACAAGCCAAAGCCCATGGCGAACGATCAGAAAGCTCATGGAGAAAAAGCCTTTCAAGCTTGTCTCTGTTGCGCTCGCCAACAAGCTCGCCCGGATCGCGTGGGCGTACTGACGCGCGAGGAAGCCTATCGACCTTACGAACTCGCAGCCTGACGAAACGCAGATCACCCGAATTGGTAACGGCAGCCGATGATGAGTAACGATCGAGCCAATGGTAAGACCAACCCGTCTGATGCGCCTTACAAGTGCGTCAGCTTGATCAGGGACCTCACCGGCGGATTTCCATCATGGCCAGCAGATACATCACGCCGCACAAAGAACCGGACATATGAAAGCAACCGATCAAAACCATCTCGAAAAAGAGCCCTTGCCATAGGGGGCGTCCACATATGAATCACAACCAAGCTTCAGACGGAACCCATGAGCCAGCCGTTTTTCAAAACGGCCTCTAATAGGATGTATCGCATCCTTGTGCGCAGTGTATTTAACGTTAACTATACAAAGGCCAGTTTTCTTGCGCATACTTGGTCTAGTCAGAATACCACAACATCGCGTGATGTGGTGG
>NZ_SMYZ01000001.1 GCF_004919685.1 Mesorhizobium norvegicum | reverse complement strand
GAATCTCAACAAGCCTTAGTCCATGTGCGCGGCCGGTGCGCCGCCGGCAGGCGCCTGCTTTGGCTTGCGCAGCAGGAAAACAAACGGGATGGCAAGCAGAGTCATCACCATGAGTATTTTGAAGTCATTGACGTAGGAGATCATCATCGCCTGGAGATTGACCATGCGATCGACCTGCGAAAGCGCCATTGGATCGCCGCTTGCGGCCGCCGGAGAGACCGCCCACAGATTGGGGTTGAAAGGATTGATGAAGGCCGAAAGCTCGGTGTGATTGATCTGCGTGTTGCGCACCATCAGGACCGTCACGACCGACACGCCGATGGACGAGCCAAGATTACGCACCAGGCTGAACAAGGCCGTGGCATCGGTGCGGAAGCGCACGTCAAGCGTGGCGAAGGCGACGGTCGACAGCGGCACGAACACCATTCCCATGCCCAGGCCCTGGATGACGCCGGAGCTGATGATCAGCCAGTTGTCCATCTGCGGCGTGAAGCTGGACATGGTGTAGAGCGACTGCGCGGTCAGCAGGAAGCCGATGACGACGAGGATCCGGGCGTCGATCTTGCTCATGAGCCGCCCGACGACGAGCATCGAAATCATGGTGCCGACACCGCGAGGCCCCATGACCACGCCGATGGTGACGGTCGGATAGCCGAAGATGGTCGACAGCATCGGCGGCAGCAGCGACATGCTCGCCAGGATGAGCACACCCATGACGAAGATGAACGCCAGCCCGGTCACGAAATTGCGGTCGAGGAAGATCTTGGGATCGATGAAGGGGTGTTCGGCCGTCATCGTGTGAATGATGAACACCCAGAAGCCGGTGAGGGAAAGACCAAGCTCGATCCAGATCTCGACCGATGAAAACCAGTCGACCTCGCCGCCGCGGTCGAGCAGCAGCTGAAGCGCGCCGACGCCGAGCGATATCATGGCGAAGCCGAAGAAATCGAAGCCGCGCACGCGCCGGGCAACGGCCGGCAAGTAGGCGGCCATACCGAGAAAGGCGACGATGCCGACCGGCAGGTTGATGAAGAACACCCAGCGCCAGTTGAAATTCTCGGTCAGCCAGCCACCAAGCGTCGGGCCCAGAATCGGCCCCAGCATGATGCCGGCGCCCCAGATGGCCATCGCCTGGCCATGGCGTTCCCTGGGATTGATGTCGAGCAGGAAGGTTTGCGACAGAGGCACGATCGCGGCGCCGAACACGCCTTGCATGAGCCGGAAGAACACCATGGTCTCCAGGCTCCAGGCGATGCCGCACAGCATCGAGAACATGGTGAAGCCGACCACTGCCGTCAGGAACAGTTCCTTGCGGCCAAAGCGGTCGGCCAGCCAGCCGGTGACCGGCGTCATGATGGCGGCGGCAACGATGTAGGAGGTCAGCACCCAGTTGATGTTGTCCGGCGAGGCGCCGAGATCGCCCGTCATGGTCGGCAGCGCGACGTTGGCGATCGTCGTGTCGAGCGCCTGCATGATCGTCGCCAGCATGAGCGCGACCGTGATCAGGCCGCGATGCGGCACTTCTTTGAAGGGTTCGGGTGTGCTCATGACGTGGAACTTCCAGCAGGTAACAAAAACGTGTACAACGGGTTTCCGGGCGGCAAAGCCTTCCGTTGAGAGACCCTCATCGCGGTGGGACGCGATTATCGATGTGGGGGTTACATCGACTGAAAGTCTCTGATGAGCGGATGCCTGCCGCCCGGAAACATGAGGACCGACGGGTCTGCGTCGAAGATTTCAGATTTCGGTCGAGCCGCGGCGCGGCTTTGCCCAAACGCTGATCCTTCCAGCTCCTCCCATCAGACCAATCCTGCCATTCACCTCCACCCGCCTCGGGATTCTGTTGACTTTTACTGCGCGGCCTCGCCGGCCGTGGCGTGACCGAAGATCGACGGCAGGCCACGCGCCACGCCGGTGTCGACGGTAACGGTGGCGCTCATGCCGGTGCGCAACGCCATCTTGGCGTCGGCATCGGTCAGTTCGAGACGCACCGGAATGCGCTGCGTGACCTTGACCCAGTTGCCGGTGGCATTCTGGGCCGGCAGCAGCGAGAATTCGGCTCCGGTGCCGGCGCCGATCGCCTTGACCGTCGCCTCGAAGGTGCGCCCCGGATAGGTGTCGACCACGATATCAGCTTTCTGCCCGGGCTTCATGTGGGTGAGCTGCGTTTCCTTGAAATTGGCGGCGATCCAGGTGTCGCCGGTCTCGACCAGCGAGAACAGCGGCGTGCCGGAACCGACATACTGGCCGACCTTGAATGAGGAAGCCTGGCTGATGACGCCGTCGGCCGGCGCCTTGACCGTGGTCTGCGCCAGATCGTAGGCCGCCTTGGCGCGTGCGGCGAGCGCGGCCATCACGGTCGGATGCTTGTCGGTCTCGATGTCGGGATTGCCGGCAAGTGCCGCCTTGGCGCTGATGATGCCTTGCTGGGCAACCGCCAATTGCTGCTTGGCCTTGTCGAGATCGTTCTTGGCCTGATCGAGCGCCGACTTGGTGTTGATGCCCTTCTGGGCGAGGTCGGCGGCGCGGTCGTATTGCGACTGCGCATAATCGACTTCGCTGGTGGCGGATTTTTCCTGCGCCATCGCCTGGCTGTAGGCGGCGCGCAACTGCTCGATACCGACCCGTGCGACCGCAACCGCCGCGTCGGCCTGGGCCAGGGCGATCCGGTAGGGCTCGGGGTCGATGGCAAACAGCACGTCACCCTGCTTGACCAGCTGGTTGTCGGCGATGTCGACCTTAACGATGCGGCCTGCCGTATCCGAAGCGATCGACACCTTGGCCTGCTGCAGATTGGCGTTCTCCGTCTCCTGGTAGCGGCCGCCGGTGACCCAGACATAGCCGCCGCCGGCAGCCAGTGCCGCGGGCAGCGCGACCATCAGCAGAAGACCGCCCAGCCGGCGCTTTTTCTTCACGGGCGCCGGGGTTGGCTGCACCGGAGGAGCAACCGCCACCGGTGCCGCGGCCGGCTGCGCCGGCGCTTCCATCTCCAGTTCGGTCACTTTCTCGTCTATCTTGGCTACCGCGTTCATGCTGCTGCGCCCTCTGTATTCTTTGCTTTTTCAATGGACGGCGTCTCGTCGTCGGTCAGGTTGCGAACCATCGCCTCAAGTCCCTCGACGAGGACGCGACGGGCTTCCGGCTTCACGCCGACCAGTGATTCCTCATAGACTTCCCCGGCAATGCTCTTGATCACGGCGTAGGCGTCGCTCGCCTTGGGCGTCAGGAAGATCATGCGGACGCGGCGATCGGTGGCGTCGGGACGACGCTCGATCCAGCCGCCCTCTTCCATGCGGTCGACCAGGCGCGAAACGCTGATCGGCTCGATTTCGAGAAGTTCGGCCAGCCGCGCCTGCGCGACACCGTCTTCCTTGGCAACGCGGACCAGAAGCCGCCATTGCGCCGAAGAAAGCCCCAAGCCACTGGCCCTCGCCTCGAAGCGCTTGCGCATCAGGCGCTGCACGTCGTGGATCAAGAAGCCCAATCTGTCGATGCCATCGGAAACCATGAGCGGGATATATAATAAGCGTGCTTACTATTCAAGATGCCGTATTCCGCCAGAAGCCGGCAAATGTGCATGGCAGCCATGCCGGGCAAATCATGGTTAGCAATTTGCGACCGCCGGGTGGCCGGTCAGTCGGATCGCGCCCCGTCCCCTTTGGAGACGCTGGTCGCGTCTGAGATATTGATGTACAGCCGCTGATCAGGATCGGGGGATCAATGAAAATGCCGACGCTTTACGCTCTCAAGCCGGCTTTCCAGGGACGATTGCGGCCGCTGGTCAATCGGCTGGCGGCAATTGGCGTGACCGCAAACAGCATAACCATCCTGGCGGCGCTGATGTCGATCGCGGCCGGGACGGCGATCGCGATCCTGCATGAATGGCGCTGGCTGCTGCTGTTGATCCCCGCGGTGATGTTCGTGCGCATGGCGCTGAATACCGTGGATGGCATGCTGGCGCGGGAACACGGGCAGGCCTCGACGCTCGGCATGTATCTGAACGAACTTTGCGACGTCGTTTCGGACCTCGCGCTGATTCTCCCTTTTGCCGTCTTTCCGGAATTTGCCCCATGGGGCGTCGTCGCCTTCGCGATATCGGCCGTGCTGACCGAGTTCGCCGGCGTACTCGGCATCGCCGCCAAGATCGGGCGTAACTATGCCGGGCCGTTCGGCAAGAGCGACAGGGCGCTGGCGCTCGGCGTTGTCGCCGTGCTGTGCGCCACCGGGCTCTGGCCGGCATCCATCGCGCCATTTGTGTTTCCGGCCATGGCAACGCTTTCGCTGCTGACCGCCATAAACCGGATACGCGCCGGCCTTATTGGCAGCGCCAGTTGAGCATCGAGGGCTCGCCATGCCGTCAAAGAGAAAGACCATGATGCACGAACCGATCGCCGCCGCGGCCACGGAAAGCCTTGAGCGGCAAGCGCAGGAGCGGGTCTTCCGCAGCCATGACGGGACGGAGATCTTCTACCGCTTCTGGCCGGCAGCTTCCGCCGATGCCAAGGGCGCGGTGGTGCTCTTCCATCGCGGCCACGAGCATGGCGGCCGCATGGCCCATCTCGTCGGCGAATTGCAGATGCCCGACCACGCCTTCTATGCCTGGGATGCCCGCGGCAATGGCCGTTCGTCCGGCGAGCGCGGCTATGCCCCTTCCTTCTCGGCCCTGGTGCGCGACATCGACTGCTTCATGCGCGAGATTGCCGAAAGGGATGGCTTCGCCACGCAGGATATCGCGCTGATCGCGCAATCCTTCGGCGCCGTGCTCGCCGCCGCCTGGGCGCATGACTATGCGCCGAAGCTGCGCGCCATGGTGCTGGCCTCACCCGCCTTTTCGGTAAAACTCTACGTGCCCTTCGCCAAGGAAGGCATCGCGTTCTGGCAGAAGATCAAGGGCCGCTTCTTCGTCAATTCCTACGTCAAGGCGAAATTCCTGACCCATGATCCGGTGCGCATCGCCTCTTTCGAGAGCGATCCGCTGATCACGCGGCCGATCGCCTCCAACATCCTGGTCGAACTCTATCAGCACGCGGCGCGGATCGTCGCTGACGCCCGCGCCATCACCGTGCCGACGCAGCTTCTGCACTCGGGCAGCGACTGGGTGGTGCGCCACGGCCCGCAGCACGCGTTCTTCGTCAATCTCGGCAGCCGCACCAAGGAACGCCATGTGTTGCCGGGCTTCTTCCATGACACGCTGGGCGAGCGCGACCGCGCGCAGGCCCTCGACCTGATCCGGCCGTTCCTGGCCAGGCAGTTCGCGGCACCGGACGCGCCGGTCGACCTGAAACAGGCGGACATCGCCGGCTACACCCGCGACGAGGCCGACAGGCTTGCCTCACCGCTCGATCTCATCTCGCCCAAAGGCCTCTATTGGGCCTTCAGCCGTGCCTCCATCCGCATGGGCGCCTGGGTCTCGAAGGGTATGAAGACCGGTATCGCCACCGGCTTCGATTCCGGCTCGACGCTGGATTACGTCTACGAGAACGACGCACGGGGTCTTACCCCTGTTGGCCGCGTCGTCGACCGCATCTTCCTGGAAGCCATAGGCTGGCGCGGCATCCGCCAGCGCAAGCTGCATCTCGAAGAACTCATCGGCGCTTGCCTGGCGACGCTCAAGGCCGCTGGGCGGCCGGCGCACATTCTCGACATCGCCGCCGGCCACGGCCGCTATGTTCTCGATGCCATCGTGAAGAGCCCCGACCAGCCGGCGAGCGTGCGCCTGCAGGATTATTCCGACCTCAACGTCCAGCTTGGCCGCAAGCTGATCGCTGAACGGCAATTGCCGGCTGATGTCTCGTTCCAGCGCGCGGACGCCTTCGACGCCGACATGCTCGCCTCGATCGATCCGGCGCCCGACCTCGCCATCGTTTCCGGCCTCTACGAACTGTTCTCCGACAATGCGATGATCGCCCGCTCGCTCGGTGGATTGGCTAGCGCCATGCAGCCGGGCAGCCTGTTGCTCTACACCAACCAACCCTGGCACCCGCAGCTCGAGATGATTGCCCGCAGCCTGACCTCGCATCGCGGCGGCGAAGCCTGGGTCATGCGCAGGCGCACGCAAGGCGAGATGGACCAGCTCGTCGAAGCCGCTGGGTTCGACAAGCTCGAGCAGCGCATCGACCAATGGGGCATCTTCACCGTTTCGGTCGCGCGGCGCCGCTGAGCAGCATGGTGTCATCGCTTGCATCCACCGCGCGCACTGAGCCCTATGGACGGGTGGTCGTCAGGGCAGCCCTCTGGCTGGCTTTCCTGGCGCCGTTCTTCTACCTCAGCTACGGCTTCGCCAACTGGCTGGCATCGCGGCGCGACGACGTCGGCAGCATCGTGTTCTCCTGGGAACACAGCATCCCGTTCGTCGCCTGGACCATCGTGCCCTACTGGTCGATCAACCTGTTCTACGGCCTGTCGCTGCTGCTTAACAACAACAGGCAAGGGGTCGACCGCCTGGCCGGGCGTTATCTCACCGCGCAGATCGTCGCCGTTGCCTGCTTCATCCTGTTCCCGCTGACCGCGACCTTCGTGCGGCCGGCAACCACCGGCCTGCCCGGCTTCCTGTTTGCCGTGCTCGGCGGTTTCGACAAGCCGTTCAACCAGGCGCCGTCGCTGCACATCGCGCTGCTGGTGATCATCTGGGATCATTGGCGCCACCGGCTCGGCGGCTTTCTCCTGCCGCTCTGGCATGGCTGGTGCCTTGTGATCGGCGCCTCGGTGCTGACGACCTGGCAGCATCATTTCATCGACATCCCGACCGGCGCGCTGCTCGGTTTCTTTGCGCTGTGGCTGTTTCCGCACAGCGGCGCGTTGCCGTTTTCAGGCGCCAAACTGACCAGCGATGCGAAAGCGCGGCGGCTGGCGCTGTTCTATGCGCTGGGCGCCGCCCTTGTGCTGGCGGGCGCCGCGCTCGGCGCCGCCACAGCGCTCTTCCTGCTTTGGCCGGCGCTGGCGTTGGCCATCGTCGCCCTCGCCTATGCCAAGGCCGGCGCAAAAGTGTTCCAGAAATCCGCCGATGGCAGCATCACGCTTGCAAGCCGTATCCTGCTCTTGCCTTACCGCCTCGGCGCTCGGGTAAACATATGGGCCTGGACGCGTAGTCTTGCTCCTCAGGTGGCGATTGCCGACGGCGTCTTTCTCGGGCGCTTTCCCACAGCACGCGAGGCCAACAATTTCGGCACGGTCATCGACCTCGCCGCCGAACTTGGAAAGCCGGCGCGAGCCGATTGCCGCTGGATCAGCTTTCCGATGATCGACCTGTTGCCGCCGCCGGTGGCGATACTTGAACAGGCAGCCGGCGCGCTGGAGAATGCGCGCCGCGACGGCCCCGTGCTGGTATGCTGCGCGCTCGGCTTCCAACGCAGCGCCGGCGTCGTCGCCGAATGGCTGGTGGCAACCGGCAGAGCCAGTACGCCGGCGCTTGCCCGCGAGATGCTGAAGGCAGCCGGTCGGCCGGTGCATCTTGCCGGGGCCACGGAGCGGGCGGCGTCATGACCGGCAATGCCTACCAGGACCGCACCGATCGCTTCGCCCGCATGCTGATGCGGCAGGCCGCGTGGCCAGCTGCACTCGTGGTGGCCGCCACCGTTCTAGCGCCGGTGGCTGCTTCTGGACGCGGCGCCTTCGAGACCTTGCGTGCAACCACGGCATTGTCGGTCTCGGCCGCAGGCGCGGCTGCCGTGTTGGCTCTGTCAGCGCTTCTAGCATTCGACGCACTGCTGTTCAGGGTGATGGCTGGCCATGAAGACGAGGCTTCCGGTGGTGCCGCGGTGGACGACATGCTGGTGCGCATGCGCCTGAAACCGGCCCCGTCCGCGACACGCTCGCTCGAAGAGCGCATGGCCGGCACAAGCCGTTTGCTGTTCAAGCAACGCACGGCCCTGGCGCTGTTTGCCGCAGCCCTTCTGGTGGCGGGGTTTTGGGCGCCGCGATGAACAAGCTTTCGCTCAAGACCTTTACCTTGCTGCAGACGGTAACCTCCGTCGGCCTCTCGGCGCTGGCCTGGATGGTGACCGGGGTGCGTCCGATCTGGAATGGCAGCCTGCCGTCCGACCGCCAGCGCATCTATTTCGCCAATCACACCAGCCATGGCGACTTTATCCTGCTGTCGGCGTGCCTCAGCGAAAAGGAGCGTGCGATCACCCACGCGGTTGCCGCCGGCGAATATTGGGGAAAGTCGCGGCTGCGCCGCTTCATCGCCGAGGACATGCTGTCGTCCGTGCTCATCAACCGGCAATGGACGAAGCCTGAGGAAAACCCGATCGAGATCATGCTGTCGGTTCTCGATCAGGGCCACTCGCTGATCCTGTTTCCAGAGGGCACCCGCAACATGACCGACGAGCCGCTGCTGGCATTCCGCTCCGGGCTCTACAATCTGTCGATGGCGCGGCCTGAGGTCGAGCTGATCCCGTGCTGGATCGAGAACATGTCGCGCGTGCTGCCCAAGGGCCAGTTCCTGCCGGTGCCGCTGCTGTGCCGCGTCGTCTTCGGTGCACCGGTGGCGGTTGGCCCGGGCGAAGAACGCCGCGCCTTTCTCGAGCGCGCCCACGCCACGCTTCTGGCGCTCAACCCGCGTCCCGAGCGAGACGATTGATGCGCCACGAGATCTCCATTCTGATCATCGGCCTGCTGGCGGTTTTGACCACCGCCAGCATCGTCGCCGCCATCCTTTCGGCGCGGGCGCCGAAGCCACTCAGCTCGACGCTGGTCAATCTCACGCAGCGCATCAACGCCTGGTGGGTGATGGTGGCGCTGATGACGGTCGCCTTCTTCTTCGGCCGCTACGGCATGACCATCCTGTTTGCGCTGATCTCCTTCGCCGCGCTGCGCGAATTCGTGACGCTGACGCATACGCGCCGCAGCGACCATTGGGTGCTGCTTGGCATGTTCGGCATCATCATACCGTTTCAATACTGGCTGGTGTGGACCGCCTGGTACGGGCTCTTCGTCATCTTCATTCCGGTCTACTGCTTCCTGTTGATGCCGGCCATCACCGCGCTGCATGGCGACACCGAACGCTTCCTCGAGCGCATCGCCGCGCAGCAATGGGCGGTGATGATCTCGGTCTATTGCGTCAGCCATG
This sequence comes from Mesorhizobium norvegicum, assembly GCF_004919685.1. Classification (GTDB taxonomy): domain Bacteria; phylum Pseudomonadota; class Alphaproteobacteria; order Rhizobiales; family Rhizobiaceae; genus Mesorhizobium; species Mesorhizobium norvegicum. The sequence continues at coordinate 151,074 of NZ_SMYZ01000001.1, read as the reverse complement.
TCCCGGCGCTGCTGACACTCAACGTGCCGGGCTTCGAAGGCCGTACCCTGTTGCTGATCGCCTTCCTGATCATCGTCGTGCAGGGCAGCGACGTGCTGCAATACATCTTCGGCAAGCTGTTTGGGAAACACCGTTTTTCGCCGAACGTCTCGCCATCGAAGACCTGGGAAGGCCTGATCGGCGGACTGGTGTCGGCGAGCCTGCTCGGCGCGCTGCTGTCGTTCGTCACGCCCTTCTCGCCGCTGCAGGCGGCGGCCGTGGCATTCGTCGCCTGCTCGATGGGATTTCTCGGCGGGCTGGTCGCCTCGGCCATCAAGCGCGACCAGGGCGTCAAGGACTGGGGCCATCTGATCGAAGGCCATGGCGGCATGATGGACCGCACCGACAGCCTGGTCTTCGCCGCGCCGGTCTTCTTTCACATCGTGCGCTATTTCTGGACGGTCTGAGAGCCTGTTTGGAAACTCCACTCCGGCGGCTATCTGATGGCGTTTTCTGCGCTTCCCCACCGTAGTCAGAGCCGGTTGCGGATGAGCATGGTGACGACGAAAAACGCGCCGACCGAGCTGGTGATGATGCCGATCGGCAGTTCCTGCGGCGGCAGCAGCGTTCGTGCCAGAAGATCGCTGGCCAGCAACAGCACCGCGCCGAAGACGGCACAGCTGGCAACCAGGCGCAGATGCAAGGGCCCCGCCAGCGGCCGCGACAGATGCGGGATCATTAGGCCGACGAAGCCGAGCACGCCGGCGACAGAGACAAGGATCGCCGTCGAGAAGGCGGCGACGAGAAACGTCGTCCTGCGCATGCGCGCCACCGGCACGCCAAGGCTTTCGGCGGCATTTTCGCCGGCCAGGAAGGCATCGAGCCGGCGGTGGTTCCACAGCGCGTAAGCCAGAATGGTGCCCGCCCCCAGTGCCCCGAGCCAGATATTGTCCCAGCGTGCCAGGCCAAGGCCGCCCATCGTCCAGAACAGCACCGAGTGGGCGGCGCGCTGGTCGCCGGCAAAGACCAGATAGTTGGTCAAGGCGGTGAACATGAACGACACGGCAAGGCCGGCAAGGATCAGCCGCTCCGGGCCTTGCCCCCTCACCCGCGCGACCAGCAGCAGGACAACCCCGGCAGCCAGTATGCCGCCGGTGAAGGCCGCGACGGGCAGCGTCCAGATGCCAAAACTGTCGCCGAAGACGGTGATGACGGAAACAGCGCCGGCGGCGGCTCCCGACGACAGGCCGAACAGGAACGGATCGGCGAGATCGTTGCGGGTCACCGTCTGCAGCAGCGCACCGACGACGCCCAGGCCGGCGCCGACACAGATGGCCAGGATGGTGCGCGGCAGCCGCAGGTCGACGACGATCTTGCCGACCGGCCCGGACACGTCATGCCCGCTGAAGCCGATTGCACGACCAAGCGCGGCAACGACGTCGGTCAGCGGGATCAGCGTCGAGCCATAGGCGATCGACAGCAGAGCGAGAGCGGCGATCGCCGCCGCTCCCACCAACATGGCCAGTGCAAATGCCGGATGGCGCAAGCTCAAAAGGCTTCCGGATGCATGGCCTTGGCGATCTTGTCGATCGCCTCGATGTTGGCCGGTCCGGGCGTCAGTTCGGCATAGCGAAGGGCGACGAAGCGCTCGTTCTTGACCGCGTCCGTCTCCTTCATGGCCGGATGCGCCTTCAGGAAGTCGAGCAGCTTCTTGTAGCCGCCACCGTCCTGGTAATCGAGCAGGATGAGGAATTGCGGGTTGCGCGACGCCACCGTTTCCCAGTCCGTGTTGCCCCAGCTGGTGTCCATATCGGCCATGATGTTGTCGCCGCCGGCGGCTGATATCATGGCGCTGGGGATGGCGAACTTGCCCGCGGTAAACGGCTTGTCCTCGCCGGAATCATAGAGGAACACCCGCGTACCCTTACGCTCGCCGACCTTGGCGGTGATGTCCGCAAGCTGCGTCTTCCAGCCCGAGACGAGCTTTTCCGCCGCGGCTTCCTTGCCGAAGATCTTGCCCAGCTTTTCGACGTCGCCATAGAGCAGGTCCATCGAGGCGGCGGGGCGGCTCTTGTCGAGATGGACGCAGCTTTCCGTCAGCACCAGCGTCATGATGCCATGCGGGGCAAGCGTGTCGGGCGTCACTTCGCCGCCCGGCTTCATACCGTAATACCAGCCGGCAAAGAAGAAATCGGGCTCGACCGCGACGAGGTTTTCGAGCGTCGGGTATTTGGGCGCCAGCTCCGGGATCGAGCCCTGCTCGGCCTTGAACTCGGGGCCGACCTTGTACCATCCGGTGATGCCGGTCAGGCCGACGATAGACGGCTGCAGTTTCAGCGCGAAAGCCATCTCGGCCATGTTGAGATCGTGGATGACGGCGCGCTTCGGCGGCGCGTCGAAGGTCAGCGGCTTGCCGCAGCTGTCGACTGTGACCGGGAAGGCGAAGGCCGTCGAGGCCAGCAGCGAGAAGGCGAGCGAAAAAGCGAGGCGTTTCACAGGTGTTGCTCCTTTGTGGATGGGATTGGGTCGAATACGGAACGACTTCAATCAGGATGGCGGCGAGGCGCGGTTTGGAACCTCGAACACCGTCAGTTCGCGGTCTTCGGTCGGATGGCGCAGACGCAGCACATCGATGCCGAAAATCTCGCGGATCAGTTGCTGGGTCAGCGCTTCGCGCGGCGCGGCGAGCGCTTGCAGACGGGCATGGTTCATCACCGCCACCCTGGTGGCGAACGGCGCGACCAGCGCCAGATCGTGCAGCACCGCGATCACGGTCATGCCAAGGCCGGCCACGAGTTCGAGCAGTTCGCCGCGGGCGCGCGGATCGAGATGGTTGGTCGGCTCGTCGAGGAACAGGATCTGTGGCTGCTGGGCGATGGCGCGGGCCAGTTGGGCGCGCTGGCGCTCCCCGCCCGACAGCGAGCCGATGCTGCGGCCAAGCAGCGGCAGCAGGCCGGTCCGGCGCAGCGCGTCGACGACAATATCGCGTTCCTCGCTCCTGCGCCGCAGCCCGGCATGCGGGACCCGGCCAAGCTCGACATAGTCGATCACCGCCAGCCGCGGATCGGGCTGGTCGGTCTGGCCGACGACGGCGATATAAAGGGCCCGCTCAGCGGCCGAAATCCTGTCCAGCCGGCGCCCCGCGAGCTTCACCTCGCCTGAACTCGGCCGCAGCATGCCCGACAGCATGCGCAGCAGCGTCGTCTTGCCGGCGCCGTTGGGACCAATGATGGCAAGGCGGTCGCCGGCGGCCACCGACAGGCTGACCGCCTGGACCAGATCCCGCCCATTCGCCATGGCGCAGAGGTCACGTGCTTCAAGAAGCGCCACGGTCATCTGCTGCTGCCCGCCGGATTGCCCGGACCGGGGATGCGGGCCAGCGTCTTGCCGGCCAATCCCGCCGGACGCTGACCGGAACTGCACCAGCCATCGGCGAGCGAGGCGTAAAGTCTGGCGAATCGCACGAGGTCACCGACATCGGCTCGTGCGTCGATGGAGCCGAAGAGATAGGCAGTCTTGCCTTGCGCCTGGAAGGCGACCGTCAGCGGCCGCGAGCAGCCTGCCATGCAGGCCACGCCCTCGACCGCAAGGCCCTGCGCCACGGCCGGCTCGTGCTCGGCCGAAAGTCGGGAGCGCAAATCGGTGCAAAGGTCTTCCCCGGACCTGACCCCGGTCACAAGGTCACGGCAAAGCGTGCACACGATGATGCGATGGATGGAGCCGTCCAACTTTCCGTCACTTTCCAAAACTGGCGACGGAAGGAAGCTGGCGAACCGGCCGACAAGACCGAGACTCGCGTTTCCTCCCGGCACACCCCGTCCGGTCAACCCATGCTGATGGCAGGTCTCCTGGCTCGCGGGTCGTTGCGCCATCCTGCCTTCCCAGCCTTGCCGGCCAGTGGCATTCACGGATTTTGCTCGCCGCTTACAGTTGCGGGGGCAGCCACGGCCTCGATCCCTGGGGATCTCACCGCGTTCCCTTTTCACCCCTCGCCTTTCGACTCGGGGACCATCACCGCCTCAGCGTAGTTTTGCGCCGATCGCATCGCAACGGATTTCTCGGACGGAGGGGTAGGCCACGTGAGGGAGGCAGACATTGCACGCTCGCAGTTTGTAATAATATAACGTTCTAGAAGGTGTCGCCTGGCGCTGTCAAGCGAAGCGCTTGACGTCTTGGGCCATATCGGTGCGCGAAACTGCGACGGGATCGGCGCGGATTGCGCCGGATGCGCAATTTCGATCAAACTGGCCGCGCCAGGGAACGGCATCATGATCTGGCCAATGCGAGGAGAAAAATGAACCCGACCGAGAAAGCGCTGTGGTTCGTCGAGAGCCATCTGCCGGAAGCGGTCTCGCTCGACGATGTCGCCCAAAGCAGCGGCGTGTCGCGTTTTCATGTGACGCGGGCTTTCGGGGCTGCCACCGGCCGCTCGGTGATGGGCTACATGCGCTCACGCCGGCTGACCGAGGCGGCGCGCAAGCTGGCCGGCGGAGCGCCCGACATCCTCAGCGTCGCGCTCGATGCCGGCTACAACTCGCATGAGGCGTTCACCCGTGCCTTCCGCGATCAGTTCGGCACCACGCCGGAACTGGTGCGCGCGCAAGGCACACTCGACAAGCTCGACCTCGTGGAGCCGATCCTGATGGACCAGTCCTTTCTTGCCAACCTTGAACCGCCGCGTTTCGAGACCAGCCGGCCGTTCCTCATCGCCGGCCTCGGCGAACGCTACAGCTGCGAAACCAGCGCCGCCATTCCGATGCAGTGGCAGCGCTTTGGCCCCTATATCGGCAACATTCCGGGCGAGACCGGCAATTTCGCCTATGGCGTCTGCGTCAACGGCGACGATGCCGGCAATTTCGACTACATCGCCGGCGTCGAAGTGTCGGACTTTTCCGACCTGCCCAGGGAATTCAGCCGGGTGCGCGTGCCGGCACAGAAATATGCGGTCTTTGCCCACCGCGAACACATCTCGACCATCCGCCGCACGGTCAACACCATCTGGAACAAATGGCTGCCGGCCTCCGGCCACGAGATTTCAGATGCGCCGGAATTCGAACGCTACGGCCCCGAATTCGACCCGCGCAGCGGCAATGGCGGGCTGGAGATCTGGATACCGGTGAAGGGATAGGTGATCACGCCATCGGCAGTGCCGGCCAGCGATCGGTGATCCTGCCGCCGGAAAACACAGCGATCGACCCGAACTGCTGCAGCACGGCCTCGCTCTGCGTCGGTCGCAGGAAGGCGTAGTCGCCAGGCCTTGCTGTCGCATCGGCCTGCAGGCCCATGAATTGCTGGTTGGAGGACAGGCCGAGCAGGCCGTTCGTCTTCATGCCTTCGGGGAACACCGGCTCGGCCATCCATTTGCCGCCATAGAGGTAGCAGCCCTTGCGGGGAAACCGGCCGAGCGCCTGTAGCAGGCGAGTGACGGCCGGCGGCCCGGGGAGCATCGGCTCGACCACTTTCAGCATCGGCGTCGCGATAAAGGCCGCCGGCTGGAAGCCGTCGAGACCTGATGTATCGAAGTCGCTGGGCAGCACGAAAGCCGAGCCCATCGACACTTCATTGGCGACGCCGCCATGATGAAGCAGCGCGGTCTTGCTGCCGCCGATGTTCAGGATGCGGCGCTGGTCGGCGCCGAGACAAGCGACGAACGCCGTGGCCTGCGCCGACGCCTTTGCCAAGGCTTTCGCCGGCCCGCCGAACAGACCCGGAATGAGCGGCGCATGCGCCTCGTAGGCCATGACACCGTCGCAATGCAGCCGTTTGTGGGATGGCAACGCGCTCAACGCCTTCGACAAGGCTTCAGGATCAGCAAAGCCGCCGCGATGCAGCCCGACATCGATCTCGCAAGCGATGCGCAGTTCGATGTCGAGTTCGTCAGCGAGCGCACCATATTCCGCCAATCTCTCCTGCGTATCGATCAACCAGCAGACACGCGACCAGGCCACTTCGCCCTTCGAAAGCACAGCCCTAGCCGCGTCGACCGGCATTGGCTTGCCATACAGGAGATCGGCATCCGGAAACGCCTTCAGCACCGCCTCGCTGATCGGCGGATGGAAGGTCATGACGTGATTGGTGCCGAGCGCCTTGCCGATATGCGCAAGCAGCGGCAGGCAGGCGAGCGATTTGTCGACCAATCGCACGGCAAGGCTAGGATCCAGTCTTCCCTTTACCAGGGCAATGTTGCTGTCCAGCCGGTCGCGATCGAGCAGCAGGCAGGGCTGGAAGATGCCGGCTTCCTTCAGCGCATCCGACAGGGTGGAAAAATAGGCGCTCATTTCTCGATGCCGAACAGGCCGGCAATGTAGGGCGAGACGAAGCGGTTTTCCGGATCGATGTCGCGGCGCACCGCCATGGCGTCGTCCCAGCGCGGGTAGAGCTTTTTCAGGTCCGCCGCTTTCAGGTTGTGCATCTTGCCCCAATGCGGCCTGCCGCCATATCTGCGGAAGATCGGCTCGGCCGCCCGCATGAACGGCAGCGGATCATTCGCCGCGTCATGGTGGATGGCAATCGAGCAGGTGAGCCTGTTGTAGAAGGGCGAGAGCCAGAATTGGTCAGGCGCGACGGTGCGCACCTCCATCGGGAAATAGACCTCTGGAAAACGCTTTTCGGTCAGTTCGATGATCTCGGCCAGCGCCTTCGGCCCCTCCTCGAACGGCAGATGATATTCCATCTCGTTGAACTTGGTCTGCCGGTCGCTGGCATAGACGTTGAGCCAGTCCTGCACATAGTCCTCGGCCGGCAATTTGGCGATGGCGCCCAGGATCAATCGACGGCGCAGCGATGGCAGCCAGGCAAGCCCGGTGCGCAGCCGGCGCAGCGTCCTTAACCCGGCCTCATCCGCTTCCGGCGGTCGCGGGGTCGGTGCTGCGTCGCTGTGGTCGCTGGCGATGAACTGCGCATAGCCGGAAAACGGAATGTAGTAGAATTCGGCCGAGCGATGCGCTGCCATCATCGTCTCGAAATCGCGCAACATGTCGGCGATCGGCAGCACCCATTTGCGGCGGCGCAACCGGTAGGTCGCAATGTTGTTCAGCGTCACTTCGCTGAGCACGCCGAAGGCGCCGAGCGCGACGCCGATGGCATGGATCATGTCCTGATCCCCTGCCCGCTTGAAGTCGCGGACCTTGCCAAGCCCGTCGACGATCTGCACCGTCTCCAGCTGCGTGTGATAGGCGCCGAGCGTCGGTCCCGAGCCATGCGTGGCGGTGCCCAGCGCGCCGCCGATCGCCTGGCGGTCGATGTCGCCCATATTGGGCAGGCCCTGGCCAATGCCTTGCAGGATGTGCATCAGCGGGCCGAGCCGAGTCCCTGCCCGCACCCGCGCCTGATGTTTTTGCGCGTCATGCGAGACCAGCCCTTCCAGCCTCTCCAGGGACAGGATCGTGCCCTCGGATTTCACCAGCGGGGTGAAGGAATGACCGGCGCCGACAACGCGCACCGGGCCAGGTGCGGTCCGAATGAGATCACCCAGTTCGCCCGCATCGGCGGGGCTGGCGATCAGTTTCGGCTCGGCGCGAACAAAGCCCGACCAGTTGCTCCAGCCGTTCGACATGGCGCCCCCGGCTCAGGCAACGGCGCGGCGGCGCCGCGACACGAGGATGAACAGACCGAGCAGCGCGACGCTGGCAACGGCGCTGGCGGCGGCGAATTCCGGCACCGGCCGGAAATCCTTGCCGTCGATCAGCAGCGACGCGGCGATCGGCCCGATCGCCAGGCCGAACATCTGGGCTGCCGGCACCAGCAGCACGGCGGTGCGCGTCTCGTCGGCGGTGATCGCCAGCCGGATCTGATAGGGCACGATGAACAAGAGGATGAAGCCCATGACCAGGGCTGCGATCCAGAATGTGGTGAGGCCAGGTCCACTGGCGAGAACCAGGGAGCTGACCAGCGCCACGACACCGATCGTGGCGATGGCAGCGCGATAATCGATGCGCGCCTCGAACACGGTCGCCGTCATCGCGCCCAGGACCTGCACCGCGAGGCTGGCCGAGACGATCAGGCCGACGGTGCGGCCATCGATGCCGTATTGGGCGCCAAGCGGCTCCAGAAAGGCCCAGACCGCGCCGAAGAACATGAAGTAGCAGAAGACCGACAGCAGCGCGGTGAGTGAAGGAACCGTCAGCACATTGGCCAGGTTCTCCTCCTTGGGCAGGTCGGCATAGTCACCGGGTACGGTGAAGGCGACCGCCGTCGACGCGACGCAGACGACGGCAAGAACGATGAAGCCGCCCGCCGACCCGGCGCCCGGGATGACATAGAGCGCCAGCAACAGGGCAAGCGCGCATTGGGCCAGCGTCTGCATGGTGACGAAATAGCCGCCGATGCGCTCGGCGCGCCGCGAACGGGCGATCAGTTCGGTGGCGACCGCGACCAGACCGCCCTCGGCGAGCCCGGCCAGGGCGCGGGCCGCAATCAGCGTGCCGGCGCTTGCGGCATAGGCCGTCCACACATTGGCCAGCGCCAGCAGCAGCAGCAGGACGGCACTTTTCCAGCGCATGTTGTGCGCCGAAAGCAGCATCGCCACCACGGCCGAACCGATGGCAATGGCGATCATCTCGGCGGTGGCGACCAGCGCCAGTTCATCGCCGCTGACATGGCCCTCGGTGTAAAGCGCCCCGAGCAGCACAGGCTGCAGGCCTAGAATGAGCAGGCCGACCGAACCGATCCACAGGGCCGCGGCAAGCTGCCAGCCGGTCGGATTGCCGACCAGCCAGTCGCCATTGCCTGCGTGCCCGGTATCTGTCGAAGTCAAAGGCGCCTCCCAACGTCCTTGCCGTGCGGCAAAAAAGCTGACAACCTGTCAGCATTTGAGAAACTGATACTTGATCATATTTTTTGTCAACCGGAATTTGGAAACCGTGCGAAAGATCGGTGCATGACGGACGTGAAGAGAATGGCGACCGAGCCCAGGCGCAGGCCCAAGCAGGAACGCAGCCGCGAACGCATCGACGCGATCCTGTCGACGACCATGCGGCTGATCGGTGAAAAGGGCATCGACGCCGTCACCATGAAGGAGGTCGGCATGCTGGCAGGCGGGCCGATCGCCACCGTCTACCATTATTTTCCCAACAAATCGGCGATCCTGGCAATGCTCTACGAGCGGTTTTCAGAGGTCAGCCGCGCACGGCTGACGACGATCATCGCCGATGTCCGCGAGGCCAAGGACGTGATCGTGGCCGCCGACCGGCTGCTTGACGACTATCGCAGCCGTGTCGCCGGCGATCCGGCCATCCAGGATCTGCAGAACGCCATCCAGGCCGACAAGGCGCTCAAGAATCTCGACATCGCCGAAACCCGACATCAAGCCAAAATGTTCTGCGACCATGTCATCGCCCTGCTGGAGCCCGAGAAGCGCGAACAGTTCGAACGCATGGTTCTCCTGATCTTCCAGCTCGCCGGCGGCGTGGTGCGCCTGGCGCTTGCCGAGGGCGAAGCGGAGAGCCGCCGCACGATCGAAGATTATCGTTCGATCATTCACACCCAGTTGCGGCTGTTTCTGTAAGCCTCGATCCGTAGAAAAATTTCACGCTCCCGGTCGGTGCTGCGCGCCTTGACTCTGGCGGGTCGGCGGCCTATTTCAGCGCCACGTTAGCACTCTCCATTGGTGAGTGCTAACCACATGTCCGGCGCCGCCGGATGGAGGAACTGTTTCTCACCGTTCTCATCGAGGAAGAAAAAATGGCAAAGTCGAAGTTCCGCCCGCTTCATGACCGCGTGGTCGTTCGCCGGGTCGAATCCGAATCCAAGACCGCCGGCGGGATCATCATCCCGGACACGGCAAAGGAAAAGCCGCAGGAAGGCGAGATCATCGCTGTCGGCTCCGGCGCTCGTGACGAAGCTGGCAAGCTGGTCCCGCTGGACGTCAAGGCTGGCGACCGCATCCTGTTCGGCAAGTGGTCGGGCACCGAAGTCAAGCTCAATGGCGAAGACCTTCTGATCATGAAGGAATCCGACATCATGGGCATCATCGGCTGATTATCGGCCTCACCGTCAACTGAATTCCCGGGCTTACTCCAAGCCCTTGCCAGGAGCTAAAAATGGCTGCCAAAGACGTAAAATTTTCCCGTGATGCCCGCGAGCGCATGCTGCGCGGCGTCAACATCCTCGCCGACGCGGTGAAGGTCACGCTCGGCCCCAAGGGCCGCAACGTCGTCATCGACAAGTCGTTCGGCGCCCCGCGCATCACCAAGGACGGCGTCACCGTCGCCAAGGAAATCGAGCTTGAGGACAAGTTCGAAAACATGGGCGCGCAGATGGTCCGCGAAGTTGCTTCGAAGACCAACGACATCGCCGGCGACGGCACCACGACCGCGACCGTTCTGGCGCAGTCGATCGTCCAGGAAGGCCACAAGGCGGTTGCCGCCGGCATGAACCCGATGGACCTGAAGCGCGGCATCGATCTGGCCGTGACCGAAGTCGTCGCAGCGCTCGGCAAGGCTGCCAAGAAGATCAAGACCTCCGAGGAAGTTGCCCAGGTCGGCACGATCTCGGCCAATGGCGACGAGTCGGTCGGCAAGATGATCGCGGAAGCGATGCAGAAGGTCGGCAACGAAGGCGTCATCACGGTTGAAGAAGCCAAGACCGCCGAGACCGAACTGGAAGTCGTCGAGGGCATGCAGTTCGACCGCGGCTACCTCTCGCCCTACTTCGTCACCAACGCCGACAAGATGGTTGCCGAGCTCGAGGACGTCTACATCCTGCTGCACGAGAAGAAGCTCTCCAACCTCCAGGCCATGCTGCCGGTTCTCGAAGCCGTCGTGCAGACCTCGAAGCCGCTGCTCATCATCTCGGAAGACGTCGAAGGCGAGGCTCTGGCCACGCTGGTCGTCAACAAGCTGCGTGGCGGCCTGAAGATCGCCGCCGTCAAGGCGCCGGGCTTCGGTGATCGCCGCAAGGCCATGCTGGAAGACATCGCCATCCTCACCGGTGGCCAGGTCATCTCGGAAGACCTCGGCATCAAGCTCGAGAACGTCGGCCTCAACATGCTCGGCCGCGCCAAGAAGGTGTCGATCTCCAAGGAGAACACCACCATCGTCGACGGCGCCGGCAAGAAGGCCGAGATCCAGGGCCGCGTTGCCCAGATCAAGCAGCAGATCGAAGAGACCACCTCGGACTACGACAAGGAGAAGCTGCAGGAACGTCTCGCCAAGCTGGCGGGCGGCGTTGCGGTGATCCGCGTCGGCGGTGCGACGGAAGTCGAAGTCAAGGAAAAGAAGGATCGCGTCGATGACGCCCTCAACGCGACCCGCGCGGCCGTCGAAGAAGGCATCGTTGCAGGCGGCGGCGTCGCGCTGCTGCGCGCTTCGGCCAACATCAAGGTCACCGGCGTCAATGCCGACCAGGCTGCCGGCATCAACATCGTTCGTCGTGCGCTGCAGGCTCCGGCCCGCCAGATCGCGGCCAACGCCGGTGCGGAAGCATCGATCGTTGCCGGCAAGATCCTTGAGAACAAGGGCGCGACCTTCGGCTACAACGCCCAGACCGGCGAATATGGCGACATGATCGCCATGGGTATCGTCGATCCGGTCAAGGTCGTTCGCACCGCTCTCCAGGACGCGGCCTCGGTCGCCGGCCTGCTCGTCACCACCGAAGCCATGATCGCGGAGGCTCCGAAGAAGGAGTCGGCTGGCGGCGGCATGCCTGGCGGCATGGGCGGCGGCGGCATGGGCGGCATGGGTGGCATGGATTTCTAATCCAGCCAATCTGGCTAGCTTACGGAAAGGGCGCCGAAAGGCGCCCTTTTTGTTTGTCCTATGAAGGCGTGACCGTTAGTGCCTGCCCTCGAACGATCCAAAACGAAATCTCATCGCCACAAACACAAGGTGCCGGAGCACCTTCAGCCTGATCCAGATTGGGGAAAGTGCCGCCTCAAGCCGCATCTGCCGTTCCATCCAGCATCGTCTTCAGCACGGCCGAATCGCCGAACGAACCGACGGTTTGTAAGGTCAGGGGCCGCGCCGCCGTCACCTTCTCGGCCAGATCGGCCGAAACACCTTGCTGAAGCAGCATCTGTATGGCTTGCCCGGCCGGCAGCACATTGAACCAGCGATAAGCTGCTTTGCGCCGCGCGGCGGGGTCGACCGCGCCCCACAGCCTGACACGGGAAATGCCGCCGTCGGGAAAGGCGTCGAGCCGCACGAAGGAGATCGCCGAAGCGCCGGCCGGCAGCGGGAAGACATGTCGCGTGTCCGGCTGGAGCGGTCGGCGCGACAGCAGCGGCCGCCACGCGTCCGAATCCGCTTGCGGCATTCCCTCCCCGATCGCGCCGTAAAGCGCGATCTCGGCAGAGGCGTTGTATTTAAAATGCGCCGTGTCGATCTCGACCAGCCGCAGCCTGCCCGGAAGCGCCATCCTGAACAGGGCATGGTCGTTGCCGTTGTCGCGGCGCCGTCGCGTTTCCCAGCCGTCGCCCATGTTGCGCGCCTTGTCTGGACGATTGAGCATAGAAGCGGAGGTGTAGAAGCCATCGCTGCTGGTCACCACCTGGCCGCCATGATCTTGACTGGCAAGGTCAATGACCAGCCCGTCGAACAGGCGCGGGTCCACAACGACATGGCCGAAGACGCGCAGCCGCGCGATGCCGCCATCCGGAAACGCCGACAGGCGGATGTGGGTGAAGCGGCGCTGGTCGGAGACCTCGAAACGATTGTGGGTATCGCCCTTGAGCGGCGAGCGTGGCACGATCTCGATCCATTCGGTGTCACCGGATTGCAGCGTCTTCGGGCTTGGATAGCCCTCGACGCCGCAGGCCTCGATCCGGCAGGTGGTCGGGAAATTGCCGGTGAAGAAGCTGGTGTCGACATCGACAGCGGTGATGATGCCCGCCGCCCCTAGCCGGATCAGCGCCCAGTCATGGCCGGGCTCGCGCCGGCGCCTGGTTTCCCAGCCGTCGACGATCTCGCCGCGTGGCCCGTAATTGCCGGGCACGAAGGCTGATGGCGTCGGCGTCAGCAGGCTTTCCTTCTCGCCGAAGGATTCGTCACTGGCCGCCAGCACACTGCCGCCCAGCCAGCGCGAGGCGAGATCGACCTCGGCAGCGAAACTCTCCTGTAGCCCGGGCATCGCATAGGCCTCCGCCACATCGCCGGCCCTGGTCTTGCCGATCATGTTCATCGACGGCCTCCCACGCGCAGCGCCGGACCGACGGAGCGCGGCCTCAGCCCCAGCGCTTCCGACAGCGGCCAGCCGATGATGCGCTTGGCGTCGGGCCTGGCATAGGTAGAGACCTTGCTGGTTTTCAGTCCCAAGCCAACCACGGCCTCGGCGAACCGCACGGCGGCGGCGACGCCGTCAATGACGGGCACGCCGAGTTCCGAGGTGATGGCGTCTTCCAGCCCGGCCATGCCGGCGCAGCCAAGGCAGATCACTTCGGCATGGTCCTGCTCGACCGCCTTGCGTGCCTCCTCGACGATCGAGCGCATGGCGCCGGCCGGATCCTGGTCGACCTCCAGCGTGCTCATGCCGTTGGCGCGCACCGAGGCGCAGCGGTCCGACAGGCCGGAGAGCCGTAGCCGATCCTCGATCGGCGGCACCGAGCGCTGCAACGTGGTGACGACCGAATAGCTGCGGCCGATCATCATCGCCATATGGGCGGAAGCCTCGCAGATCTCGATCACGGGCTGCTCGATCAGTTCCTGCAAGCCGTCGCGGCCATGCTCGCCGAAACCGGCCATCACCACCGCATCGAAGGGCTCGTCATAAGCAAGCACGCGGTCCATGACGGCGACGGCGGAGATATAGCTCTCGAAATTGCAATCCACCGCTTCGGCGCCGAAGAACGGCGTCAGCGTGACGATCTCCGTGCCCGGCGATGCGGCGCGTTTTGCAGCCTCGTCGATGACATCCGACATCGACTGGCTGGTGTTGACGTTGACGACCAGGATCTTCATCTCAGGCACTCCTTTTCAAGTCTTGGGTCTCGCCGGCGGGAACGCCGTCGCGAACAATCAATGCACCGCGCGGGCGGCCGAATGGTTCGATGCGGCGACCGCGCAGGAAGGTCTCCCTGACGACGCCGGTAAGCCGCTTGCCGGCATAGGGCGTCACCGGATGACGGTGATGCAGCCGGGCGGGGTCGACGGTGAATTCCTCGTCGGGGGCAAAGACCGCGAAGTCGGCGTCGCCGCCGACGGCGAGCTTGCCCTTGTGCCCCAAGCCAGCCAGTGCCGCCGGGCGTTCGGCCATCCAGCGCACGATGTCGGCCAGCGAATAGCCGCGCCGCCGCGCTGCGCTCCACATCACCGGCAGGCCGAGCTGCAGCGAGGAGATACCGCCCCAGGCGGCGCCGAAATCGCCAGTGTCCAGCGCCTTCATGTCAGGCGTGCAGGGTGAATGGTCGGAGACGATCATGGCGAGCGTACCGTCGGCGATACCGGCCCACAGCCTCTCACGGTTGGCTGCCTCGCGGATCGGCGGGCCAACCTTGGCGGCTGTCTCGCCATCGCCGATCTCGTCGGCCGACAGGGTCAGATAATGCGGGCAGGTCTCGACGCCGAGCCGCACGCCATCGGCGATGGCCGAGGCGATCATCGCCAGCGCGTCGGCGCTCGACAGATGCAGGATATGCGCGCGGGCGCCGGTGGCGCGCGCCGCCTCGATCACCTGGGCTATCGACAGGTTCTCAATGCCCTTGGGCCGCGACGCCAGATAGTCGGCATAGCGCCGCGTGCTGACGGCGGGCATCCGCCCCGACGCCTCGGCGCTCTCGGCATGGACGATGAAGGTCGAGCCGAGCCCGGCCACCACCCGCATCACGCTTTCCATGTGTTCGGGCGAAATCCCCGGAAAATCGTCGGTGCCGGTGTCGCACAGGAACGACTTGAAGCCGAGCACGCCGGCCGCGTGCAGCTTCGGCAACTCGGCGAGGTTCGACGGAATGGCGCCGCCCCAGAAGCCGACATCGACATGGCACTGGCCGTCGGCGGCAGCGCGCTTGGCGGCGAGCGCCTGCAGCGTCACCGTGGTCGGCACGCTGTCCAGCGGCATGTCGACCAGCGTGGTGATACCACCGGCCGCGGCTGCGCGAGTCGCGGTCAAAAACCCTTCCCAGTCGGTATTGCCCGGTTCACATATATGGACGTGGCTGTCGACCAGGGCCGGGAGAAGCACGGCCTCGCTGTCGAGCGCGACGGTTTCCCGGGTGCTCGCTGGTGCATCGAATGCGCCGATCCAGGCGATCCTGCCGCCGGCAACGCCGATCGACACGGCCCGCTCGCCTTCCGGCATAATGGCGCGCGGCGCCCTGATGAGCAGATCGAAAGATGTCATAGCGGTTCCTCCCGGGCATGCGGCAGCGATGCCGCGACAGAAGCATTGAACGAAGCAGAGTTGCCTTGACTGGGCCCGGGAGCCGATGATGGCTCCCGGAGTTATCTTGGTTGGCCGTCAGATGCTGGCGAAGCCGAGCAGAGCCTTCACATTGGCGCTCTTGCGGACGAGCGTCACGCCGATCAGGTAGACGACCGCGCCGGTCAGCCAGGCCTGCAGGGCCGGGAAGCCGATATAGTCGCTGCTGAGCATCGGGATCAGGCCCGCCGTGTAAACGCCGACCAGCGTTCCGGCAGCGAGCGCAACGACGCCCGGCCAGTTGGCGATGCCGAGCTCGCTCCAGTTGGCAACCCGGTACATCGGGCGCTTGATGCCGAACAGCCAGGGCAGCAGGAACAGGTCGATCGCCATGATGGTGCTGGCGACCGGCACGGTGGTCGAGCCGATGCTGGTTACGAGGTTGAACGTGTCTTGCAGGTTCGGCAAGTAGAAGGTCAGCACGGCGGCGATCAGGCCGAGGCCGACGACCGTGTACTGCCGCTTCCAGCCGCGAATGCCGGACAGCACGTTCTGCGCGCCGTTGACGGCGATGTAGAGATTGCCGTCCTGCACCGCCCACTGGTTGATAACGATGACGATGATGCCGAGCAGCGCGCTGCCGAACATGGTGAAGTTGACGAAGTAGCTGATGCTCGGGCCGAAATCCGGCTGGTTGGAGAGGGCTGCGATCATGTAGCCCATGACCGGGAACAGCAGTGCGCCGACCAGATAGGAGATGACGATGGTCGGGATGTTCCACCACGCGGCGCGGCCGGCTTTGGCATAGCGGAAGAAGTCCGGCTCGTTGCCCCAGGTCGACAGGCCGACCATGCTGCCGATGACCATGATCATGCCGGTCTTGCTATCGACATGCGGCACCGCCGCGAGCACGCTGCTGGACACGGTGGTGAAGGCCAGGATGGTGGCGAAGATGCCCCACACAAGGATTACCGGCACGGCGACGAACTGGGCGAAGCGCTGCACGCCCTCGAAGCCGAAATAGGTGTTGACGATCATGACGATCGCCAGCAGCGCGGTGATGGCGCCGACCGCCGGCAGGGTCATCAGCCCACCAGCGATGTCGACGATGAACTTCACCGTGAACAGGTAGAAGGCCATGCCGTTGACGATGAGAAGCAGCGACACCAGGCCGCTGCCGAGGGTGCCGAAGATGCTGCGCGCCATGACCGAGTGGGTCTGGCCGGTGACGGCGCCGGCATTGGCCGAGCCGATGCAGTAAAGGCTCATGACGGCGGCGGCGATCAGCATCGCCACCGTCAGTTCTGACAGGGTCAGGCCCTGGAAGCGCGCGCCATAGCCGACGAGCACGGTGCCGAATACCGCCTGCATCGACAGGAATTGCGCCAGCATGCGGAAGTTCGAACGCCGCTTGGATTGCGGCACGACGGATTCGGTGTAATCGGCAATGTCCGCCTCGGTGACGGACAGGATGGTCTCGACACCGTCGGCGATGGCCGTCGGCGTTTCGTTCGGCAGCGCCTGCCTGGGTGATATGGGAGTTTGCACGGTCATTTCAGATTCCCCTTTGCGAGGTTGTTCCCCTGGTCGACACGCTGCTCGCCTTGCCTCTAGGGCAGCATCAACGAGACCGATGCAATGTCGCCATGTTCAACCATAGAAAGGGCCTCCATTCGCCATCAACGTCCAAAGATCGAACGCGATGCATTGACCAGATTAATGCATTTTTTGCGCGCCTGCCCCGGCTTACCCTGCCCGCGACGGTTCGACGATCTCGGCAATGAACAGGTCGCGCGCCGTATGGCCGGGGCTTTGCGGATCCGTCACCACGAACATGTTGTTGCGCGGCACGTTGCTTCCCGACAGCAGCGGCCACAGTCGGCCGGCATCGACATCGGGCTGCGCATAGCCTTCGGGCAGGAAGCACAGGCCGACGCCAAGCACGGCAAGCCGCTTGGCCTCCTCCAGATGATCGGACATGCCGGCGATGTTGCGGCCGAGCCCGTGCTCGAGCCGGAACTGGGTCAACTCGTCTCCCTCGTCGGCGCCGGTCAGCACGAAGGCTTCCACGGCAAGGTCCGCAGGCTCGGTGACGGCCTTGCCGAACAGCGGATGCGGGCGCCCGCAATAAGGCCGGTGGATCTCGGTAAACAGATGCAGATAGGCAAGCTCGGCCCGCTTGACCCGCGACGGCGAGATGCCGACATCGATCTTGTGCTGGATCAGCGAATTGACCACCTCGGTCCACGCCGCCACCTCGACGATCAGTTCGACGGCGGGATATTTCGCATGGAACGCCGCGATGGCGTCATCGAGCGCCGGCGCGACGAGATTGCTAACCAGCATGACCCGCAGGTGCCCGCGTATCTCGGCCTTCAAGTCGAACAGACGCGCCGGGATTTCGCGGATGGCGCCGGTGAAGTCTCGGCAGCGCTCGGCCAGGATGCGCCCTTCCTCGGTCAGTTCGAAGCCGGTCGGGCCGCGCTGGCACAGCGTCACGCCCAGCCGCTCCTCCAGCCGCCGCAGTGCGAGGCTCAGCGCCGGCTGCTTGCGGTTGAGCTCCTGCGCCGCTTTGGTGACGCTGCGGGCGTTGGCGATCTCATGGAAGAATTTCAGCAGGTTCCAGTCGAGGTTCCTGGCAAACTGCAGGTCACGTATCGTCGCATCAGCTTGCTTGCGCCCCATCGACCGACCTCCCGAGATATTCGCGCGGTCATCGATGCGACGATGCCGTGAAAACGTCAATGCGCGGCGGCAACGGCCTGCCTAGCCAGCACCGCGGCTTCGATCAGCGCCGCGACCTCGTCGGCCACGGCCTGTAGCGGGGCGCGGTCGCGGGTGGCGCGGGCGATCACCATCAGCCCTTCCAGCGACGATTCGACCAGCAGCGCCAATGCATGCGCACGGCGCTCGGGCACCCCTGCCCCGACGAAGGCGTCCCGCAGCAAACCTATCCACTGTTCGAAGGCCGAGCGGCACAACTCCGCCAGTTCCGGCACGTCGGTCGGCGAGTCCAGCACGACAGGCGCAATCGGACAGCCAAGCGAAAACTGGTTGTCCTCCAGCATGCGCCCAACCGACTGGTAGATATGATGGACGGCCACCGCCGGATCCTTTTCGGCAGCCAGCGCTTCGCCCAGCCTCTCCGTCACGTCGGCAACGCTGGCGCGCGTCACCTCGATGACCAATTGGTCCTTGCCGCCGGGAAAATGGAAATAGAGCGAGCCTCGCGGCGCGCCGCTGGCGCTCAATATGTCGTTGAGCGAGGTGCCGTGATAGCCGCGCTGCCTGAGCAGCAGCCCAGTCGTCTCGAGTATGCGGGTGCGGGTGTCGTTGGCCATGTCAACCTCTGTCAGCAGCAATCATTATAGGCCTTGCGCAGAATATGACAATCGGTCTACATAATATGTAGATCAGTCTATATATTTCTGGAGGAGATCGACATGCGCAGCTACCGTCTCGAAGGGTCCGGCGGGACCGAACGCCTGGTGGTGCGCGATGAGGCGCAGCCGGAGCCGAAGCCGCACGAGATCGTGGTGCGCGTTCGCGCCACCTCGCTCAACCGGCGCGACACGATGATCCTCAACGGCACCTATCCGCTGCCGCCGCGCCAGGACGTCGTTCCGCTGAGCGACGGGGCTGGTGACATTGTCGCCATCGGCGATGCCGTCACCCGCTTTGCCGTCGGCGATCGCGTGACCGGCAGCTATTTCGCACGCTGGATCGACGGCCGCATCAATGCCGGGCTCATCGACCAGCTCGGCTGCACGCTGGACGGCATGCTGACCGAATACGCCGTTCTCGACGAACAATGGGCGGTGCGGCTGCCCGATCATCTCGACTGGCATGAGGCGGCGACGCTGACCTGCGCTGGCTTGACCGCATGGAATGCGGTGACGGGCGCCGGAATTCCGAAGCCCGGCCAATGGGTTCTGGTCATCGGCTCGGGCGGCGTCTCGCTCTTTGCACTGCAGTTCGCCAAGCTGCTCGGCTGCCGTGTCGTCGCCGTCACCTCGCGCGCCGAGAAAGCCGACGAGCTGCGGGCGCTGGGCGCCGACCTTGTGATTTCGACATCGGATATGCCGCAATGGGGTGCGACCGTCCGCGACCAGACCGGCGGCATCGATCTCGTCGTCGAGACCGGTGGCCCGGCGACCTTCGCGCAATCGCTGATCGCCAGCACGCTTTACGGGCACATCGTGCTGCTGACGCTGCAGGATGCCAAAGGCGGATCGATCCAGCTGCCGGCGGCACTCTACCAGCGCAGCCTCGCCACCATCAGCCGCCTCTTCGTCGGCAACCGGACCAATCTCGAAGCCATGCTGCGCGCCGTCTCGCAGCACCGCCTGCGGCCCGTCATCGACAAGGTCTTCGCCTTCACCGAGGCCGGCGACGCCTACCGCTATTTCCAGCAGGGCGATGTCTTCGGGAAGGTGGTCATCGACGGCGCCTGACCCATCGATTCCTCAAACCAAGGGAGAACGACAATGACAATTCGTGAAGCCTCGGCCGAGTGGCAAGGCACGCTGAAGGAAGGCTCGGGCCGATTGCGGCTCGGCAGCGGCGTGTTCGAAGGCGCCTATTCCTTCCCGTCGCGTTTCGAAAACGGTCCGGGCACCAATCCGGAGGAACTGATCGCCGCCGCGCATGCGGGCTGCTTCTCGATGGCGCTGAGCGCCATACTGGGCAACGCCAATCATGTCCCGACAAGCATCAGCACCGTCGCCAAGGTGCATCTTGGCGCAACCGCTGCGGGACCGACAATCACCCGCATCGAGCTCGAAACCGAGGTAGAGGTCGCGGGACTCGCCGAAGATGAATTCGAGCGCCTTGCACAGTCCGCCAAGGCAGGCTGCCTCGTCTCACGGGCCCTTGCCGGCGTATCTCAGATCACCCTCAAGGCGACGCTCGTCGAAGCCATCAAAGACCAATGAAGCCAGGAGAAAGAAGATGACACAGGAGCTTGTCATGGACGCAACCGCGAGCGATCTGTCACGGCAAACGGCCGAGATCATGCGGCGCTACAACGACGTATTCCAACGCCACGATCCCTCGGCACTCGCCGAGCTGGTGGCTGAGGATTGCGTGATCGAGAACACCGTGCCGGCGCCGGACGGGGCACGCCATGCCGGCAAGGCAGCGTGCGTCGGGCTTTGGACGGCGATCGCGACCCAGGCCGGCACGCACTTCGATATCGAGGAGACCTTCGTCGCCGGCGACCGGGCAACGATCCGCTGGCGCTATTTCATGGCCGACGGCAATTCGCTGCGTGGCGTCAACCTCATGCGCGTGGCCGACGGGCGGATCGTCGAAGCAATGGGCTACGTCAAGGGGTAGCGCCGGCCGGCGCTACCGATCCGCCAGTGCCAGCCTGGCGCCGAAGGTGCGGCGAACCAAGTCAGCGCCATGGGTCGGCGGGCCTTCCGCTAATCCAAATTGACGCAAGTGGACGCCCGACTGCAGCCATATGAGTTACTCCTAATACAATTCAATCTGTGCTAGAATTCAGCACGACCGCCATTCGACGATCGAGAAAGACCATTAGGGAGGACTCGTGTGATGAACATCAGAACCGCCTGCTTTGGAGCACTCGCATTGGCTGTCTTCAGCGGCACGGCGCTTGCCGGGGCGCTCGACTCGCCCAAGATGATGGAACCGTTCTTCACCGATTCGGGCATGAAGACGATGAAATCCGACGATGAAATGAAGGCCGCTTGGGCAGCGATGTCCAAGGACGATCAGGCCATGATGACGAAGGAATGCCAGGACGCTGCGATGAGCAAACCATACGCGCCGTTCTGCGAAAAATTGAAGGCTCTCGGCGGCGCAAACTAATGATTGCCTTCGCCCGGAGTTGAAGAATGCAGATGAAGGCGAGCCCTGGGCTCGCCTTCTGACTATCTGGGCAGGGATTTTGCGCAGAGACGACAGGATCCGCGAACCGGTTTCTACCGATCCGCCAGCGCCAGTTTGGCGCCGAGCATGACGAAGGCACCGGCGAAGGTCCGGCGCATCCAGGTCAGCACCATTGGCCGCGACACGACATGGCTGCGGATCGAAGCGGCGAAGATGCCGTAGCCGACGAAAACCACGAAGGTCAAAAGCATGAAGACGGAGCTGAGCTCCAGCATCTTCGACAGCGCATTGGGCTCGGTGGTGCTGACGAATTGCGGCAGGAAGGCGAAGAAGAAGATCGACAGTTTCGGATTGAGTACGTTGACGAGCACACCGGTGGCGATCACCTTGCCGGCCGAGCGCGGCGTCACATCCTGCTCGACGCTCAGGCCACCCTTTTCCTTCAGCGTGTTCCAGGCCATGTAGAGCAGATAGGCGACGCCGAGATATTTCAGCGTCTCGAAGGCGACCGCGCTGGTGTGCAGCAGCGCCGCAAGGCCGGTGATGGCGGCGGCCATATGCGGGATGATGCCGAGCGTGCAGCCGAAGGCGGCGATGACGCTGGCGCGCGCGCCGCGCGAGAGGCCGGCGCTCAGCGTGTAGAGAACGCCGGTGCCGGGTGAAGCCACGACAATCAGCGACGTCAACAGAAATTCGATGCTCACGATGGTTTCCTCCGGCGAGCCCTGCCCTGTCGCAGCGTAGCCAGCAAGGAGGATGCGCACAAGCGCCGGAAACTTTACTAAGCTGTCGGCAATCCGTGCGCCCGGCGTGCCATCAGGCAATCATCGTCACCAGGCATGCAGGCGCGGCAGACATCCGGGCGGACGTCATAGATGCCGCAAGCGGTCGACTTGCCGATCTCACCGGTAAGCGCCGAGCAACGCACGCCCTCGCAGCGCATGCCGGACAGATTGGCCGCCACATATTTTTCCGGGATGCGGTCGAGCTGCGCATCATCCTCGGTGGAAAAGCGTGGCCACTCGGCCGAATAGGAACAGCAGGCGCCGCAGCTCTGGCAGTCGAACAGAGCAGCGGTGCTGCGTTGCGACGACAAAAGGCTTGCGGCAGCCACCAGGGCAGACAGCCCCGGCGCGGCAGGATTGCGATCGGCGTCTTGCGGCAAGGCGCTATTTCTTCTTGCCTGTCTTGCGCGACGAGGCTTCGGCCGGCGACTTGAACAGATCGGTCGCAGTCTCGGCGGGCCCATCGCCTTTCGGCGCGGCAACCGGCTTGGCCGGCTTTGCGGCGGCGGCCGGGGCTGCCGGCTGGTCCTTGGCGGAGAATTTTATGGCCATGTCAGTCCTCGTCGACGAAGCGCGATGATGGTGCGCGCGGATTGCGCAGGCGGCCGATCAGCGCCGAAACCGCCGTGATGTTCATTTCCTCGGGCGACCAGTTTCTGATTTCCGCGATATGATGGACTGCCAGCTCACGATGCGTGCTGCCGCTGTAGGCGGCGTCCTGATGGGTGACGCGCTCATGGGTCTTGGCGTCTTCGCGGACATATTCGATCAGGTAGTTCGGGCATTCGGCGCGACCGCGCACACCGAGCCGCACCTGGGCATCGCCATGAGCGCGTTTGCAGCGCTCAAGTTTTTCCAGCACCCGGCGCACATATTCGACCGGCTTGTTGAGGCCTTCGACCACGTCGGCGATGGTCGAGTCGGCGGCGATCAGTTTCGGAGGCACGCGCTTGGTAGCCATCAGCGTCTTCCGGCTCGCTTCGGCAAAGCGGCTAGCGCCGCGGCGGCGGCCAACTCGTCGGCCTCCTTCTCCAGACGCTGTTCGCGCAGGCGCGCGGTCTTGGCTTCCCGCGCCTCGCTGACGGCATCGCGTTCGGAATTGATGCGGTTGAGTGACATCGACTGGGTTTGCGTCTTGCTGAACAAGGACGCGGCCTGTTCGACTGTCTTCGAATGAGCGGTCAAAATCTTTCTCCTGTCAGGAGCCTGTGCCGATGGGGCGAAACCGGGTCTTCGGTCAGGACCACGCACAAAGCAATACGGCAGCGGATTCAAATTGCTGGAGCGTCCCTTAGCACGTCCAGG
The DNA here is from genome assembly GCF_004919685.1 of Mesorhizobium norvegicum. Classification (GTDB taxonomy): domain Bacteria; phylum Pseudomonadota; class Alphaproteobacteria; order Rhizobiales; family Rhizobiaceae; genus Mesorhizobium; species Mesorhizobium norvegicum. The sequence goes on along the minus strand of NZ_SMYZ01000001.1, from coordinate 127,861 downwards.
CCGACGCGCAGCGCACTTTCGGCGGCAAGACGCGCAAAATGAAAAAGGCCAGGCACCGCCTGACCTTCCCAAGAGCAATTCCACGAAAAGTGCGAAACAGTTTTCCGTCCGGAATTGCGTTAGAACGCCGTGCATCCAGATGGATGCACAAGGCACGCTCCTCTCATGCGCATGACATGTCGTGGAAACTCAGGTCTCCGCGGCCATGCGCCCGAATTCGCCACTCACCGGTGCCAGTACATCCGTGGTCACCGGGAGAGCTGAATTCTTTTTTCAGGCCGCCTTCAACTGGTCGGCGGACATCTTGCCCGACTTGTTGTCGCGGACCATCTCGTAGCCGAGCTTCTGGCCCTCGACGATGTCGCGCATACCGGCGCGCTCTACGGCCGAGATGTGGACAAAAACGTCGGCCGAGCCGTCGTCAGGCTGAATAAAACCAAAACCTTTGGTGGCGTTGAACCATTTAACTGTGCCGGTGCTCATGACGAACCCTTTCCATGGCAAATATTCGTTCGACGCCATGCGGATGCACAACGTCGTTTGTCCCGATTTTTGATGTGGGAAGTTCGTCAAAGGCGCGCTCGAAAGCGCGGATAACAAAAGTCAGTCAAACAAATATCGACGAAATGCTTGTAGGCTTCTTTTGGCGCGCTGTCAAATCTGTATCCCCCACACCTGCGGAATTCTCCCAAAACACCTAGCCAAAACACTTGGCATGACGGCAAACCGGACGCCAAACAGCCGCTTGCGCCAGCTCGAAAAAAAATTCGCGGCATCCGGGAACCATCTGCGCAAACGCGCATTTAGTCCGTGTCATCAGCAGTTCATGAGAGCAATCGAAAGAAAGGTTGATGGCAAAGACGCCCCCCGCGCGATAAAAGGTGCGAGGGGCGTTTTCGTTTGGCAAGTCTCACATCACCGCGATCATCATCGGCAGGATTTCATAACGAAAACCCAGCCCAGAACGCACGGTCGGGTCGCCATCAGTCAGCGCCCTGACTGCGGCCTCATCGTCGGCACGCACGATGCCGAGCCCCCAGGGGCCGGCAGGATCGGCGACCGGCCCGAACAGGATGACACCACCCTGGCCCAGCTTGCCGCGCAGATAGTCCGAGTGCTGTTTCATCAGTGCTTTTTCCGCATCGGTCATGGTGAAGGCAAAGTCGGGCCGAGGCGGGATCAGCCTGCAGTGGAACACGCCTTGTGGCTTGTTGCCGGCCTCATCGGTGAGGAAGGTGGCCAGCCAACCGAGCACGCGCTCCCAGCCGAAGCCGTGATCGCGGCAGGCGCCCTGGCGAACGCCGAACCCTTCATGGCGTAAAGTCAGCTGCGTTCCGGAATCGACCGCCTCAAGCGTATAGGTCACGGTGGTGACATTGTCGCCATCCCATGGCGCTTTCCATGTCAGCACCAGAAGGTGTGGCGGCTCGACCTTGAGATACTCGCCCTGGACATGAAACTCCCGGCCATCGGCGCCCTTGCCTTCCGATCGCCACGCGCCACCCGGCCGCACGTCGGCAGTGTGTCTCGTCGTCCGGTAAAGTTCGTCCGCCCCCCACCAGAGCGGTATCTGGTCATCCGCCGTCAACGCTCGAAACACCCGCTCGGGCGGCACCGCGATCGTCACCGTGGCGAGAATTGTGCCCGCCGACACGTCAGCGATGGCGCGTGGTCTATCGTTGCTGGCCATCATTCATTCTCCAGGTAGGATTTCAGATTGCCGAGGCTCGCCTGCCAAAAATCACGATAGGGCAAGATCCAGTCGGCCACGTTCTTCAATTCCGCCGGCTCCAGCCGGTAGAGCCGCTCGCGGCCATGCTTCTGTTCGGAGACGACGCGCAGCTCGCGCAGAACCCTGAGATGCTTGGAGATCGCTGGCCGGCTCTGCGAAAACGCCGCGGCGAGTTCGTTGACCGGCGCCGGCCCTTGCCGCAAGCGGTCGAGGATGGCGCGGCGCGTCGGATCGGCGATGGCGCGGAAAACGGAACGGTCGAGGTCAGCCTGCGGCATAATACGTATCCACTTGGTTACGTATTATGCCGATCCCTGACTTTCGTCAACTTCGGGACGAGTTGGAGTTACCCTTGGGGTGATCACAGATCCTATTCGTCGGGGCCCGGTTCCGGCCACGTCTCCTTGCCCGCCTCGGCATACCAGTGCCGCATCGCCGGCGTTGCCAGCACGGCATCGACATAAGCCCGGGTGTCTGACGCAAGCGTGCCGCCATAGGTGTCGAAGCGGGTGACAACAGGCGCATACATGGCGTCGGCGGCGGTGAAATGGCCGAACAGGAACGGGCCGCCCTTGCCGTATTTTTCCCGGCACTCGCGCCACAACGCCTCGATGCGCTCGCGTTGCGCCTCGCCTTCGGCGTCGAGCGGCTTGTGGCCTTTTGGCCTGCGCAAATTCATCGGCCAGCCATAGCGAACTTCGCGGAAACCGGAATGCATCTCGGTCGCGGCCGAGCGCGCCAGTGCGCGGGCGTCGATGTCGGCCGGCCAGAGATTTTTGTCCGGAAACAGGTCAGCCAGATATTCAAGAATGGCAAGGGTTTCCCAGATGATCTTGCCATTGTGATTCAAGACGGGCACCTGGCCGGTCGGCGACACTTTCGCCAGATTGGCAAAGGTCTCAGGCGTGCGCAGCCGCACGAAACCTTCCTCGAACGGGATCTCCAGATGCTTCATCGCCACCCATGGCCGGAGTGACCATGAGGAAAAGCACTTGTTGCCGATGAAGAGCGTGAATTCAGCCATTTGTCTCCCCGCACGCACGATCACCCAAATCCTTTGGTCGGCGCGTGTCACCAGCCTATAGCCTGCCCGCCTTGCCACAGGAAGCGGCTGCCCGAGCTCATCTGTCGACCGGGAACGCGTGGAACCTAAACGACGCCGGCTCGTTTGCTTTCGCGGATGAATTCCCTCGAATTCAAAACTCCCAGGAGATGCGAAAATGGTGAACAAGGATCAGATCGCGGGCCTGGCCAAGCAGGTCAAGGGCTCGGTCAAGGAAGCCGCCGGCAAGGCAACCGGCAACAGGCAGACCCAGGCTGAAGGCACGGCCGACAAGATCGCCGGCAAGGTGCAGAAGGCCTATGGCGACGTGAAGGACAAGGTCAAGAAGGCGCTCTGATCCGACATCGAGAACGCTCTTTTATTGGGGAAAGGCGGTCGCGAGGGCCGCCTTTTTCATGTGCTCCAGCCCTTGCTGAAAGCATTGGTGAAGGCGACCTCGCCATGATCACCGGTCGCCTCGCCCAGCACCACGTCCATGCCGTCGCTGGTCACCCTGGCGAGCGCGAAACCGCCCATATAGGCGGCCTTCGGCTTGAACAGGTCGAGTCCATCCCTGCGATAGACCATCGGCGTTTCGTGCTGGTGGCCGTGGAAGATGGCGACGACATTGTAGCCCTTGAGCGCCGCCAGCAGCGCCTGCCGGTCGGCCTCGCTCCACCAATGCGGCGGACCAGTGCCGTCATCGTCGTAGTGCCTTTTGGCGGCATCCCAGCGTTCTATCGAGAAGGTGTCCCAACCATAGTGCTGGAACAGAATGACCGGGCGGCCATCCGCCGCATAGGTCGCCAGATCCTGCTTCAGCCATGGCAGGCTGCTCTCGGCGCCGTGGCCGGTATCGCCGGCGAAACGATGCGTCTGGACCAGATGCAGGCCGCCCCAGTCCCAGGAATAGCAGTCGGTGTCGACATCATAGTCGGTGGCCGGCACCGGCGGCTTGAAGAACACGCCGGCGCGATGGTTGACCTCGACATAGTCGCGCAGTTCGCGCCGGTACCAGTCGACATGGTGCGGCGGTCCGTTCTGGTCGAGATCATGGTTGCCGAGCCCGACATAGACCGGCATGTGCACGCGATCGGGGCCAACGCCTTGGCTGTAGCGCTGGCTGAACTGGAGCAGTTGGGTGCCCTCGCTCGGCTGGGTGATCTGGCCGCCGCCATCGTCGGTCATGTCACCGCCGACGACGAGGCCGAGCGGCGTGCCGATGCGGCTGCCCGCCGAGCGCAAGTCGGTGGCGATGCCGTTGATCTCGATCGGCCAGTCCTTGTCGCCGAGACCGTTGAGCACTGCCACGTTGCGCAGCAGCGCGGCGTCGGTCTTGCCTTCCTGCAGGCAGTTGGGGCTCAACCCGCTCGCCAAGCGGCAGGCATGGACATCGGCGATGAACAGGAAGGTGGCGTCGATGGACTGGACGCGCTGGCCGGTCTGGCTGAATGCCGGGCGCGACAAGGCGCCGGCCGCGGCAAATCCTGCGGCCTGCTTCAGCAGGCTGCGCCGGGAAATCGAGCGGATCGGCAAGCGAGTCATCATGCGCGAAATTCAGCACAGGCGGCCCCCTGCCGTCCAGTTGCCGTCACCACGCATCGACACCGCCGCTCGGCTCTGGCAGTCTTTGACGCGGCGCGGGGGGAGAGGACGACGCAATGAGAGCCGCAACAATCGGCATGGCCCTGCTCGCCACGGCGAGCGCCGCGCATGGCGCCGAATGCGTCGACGCGAAAACCGCCAAGACCGGCTTCTTGCTGGAAAGGCCGGGCATCCGCAGCGAGTTCCGGCCAGCGGCGGGCGGCATGGTTTCGGTTGCCAACACCTATGAGTCCGAGTCGCCGCAGACGCAGTTCCTGTTTGCCGGGCTGATTGAAGTTTTTCGCGATAGCGACACGGGCCATCTGGCCATGATCCCGCTTGGCGACCTGAAAAAGCTGTTCCCGCTGAAATCGGGCGCGAAGAGCACGATGCAGTTCGTCGAGCTGTCGCCGAAGAAACAGCCGAAGGGCACAAAGACGCTGGAACTTGCGGTGAAGGGCAAGGAAATTTTCAGCCTGGGTAGCTGCAAATACAATGTGCTGGCGGTCAAGGAGACGATCAGGAACCAGGCTGGCGAGACGCTGGACACGTTCACCGCGCTCTATGCGCCGGACCTCGGAGCAGCCCTGGCGCGGCGCTACGACGAGGGTACAAAGTCCGAAAGCGTCATCGGCTATGAGACGATCAAGCCGCTGGCGCAATAGCGCCGCAAAGTCAAAGTGGCCGCGTTGAGATCCACTTGTCGCTCCGACATCAAAGGGTTCTTGGTCGTAGCAGCACCCTGCGGCGTCGCTTGGCTGCCAATCCGCCCTGAGAGGGCGATAGCGCGCTCAGCTCCAGTCCCGCCAGACAATCCCGCAGCACGCTTGCATCCTGCGCCGTCTTGGCCATCGACATCGCCCCGGAATAGGCGGCGACCGCCAGTGCGGCAAAGCGCTCGGGATCCGTGCCCCCATCCCTGCCCGCCTGCTGGTCGGCTCGCAGCTTGTCGGAAATCGCCCGCCGCCACCCGGCAAAAATACCGGCGAGGGCAACCCGGAAATCCGGATCGGCGAGCGACAGCTCGTGCGCCAGATTGTTGAGCGGGCAGCCGCGCACGAAACCCTGCTGCTCCAGTTCCGCCGCCACGGCCTCGAACACCGCGCGCACGCCTTCGCGTGCAGTGCTGGCCGCCAGCACCGGCGCGATCCATGTCTCTTCGACCGCTGCGGCGACACGCTCGTCGATCACCGCCAGCGCCAGCGCCTTCTTGGTCGGGAAATGGTGATGCAGCGCGCCGCCGCTGACACCCGCCGCCGTCATCAGGTCGCCGAAGCTGGAGGCATGATAGCCGCGCGCCTGGAACGCAACCTCAGCGACATCGAGCACTTTCTTGCGCATGCCTTCAGGGTCGTTGATGCGTTTGCGTGCAAGGCGTGCCATGCGGATCTCCCCCTTCTCCCCTTGTGGGAGGAGAAGGTGCCTGAACGAAGTGAAGGCGGATGAGGAGTGCTCCAGCTTGACACCAACGGCGCACCGTCGAGCACCCCTCATCCGTCTTGGCGCTGCGCGCCAATCCACCTTCTCCCACAAGGGGAGAAGGCAAAAGAAGATAGCATATTGACAAAACAGGACAACCGGTCTGTTTATAAAACAGGATGATTACCCTGTTTTGAGGAGAGACGGATGAACATGCCCTTGAATGCCGCGCTGAAACCCGCCGTGCGCGCCTCGCCTGTCGTCGAGCTTCGGCAATACACATTGAAGCCCGGCCGGCGCGACACGCTCATCGACATCTTCGACGGCAGGCTGATCGAGGGCCAGGAGGACGCCGGCATGACCATCATCGGCCAGTTCCGGGACCTCGACCGCCCGGACATGTTCGTCTGGATGCGCGGCTTCGACGGCATGGCCGCGCGGAAAAATGCTCTCACCGATTTCTATGGCGGGCCGGTCTGGGCGGCGCACCGCGATGCGGCCAATGCGACAATGATCGATTCCGACGACGTGCTGCTGCTCAAGCCCGCATGGCCGGGCGCCGGCTTCGACCTCGCGGGCGCGCAACGACCAAGCCTGGACACTGAGGAAAAGCCCCTTCAAAATAAGCCGCTGACTGGCATCGTTGTCATCCAGATTCATCATGTGCAATCCGGCACAGAGGCTGATTTCGCCAGCCGCTTCGAGACTGAGACGGCGGCGCTGATGACGGCCGACGCACGCCTGCTCGCCGCTTTCGTTACGGAGCATGCCGAAAACAGTTTTCCGCGCCTGCCGGTACGGGCTGATGAAAACGTCTTCCTATCCGTCACCGGCTTCGACAGCGCAGAGGCACATGCCCGCCACAAGGCCGCCCTCGCCGCCTCACCGGCATGGCAGGCCTTTTGGCGGGCCGCGCGGCTCGGCCTGACCAAACCAACGGAGACTTTGCGGCTGTCGCCCACATTGCAATCGCTGGTCGGGCGTTAAACTTCAAATGCCTTGGTGATGGCCTTTGCGACAAGGGCCGGATCTTCCCAATGCGGGTTGTGGCCACAGGCCTCGGCGCGGACGAAGACGGCTTCGGGCAGAGCGAACTGCAACGCTTGCTGGTGCGCCTCGCCGAACAGCGGGTCGCACGCGCCGGCGATGATCAGCGTCCGGGCCTGTACGGCTCGTGCCGCATCGGTCAGATCGGCGCGGCGGATTTCCTCCAGGATCGCGCGCCAGCGCGGCGCCGGCATCGCCGAGGCGTCATTCGCCAGGCCGGCGAGAAAGGCTGGGAGCACACCGGGCCGGCAGGCATGCCACCAGGCGTAGAACGGATCGGCCGGCGATATCGGGTCGCGCAGGGCCTGGACGCCGGCGATCAGCGGATGATCCGGCGCGAAATCGGGCTTCAACGTGCCGGCCAGGACCACCAGGCCGCCGATCAGCTCCTTGTGGCGCCCCGCAAATGCGATAGCCACCATGGCGCCCAGCGAATGGCCGACGACGACCGGCCGGTCGAGCCGCAAGCGCAGGATCAGCCCGGCAATATCGTCGGCGAAATCGGCGATGCCGCAGTCCTTGCCCGCTTGCGAGGCGCCGTGGCCGCGCAAATCCGGCATGATCAGCCGGCGGCCGGCCAGATGCGGCGCCAGAAGCGAAAAGCTGCGGCTGGTGTCGGTGAAGCCGTGCACCAACAGCAGCGCCGGCTCGGCGCCTGATATCTCGACATAGGCGATGTCGAGATCGCCGACAGTGACGAACTGCTTGCGGCCGGCCCAGGCGTCCTGGTCCGCGCAGGCATTCAACACCGCCGCTCTCACAGGCCGAGTTTTTCCTTGACGGCGGCGAGGCCCGGCTGGCCGTCGAAGGTGGTGACGCCGGCGAGCCAGACGTCGAGGCGGTTCTTGTTCAGCGTGATTGCCTTCAGCGCCCCGTCCTCCGGCTTCATGCCGTCATTGATCAGATAGCCCATGCCGACATTCTCGAAATCGATGTCGAAGGCGAGATTCTCGAGGAACTGCGCGACGTTCGGGCATTGCTGCAGATAGCCCTTGCGCACCTGCGTCGTCACCGTCGCGGCGCCGAAGTTCGGGCCGAAGAACTTGTCGCCACCGGTCAGGTACTTGAAGTCGTACATTGTGTTCATCGGATGCGGCGCCCAACCCTGGAACACGATGAACTGCTTCTCCTTGATCTCGTAGCCGACCTCGGAGAGCATGCCGGCTTCGCTGGACTCGACCACCTGCCAGCCGTCCAGGCCAAAGGCGGGATCGGCGATGGCGTCCATCATCAATTGGTTGGAGCCGGGCTCGATGCCGTACATTTTCTTGCCGAACTTGTCGGCGAACTTGTGCAGGTCGGAGATGTCCTTGACGCCGGCCGCCCAGACATAGGTCGGCACGGCGAAGGTGTATTTGGCGCCTTCGAGATTGAGGTGCACATTCTCGACCGAGCCGTCCTTCTTGTAGGGTTCGTAATAGGTGACCATGGCCGGGTCCCAGTAGCCCAGGAACAGGTCGAGATCCCTGTTCTTCATGCCCTCGTAGATGACGTTGATGCCAAGCACCTGGCTTTGCGGCTGATAGCCGAGCGCCTCCAGCAGGACGTTGGCGACCCCCGTGGTGAAAGCAAGGTCGTTCCAGCCGGGTTCAGCCATGCGCACAGCCCTGCACTGCTCGGCCTCGGCCGCCTGGGCCGCATGAGAGGCCAACATGAGGGCGGCAAGACAGACGCCATTTGCAAGGATGCGGAACATTTCGGTTCTCCTCATTGTCATAAAATTGACCAATTGGTCTTTTTATTGTCCCATGGGTCAATTCTTGATCTGAGCGGGCGAAAATGTCAACGTGGATTCGTCATGCATGGACCGATCCCGTGAAACTCAAGCGTCTCAGCGAGATACGCCGCAAGGAGCTGCGGCAGGCGGCCTTCGCTGTGCTGGAACGCGAAGGCATTGCCGGCGCGACACTGGAAAAGGTGGCCGCTCAGGCCGGCGCCTCCAAGGGCATCGTGCTGCACTATTTCCGCAACAAGCAGGAATTGTTCGAGCACGCGATGCGCGAGGCCAACGCCGTCCTGTGCCAGGCGGTGATCGCGCGGCTTCGCCGGGCGCATACCCCGATGGAGCGCATGGATGCGGTGATCGAGGGCAATTTCGAGGAGCATCTGTTCCAGCCGCCTCTGTGCCACGCCTGGCTTTCGCTCTGCGCCGAGGTGCCGCGCGACGAGAAGATGGCCCGTATCCAGAGGGTGATCCATGCGCGCATGCGCTCGAACCTGTTGTCGGGCCTGCGCGGCCTCGCCTCGCCGGCGGATGCCGACGACATCGCGCTTGGGGTCACCGCGCTGATCGACGGGCTTTGGCTGCGGCTCGGCCTGCAGCCGGGCAGCGTCTCGCGCGAACAGGCGGTCCGCCAGGTCAAGAATTATGTCGCGGGCCGGCTGGCGCTGCGGGAGCTTGCGACCGCCGGCGCGTAAACCGGCCTCGCCTGACCTGCCGGCCGGCAGCGGTCGAAGTTCATACCCGGGGATAGGCCGACGGCTTGACCACGGCCGCCACTATACGGTGCTCTCGACGAGGCAGAAATCCCTCGGAGCGTCGAATGAGACTTCACAACAAGCGCGCGCTGGTCACTGGCGGGTCGGACGGCATCGGCCTGGCGATCGCCGAGGCCTTTTCGCGCGAGGGCGCGGACATCCTGATCGTCGGCCGCGACACCAAAAAGCTCGACGCCGCCCACAAGCACCTCGGCGGCACTATCGAGACGCTGTCAGCCGATCTTGCCACATCGGCCGGCATCGCGGCCGTCGTCGAGCAGGTGAAAAAATCCGGCAGGTCGCTCGATATCCTCGTCAACAATGCCGGCGTGGCCTTCCTGGTGCCGTTCGAGAGTGTCAGCCAGGAGCAGTTCCAGCAATCCTTCGCGCTCAATGTGACGGCGGTGTTCTTCCTCACCCAGGGCCTGCTGCCGCATTTGGCAACCGGCGCATCGGTGATCAACATCTCGTCCTACTTCGCCAACAAGATGATCCCGAAGCGGCCGTCGAGCCTCTATTCGCTGTCGAAGGGCGCGTTGAACTCGCTGACCAAATCGCTGGCCTTCGAACTCGGCCCGCGCGGCATCCGCGTCAACGCCATCGCGCCCGGCACGGTCGACACCGCCATGCGACGCAAGACCGTCGACAATTTGCCGGCCGAGGCAAAAGCGGAGCTGAAGGCCTATGTCGAGCGCAGCTATCCGCTTGGCAGAATCGGCCGCCCAGCCGATCTGGCCGGTATCGCGGTCTATCTGGCCAGCGAAGAGGCCGCCTGGACCAGCGGCGGCATCTTCTCCGTCGACGGTGGCTATACCGCGGGCTGATCCGTCCGGGCGCCAGAGCAATTCCAGGAAAAGTGTGAAACGCTTTTCCGTCCGGAATTGCGTCAAAACAAAGAGTTAGGCGCCGGCATTTTCCGCGGCACCGCTTTCCACAAATCCGAGTGCGCCTATCGCCTTCAGGACCTGATCGCGAACCCAGCGATGGGGTGGCTCGTCGTCGTGGCGCGCGTGCCAGTACATCCTGATTTCAGGAACGGCAATGGGAAGTGGCGGTTCGAAGATGACGAGCGGCAGGGTCTTGGCTGCCCAAACCGCGAACTGCCTGGGAACCGCAGCCAGGTGGTTTCCATTTGCCACTGCCAATGCGACAGCCTGAAAGTGCGGCAGTGCCAGGCTTACACGACGCGTTCGTCCGATCTTGCGGAGCGCCTCGTCGGTGGAGCCCGACATCGAGCCATCGATAGAACGAAGAACATGGGGCAATTCGCAGAAGAGCTCGATCGGCAGAGTCTTGCCTTCCACGATCCCTGCCTGCCTGATCGCAGCGTTGTCGTGCGCGGCGATGATGGCGAATGGTGAATGGAACAGAGGCGTGCTTGAGACCCAGTCGGAGACCTCCAGCGGACGCTCGAGCGCTACGTCGATTTCATCGTCCTGGAGCAGCCGCGAAACGTCGCCACGGGCGCTGTCGAGAAACCTGAGCGACGCGCGCGGCGCGGCACCCGCGATACGTGCCGCCAGGGTTGGCATCAGCATCATGGAAAAGAAATCCGCACCCATGAACGTGAAGGTTCGCTCCAGCTCCGCCGGATCGAACGCCTTGGCCGAATGGAAGACGCGTTCGATCTCGCGAAGCGCCACGCGCAACGGCTCGGCCATGCTCTCGGCGCGCGGCGTCGGCATCATGTCATTGCCCCGCCGCACGAACAGCTGGTCGTTGAGGAGATACCGCAAGCGATTGAGCGCAGCGCTGACGGCAGGCTGGCTGAGGCCGATCTGCTCGCCGGCACGCGTAACGCTTCTCTCCCGCAGAAGGGCGTCGAACACCCTGACGAGATTGAGGTCGAGCGCATTCAAATTCATCGCATCAATTCGCCCCATACGATCATTCGATTTCCGTTGTCGGCATGTCCTTGGTTAGGTCGTCATCGGCACAGCAGGCACAGGCAACAGAAGGATCAGACAGCCATGACAATGACCCCCGGCACGATCACAGGCAAGGAACTCTTCTGGTTCAACAACACGCTTGTCGCGATCCACGTCTCGTCGGCGGCAGGAGAGGACGGCATCTGCGTCGTCGAGCATCGCATGCCCTATGGCGACTCTCCGCCGCTGCATGTGCATCGCAGGGAAGACGAAGTATTTCACATCCTGGAAGGGAGATTGCGCTTTCAGATCGACGGCCACGAACGCATTGCGGACGCCGGCGAGACCGTCATTGCGCCGAAAGGCCTGCCGCACACCTACCGGGTCGAATCCCCGGAAGGCGCGCGCACCCTCACCATTACGCGCGGTTCGGATTTCGAGACGATGCTGCGTCAGGCGAGCCGTCCCGCCGAACAGCCGGAGCTGCCGCCGCAGATGGAACCGACACCGGAAATCATCGCGGCACTGGTGCAGCTCTGCGCAAAAAACGGCATCGATATTGTCGGTCCGCCGCTAGGGTGATTGGTGGATCTGCCGATCTCCCCCCTCGTGGGGGAGATGGCCGGCAGGCCAGAGGGGGTCGCCTCGCGTGAAGCGCCAGCCTCTTCCGGCGGCGATAGGAGGTCGCGCCCGGTCGAACCGACCCCCTCTGTCGCCTTCGGCGACATCTCCCCCTCGAGGGGGGAGATCACCAGTGCCTTCAACCGATTTGCATCCTTGCCGCCCGCAATCTCCGCTTGAAGCCGTTTGTGCAACGCGATACGCCGTTGCCGACTTCGACAGGGAGAGACCCGTGACCGCTGCAAAGACCAGAACCGAAACCGACACGTTCGGCCCGATCGAAGTTGCCGCCGATCGCTATTGGGGTGCGCAGGCGCAGCGTTCCCTTGGCAATTTCAAGATCGGTTGGGAAAAGCAGCCGGCATCGATCGTGCGCGCGCTGGGCATCGTCAAGCGCGCGGCGGCCGAAGCCAATATGGAATTGAAGCGGCTTGATCCGGCGATCGGCAAGACGATTGTCGAGGCGGCGCAAGAGGTCATCGACGGCAAGCTCAACGAGCATTTCCCGCTGGTGGTCTGGCAGACCGGCTCGGGCACGCAGTCCAACATGAACGCCAATGAGGTGATCTCCAACCGGGCGATCGAGATGATGGGCGGCGTCATGGGCTCCAAGAAGCCGGTGCATCCCAACGACCACGTCAATATGAGCCAGTCGTCGAACGACACCTATCCGACGGCCATGCACATCGCCTGCGCCGAGCGCATCGTGCACGACCTCTTGCCGGCGCTGAAACACCTGCACAAGGCACTTGAAGCCAAGACCAAGGCCTTCGCGCACATCATCAAGATCGGCCGCACGCACACGCAGGATGCCACCCCCCTCACGCTTGGCCAGGAATTTTCGGGCTATGCCGCACAGGTCGCCTCGTCGATCAAGCGCATCGAGCTGACGTTGCCCGGCCTGCAGGAGCTGGCGCAGGGCGGCACCGCCGTCGGCACCGGCCTCAACGCGCCGGTCGGCTTTGCCGAAAGGGTGGCGGATCGCATCGCCGCCATCACCGGCATCGCCTTCGTCACCGCTCCGAACAAGTTCGAGGCGCTGGCAGCTCATGATTCCATGGTGTTTTCGCACGGCGCCATCAACGCGGCGGCCGCCGCACTGTTCAAGATCGCCAACGACATCCGCTTCCTCGGTTCCGGCCCGCGTTCGGGCCTCGGCGAACTCTCGTTGCCGGAAAACGAGCCGGGCTCGTCGATCATGCCGGGCAAGGTCAATCCGACCCAGTGCGAGGCGATGACCCAAGTCTGCGTGCAGGTGTTCGGCAACAATGCTGCCCTCACCTTCGCCGGCAGCCAGGGCCATTTCGAGCTCAACGTCTACAACCCGCTGATGGCTTACAACTTCCTGCAGTCGGTGCAGTTGCTCTCCGACGCCTCGGTCTCCTTCACCGACAATTGCGTCGTCGGCATCGAAGCGCGGGAAGACAACATCAAGGCGGCGCTCGACCGTTCGCTGATGCTGGTGACCGCGCTGGCGCCGACCATCGGCTACGACAATGCCGCCAAGATCGCCAAGACCGCACACAAGAAGGGCACCACGCTGCGCGAGGAAGCGCTCGCCACCGGGCTGGTCAGCGAAGCCGATTATGACCGGCTGGTGCGACCGGAGGATATGACGCATCCTGGGTAAGACATTTCGCGACGGGAAGATTTACTCCGGTCGCGATCTGACCCGACGCGAATTTTGCGCAGTTTGTCCGATCACGGAAATGTATTATCTGTGAACAATGTGTTGCCGGATCGGTGGCTTTGGTGAACAGTCGGTATCGTCTATCTGATGGCCATTCAACCCATTCGGAGACCAGCCATGTCCACCAACACTTCCGTCGCCGGCACCGGCACGACATCCAACGCATCAACCGCGATCCTCGTCGGCCGCATCCTGTTGTCGATCCTGTTCATCCTGTCAGGCTTTGCCAAGCTAACCGCGATTTCCGCCACCGCGCAGTGGTTCGGCAGCATCGGCCTGCCGCTGCCGACGGTCGCCGCGGTCGGTTCGGGCCTGCTCGAATTCTTCGGCGGCCTCGCCATACTCGTCGGCTTCCAGACCCGCATTGTGGCGATCGCGCTCGCCATCTTCACGCTGGCCGCCACGGCTGTCGCGCACCTCAACTTCGCTGACCAGATGCAGCTTCTGATGCTGCAGAAGAATCTCGGCCTCACCGGCGGCTTCCTGCTCTTGGCAGTGCTCGGCGCCGGCGCCTACTCGGTCGACGCCAAGCGCGGCTAAGTTTCCCTCCCCGGACTTGAGATGAAAGCGGCGCGGAATTTTCCGCGCCGCTTTTTCGTTGTCCGTGTATGCCCGCCGATCCGCCGGCCGGAATTTCTGCTAGGATCGGGGACGAGGCCACCGGCGGCCGACAACGGAGGTGACCATGCCCCGCAACGCGCTGCTCCTGCTTTCCCGGCTGCTGTTCGCCGCCCTGTTCGTGCCCTCCGGTTTCCAAGCGTTGAGCGATATTGCCGGCACGACAGGCTATTTCGCCGGCCTCGGCCTGCCGCTGCCGACGCTTGCCGCCTGGGGCACAGGACTGTTCGAACTGATCGCCGGGCTGCTCATCCTGGTCGGTTTCCAGACCCGGATCACAGCGCTGCTGCTTGCCGCCTTCTGCATCGCCGCCGGTTTCATCGGCCATTACGGCCAGGGTGGCGGCGACGCGATGCTCGCCTTCCTGCACCAGCAGATGCTGATGAAGGACATCGCCATATCGGGCGGCTTCCTGGCATTGGCGATGGCCGGCGCCGGCGCATGGTCGGTCGACGGGCGCAGCTCGGTTTGATCTATGCTTAAACGCGCCTGAGCTGGTCGACCCCCACTCCGTCTCGGCTTCGCCGAGCCACCTCTCCCCCGATCGACGGGGTAGAGGAAGGGCGCGAGCCTATTGCCGCCAACGCTTTTCCAACGAGGCTCCCTTCCTTTCCCTCCGGAGGGTGGAAAGGTGGCGCTGCGAAGCAGCGACGGATTGGGGGAAGCCGGTCCTTAAGCGCGAAGCCGCTGATAAGTGAGCACGGGCGAGCTGGTCCGATATCGGGAAGTGCCCGATAAATCACGCTCTGGTAGGCCGTGTTCATTTCACCGACACGCTCGGACCGCCCTCGACCGCCAGCACCAGCCGGCGGTTGGTTATCCTGGCCAGCTGCGCCAGGCGCCCGGCCGGCCGTTCGCCATAGAGATCGGCCAGCGATGCCGGCAAGACCAGCGCCAGCACGCCGTTGCTGCGCTGTTCCCATTTCAGCCTGGGCATGATGCCGGGCATCGACGCCGTCAGCAGATAGACGACGCGCATCATCGCCGCCAGCACCCGTGCCCGCTCCAGATAGCGTGGCGTCGCCAGCGCCTTGATCTCGGGGGCGATGGATTCGTTGAAGATGCCGTCATGACGATAGGCATTGGCCAGCGCCAGGAAAGCGCGGCCGGGATGGTCGACGCCGAAGAAGGACGCATGCGCGATGATGTTGAGCGATTGCTTGCCGCGATATTCGGGATGCGCGCGCCAGCCGATGTCGGCCAGTAATGCGGCCGCATGACGATAGCGTGCCTCGTCCTCGGTCTCGTCGATGCCGAAGGCGGCAAAGGTCTTGGCGGTCCAGTCGACAAGTTCATGCGCATGGGTGACGGAGCGTGAGCGCAGGCGGGCGAGTTCTTCCGAGGCCGAAATCAGCGGATCGGCCTTCTGCTCGGCCTCGTCGAGCAGCGAATAGAGAAAGCCTTCGCGCACGCCGAGCGCCGAAACGATGATCTTCGACGGCTGCATCGCCGCCATGATCTCCTGCAGCACTATGGCGCCATAAGGCAGCAGCGAACGGCGGTTCTTGGAAACGCCTTCGATCCCCTTGACCTTCTCGATCTCGGCTTTGGCCACCTGCTTGAGGAAATTCGTCGCGCTTTCGGCTGATATTTCGTAGTGGTGCATGACGCCGAGCGGATAGTTGGTCATTTCCATGTGCAGCCGGGCGAGATTTCGCCAGGTGCCGCCGACGGCGTAGAAGGGCCTGCCCTGCCCGCCCTTCAACAGCTTCGCCTTCGCCAGTTCGTCACGCGCGATCTTTGCCGCCTGGGTCAACGAGTTCTTCGCCATGTCCTGCAGGCGCAGGCCACCCAGCGGCAGCGTTATGCCGTCGCCGATCGCTTCGCCGTTGACGTCGACCAGTTCGAGACTGCCGCCGCCCAGATCGCCGGCGATGCCGTTCGCCGGGTGGAAGCCCGAAATGACGCCGAGCGCCGAATAATAGGCTTCCTGGCGGCCGCTGATGACGCGAATCTCGGTCTTGAGCACATCCTCGGCGCGGTGGATGAAATCGGGACCGTTGACCGCCTCGCGGGCGGCAGCGGTCGCCAGCACATACATATGCTCGGCGCCGGCCTGGTCGGAAAGCGCGCGAAAGCGGCGGAACTCTTCCATCGAGCGGGTCACCGCCTCGGGGTCGAGTTTGCCGGTCGAAACGATGCCTCGGCCGAGACCGGCCAGCATCTTTTCGTTGAACAGCATGGTCGGCGAGCGCGCCAGCCCCTCATAGACGACGAGACGGATCGAATTCGACCCGATGTCGATGATGGATAGCGGTCGGCGGTCCTGCAACCGGCCCTGGGAATCAGACAGCATCAGCTGGACGCTGCGGCGTTCTTCTTGCGACGCTTGAACTGCGCAATGCGCTTGGGCGCATGCGACTTCAGCGCGTCACCCCGTCCCGACAGGCTCGGATTGGTCATGAAATATTCCTGCGCGTTGAACGGTTCCTCACCCTCCTCCAGCACCACGCGCCGGGAGGTTCCATCAGCCAATACGTCGAAACTTTGCTGATTGTCCATGATGTTGCCCAGCATGATCTGGCCAAGGATCTGTTCATGCACAGTTGGATTGGTGATCGGCACCATGGTCTCGACGCGGCGGTCGAGATTGCGCGGCATGAGATCGGCCGAAGAGATGTAGACGATGGCCTCGTCCGACGGCAGGCCGTGACCATTGCCGAAGCAATAGATGCGGCTGTGCTCGAGAAAGCGGCCGACGATGGATTTTACACGGATGTTTTCCGACAGGCCCGGAACCTGCGGCCGCAGGCAGCAGATGCCGCGCACGACAAGGTCGATCTCGACGCCGGCTCGGCTGGCGTCATAGAGCGCGTCGATGATGATCGGATCGACGAGCGCATTCATTTTCATCCAGATGCGCGCCGGTTTCCCTTCCACCGCATGGGCAATCTCGTCGGCAATGTGCTTCAGGATGCGGCTTCTCAGCGTGAACGGCGAGATCGCCAACCGCATTTCGTCCGTCGGTTCGGCATAGCCGGTGATGAAATTGAAGAGCTGGGCGACGTCGCGGGCAATCGTCGGATCGGTGGTGAAGAAGGACAGGTCGGTGTAGATGCGCGCGGTCACCGGATGGTAGTTGCCGGTGCCGAGATGCACGTAGTTGCGCAGCTTGCCGTCCTCACGCCGCACCACCAGCGACATTTTCGCATGGGTTTTCAGCTCGAGGAAGCCGAACACCACCTGCACGCCGGCGCGCTCGAGGTCGCGCGCCCAGCGGATGTTGGCTTCCTCGTCGAAGCGTGCCTTGAGCTCGACCAGCGCCGTGACCGACTTGCCGGCCTCGGCCGCGTCGACCAGCGCACGCACGATCGGGCTGTCATTGGAGGTGCGGTAAAGCGTCTGCTTGATTGCCACCACTTCCGGGTCGGCCATCGCCTGGCGCAGGAACTGCACCACCACATCGAAGGATTCGTAGGGGTGGTGGACGACGATGTCCTTCTCGCGGATGGCAGCAAAACAGTCGCCGCCATGCTCGCGGATGCGCTCGGGAAAGCGCGGATTGTAGGGCGTGAATTTCAGATCGTCGCGGGGGACGGCGACGATTTCGGAGATCTGGCTGAGCGCCAGCGGTCCGGTCAGGACACTGATGCGGCTCGACGACACGCCAAGCTCGCCGGCGACGAAGTCGCGCAATTCGGAAGGCATCAACTTGTCGAATTCGATGCGGATCACCGAACCGCGGCGACGCCGCTTCAGCGCCGTTTCGAACAGGCGCACCAGATCCTCGGACTCCTCCTCGACCTCGATATCGCTGTCACGAATGATCCGGAACGTGCCGGAGCCCTTGACCTCGTAGCCGGGGAACAGCTTGCCGATGTACAGGCCGACCGCCTCTTCCAGCGGGATGAAGCGGACATGATGCTTGCGGTCCGGCAGGCGGATGAAGCGCTTCAGCGCCACCGGCAGACGCAAAAGCGCGCTCATCTCTTCGCCGTTCTTGCGGTGGCGCAATTGCAGCGCCATCGAGAAGCCGAGATTGGGGATGAACGGGAACGGATGCGCCGGGTCGATCGACAGCGGGGTCAGCACCGGGAACACCTGCTCCTGGAAATGGTCTTCCAGCCAGATTTTCTCGTCCTTGGTCAGCGCATCGCGGGTGATGCTCTCGATGCCTTCCTTGTTGAGCAGCACGGTGAGCGCTGAAAGGCTCTTCTGCTGGTCTTCCTGCAGCCGCTCGACCTCACGCAGCAGCTGTTCGAGCTGCTGTTCGGGGGTGCGCCCGTCAGGGCTTTTCAGCGTGATGCCCTCGCGCACCTGGCCGGCGAGGCCGGCGACGCGGACCATGAAGAATTCGTCGAGATTGGCGGCCGAGATCGACAGAAAGCGAACGCGCTCCAGCAGCGGATGATTGAGGTTCAGCGATTCCTCGAGAACGCGCCGGTTGAACTGCAGCCAGGAAAACTCCCGGTTGACGAAGCGATCGGGGTTGCCGCCCTCCGGACGAGCCACCTCGACGTTCACGAATTCGCTCTGGACCGGCTTCAGTTCGTTCATGGTTCCTGCTCTTCCCACCCGCTCAAGCCGGTTAACCGGCTTAACTTATCCTCTGACAGGCTTTTGCGACAGTTTCATTTCATCGATCTTGCAAAGAGGCCTGTTATGATCCAGATGCAGAAGAGACTGCGTTAAGGAGACGACGATGGCAGGCGGTTCCATTCCCCATTTTCAGAACGATGCGGGCCACCCGGCAATCGACATCGGCGTCAAGGAATTCATGTGCACGGGCGCCAATCCGCCTTTCGACCACCCGCATGTGTTTCTCGACATGGGCGGCGACGATGAAAAAGTCTGCCCCTATTGCTCGACGCTCTACCGCTATTCGCCAAAGCTGAAGGCGACGGAAACGCTGCCGGCCGGCTGCATCTATATCGACCAGGCCGCCTGAGTCTTTCGCGACAAGCCCGATGAATGACACGCGATCCCGGCAAGTCGTCATCGCCGGGGCGGGTGTCGCCGGGCTGACCGCAGCCCTTGCCTTCGCCGAACGCGGCTACCGGGTGCAAGTGTTCGAACAGGCACAGCGCCTGGAAGCGGCCGGCGCCGGCCTCCAGCTTTCTCCCAATGCGACACGCATCCTTCGCCAACTCGGCGTGCTCGACCGGCTGCTGCCGGCGGCGGTGCGGCCGGAGGCGGTGGTGTTGAAGGACGCCGCAACGCTGCGCGAACTGGCACGGGTGCCGCTGGGACAAGCCGCGGAAACGCGCTGGCAAGCGCCCTATCTCGTCGCTCACAGGGCCGATCTGCAGAGCGCGCTGACCGCGCGCGTTGCCGAGATGCCGGATATCCGTCTCGCCACCGGCGCCCCTATCGGCGGCGTTGCCGCCGGCACGCACGGCATCACCGCGACGGCCTATGTTGACGGCAAGACTGTCGAGGCCGAGGGCTTCCTACTGGTCGGCGCCGATGGCGTTTGGTCGTCGGTGCGCGGGCTTGTCGATTCGGCCAAAAGGGCGACCTCGCCAAGAAGCCGGTTTTCCGGCGAACTGGCTTGGCGCGCGACCATTCCCGCGCAAAGTGCCGCAGGGCAGGCTTTCGCGGCGATCGGCGCTCCGGACTGCGTCACCACCTTCCTGCATCCCGGCTTCCACATGGTGGCCTATCCCGTCAGCAAGGGCGACGCCTTCAACCTCGTCGCCTTCACCAAAGGCGAGCGCATCGCCGAGGGCTGGTCCGGCCATGCCGATCCCGGCATCCTCGCCAACGCAATGCGCGGCACGGCACCGGGACTGGTATGGTTAGTCAAGGAAGCCGGCCCATGGACGGCCTGGCCAATCCACACTGCCTATCCGGAAAGGCCATGGACGACACCGGACGGCATAGCGCTGATCGGCGATGCAGCTCATGCGATGACGCCTTTTGCAGCCCAAGGTGCGGCGATGGCAATCGAGGATGCAGCGACTCTTGCCGACGTCGTCTGCGCCTCCCCTGCCGATCCCCTGGCTGCGCTGGCAGTTTGGGAACAGTCGCGGCGGCCTCGCGTCGCGCAAGTCGCTCGTCGCGGCGCCATCAACCGGCTGGCCTGGCATGCTGCTGGCCCTGTAGCTATCACCCGCAATCTGTTCCTGAAAATGCGCCCTTCGGGAAAACTCGCGGCGGATCTGGATTGGCTCTATGGCTGGCGGCAGCAGAAAATCATCCGACGCTGAACGTGCCGGGACCGCTAGCTAAAAGCACAATCGGTTGGCAGGACAGATGGGGGTGTGAAGGAACGCGACGCTTGCCAATTCGCGGAATGCCCACGCTAATTATACAGCCGCATCGACAGGCCAAGCGAAACCGGCAGCGGGTTCCACCAGCCGGTGCGCAGGCCGGCGGTGCGCAAGGCGGCCGCCGTCCAGGTGTTGCAGCCGACCAGTGCGTTGAAATGGCCATTGGCTTCGTAGAAGCCGTCGAACCTGGAATAGGCCGCGTCCGGAACAAGGATCGGACCCTTCGGCCCCCGCTGGAAACTCGCATCGATGAAATCGAGCAGCGCCGCAAACCGATCCTCACCGAGGTCGAACCCCGCGACGTCCGGGCGCGATTCGACGATGTCACCGGCGACATCGACATGCATGACCGAAGCATCGATGGTCAGCGCCTTCATCACCGGCACCGCCTTCAACTGAGACCATGTCGGCGTCTCCAGGTAGAAAGCGCGGCCGCCCCAGCCGAAGACGATGTAGCGGACCTCCGGCCTGTCGGCCGGTATGCCGGCGTCGACCAGGAAGTGGAAGCGCCGGCGCACGGCATCGTCGACCGGGATGGCGATGTCGGTGTGGATGGCGTTCTTCAGCACCAGGATGTGGCGCGTCGCGGCGGGCCTGTCGGCCGTTGCTTGCCAGAGCGGTCGCGGCACGAAAGTACCCAGCACGACGGCGAGCGCGACCACAATCAATAGAAAGCCTAGAAAACGTCCCAGTCTTTTCATGAATGACGGCCCTGCAAACGCGCCCCGGCGCGACACGAGCCGCCCGCCTCCTCATCCATACGCAAAAGAGCCCGGCACTGTTTCAGCCGGGCTCCTCGCAAACATCGAAAGGCCTAGTGCAGGATCTGCGACAGGAACAGCTTCGTGCGCTCGTGGCGCGGGTGGTCGAAGAACTCGGCCGGCGTGTTCTGCTCGACGATCTGGCCTTGATCCATGAAGATGACGCGGTTGGCCACCTTGCGGGCAAAGCCCATCTCGTGGGTGACGCACAGCATGGTCATGCCTTCTTCGGCCAGCCCGACCATCGTCTCCAGCACTTCCTTGATCATTTCCGGATCGAGCGCCGAGGTCGGCTCGTCGAACAGCATGATGCGCGGGTTCATGCACAGCGAACGGGCGATCGCCACGCGCTGCTGCTGGCCGCCGGACAACTGGCCGGGATATTTGTGGGCCTGTTCCGGGATCTTGACGCGCTTGAGGAAATGCATGGCGATTTCCTCGGCCTGCTTCTTCGGCGTCTTGCGCACCCAGATCGGCGCCAGCGTGCAGTTCTCCAGGATGGTCAGATGCGGGAACAGGTTGAAGTGCTGGAACACCATGCCGACCTCGCGGCGCACCTCGTCGATCTTCTTGAGATCGTTGGTCAGTTCCTTGCCGTCAACGATGATCTTGCCCTTCTGGTGCTCTTCCAGGCGGTTGATGCAGCGGATCATCGTCGATTTGCCGGAGCCCGACGGGCCGCAGATGACGATGCGCTCGCCGCGCATCACTCTCAGGTTGATGTCCTTCAGCACATGGAATTCACCATACCATTTGTGCATGGCGACGATGTCGATGGCGACATCGGTGTCGGAGATGTGCATCTTGGCGGCGTTGACCTTGATCTCTTCCGCGCTGACGGCATTTTCGGTGGCCATGACAGGATCCCCTTGTTCTTTTGTTTAGCGTTTGTGGCCGGTGTCGAGTCGGCGTTCGGTGAACATTGAATAGCGCGACATGCCGAAGCAGAACAGCCAGAAGACGAAGGCCGCGAAGATCAGGCCGGACCTGGCCGTCTGCGCCGTTGCCCAGTTCGGGTCGGAGAAGTTCTGCTTCACGATGCCGAGCAGGTCGAACATCGAGATGATGATGACCAGGCTGGTGTCCTTGAACATGCCGATAAAGGTGTTGACGATGCCCGGAATGACCAATTTCAGTGCCTGCGGCATGACGATGAAATACATCTTCTGCCAATAGCCGAGACCGAGCGAATCGGCACCTTCATACTGGCCCTTGGGGATCGCCTGCAGGCCGCCGCGCACCACTTCAGCCATGTAGGCGGCGGAAAACAGCGACACGCCGATCAGCGCGCGCAGGAACTTGTCGAAGCTGACGCCCTCCGGCAGGAACAATGGCAGCATGACGCTGGCAAAGAACAACACGGTGATCAGCGGGATGCCGCGCACCGTCTCGATGAAGACGACGCACAGCGTCTTGATGATCGGCATCCTGGAGCGACGGCCGAGTGCCAGCACGATGCCAAGCGGCAGCGACACGGCAATACCGACAAAGGATAGGCTGAGCGTAACCAGCAGGCCGCCCCACAGCGAGGTCTCGACATGCGGCAGGCCGAACATGCCGCCGACCAGCAGGATGAAGGCGACGATCGGCAGCACAAAGAACAACAGAATGGCATTCAGCCCTTTGCGCGGCACTTTCGGTATGAGCATCGGCACCAGCAGCGCCACGAACAGGATAGCGACCAGGATCGGCCGCCAGCGCTCCTCGATCGGATAGCGCCCGAGCATGAACTGGCCGAATTTGGCATTGACGAAAGCCCAGCAGGCGCCGGTCCAGCCATCCGGCTGGACGCCGCCTTGCGCCACGGTGGCGCATACGGTCCGGTCCGGTCCCGTCCACACAGCGTTGATGAACGCCCAGTTGATGATCTGCGGCAGGATCAGCGCCACCAGCGCGATGCCGGCGATGGTCAGAATGGTGTCGCCGGCAGAAGCGATCAGGTTCTTGCGCACCCACGCACTGAAACCCGTGACGCCGGCTGGCGCCGGCTGCGCCAGCGCCATTTCGGTGCGCACCCAGGACATATCATGTTCTTGCATGTCCTTACCTCTCCACCAGCGCCATCTTGGCGTTGAACCAGTTCATCACAAGCGAGGTCAGAAGGCTGATGGCCAGATAGATCACCATCATGATCACCACACCCTCGACAGCCTGGCCGGTCTGGTTCAGCACCGTACCGGCGGTCGCCGTCAGGTCCGGATAGCCGATGGCGATAGCGAGCGACGAGTTCTTGGTCAGGTTGAGATACTGGCTGGTCAGCGGTGGAATGACGATGCGCATGGCCTGCGGCACGACGACCAGCCTCAGGATCGATCCGGGCCGCAACCCCAACGCACCGGCAGCTTCCGTCTGGCCCTTGCTGACGCCCCTGATGCCGGCGCGTACGATCTCGGCAATGAAGGCGGCGGTATAGCAAGACAGCGCCAGATAAAGCGACAGGAACTCCGGCCTGACCTGGAAGCCGCCGGTCAGGTTGAAAGTCGATTGCTTCGGGTAGTCGAAAGTCAGGGGAAAGCCGCTCAGCGCATAGGCGAGCAGCGGCAGCCCGACGATCAGCGCCAGGGCTGTCCACAACACAGGGAATTGCTGTCCGGTCGCCATCTGCCGTTGCCGCGCCTTGCGCGCGACGAACCACGCCATGGCGATGCCGACAAGCAGAGCGACGAAGATCAGCCAGGAGCCGTCGCCCCACACGGCGCGTGGAAAATAGAAGCCGCGCTGGTTGAGGAAGGAGCCGAACGGCAGGTTGATGCTGTCGCGCGGTGCCGGCAGCACGGCCAGCACGCCGGAATACCAGAAGAAGATGACCAGCAGCGGCGGGATGTTGCGGAACACCTCGACATAGACCGTGCAGATCTTCCGGATTAGCCAGTTCTGCGAAAGCCGACCGATGCCGACAATGAAGCCGATGATTGTCGCGGTGATGATGCCGACGATGGCGACGATGACAGTGTTGAGGAAGCCGACCAAGATGGCGCGGCCATAGGTCGAATCCGACGAATAAGCGATGGCGCTCTCGCTGATGTCGAAGCCGGCGCGGCCCTTGAGGAAGCCGAAGCCTGAAGCGATGTGCAGGCGCGTCAGGTTGGCAATGACGTTGTGGGCAATCCACCAGACGCCCGCAACCAGCACAACGACGACCACCGCCTGGAAGAATATGCCCCGGACTTTCGGATCGTTGATGAAGGAACCGCGGCTGGGCTCCTCGCGAAGAACTTCCTGCGATGCCATTCGACCGTCCCTCTGGAAAGAGAAACCGGAAGGCAGGTGACCTGCCTCCCGGATCACATTTCGATCAGCGGATCGGCGGAGCGTACTGCAGGCCACCCTTGGTCCACAGCGCGTTGATGCCGCGCGCGATCTTCAGCGGGCTGCCCGAACCGACATTGCGTTCGAACATTTCGCCATAATTGCCGGTGGCCTTGACGATGTTGACGACCCAGTCATTGGAGACGCCGAGATCGGTGCCGATCTTGGTATCGGCTTCCTGGCCGAGCACGCGCTTGATCTCCGGGCTGGCCGAGTTCTTCATTTCATCGACATTGGCCTTGGTGATGCCGAGCTCTTCAGCCTGCAGCAGCGCGAAATAGGTCCACTTGACAATGTGGTACCACTGGTCGTCGCCCTGGCGAACGGCCGGTCCGAGCGGCTCCTTCGAGATGATCTCGGGCAGCACGACGTGATCGGCCGGCGATCCCAGCGTCAGGCGGATGCCATAGAGGCCCGACTGATCGGTGGTGTAGACGTCGCAGCGGCCGGCGTCATAGGCGGCGTTGACCTCTTCCAGCTTTTCGAAGACGACCGGATTGTACTCCATCTTGTTCGCCTTGAAGTAGTCGGCGAGGTTGAGCTCGGTGGTCGTTCCGCTCTGCACGCAGACGGCGGCGCCGGAAAGCTGCAGCGCCGAATTGACGCCCGGCAATTTCTTGGCGTTGATCATGAAGCCCTGGCCGTCATAGTAGGTGACGCCGACGAAGTTCAGGCCAAGCGCCGTATCGCGGTTGATCGTCCAGGTGGTGTTGCGCGACAGGATGTCGATCTCGCCGGACTGCAGCGCGGTGAAACGCTCCTTGGCGCTGAGCGGCGTGAACTTGACCTTGGTGCCGTCACCAAAGACGGCGGCCGCGACAGCGCGGCAGAAATCCGCATCGATGCCTTGCCAGTCACCCTTGTCGTCCGGCGCCGAGAAGCCAGCCAGGCCGGTCGAGACACCGCACTGGATGAAGCCTTTCGCCTTGACGGTGTCGAGCGTGCCTGCCGACGCGGCCGACGCCATCAACCCAAGCGTGGCGGCGCCAAGAATGCCGATAGCAATTTGTTTCATGACCCACAGACCCTTTTCTCTGTTTTTCAGGGCAAACCCTGATCTTTTTCTCCCGTGTGAACGCAGCTCCCATTCCGGCCCATTCCCGGAACCCCGCATCGTAACCGACGCGCCGCCTCCCATTCACAAATGTCATCGAAGGCGATAATTCCCGTGAGGTCAAGGGAAATGACCGAAACCGAAAGAGTTTGAAAACCGATTGCCGCAAATACCTGAATTACAGACAAACGCGCCCGCGATTTGGTCACTAGCGCGAATAAAGGCGGCAAAACTCATTCAATGCCAATGCGGGGCCAATGCGGGCCGCGGCAGCGAAATCCATCCCAGGTAATACCACGGGGTTGTTGACCTCAGTGCGCCATGAATTGCTATGTCCAAAGACTGTCATCTGTTGGTTGCCGGGTGGTTGCAGGGCCAATACCGCCCAGAGACAAGGACTGTTCTCAAAGGGCTCGAAAGACGAGCCAGGCGCCGATCGCAGCCATCAGCGCGCCCGAAACGCGCGGGATCAACTGCCCGGTCGGGACCGTCTTCTCCAGGAGAACAAGGATGGCGATGCCGGCGATCCACAGCACGTTCATGACGCCGCCGACGAACAGCAGCGCCATCAGCGCCCAGCAGCAACCCAGACAATAGGCGCCGTGATCGATGCCGAGCCGAAGCGCGCCGAGCGGAGCGGAGCGGAACCCGCCATGGCTGGCCAGGAACGCGATCGGCGCCTGACATTGGCGCAGGCAGACGCCCTTCATCGGCGTCCATTGATAGAGACCGGCGGCGATCAGGACGAGGCCACCGAGGATCGCGCTGTCGGTCGCCATCGAGGGATCGAGCAAGGCGAGACGGGCGAGCAGCCATTGCGCACCGGTCGCCAGGACGCTGAAGACGACCCAGACGGCGAGATAGCCGGCAAAAAACCATCCCGTCGAAGCGATGGGCCGGCCATCCGCCCGCGCCTTGCGGCCGACACCGGCATAGAGCAGCAACATCGGTGCGACCGAAGGCGTCATCATGCCGACCATCATCACCGCCCACATTGTGAAGATGAAAGCGAAATCGGCCGATGCCCAGCTCCGGAAACCGGGCGCCACGGTGGCGCTCATATCCATGCCGCCCATGTCCATGTTCGACGTGTCCATCTTCGACATGTCCATGGTCGACATGTCCATTCCGGCCATGTCGCCGCCTGCGCTGCCCGGCATGGGGGAACCGGGCATGACCATGTCGGCGGTGAGCCACAGCACATAGGCCCAGGCGAGCAAGGCAATCACGACGAGCGCGGCCGTCACGACCGCGCGATCGCGCCGCAGCACCGCCTCGAGGGCCGTGTCGCCCATTGGATCAGGTCAATGCACGATGCCGCTCTGCGTGAGATGCAGATTGGCGAAATGGCTGTGTGAGTCCGCCAGGTCGAACTTGATCGGGCCGGTTGCCTTGGTCCAGCCGCGCCCGACTTCGGCAAGCGTATATTCGAAACCATGCGTGAGGTCGATGCGCGCCCGATGCTCGGCGCCGGTGACGGGATTCTTGATCGGCTCGCCGTGGCCCGAGGTTACGCCCGGCACGTCCAGACGGGCCGCTCGGGCATCGACGTCGACTTCGAAGTCTATTGCCGCGAAGATCGGATCGTGGATCGTCTCCAGTGTGGTCGAAAAGACCTGGAATATGGTCGCGCCAGGTTCGGTGTCCTCACCGCTGAGAATGCGAAGCAGCGCTCCGCGCTGCGCCTCGGTCGCCCGCTCGTCGATGACAACTGCCGCCTCGCCCTTACCCTGGTGGATTGCGCCAGGCCAGCGGAAAACACCAGCAAAGCGCAAGCCATCCAGCCTGGTGTCGCCGTGATAGCCACTTTCGATCTCCACGCCGACCACTGCGCGGCAGGATCCATGCGTCGGCAAGGCGTTGAACTGGCACGGGCAGCCATAGGCGCAGTTGCAGTTGACGAACTCGCGCGCTTTGATCATCCACTTGACGTCGGGCATGGCATTCCTCCCCTCGCCGCGCTCACGCTCTGTGAGCGCGATCCGGATCATGGAGGACCAGAAGAGAAGGTCAACCGGCAACAACCATCCGGCGGCATCTGATCAAAGCAATCCGGCGATTAATATTAGCTATCAATTATATATCTTTCCCCACCGCCCACAATAGGCCGATCGGCGGAGACTGGCGCTGCGCCGACAATGCACCGCCGGGGTCATGCCGCACCCCGCATTGTCGCCTTTTGCCGCGACGAATTGGCATATTCGAAGTCCATCTCCTGGCGGACGGTGGCTGTTGCACGGTCCATGACGCCGCACTATGGCTAGCGGCTTGTCAAACAAGGCGATGCAGAATGGCGAAAGACGGCGGCGAGCACTTTAGCGGCAGGATGGGCATCAACACGCGGCTCGCCCATTCGGGCAACAATCCGCACGACTACTTCGGCTTCGTCAATCCGCCGGTGGTGCATGCCTCGACCGTGCTTTATCGTGACGCGGCTTCGATGGCGGCACGCAGCCAGAAATACACTTACGGCACGCGCGGCACACCGACGACCGATGCGCTTGCCCACGCCATAGACGCGCTGGAAGGCTCTGCCGGCACGATCGTGGTGCCGTCGGGTCTTGCGGCGGTGACCGTGCCGCTGCTCGCCTTCGTGTCGGCCGGCGACCATCTGCTGATCGTCGATACCGTCTATCACCCGACCCGCAACTTCGCCGACACGATGCTGAAACGGCTGGGTGTCGAGGTCGAGTACTACGCCCCCGATGTCGGCGCCGGCATCGCGGCGTTGATCAAGCCCAACACCAAGGTGGTGTTCACGGAATCGCCAGCGTCCAACACATTCGAGGTGCAGGACATCCCGGCCATCGTCAAGGCGGCGCACGCCGCGAGCGCCATCGTCATGATGGACAACACCTGGGCGACGCCGCTGTATTTCCGTCCGCTCGACCACGGTGTCGACATCTCGATCCATGCGGCGACAAAGTACCCGGCCGGCCATTCCGACGTGCTGCTCGGCACGGTGTCGGCCAATGAGAGCTGCTGGAAGCATCTTTACGAAAGCTTCTGCACGCTTGGCTGCTGCGCCGGGCCCGACGACGTCTACCAGGTGCTGCGCGGCCTGCGCACCATGGGCGTGCGCCTCGAACACCATCAGCGCAGCACGCTTGCCATCGCCACCTGGCTCGAGGGTCAGAAAGGCGTGGCGCGTGTGCTCCACCCTGCCCTTCCCAGCCATCCGGACCACGATCTGTGGAAACGCGACTTCTCCGGCTCGAGCGGCATCTTTTCCATCGTGCTTGCCGGTGGCGGCCAGAAGCAGCAGCACGCCTTCCTCGACGCGCTGCAGATCTTCGGCCTCGGCTATTCCTGGGGCGGCTATGAGAGCCTTGCCGTACCGGTCTGGCTTGGCGACCGCGTTGTTGCAAAAGCGCCCTATGAGGGTCCGTTGATCCGCCTGCAGATCGGTCTCGAGGATGTCGACGACCTGAAGGCCGATATTTCGCGCGGTCTGGCCGCC
Organism: Mesorhizobium norvegicum; assembly: GCF_004919685.1. Lineage (GTDB taxonomy): Bacteria > Pseudomonadota > Alphaproteobacteria > Rhizobiales > Rhizobiaceae > Mesorhizobium > Mesorhizobium norvegicum. The sequence continues at coordinate 98,966 of NZ_SMYZ01000001.1, read as the reverse complement.
GCGGCGGCTGACTAGACTAGGTCGGCAGCCCGCAAAGGCCACCCGAAGCCACGCTATAGTGTTCGATTCGTCTCGACGTGAAGACTGAAAACGTTGACCGTCCCCGAGACCTCGCGCAATCGCGCGAAGTCGGCGTCGGTGCGGGCGGTTGCGAAGAGCGTTTCCAGGGCGAAGGCCACATGGGATGGGGTGTTTGCGACGAGCGCGAGTTCGGCAAGGCACTGGGCGACGGACAGGTCGGGAGACAAGGCGTTGCTCGCAAACGCATCCGCGAAGGCGCCGCGTAAAAGGCGTTCATCGAGGTTCAGGAACCTGCGCAGGATTTGCGCGTACTCGAATGGCCAGCGCAGTTGGGTATCTCGCCGCGGAGCACTGAGATTTTCATTGTTCGCACGAATCCGGAAGCTCGTCAGCCGGTCCGGCAGCACATGCAGCTCACCGCAACCGAGCATGCGTATCCACATGTCGAGATCCTGCAGATTGGTGATGTGGCGATCGTAGGCCCCGGCCGCCCTGTAGGCGCTTGCGCGGATCATCGCCGAGGGCGCACAGAGGCAGTTTCCGCCCAGGAAGAACTGTCGCAGCCAGGTGCCAACCGAAAAATCCCGGAATGACAGCGGCAAAGCGAAAATCGGCAAGGGCGGACGCTCGTTGCCGTCCTCATCGATAATCCGGGGCTCGCTGAAGACCGCGGCCGTGGCAGGATTCAATGTGAGGTAGGCGAACTGGCGCTCCAGCCGCGTCGGATCCGCGTAGTCGTCGGAATTCAGAATGGCGACGAATTCCCCGGTCGCCCGCTGCAGGGACACATTCATTGCATTCGAAAGACCCTGGTTCAACGGCAGCGCCACGAAGTCGATGCGTGGGTCCGAAAACCCCTTGATGACCTTTACAGTCGCATCGGTCGAGCCGTCGTCGGTGATGACAAGCTGAAAATCCTGAAACGTCTGTTCCAGCACGCTGCCGATGGTCTTGGCGACGTATTTCTCGTGGTTGTATGATTTTATGATGACGGAAACCGGTGGATGCCGCCGCCATTGCCCCCGGATGACGGCCCTAGCGCGATTTAGCATCGTCAGATCCGGTTCGTGTCGAGGCCAATATGCGTGCTGAGGGTCCAAGCGCTGTGTGGTGAGCCGGCACATCTCGAAGGACCAGCGCACCCGCGCCAATGACAACATCGGCGCCGATCCTTACGCCCGGGCCGACGACCGCGCCCGTTCCAATCATCGAGCCCGGCCCGACGACGACCTGGCCAGCCAGAATGGCGCCGGGGCCGATCGAGACAAAGTCGCCGATTTCGTTGTGGTGCCCGAGTGAGGCACCGCGATTGACGAACACATTGCGCCCCAGCTTGGTCGCGGCACCGATGATGGCTCCCGCGTTGACGAAACTGCCGCCCCCGACACGCAAATCCGACGCCGTTATTGCCGTCGGATCAATTAGATATGTGTCGAACGCAAACCCCAGTTGCTCCGCTTCGGTGGCTGCCGCAAGGCGATTGGCCGGGGTGAACAAGGGACAAATGCAAGCGCAGGAACGAAGACCGGAATCCACGCTGGACAAGCCTCTCGCGGCCAGGCCTGTCGGCAGAAAATGCGGTACGTCGCGATTGTGGATATAGGCGGCGATCGGCTGGCCTGCCCGGCGACAGCTTTCGATGACTTCGACGACGATGCCCGAGCCGACTCCAAACAACACGATCGGTCTCAAGCGAGTGTTCCCAAACCGGCTACTCCCCTCTTCGGGATTTGAACATAGTGGATGGGTCCAAGTAGCCTCGCTTGTCAACATGGCTTATTGCCCTTCGCGGATCGTCACCAGGACTGTGCCACTACAGCCATATCCCTTATCCTTGACGACTGGCCCTACCTTGCATGCCCGCGTGCGAATGGGAATGCAAGTTGTCGTAAAGCGTTGAAAGGACGAGACGAAAGGCTTGTGAAAACCTTTTTGGGTCAACTCCGCCGGACTTTCGGGTGACGGCGAGCAATGTTATTCCTCGAAACGATGCTTTTTCGGATCAGTTTGGCTTCCCAATTCAACTATCCAGCGTCATTGCAGCCCGCGGCGCGCATTTCGACAGCCGCGCATTCCGGATCCAGTTTCAGGTCTTAGCACAGCATGGCTTTCCGCCTTTTTGTTCCCATTCTTGCCGGCGCGACGTTGCGCGAGCGCATCATCGCTTGCATCGGCGCGACGATCGGCATTGCATTGACCGGCGCGATCGGCGGCCTGGTGCTCGGCAACGGCCCGCACGTGCCGCTGCTGGTGGCGCCGATGGGGGCGTCGGCGGTGCTCTTGTTCGCGGTGCCGGCCAGCCCGCTGGCGCAGCCATGGTCGATCATCGGCGGCAACACGATATCGGCGCTGGTCGGGGTGATCGTGGCGCATTTCATCCACGAAACCGCCCTTGCCACCGGCATCGCGGTGGCACTGGCCATCGCCGCCATGTCGTTCACCCGCTGCCTGCATCCGCCGGGCGGGGCCGCCGCCCTGACCGCGGTGCTGGGAGGACCTGCCGTCATCAGCGCCGGCTTTCTGTTTCCATTCGTGCCGGTGGCGCTGAACTCGATGCTGCTGGTGGCGCTCGGCTACGGCTTCCACAGACTGGCACGGCGCAATTATCCGCATGTGCCGGTTACAGCACCGGCGAACAGCCACGGCACCGTCGATCCGCCGGCACAATCGCGCGTCGGCTTTCGGTCCGAAGACATCGATGCCGCGCTTGGCGCACTCGACGAGACGTTCGATATCGATCGCAACGATCTCGACCGACTGCTGCGGCAAGTCGAATTGCAGGCGATGGTGCGCGCGCACAAGACCCTTCTGTGCGAGGACATCATGTCGCGCGACGTGATCTCGGTCGACGCGCACACCTCCACTGATGCGGCGCGCCAATTGCTGCTTGACCACAACATCCGCACCTTGCCGGTCGTCAACGCGGAGGCAAGGCTGGCAGGCACCGTGGGATTGCGGGAACTGACCCGGGCCTCCGGCACGGTTGGATCCGTGATATCGCCCGCGGCGACAGCCGCCGCCGGTTTCACCGCCATGGGCCTGCTGCCCGTGCTCACCGACGGCCGCAGCCATGCGGTGATCATCGTCGACGACGACAAGCGGATTCTCGGGCTGATCACCCAGACCGATCTGCTGGCGGCCACGGCGCGCCTGCAGGCTGCTGACAGGCCCTCACCGGGCGCGATAGGGTAGCTGCCGCCGGACCCGGCGAAAAATCTTCGGGAACCTTTTGCCGGCAACAGCGTCCAATCTTTCAATCGGGGTTCCGGTCCGGAGATTGGGTTGAGGAAACTGGCCATGCCTGCTGTGTTGACGGCCGTGCCTTCTGCTGCGTCAGACGACATGCAACTCGTGCGGCGGGCGCTGGCGCGTGACGGCGATGCGTTCCGCACCATCATCAAGACTTACAATCAGCGGCTCTACCGGATCGCGCGCGGCGTCGTGCGCAATGACAGCGAGGCCGAGGACATCGTCCAGGAGGCTTATGTCAAGGCCTTCGCCCATCTCGAGGCGTTTCGCGGCGACTCCTCGCTCGCCACATGGCTGTCGCGCATCGTCATCAACGAGGCGCTCGGCCGGCTGCGCAAAAGGCGCAGAACGGTGGCACTGCCGGAAAATCCGCAAGCCGAGATCATCCGGTTCCCTCTCAACCCCAGCGACGATCCGGAGCGGGCGATGGCGCAACGGCAGATCCTCCAGCTGGTCGAACGGGCCACCGATAGCCTTCCCGATGTCTACCGGACGGTGTTCGTGGCGCGGGTGATCGAGGGGCTGAGCATCGAAGAGACCGCCGATCTTCTCGGCGTGCGGCCGCAAACCGTCAAAACAAGGCTGCACCGCGCCCGCGCTTTGGTGCGCAAGGCGCTGGACGACCAGATAGGGCCGGTGCTGCTCGATGCCTTCCCCTTCGCCGGCCGACGTTGCGAAAGGCTGACCAGCGCCGTGATGCGGCGGCTCGGCCTGGAAAACTGACCTCACCGGATTCAGTTGATTTTGGCGGGAACGTTTGCCGCTGCCCCGCATCCAATGATCGTCAACCGAAAAACACTGTCCGGCGCGATTCCTGCGTCCGGCGAAGGAGATGCCATGTCTATCCGACACACTGCCGCGCTCGCCGCCCTGCTGCTGCTTGGCGCTGCCCCGTTCGCACAAGCCGCCGACAAGCCGACCGATCCGCAGATCGCCCACATCGCCTACACGGCCGGGGTCATCGATGTTGAAGCGGCGAAGCTGGCGATCGAGAAATCGAAGACCAAGGAGGTCCTGGATTTCGCCAAAGACATGGTGCGCGACCATGAAGCCGTGAATGTGCAAGCGCTCGACCTGGTGAAGAAACTCAAGGTCACGCCGGAAGACAACGCCACCAGCCAGGCGCTGAGCAAGGCGGCCGCCGAGGAGAGGGCCAAGCTCGCCAAGCTCGACGGTGCCGCCTTCGACAAGGCCTATGTCGACAACGAGGTCGCCTACCACAAGCAGGTCAACGGCGCGCTCGAAACGCTGCTCATTCCGTCGGCGCAGAATGCCGAGTTGAAGAGCCTGCTGGAAACCGGCCTGAAGATATTCCAGGGCCATGAGCAGCACGCCGAACATGTCGCCGGCATACTGAAGTAAGGACCGGGAGCATGCCGAAACGCCATCTTTGGATTGCCTTGACGCTGGCCGCCGGTCTCGTTCCGGCGCAAGCCGAGATCATCCAGGTCACCATCGACAGGCTGGTGTTCTCGCCAGCCACCGTCGAGGCGAAGGTCGGCGACACGATCGAGTGGGTGAACAAGGATGTGTTCGCCCACACGGCCACCGTGAAAGGTGGCTGGGAGGTGATGATTCCGCCGAAGAAATCCGCCAGCCTGACATTGAAGGCCGCGGGACCGGTCGACTATTTCTGCCGCTTCCACCCCAACATGAAAGGCCGTCTCGACGTGACGCCGTGATGGTTTGAAACCGGCGGCGAAGCGATCGCTTTGCCGCCGGTTGTTCCAAGCGTCAGTCCCGGCTCGCTCCGCCCTGTGCAAGCAGCCACTCGATCATCTGCGCGGCCTGGGCGGGCGGTCGGTCCGGCGCCAGGATTGAGAGGCTGAGGCCGGTCGGAACACGCTGCGGGAACGGCGCCACGAGCGAACCGGCGGCGAGAGCGCGCGCGACCAGAGCCTCATGCCCCATCAGAACGCCGGCGCCGTCGACGGCCGCCTGCAGCGCCATGCTGTAGAGCGAGAATTCGGAACCGGACTCGATCGACGGACCTTTCAGCCCGGCGGCCTCGAACCACAGGCTCCAGTCGCCGGTCCAGGTCGTGTCCCAAAGCAGAAGCTGCGATGACAGATCCGCCGGCGTTTTCAGCTGCCTGGCGAGCGCCGGCGCGCAGACCGGAAAGATCACGTCGTCGCAGAGCTTGAACGCGCGGCTGCCCCCTGGTGCGTGCCTGGTCAGGAAGATGGCGAGGTCAAAAGGTTCACGCCTGAAATCCGGCGGCTCCTCCAGCGCATGGATGGACGGGCGAAGGGCGGGAAGCGCAGCGCGAAGCGCCGGCAGACACGGAGCCAGCCACAGTTGGGCAATCGACGGCAGCGCGGCAATGCTCACCTGCGGCCTTGGCGCCCAGATGCGCAGTTCCTGGACGGCAAGGCCCATGGCGTCGAACGCTGTGGAGAAGGCCGGCAGCGCCGCGCGCCCAGCCTCGGTCAGATGCAGCCCCTGGGCATGGCGTACGAACAGCGACGAGCCCAGCCACGCCTCCAGCGCCTTGACCTGATGCGATACGGCCGCCGGGGTAACGCCAAGTTCATCGGCGGCCTTGGCAAAGCTCTCCTGGCGAGCGGCAGCTTCAAAGGCGCGCAAGGTGTTGAGAGGCGGCATTCGAGGTCGCGGCGGATTTACGGCCATCGTCCGACGTTTCCGGAGGGCGTCGGCGGTTGGTGACCGGCCGCCGACGCGGTGTTTCTACTTGAGGGCGACCGGGGTCAGCTTGCCGTCGACCTTCTGCCACTCAAATACGACGAAGCCGGGCTGCTTGATATCCCCCTTGTCGTCATAGGAGATCGAACCGAGCACCGTCGAAATACCGGCGCCGGAATGAAGATAATCGGAAACGGCCTTTGGATCGTCGGCCTTGGCTTTGGCAATTGCCTCGGCAAGAATCTGCGTTGCCGCGTAAGCGTAAAGGGTCACCGCTTCGGTGGGAACGTTTTTGGCCCTCAGATCGGCGACGGCATCCTTGGCTTCCGCAAACGTTGCCGGGTCGGGGAACGACGTCATCAGGGTTCCAACAGCACCATCGCCGCCGATGGCGCCGAATTCGCTGTTGGAGATGCCGTCACCGCCCATCAGGATCGTGGTGACGCCCTGATCGTGCATCTGACGCACAATCAGGCCAGCCTCCGTGTGCTGACCGCCATAGTAGACGAGGTCGGCGCCCGATTGCTTGATCCTTGTGACGAGAGGGCTGTAGTCCTTCTCGCCCGGGTTGACCTCCTCATGGAGAACCTCCTTGCCGCCGCCGGCGTTGTAGGCCTTGGCCATTTCGTCGGCGAGGCCTTTGCCCGCCGTCGACTTGTCGTCGACGATCGCTATCTTCTTATCCTTGAAACGGTCGAGAATGAATTTGGCGGCGATGGAGCCTTGCTGATCGTCGCGCCCGCACGCCCTGAAGGCGTTCCACAAGCCGCGCTCCGTCACCATCGGGTTGGTGGCAGTCGGCGTGACGAACAGAACGCCATTCTCGGCATAGACCTCGGAAGCGGGAATGGTGACGCCGGAATTATAGTGCCCGACAACGTAGTGAACGCCATCGGCGACGAATTTGTTGGCGACCGAAACGCCCTGCTTCGGGTCGGAGACATCGTCACCGATCGACACGGCAAGCCTTTGTCCGAGAACGCCGCCATTGGCGTTGATGCGTTCAACCGCGGTCTCGACACCGACGCGGTACTGTTCTCCATAGGCGGCGTTCGGCCCCGACATCGGGCCGGCGACGCCGAACACCATATCAGCCCTGGCCGCACCAACAGCCGCAGTCATAAGGGCAGCAGTCATCATCTGCACGATCATGCGCATTTTCATTCCCCTGTTTTTTAGAGAAAGGCGGGCTTTTCCCGCCGCTTCAGGCGTCAGTTCACAAAGTGAAGCTTGTTGAACCGGCGCCGGAATGCCGTGACATCTGCCGCGACTTGTTCGCTGGCGTCATTGCCGCGCAGTCCTCTGGCGATGAGAGCCGCGAGTTCCGGCATGTCGTCTTCGGTCATGCCCCAGCGGACGATCTCAGGCGTACCCAGGCGCAACCCGTTCATGTCGCCGTCGATAGCGTCTACGGGCAAGCCGATGCCGCAGGTCAGGATGTTGGCCAGCCGCAATTTCCTTGCCGCCGCCTGGCCGCCGCCAAACTCGGCTGCCTTGATGGCGAACTGATGCGATGTCGTGTAGCCCTTGCCGGTCGAAAAAACCGGCAGGCCGCGATCGGCAAGGCTTTCGGCCAACGCCTTTGCGGTCCGCGCCATCGTCGCGGCGTAGGCCTTGCCGTGGTCTTTCCAGTCCAGAAGCGTGATCGCCAAGGCAGCCGACTTGGCGGCATCGAAGTTGGCGGTCATGCCGGGAAATGCGATCCTGTCGAGTTTCTCGGCGATGCCGGCGTCGTTGGTGACGATCAGCCCGGACGCCGGACCGCCGAGACTTTTGTAGGTACTCATCGTCATCAGATGGGCACCATCCTGCAAAGGCTGTTGCCAAGCGTGCCCGGCAATCATGCCGCACAAATGGGCCGCATCGAAGAGAACCAGCGCACCGACCTCGTCGGCGATCTCCCGTATCTCACGAATGGGATGGGGCAGCAGGTTGAGGCTGCTACCGATCGTTATCATCTTCGGCCTTATTGATCTGGCCAGGTCGCGCAATTTGCCGACGTCAACGGTGTAGCCGTCGGCATCGACCGGAGCGGTATGGATATCGAGCCCGTAGAGCCCGGCGCAGCCGGCCATATGATGGGTTACATGGCCTCCGATCGCCGGCGATGGGACAATGATGCTGTCGCCCGGCCTGGCTGCAACCATGAACGCATAGAGATTGGCGATCGCGCCGGAAGGTACCCGGATCTCGGCATAGCTGGCGCCGAAAACGTCGGCCGCCAGCTCGGCCGCGATCACCTCGATCTGCTCGACACCCTCCAATCCCATCTCATATTTGTCGCCGGGGTAGCCAAGCGACGGGCGCGAGCCCAGGCCGGAAGCGAGTGCGGCTTCGGCCTTCGGGTTCATCACATTGGTCGCCGGGTTGAGGTTGATGCAGTCGGCCTCGTGGATCGAACGGTTCAGCTCGATGCCCCTGTTGACCGCAGCCATGACGGCATCGGTCTTCTGAGCGCTCGTCTTCTGCGCCAGCTGCTGGGCGAACTCGTCGCAATGCGATGGAACCCAGGGCCTGCGAGCGAGAGCGACCATCGATGCCTCCTTTGCCAACCGGCGGACAATACGGCTGTGAATGGAGCCTAAGGTGGAGCCGAAGGTCGCCGAGGCGCAAACGAGTAGTTCTAGCGCCTAGGCTTAGAAAAACTAGGTCTACTCATCTCGCCCCTATTTTGAGGGTCGCTTCCATCCAGACATCGAACGCCATGTACCGACGACGGCAGCGCCTTGATCCTGTTCCGCAAGCCGGTCCTGCTCCAGCGACGCTCGCCTGGCTTCATCCGGCCGGGTGATGTGCGTCCACGAGCCGTCATAGCGGGGCTCACGGCGCGCCAGCCAGGCATCGAGTCCTTCGCGCAGGTCGGCTGTCGAGGCCATACGGGCGAACTGCTCGGCCTCGACCAGCAGGCCTTCGGCGATGCTCTGGTTGAGGCCGCGCGCCACCGCCGTGAGGATGCTGGCGACCGCCAGATCGGAGTGCCGCAGGATACGCCTGGCCAGGCCGATTGCGGCCGGCATCAAATCGCCATGCGGCACCACCTGGTTGACGAGGCCAAGTTCAAGGGCGCGCTGCGGCGGAAACCAGTCGCCGGTCAAGAGCAGTTCGAGCGCCCGCTTGCGCCCTGCCAGCCTGGGAAAACGCTGCGTTCCGCCAAAGGTCGGCGGCATCGCAAGGTTGATTTCCGGCTTGGCGAACAGTGCGCGTTCGCTGGCAATGGCCAGCGGCACGGCCTCGGTGATTTCGCAGCCGCCACCAAAGGCAATGCCGTTGACGGCGGCGATGATGGGTTTGCGGAAGGCCTCCAGCCTTGCCGTCAGCCGCTGCCCGCGCATGACGAAGTCCCGCATCGCGACATCGACGCCAAGCGCCACACTGGCCGCGAACTCGGGGATGTCGCCACCGGCCGAAAATGCCCGCTCCCCTGCTCCGGTAAGAATGACCGCCCGAACGCCGTCATCGACTTCGATATCATCGAGGATCGCAAGCAGGCGATCGATCAGGGCATAGTTCAGCGCGTTGAGTTTCTCCGGCCGGTTGAGGGTGAGGATGGTTACCCCGTCACGTGTCTCGCCTAGGACAAGATCGGTCATTTGGCTTCCTTTCCAGCATGCGTTGACCGGAAAGGATCAGGTTTTCGATTGCTTGTATATTCACTAGGCGGTATACTTGGCGCCATGCCTGAAGCATCCAGCCCCACCCGCAAACGCATCGTCGACGCCGCGACGAAGCTCTTCTATGCCGAAGGGATTGGCCGCGTCAGCGTCGATGCCATCGCCGAAAAAGCCGGGCTGACCAAGCGGACGCTGTACTATCACTTCAAGAGCAAGGACGATCTGATCGCTGCCTATCTCGATGCCCGCGATCAGCCCAATCTGAAGCAGATGGCCGGCTGGTTCGATGCCGCTGAAGGTGGTGCCGACCGCAAGGTCGAAGCGATTTTCACCAATCTGGCGCGTGTCGCGCGCCATCCCAAATGGAAAGGATGCGGGTTTCTGCGCACGGCCGCGGAGCTTGCCTCGATGCCTGGACACCCGGCAGTCAAGGCCGGATCGCGGCACAAGACAAATTTCGAAAAATGGCTCGCCGCCGAACTGTCGGCCCGCGGCGTCACCGCGCCGCATATGCTGGCGCGCGAGATCGTTCTGCTCATGGACGGCGCCTTCTCGAGCATGCTGATCCACCACAACCCCGATTATATCGGGGCGGCAGGGCACGCCGCCGCGACGCTTGTGCGGGCGCGGACCTCAAGCCATCAGGTCTAAAGGTCTTTGGTTTTTATGCATGTCGTTGCCCCAAAACCGGGGCCACTTTTGGGTGACATGCGTTAGAACCCAAACGCCAGCCATGCCGTGCCGGCCGCCAGCGTTATCAGCGTCAGCGGCAAGCCGACCTTGAAGAAGGCGCCGAATGACAGTGGCGTGCCGGCGGCCCGTGCCTGTTCGGCAACGATCAGGTTGGCGACCGAACCCAGCAGCGTGAAATTGCCGGCCAGCGTCGAGCTCATGGCGACGGCCAGCCAGGCGCGCTCGGGGTTTTCAAGGCCGGGTATGAAGGGCCGCAGCGCCAGTACGGCCGGGACATTGCTCATGATGTTGGAGAGCACCGCGGTGAAGCCGGACAGCCGCCAGACATCGTCCAGCCCGAGGTTCTTTGCCGAGGCGATCATGTCGGGCGTGAGAAGCGTCTTTTCGGCGCCGGCGACGACCACGAACAGACCGGCGAACATGAACAGCAGCGGACCGTCGATCTCGCGGTAGATGCGTTCCGGCTTGATGGCGCGGGTGAGCAAGAGGATGGCGCCGCCGATGAGCGCGGCCTTGGCGACGGGCACGCCGGCGAAGAAGGCGATTGCCAGTCCGATGCAAACCACCACCGCCTTCAGCACCTGCCCCTTGTGCATGCGGCCACGCGAGACCTCGGGCGTCAGTTGGACCGTGCGGGCGAATTCAGCCCGGTAGACGACGCGGATGATGACAACGACCGCGACGAGGCCGAACAGAGCGACCGGAGCGAGCGCTGCCGAAAAGGCCGGATAGGAAATGCCCGACAGCGCGCCGATGACCATGTTTTGCGGATTGCCGGTGATGGTGGCGACGCTGCCGCAATTCGACGCGGTGGCGGTGGCGATCAGGTAGGGGATCGGGTTGCGCTTGATGATGCGGGTGACGTGGACGACGATCGGCGCCATGACAAGGCAGATGGCGTCGTTGACCAGGAAGGCCGACAGCACGCCGGTCAGCAGCGTCACCATCACCAGAAGCATGAAGGGCGCGTGCGCGTGCTCGATGGCGATGGCGCCAAGGCCGCGAAAGGCGCCTGACACTTTCAGATGCGCCACCACGATCATCATGCCGAGCAGAAGCGTGATGGTGTCGAAATTGATCGCCCGGTAGGCGTCCTCCATGCTGAGCGCGCCGATGGCGATCATCGCGGCGCCGCCTAGCAGTGCGATCCCTGCCCGGTCGAGGCGCAGGCCGGGGATGCGGCCGATGGCGACACCGGCGTAGGTCAGGACCAGGATCAGCAGTGCCGCCGCGCCCATCAATGTCATGCGAAGAAGTCCTGCTCAATCTGTGGCGCGCCGCTGCCTGTCCGCCCCGATGGTTCGTTTGCATGCCGGCTTTAGCGCGATGTCGAGATCGATGACAAACACAGCGGGCACGTTGTTGCACCGAGGGCATCCGCGAAGGCCAGCGGATGACGTGCCGCTAACTCAGATAGAAATCCAGCCGTTGTCGCAGTGCCTGCGAGGAGAACAGCTGCTCAACGGTCCGACGCGCCTCGCGACCCACTGTTGCCCGCAACTCCGGATCGGCTTTGAGATCGGCCAGGATCCGCGCCGCTTGTTGTGTCGTCTCGAACAGAAAACCGTTTTCGCCATGCCGGATATGGTCGGCATAGCCTCCATGCGAATGACAGACAACAGGCAAACCACAGGCCATCGCTTCGAACACCACGCGGCCGAACGTCTCCACCACATGCGAACCGGTGCGATAATAGAACACGTCGAGCATTCGCAGGAACTCTTCAGCCGCAAACCGGCCTTGCGGAATGAGTTCGAGCTGCGAATGCGGCCTGAGCCTGTCCTTGAGCGGCATCCCGCCCTGAATCCGCACCGCGGTGCCATCCGCCAGCAATGCCTCATAGAGCGGCGCATCGTCGGCATGATGCTTGTCCGGCCTGTCGCCGCTCAGCCGGCCCACCGTGAACGGACCATCCGGCCTGGTCAGCCGTGGTGAAAAACGTCCGATCTCGATCGGCGACGGATGCACTACACCGTCGATTTGCAGCATGCGCCGTTGAAAGTCGGAAATCAGCACCAGTTCGGCGGCGGGCCAGCCCAGCATACGTGGCATGCGCGTCGTCAGCGCGACGACTTTCGGATGAAACGTGTTGAAGACATAGATCAGCCGGCGCGGTCGTGGGGTCAGATAGGGCCACACCTTGTTGCGCCAATGCGCGCCAAGGAAGACGTAGGTGCCGCCGTCCGGCACGTTCCTCTTCAGCGGCGAGATGCGGCGAATTGGAGAGTGTCGCATCAGCTCGCCGGACACCCTGGAGGAGGTTGCCCAGAGACGTACCTCCGCGTCTGCGCTCAACAGCCGGTATAGTTCCAGGGCTTCGAGGTCACTGCCGCCAAAGGGGGTCTGAAAGCCATTGAAAAGATGGATCATAGTCCTAACCCGCATCGACGCATGACGTGCCTTTGCTCATAGCTCGGCAAAGTGCTTATCGATAAACGGTTCGATTGGTCCGGTTAGCGAGCCAGCCTCTCTCTTGATCTTTTCATCATCCCAATCCCACCAACGGATTGCCAGCAATTTTGCGATGGTCTCCGCCGGGAAGCGATACCGGATAAGCCTGGCTGGGACGCCGCCGACCACCGCATAGGGTTGGACATCCCGCGTGACAACGGCCCCGGTACCAATGATTGCGCCGTGGCCAACACTCACGCCCGGCATGATGGTTGCCCCGCGCCCGATCCAGACATCGTTCCCAATATCGACGCCAAGTGGCTTGCCACCATTTTCTTCAGGATTGGCAGTTTTTATCAAGATCCAATGGATTGGGAAGCTCGTAGCTGAACTGGTAGGGTGGTGCCCTGTGGGCATAAAGCAGACCTCGCCAGCGATCGAGCAAAATGCGCCGACCCTCACGGGCGCAACCTCAGACGCGGAAGAAACGCTCTTCTTGGTCACCCCGTAGGTATGGCGCCCAATAGTGACGCCGGGAGGGAGTCTATGCCGATGGCGAAAGGCCGTCGTTCCTCGCAGCCATCCAGTCAATCTAGACATTTCAAAAACCTATCAGCGCCGCGATGAAGGGCGCTTCCTCATATCGGCGCGTCTCATGGAATTTTCCCAAAAGTATAGGATGCCAGATATTCCATGTCCGAACAACCAATTGCCATTTCCGACAACCTCAAAGCGCCTTGCAAGCCGAATTAAAGCCGAGCGCCGCTGGGGAGAACGCGTCGATCTGTTCGCAGGATAAGCCGAGCACGGCGAAGCCAGATCGAACGAATGAGCCTGTTTTCGAAGGCGATCTGGACTTGCGACGGCCGTCTTTGCCGTCAATGCATGGTGGCTACGCCGGACAGAGCCGCCGGATCGAAGCTGACTTGATCGCGTCCGTTCGACTTGGCCGTGTAAAGCCGTCTGTCGGCGGCGGAGAAGATTTCCTCGTAGGTGGTCGGGCCGGTGAAGCTCGTGCCGCCGATGCTGACGGAAAGCGGGCAAGGTCTGCCGCCGGGCGAAAAGTCCATCTCCCTGATACGCCGGCGGATGCTTTCGGCAACCACCCAGGATTGCGAAGGATCCACACCGGGAAGAAACACGCCGAATTCTTCGCCGCCGATGCGGCCGACAAGATCGCCGCCACGCAGTTGCCCTTTGATCGCCTGCGCTATCAGCTTGAGCGCCTGATCGCCGCAGTCATGGCCCAGGCGGTCGTTGATCGACTTGAAATGGTCGGCGTCGATGATCAGCAGCGCCCCCGAACGGGTCTGCTCCTGCTTGCGGGTCTGCTCGAGATAGGCCTCGACCAGCATCGAGAAGGCACCACGGTTCAGCACCGCGGTCAGGCTGTCGGTCGCGGCAATGACGCTGAGGTCGCGCTGCGCGATGGCCAGCTGGCGAATCTTCCACATGAGGAAAAACAGAAACGTGCCGCCCAGCACCAAAGGCAGCATCAGGTCGGTCATCTGCGCCCGCCACACCGCCTCGGGCGAAAGATAGGGGAAGTTGAAGGAATCGACGAAGAACGCCACGGCAATGAAGAATGCCGTACCGACTATGGTGACAGCGATCACCCTGCCCCAGCTCGTCGGCGACAGATCGAGCTTCATCGCGTTCAACTCCGTTAGCCGTCGCTACTGTGACGTACCAACGCAAACAAATTGATAAGACTTTCCCTCCAATTCGATACCGGGCGGCAGAGAGCAATTCCAGGAAGGTGTGAACCGGTTTTCCCAGGGAAAGCGTTATGCGCTTTCCCTGGGCAATTGCGTCAAAACAACGAGATAGCGCGGAGTGCAGGCACCGGAGGTCAGTGGCTTTGCGGCACGGTCGCTTCACCGGCAACCGCCGTTGGTCGCCCGCGACAGATGCTTGTGTTTGCGCGCGCGGACGCCGCAGGACGGCCGCCGAAAAAAGCGGCCATCCTGATTCCCGGCTTGAAGGCTTGGACCCAAGCTGCTGGCAGAGCAAGCGGTGCTCGAAGCCAGACTGCACGCGGTCAGTTGAGCGTTGGTTCACCCAGCGCATCGACGACAAAGGAGGCCGCGATCAGGTCGTCGGCATCAAGGCGCAGGGAGCCTTCGCTGCCTCCCATGATGGAAGCCACTTTCTGAAAGGTCTTCATTTCGTATTCCGTGATCCGGGCGTCCTGCATCCTGACCTTGAGATCGGCGATGCGCCGATCCAGGGCCGAGGATATTCCTATTTCTCGGTTCGACATTGCAACACTCCTCCCCACCCGTGTTTGCCTCCCACCGATCCGCATTTTTGTATGAGGCTTTGCGAATACAGGCGCCGAAACGCGCCGTGCGCGGGAAAGGTTCCGAAAGGCCGAGTCACGAAATAATACGAGGAACGTGGTCGCGGCCAACCACCAAGGCACCGCCATGGGTCGCGCGCCCATTCAACGAATGGCAAAGCCAAAGCGCCGATTTTTTCTCAAACCCATGTGTCCAGAATGGACCCTGGAATTGTTGGCGATCCCGACAGGATTCGAACCTGTGACCATCGGCTTAGAAGGCCGGTGCTCTATCCAGCTGAGCTACGGGACCGCTGGCCGGCCGTTGGGCCGGCTGGATATTTTGGCGCTGGCCGCCGTTCAATGCGTCCAGGGCGTCCTGCGGTCATAGCGGAAATTCTCCGCATAGGAAATCTGGCGACGCTTGGTCTCTTTCGGCTCTTCGACGCGAAAGGCGAGCCCTTCCTTTTCGGCATAGGCCACCGCCTCTTCGCGCGTATCGAAGGTGAGCCTGATCTGGCTTCTCATGTCGCCCGACGTGGTGTAGCCCATCAGCGGGTCGATCTTCTTGCGCGTCTCGGGGTCGAATTCCAGCACCCAGTGGCCGGTCTTGGCCTTGCCGGACTGCATCGCGGTTTTGGCTGGGCTGAAAATGCGCGCGGACATGGCCACCTCGTTATTGTGCAAGGCAGCATCGCCACCCTTCGCCCGTCATTACTGCGCAATGCGCACGGCGGCAAGGTTTTTGCACTTGCCATGCAGCACCGAAATGAATAGGCAACAGACCGTTCGGAGTGTAGCGCAGCCTGGTAGCGCATCTGGTTTGGGACCAGAGGGTCGGGAGTTCGAATCTCTCCACTCCGACCATCCTCTCCCGGAAACACGGTATCGACAGCCATTGGCACGGTCGCGTGGTCATCTTGCGCCGCTTCCGCTCCAGCCCGCCGTCACCATTTCAAGCTCGCTTCCGTCGCCATTGCCGGCTTAAACTTCGGCAAACTGGGGATTTCAGATGCTTGGGATCGATGCTTGGGTGTCGCTGTTCGGACCGGCCTACTTTGCCTATGCCGGCATAGCGGTTCCCTTCATGGTGACGTGGGCGATTGCCTGCGCCGCGCTGGCGATGTGGAACAACCGGGAAAGCCGCAGACAGGTCAGGCAGGGCCCAGGCGCCATCGTCTCCCGCTCCTGGCCTGCCAGTATCGGGATGTTTGTGCTGGTCGCCGCCGGCTATATCGCCGCCCACTCAGCCGTCTACCTGGTGGTCCGCCATTTTGCCAGAATGTGGCTGTGACATTAGCCTCTCAGGACCAGCCTAAATCTCGAACTCGCCCTGCCCTTCATCCATGGCATTGACAGTTTCGGCGGCAAGCGTGCGCGTGATCGGCGTCTTGCGCTCGAGCGCGGTGCGATCCAGCCTCTCCACCACGCGCATCGCCGTGGCCAGTGAGCGCTCGATGCGGCGCACGAGATACTGCACGACATGCGGCTCGACCTCGACCTGTCGGTCGGCGAACAGCTTGGTGATGACGCCGGCGAGCAGGAGATCGTCGGGCTCATGGATCTCGACTGTCGCCGCCGCTTTCAGCCGTGAAGCGAGATCAGGCAGCCTGACGCCCCAGGCCGATGGGAAGCGGCGCGCCGTCAGGAGCAGTGTCGAGCCTGCACCCCGCACCGCATTGATCAGATGGAACAGGCCGTGTTCATCAACCGCCCCGGCATCGATATCGTCGATCAGTGCCGGCCGGTCGCCGAGATTGGCGATGCTGTCGCCAATGCGCCTGGCGTCGACCGCCACCGCGCTGGCGCGCGCGCGCCATATGGAGGCCAAATGTGTCTTGCCGGAGCCGGCGGGACCGGCCAGCACCACCACCGGCGAAGGCCAGTCAGGCCAGCGGTCGACCAGGGCCACCGCCTGGCTGTTTGTGCTGGAGACGACGAGGTCGTCGCGCGAATAGCCGGTGCCATGGCCGAGATCGAGCGGCAACTGGCGCGGCGGGTCGGTTGGCTGGGCAGTCACTTCAGCGACGCGGTTGCGTGCGGTGGCCGCCGCCGCGATCGGCCGGAAGCTGCGGCACAGGTGCCGCGCCACGGCCCTTGTAGAGCGGCGATTCGAGATAGCGGGCGATTGCAAACCGCACCAGCACGGCAACGGCAGCCGAAGCCGGCACCGCGATCAACAAGCCGACGAAGCCGAACAGGGCGCCGAAGGCAAACAGCGAAAACATCAGCCATACCGGGTGCAGGCCGACGCTTTTGCCGACCAGCCGCGGTTGCAGGATGTTGCCCTCGATGAACTGGCCGATGAAGAACACGACCGCGACGGCGACGATCATGGTCCAGTCCGGCCAGAACTGGACGAAGGCGACGCCGACGGCCAGCACCAGCCCGGTCAGCGAGCCGACATAGGGAATGAAGGAGATCAGCCCTGCGAACAGGCCGATGAGGATGCCGAAATTCAGCCCGGTCAGCGTCAGCCCGGTGGCATAAATTGCGCCCAGCACCAGGCACAGCGTGCCCTGGCCGCGCACGAAGCCGGCGGTGGCGGTGTTGATGTCCTTGGCGATGCCGCGCACCGTCGCGACGTTGTCGCGCGGCACCCAGCTGTCGATGACCGCCACCATGCGGTCCCAGTCGAGCAGCATGTAGAAGGCGACCACCGGCGTCACCACGAACAGGCTGACCACCGAGACCAGCGCCACGCCGGAGCTCCACAGCGAGGTGAAGACGGTCGTGATGAGGCCGAAGCCGGACGACAACACCGAGCTCAAGCCGTCGCGCAGCCCATTGGCGTTGACGCCGAATTTCTGCTCCAGCCATTTCGGATCGAAGGAGGTGAGCAGGCCTTGCAGCTTGGTCAGATATTCCGGCAACTTGGCTGCGAAATCCGCCATCTGCGTGGCCAGCACCGGAATGAGGATGACGAAGGCCAGCACCAGCACGACGAGAAAGGTGATGAGGATGACCACCGTCGCCATGATGCGCGACAGGCCGAGCCGCTCCAGCCGGTCGGCGACCGGATCGAGGAAATAGGCAAGCACCATGCCGGCAACGAAGGGCAGCAGGATGTCACTGAAAACATAGAGGAAAAGCGCAAGCAAGGCAGCGCCGGCCAGCCAGAAGAATATCTGCCGGCGAAAGGTTGCGGACGCGACGATGTCAGCGGCCGCAGTTTCTATGACCGCCGCCTCGTTGTCAGGTGTCCGGAGTGGAGCCTTCGCCATAGCCGCTCATGTGCCTCAGCCAAGCCACGAGATAGGCCGCGGCCGAAGCCACGGTCAAGACCCCGGACAGCAATATGAGGGCTGGCCTCAGCGGGTCGAGGTGAACGACAAGGGCGAGTTCGCCCAGCACAACCGCGGCCAGCACGATCTGGATGGCGGTGTTGGCCTTCGACACGAACAGCGGTTTCATCTCGACCGGATGGGCCATGACGGTGGACAACACAACAGCGCAGACGATCAGCGCATCGCGCGACACCATGGTGACGACCAGCCACAGCGGCAATTGCCCGATGAAGCCCATGACCACGAACACCGAAACCAGCAGCAGCTTGTCGGCCATCGGGTCGAGATAGGCGCCGAGCCTGGACTGCAGGTTGAAGCGGCGGGCGACGAACCCGTCGACGCCATCCGAGATACCGGCGATGAGGAAGCCGGCAAAGGCCCAGTCCCAGCGCGCCTGCAGCATCGCCAGCACCACTGCCGGAACCAGGACAAGGCGCAGGGATGGTGATCAGGTTGGGGATGGTCAACGCGTGCCTGTCGGGTTTGCTTGCCGATAGATGATGGAGACGGAGGAGGATCGCAAGGGAGAAGCGCCAGACATGGCAAAGGTCTGTGTGAACCACCCCTATGCCTGCCGGCCATCTCGACAGTCTTCCATTCTCGCGTATGCGATGTCCCTAACCTTCACGAAAAAGGTGCGGTCGCTGGACAGCGAGGTATCGCGACCTGGGCTCGCGGCGACAACTTCTTTGGTCAGACCGCAGACGCCTCAAGGATGGAAATGGGTCCTTGGGTCTGAATCACGCGTTCAAGGCGTAGCCCGGCGACGTCGAACAAGCTTGCATATTGGACCCGCGTTCTTTCCAGGCCGCCGGTGACGGCGAGCATGACCACGTCGATCCCCTTGATCTGGTTCGGTTCGTCACCTGGCGGCACGAGCGTCTCGGCCACAAGCACCTTCCCGTTCGGCAGCATTGCCTTGCGGCAATTTCGCAGAATCTCCGCGGCACGCCCATCATCCCAATCGTGAACGACCTTCTTGATGACGTAGACGTCACCGGCGGGAACACTTTCAAAGAAATTACCGGCGACAAATTCGGTGCGCGGCAGGTCGCCTCCGGCACCCTGGCGTGCTGCCGCGACGCCCGAAGGCAGATCGAAAAGCACGCCGTCCAAGTGAGGGTTGCGAGCCAGGATCGCCGAGAGAAGCTGGCCATGTCCGCCGCCGACGTCGACGACCCGCGTGAACGGCTTGAAATCATAAGCTTCGGCAACGGCCTCGTTACTGCCTTGGCTCAAGGCGACCATGGCACGCTGAAACAAGGCAGCCTGCTCCGGATGTTCCGACAGCCAGTCAAACCTTGGGCTCCCGAACACCTTGTCGAAGGCCGGCTTTCCGGTGCGGACAGAATGCAAGAGCTGCTCGAAGGCAAGATAGGCCTCGCTGTTGATCATACGGACGAAGTCACGGGGACCCGGCCGATCGGAGCGCAGCACCGCACCAACCTCCGTCAACTCGAAATGACGGGGCAGCACTTCCCTAAACACCCCTTCAGGCGCGAGAAGTCGCATTACACGATAAAGCGAGTCAGCATCCGATTGAGTGGCAGCCGCCAGGTCATCTACCGACCGCTCGCTGGCAGCCAGGAGATCGGGGATGCCGAGTTCGATAATGACGCGCAGCGCTTGTGACACGGCGAATCCGAATCCCAGCCTCATGATCTGTTGCGAAGGATTGAGCATGGCTTGTCCCCCGATGCCTGATGCATGGCAAACAGAGCACCAACAGCAACTACATACAAGGATGCAAAGGGATGAGGCGAAAATGGAGACGCGAGGTTTGCCTCCTATAAGAAACGAGGGCAGAGGAGGTTTTACACAAGGGGCGCCATCGCCTGGCTTTTATCTGGGGCAAAAGCCAACCATTCTGTCGTCATCCTTGCGAGGCGCAGCCGTTCATGCGAAGAGCCCGCAAACGAGCAGGAAAATTGCGATGAGCAAGCGCGACACAAGCCAGCCCAAAACGGGCCAGCCCAAAACCGGCAAGCGCAAGAACGGGCTCACCTATGCCGAGGCCGGCGTCGATATCGATGCGGGCAATCTCATGGTCGAGAAGATCAAGCCGCTGGTGCGCGCGACGCGCCGGCCGGGCGCCGACGGCGAAATCGGCGGCTTCGGCGGCCTGTTCGACCTCAAGGCCGCCGGCTTCACCGATCCGGTGCTGGTGGCGGCCAATGACGGCGTCGGCACCAAGCTGAAGATCGCCATCGATGCCGGCAAGCACGACACGATCGGCATCGATCTCGTCGCCATGTGCGTCAACGACATCGTCGTGCAGGGCGCCGAACCGCTGTTCTTCCTCGACTATTTCGCCACCGGCAAGCTCGATCCCGACCAGGGTGCCGCGATCGTCGGCGGCATTGCCGAGGGCTGCCGCCAGGCCGGCTGCGCGCTGATCGGCGGCGAGACGGCCGAGATGCCCGGCATGTATCACGGCAACGACTACGACCTTGCCGGCTTTGCCGTGGGTGCTGCCGAACGCGGCCAGCTCTTGCCCACCGACGATATCGTCGAAGGTGACGTGCTGCTGGGCTTGGCTTCTTCGGGCCTGCATTCGAACGGATATTCGCTGGTGCGCCGCATCGTCGCCGTCAGCGGCCTGGCCTGGAGCGACCCGGCGCCGTTCAACGACGAGGCGACGCTCGCCGAAGCGCTGCTCGAGCCGACCCGCATCTACGTCAAGTCGATCCTCAAGGCGATCCGCAACACGCATGGCATCAAGGCGCTCGCCCACATCACCGGCGGCGGCTTCCCGGAGAACATTCCGCGCGTGCTGCCCAAGGATTTTTCGGCCGAACTCGACCTCGGGGCGATCGACGTCCCTCCCGTGTTCTCGTGGCTGGCCAAGACCGGTGGCGTGGCGCCGGAAGAGATGATGCGCACCTTCAATTGCGGCATCGGCATGATTTTGGCGGTCGCGTCCGGCCAGGCAGCGCAGGTCGCCGCGGTCCTGCAGGAGGCCGGCGAGACGGTGACGCCGATCGGCCGCATCGTGCCGCGCCGCGATGCCGGCGTCATCTATCGGGGCTCGATCGGCCTATGAGCGTGCAGAGGAAACGCACCGTCGTGCTGATCTCGGGGCGCGGCTCCAACATGACCGCGCTGATCGCGGCGGCCAGCGACCCGGCCTTTCCGGCCGAGATCGTCGGCGTCATTTCCGACAAGGCTGACGCAGCCGGCCTAGGCATCGCCAGGGCGCGCGGCATCGCCACACAGGTCATCTCCCGTGCCGACCATGGCAGCAAGCAGGCGCATGACGCCGCGATCGACGCAGCGCTCGCGGCATTCAATGCCGAGATCGTGGCGCTGGCCGGCTACATGCGCATCCTCACCCCCGGTCTCGTCCAGAAATGGCAGGGCCGCATGATCAACATCCACCCTGCCCTGCTGCCGGCTTTCAAGGGGCTCGACACCCATGCGCGCGCACTGGCCGCCGGCATGCGCATCCATGGCTGCACCGTGCATTTCGTCACCTCCGAGATGGATGATGGCCCGATCATCGCCCAGGCGGCCGTGCCGGTGATGGTCGGCGACACTGCGGATACATTGGCGGCCCGCGTGCTGAAGACCGAACACCGGCTCTATCCGCTGGCGCTGGGGCTGGTCGCCGAAGGCAAGGCGCGCATGGAGGCCGGCCGCACCGTGCTTGCCCACTTTGCCGACGATGCCGACAACAGCACCTCGGTGGTGATGGCCCCCGACCCGCTGCGTGAGGAAGCCGACCTCGAGCACCTGGCGCGCATCACGCCGTGAGAGGCCTGGATTGGGGATGACAGCATGGTGCTTAGCTTGGATCCGCCAAATCAGACTTCACGCCAGACCGAAACAGACCGGCTGAGCAGAGCTTGGCTGGAAGGACTGGAAAGCGGCCCGTTCGAACCCTTCGACATAGAGGCGATCAAACAAAAGGCCCGCCCTTGGCTGACTAGTTTCTCTGATTCTCACAAACGCCGATGAGACAACTGCTTCTCCTGCGCCACGCAAAATCGAGCTGGAATGACCCTGGTCTCGATGATTTCGACCGTGCCCTGGCCGAACGTGGATTGATGGCGGCCCGATTGATGGGACGTGAGCTTGCGGCGCGCGACTGGCTGCCGGAACTGGTGCTGGTGTCGCCGGCGCTGCGCAGCCGCGACACCTGGCGGCTGGTGGCTACGGAACTGCCTGCGCATCCCCAGGTCGTGTTCGCCAAGGCGCTGTACGATGCTTCAGCGGCGGATATTCTGAGCCAGCTTCATCAAACCGACCCGGCGAGCAACAGCTTGCTGGTGGTCGCCCACAATCCGGGCCTGGAAGATCTTGCCAGACAGCTTGTCGGTCCAGGGTCGGAGGCCAAGGCGCGCAAGAAGCTCGAGGAAAAGTTCCCGACATCAGCTCTTGCGCGCTTCATCTTTGAGAGCGACTGGTCCAGCCTGTCCTCCGCCCGGCTGACACATTGTCTGCGGCCGAAGGATCTGGGCTAGAATCCAGGCGCGGCAGGCCAAACCTTCCGCTTGATATCAGTTGCCCCAGATGCCCTGGCCGGGGTCAGGCCAGTTGGTTGCGACCTTCATCTTGGTATCCGCAGCCTTGTGCCCAGCCACGGTCTTCACCGAGCCGGTGACGGCGTGGTCAACGCTGACAACCGGCTGGTTGGCATTGTTGGAGCCGTAGTGGTCGCTGCCGGCAAAGGCGCTGCCCGCGGCAACGAGGATGGCGGCGACGGTGAGAGCGATCTTGTGCATTTTCAAGTCTCCTGGTTTTTCCGTTAGGCGGCGTCTTGGGAGGACGGTTCCGCTAACGACAAGACCAGATGCCGTCGGGTTTTATTCCCGGAAGCGGCGATACTTTGTGGATCATCGGTAGAATTCGGTGGTCGGTCGCCGACTGGGCATCGGCATCGTCATGCGCAAAAAACAAGAGCGGCGGACCAAGCCCACCGCTCTTTGTAATCAAGTAATCCAAGGCCTGTGTTGATTAGCGGCCCCAGATGCCCTGGCCAGACTGAGCCGGCACCTTGGCATTGGCGTCGCCCTGTGCCTTTTCGGACTTCAGGATCGAGCCGGTGTGCGAGGTATCGATGTTGGAAAGCGACTGGCTGGCAACCGGCTGGTCGGCATCGTTGGAGCCATAGTGGTCGCTGCCGGCAAAAGCAGTGCCCGTGGCAATGAGGATGGCCGCGGCGGTAAGAGCGATCTTGGTCATTTTATTTACTCCAGTGTTTGTTCTGTCCGTCTATTGGCGTGCCCTTGGGAGGAATTTCGCGTCGCTCGGACCACCCCGAGATGGGTTTGCCTTGCCGCGGATTCCAATCACGAAGATGTTCCATGGGCCGTGTGAATCCGCCCCTTGAAATTCAGCAAAGGGGCTCGGCGGGAATAATTTTTATAAGCAATATCAGATGCTTAAAGAAAAAATGATTTTCCGCACCAGGGCATTCGGGCCGTCGGTGTTCACCACGTTCTGCACGGTCCGTCAACAGAAAACGAACCGATCGGTTCGATTTGTGGCGATGCCACCATTTGAACTTCTGGATCTCCTGCATTTGCCTTGCGGATGGTTCGAGATTATCGCTTGTGCACGATCATCAATCGGGCGCGACTTGGCGGTGCCAGTCGAAGAAGCGGGCGGAAATCCGGGTGACCTGCACCCCAGGACAGCGATAGAAATGCGGTTGCTGCTTGTAGAAGACAATCGCGAACTGGCGGATTGGCTGGGCAAGACCCTGCGTCAGGCGAACTATGTCGTCGACATCGTCCATGATGGCGAGGATGTCGAACACGCGCTCGCAGCCGGCGACCACGCGCTTGTCATCCTTGATCTGGCCTTGCCGCGCATGAGCGGAATGGAGGTGCTGCGCATGTTGCGGTCGCGCGGCAACCCGGTGCCGGTGATCGTGCTGACCGCAAACGCCAGCCTCGACGGTCGGGTCAAGGGCCTCAACGAAGGCGCCGACGACTATCTGGCGAAGCCCTTCCAGATCGAAGAACTCGAAGCGCGCATTCGCGTGCAGTTGCGCCGCGTCAATGACCGCACCGCGCCCGTCATTGCCTGCGGCGATCTCGTCTTCGACACCAACACACGGCTGTTTTCGCTCGCCGGCGAGACGCTGGCGCTGACGCCGCGCGAGCACGCGGTGCTCGAACAGCTTGTGGTCAAGGCCGGGCGCACGGTGAGCAAGGCGGCATTGTCGGCCGCGATCTATGATTTCGAGACCGACGCCGACCCCAGCGCGATCGAGATCTATGTGCACCGCGTGCGCAAGAAGCTCGAAGGGTCGCGGGTCCGCATCGTCACGCTGCGCGGCCTCGGTTATCTCCTGCGCCATGAGGATTAACAGTCTCCGCTTGCAGCTTCTTGCTTGGGTGGTGTTGCCGCTCGTCGGCCTCGCCACCATCAATCTATGGACCAGCCACCGCAACGCGCTGGCAACCGCGGACCTCGTCACCGATCGCATGCTGATGGGCTCGGCGCGGGCTATCGCCGAACGCGTTGCCGTGACTGACGGCGTGCTCGACGCTACGATACCGCCAGCGGCGATCGAGATGTTCGATACGGGCGATCACGACAGCGTCTACTACCATGTCAAGGCTGCCGGAGGGCGGCTGCTGACAGGCTATCCCGACTTGCCGGAGGCGCCGAGGTCCTCCAATACAGAGGCGACCTATCGCGACCACCGGCTGCGGCTGCTCACTTACAGCCACACGGTGGTCGGTGCCGGAGATGACTCGCCGATCACCGTTACGGTCGGCGTCACGCTTGCCGGACACGACGCCATGGTGCAGCGTCTCTGGTTTGGCGCTTTTGCCCAACAGCTGGCGCTGGTGGCGATTGCCGGTCTGTTCGTTCTGCTGGGCTTGCATCGCGGCCTTGCGCCCTTGATCCGGTTGCGCGACGCGGTGCGCTCGCCAAGCCGCAGCGAGCTGGATCCGGTCGAAGTGCCAGGGGCGCAAAGCGAAATCCGCCCGCTGATCGATGCGCTGAACGCCTATATGGAGCGCGTGCGGGCGCAGATGGCGGCGCAACGCCGCTTCATCGCCAATGCGGCGCACCAGTTGCGGACACCGCTGGCGCTGCTGTCGACACAGGCAAGCTACGCGCTGCGCGAAAGTGCCTCCGACGCGCGCCAGGAAGCGCTGATGGCGCTGCAGTCCAGTTCCGGCCGGCTGGCGCGGTTGGCCGAACAGCTCCTGACCCTGTCACGGGCGGAGCCGGGCAGCCGGCGGCCGCGCGCCGACCACATCGACCTTACCGAAGCCGCCCGCCACGTGCTGGAAACGCAGGCGCCGACAGCGATCGGCCGCAATATCGATCTCGGCCTCGAGGAGACCGGTCCCGTGCCGGTCATCGGCGACGGCACCATGTTGCGCGAGATGATCGTCAACCTCGTCGACAACGCGCTGCGCTACTCCCGGGCCGGCGGCAGCGTCACGGTGAAATTGGCGACCATCGACGATGAAGCCGTGCTGACGGTCGCCGACGATGGGCCCGGCATCCCGTTGGACGAGCGAGACCATGTGTTCGAACGCTTCTACCGCATTGCCGGGTCGACCGAGGAAGGCAGCGGGCTTGGCCTGGCCATTGTGCGCGAGGTCGTCGACAATGCCGGCGGCCGCGTCACCCTTGGGGATGGCGCGGCCGGCGGTCTGGTGGTCGAGGTAAGGCTGCCGCTGGCAAGCAGCTAAGGTCTGTCGCCACTCACTGCGTCTCATGCAGGGGCTGGGGACGCCATTTGGCCAGGCGATCCTCGACCATGGTCATCAGATATTCAGCACCCAGCGCCACCACCATCACGATGACGATCGCGGCGTACATGCCGGCGGCGTCGAAGGATCCCTTGGCGATGTTGATCAGCAGGCCGATACCGTAGCGCGAGCCGACGAACTCGCCAACGATCGCGCCGATGATGGCAAAGCCGAAGCTGACATGCAGACTGGCGAAGATCCAGCTCATCGCCGAAGGGACAATCACCGAGCGGGTCAATTGCCAGTTGGATGCGCCCAGGATGCGGGCGTTGGCGATCATTGCCCTGTCGGCTTCGCGCACGCCCTGGAAGGCATTGTGGAAGACAACGAAGAAAACCATCACGAAGGCAAGCGCCACTTTCGAAGCAAGGCCAAGGCCGAGGATCATGATGAAGATCGGCGCCAAAACTACGCGCGGAATGGAATTGATCACCTTGATGTAGATCGAGAAAATATCCGCTGCCATGCGGTTGCGGCCGAGCGCGACGCCGATGATGATACCGGCAACCGAGCCGGTCACGAAGCCGATGACTGACTCCTCCATGGTGACATAGAGATGATACCAGAGGGGTCCCTCGGACGTTCCTTCCGTGGTCCACTCATAGAGCCGCACCGCGATCGCGCTCGGCATTGCGTAGAAGAACGGATCGATCCAGGCCAGCCGCGCGGCGATTTCCCACAAGGCGAGAAAAGCGACGAGAATGGCGATCCGCCAGAACATCACTGTACGGCGGCGATGCGTCACCGCCTTTGCGGCGGCCGCTTCGATTTCCGCGTCGGAAGTGCCCGGCCTGAAAGCTCCGGCGCTGATGTCCATGGCAGCATCGGTCATGGCGTTCCTCCTCAGGCTGCGGCACGTGCATAGCTGGTCTCGACCTCTTCCTTGAGATCGGCCCAGATCGTGCGCGAGTAATCGATGAAGCTTTGTTCGTAGCGGATATCGGCGACCACGCGCGGACGCGGCAGGTCGATGGTGTAGATCGACTTCACGGTGGCCGGCCCGGCGGTCAGGACATAGACCTTGTCGGCGAGCGCAATCGCCTCTTCAAGATCATGCGTGACGAAGACCACGGAAGCCTTTGCCTCGGACCACAGGCGCAGCAGTTCCTCGTGCATCAAAACACGTGTCTGCACGTCAAGCGCCGAGAACGGCTCGTCCATCAGAAGGATCTCCGGACCGTTTATGAAGGTCTGGGCGAGCGCCACACGCTTGCGCATGCCGCCGGAAAGCTGGTGTGGATAGTGCTGCTCGAAACGCGACAGGCCGACGCGCGCCAGCCAGTCGCGCGCCGCGGCCGTGGCATCCGACTTCGCCCTGCCGCGAAAGAGCGGGCCGGCCATCACATTCTCGATCACTGTTCGCCAGGGAAACAAGGCATCGCTCTGAAAGACAAAGCCGATGCGCGGGTCTATTCCCGTGACGGGCGCGCCCATGACACGAACCTCGCCGGCGCTTGGGCTGGCCAGCCCGGTGACGAGGTTGAGGGTGGTGGACTTCCCGCAACCGGTCGGGCCGACGACGGCGACGAATTCGCCGCGCTCGACGGTCATGGTGAAATCGCGCAGCGCTGTCAGCGATTTGCCGGTGGGTGAGAGGAACCGCCGACTGACATTGATCAATTCGATCGCTGGTGTGGTCTTTTCATGGATCATGATGGAACTCCGGGTTCGGGCGGACGCACGCCGTCGGGCAGAGCCGCCCGGACGTTGAGAACAGACGATTGCCGGCGCGATGCCTTCATCGCGCCGGCACGGTCGGCTACTTGGCGTTCTTGACGAATTCCGAGGTGTAAGTCTTGGAGAGGTCGATCTGCTTGCCCTGCAGTTCCTTCTTGAAGGCTGAAAGAACCGTCAGCACAGTCTCCGGGCCGCCTTCGGGCATGATCCCGTCGGGGGTGAACATTGCCTTGCCGGCATCGAGGGCCTTCACGTAGCCTTCTTTGTCGCCGACATAGTAGTCCTTCGGCATCTTGTCGGCGATTTCCGCACCGCTATGGGTGTTGATGAACTTCAGTGTCTTGACGAAGGCATTCGCCAGTTTCTGCACCGCCTCCTTGTGCGCGTCGACCCAGTCCGTCTGCATGTAAAGGGAGGCAGCCGGATAGGTGCCGCCGAGCGCGGCCTTGGTGCCTTCAATCGTGCGCATGTCGACAAGAACGGACGCTTCGCCGGTCTTCAGCAACCGAGTGATCGTCGGTTCGGTCGTCATGCCGGCCTGGATCTTGTCCTGCTGCATGGCTGCGATGAAGGTATTGCCGGCGCCGACCGGAACCGAGGTGAATTCGCCGAGCTTCAGCCCGTTCTTGACGGCAAGATATTCCGTCAGGAAGTTTGTCGAGGAGCCCAGACCGGTCACGCCCAGGCTCATGCCCTTGAAGTCGGCGGGCGACTTGATCTCGGGATGCTTGGTCGAAACAAGCTCGACTTCACCAGGAGCCTGGCTGAACTGGACGACGGATTCGACGAATTTGCCTTTCGCCTGCAGGTCGATGCTGTGGTCGTAGAAGCCGACGACCCCTTGCACGGCACCGGCGAGCATTTCGTTTTCGGCATCGACGCCGGCCGGCTCGTTCAGCAATTCGACGTCGAGACCTTCGTCCTTGAAGTAGCCGAGCGCTTCCGCCAGCTTGGCGGGCAGGTAGATCTGCTTTTCGTAGCCGCCCACCATGATGGAGATCTTTTCGTCGGCGCGTGCGGACGGCGCGGACAAGGCCATGGTGGCGACAAGTGCGGTTGTGGCGGCTGAATCAAGCAGAATTCGCGCGAGCGACATGGCCTCTTCCCTTTGTTCGTTTCCCGCGCCCCTCTCTCTCCCATCGCTTTCCGCGACAATATGGGGGCGCCTTCCAACAGTTATGGCACCAACCTTTCATCCAGCTTTCAAGGAAAAGCCGAAAATAACCGCAAACCTTACGGATCGGTAAGCCGCGGCTGGTGGCCGCCACGATGCCATGACAATGCTTGCCGTGTGCCTTGTCAGGTGTTCAGACCCAGCACATCGCGCATGTCATATTGGCCGGGCGGGCGTCCCGCCACCCAAAGCGCTGCGGCGATGGCGCCGCGGGCGAACATGATGCGGTCGCCGGCCACATGCGACAAGGTCACGGTCTCGCCCTCGCCGCAGAAGCTGATGCTGTGTTCGCCGATGATGCTGCCGCCACGCATCACCGCAAAGCCGATCTCGCCGGCCGGACGCGCGCCGATGACACCGTCGCGTACACGCCTTGCGACCGTCTCGAGGTCGATGCCGCGTCCGCCGGCTACGGCTTGCCCCAGCATCAGCGCCGTCCCCGATGGCGCATCGATCTTGTGGCGATGATGCGCCTCGACAATCTCGACATCCCAGTCGTCGGGGTCGAGCGCTCTCGCCGCCCGCTCGACCAATCCGACCAGCATGTTGAGCCCCAGCGAAAAACTGCCGGAGCGCACGATGGGAACCGTTTTCGCGGCGTCGGCGATAGCAGCCAACTCGGCGGCATCGAAGCCGGTCGAGCCTATGACCAGGGCCGGCCCGCCGCGTTCGGCGCAAACCCTGGCCAGGTCGGCCGAGGCAGCCGGCGTGGTGAAATCGATCACGGCGTCGGCCGTGGCAAGCGCCTCGTCGCGGCTCACCAGACCTTCGCCGACGATGCCCGGCCGATGAAAGCGGGCGGCGAGCACCAGCCGCGCATCGCCTTGCACGGCGTCCGCCATCTGGCGGCCCATGCGGCCCAGCGCGCCCGAGAGCGCTATCCTGATCGGTGGTTGCGACATCGCGCCGACCCCTGAGACTATTTCCACATGCCGCGCATGCGCGCGCCGATGTCGACGCGCACCTCCGGCCGGGCCACCCTGCCCTGTGCCGCCTGCGCGCTCGGCCATGACACCTGCTGGAACGCAGCCAGGATCGAAGCCGGGATGAAGCGGGTGCGCGAGGCATAGAGATGGCGGTCACCGCGCGCCGCCTGGCCGTGCGGAAAGAAGCGTTGCGGCATGACCAGGTTGAGATTGTCCTTGGCCCGCGTCATCGCCACGTAGAGCAGCCGGCGCTCCTCGTCGATGTCCTCCTTGGTGCCAACGCCGAGATCAGCCGGGATGCAGCCGTCGACCGTGTTGAGCACGAAGACATTCTTCCACTCCTGGCCCTTGGCCGAATGGATGGTCGACAGGATCAGATAGTCCTCGTCACGATGCGGCGGCCCGGCCTGGTCGCTGGTGGCGTCCGGCGGGTCAAGCGTCAGTTCGGTGAGGAACCGTTCGCGCGAGGCATAGCCCGAGCCGATCTGCTCGAGCTGCAACAGGTCGGCCCGGCGCGTCGTCGCATCCTCGTGGATGCGCTCCAGATGCGGCTCATACCACAGCCTGATCTGTCCGAGGTCGGCCGGCCATTTGGCGCCGGCCCGCAGGCCAGAATAGAGCGAAACGAAGCCCGGCCAGTCATCCGCGGCTCGTTGCGGCGGGCGCCAGCCGGCCAGCCCCATCGCCTCGTCCAGCGCCGTCGTCATGGTCTCGACGATCTGCGCAGCAGCCGAAGGGCCGATGCCCGGCATCAATTGCAGCACGCGGAAACCGGCGACCCGGTCGCGCGGGTTTTCGGCAAAGCGCAGCACCGCCAGCACATCCTTGACATGGGCGGCATCGAGAAACTTCAGGCCGCCGAACTTGACGAAGGGAATGTTGCGCCGCGTCAGCTCGATCTCCAGCGGCCCGCTATGATGCGAGGCGCGAAACAGCACCGCTTGGGATTTCAGCGCCGTGCCGGCCTCGCGCTCGGCGAGGATGGTGTCACAGACGAAATTGGCCTGCTCGACCTCGTCGCGCACGGTCACCAGCCTTGGCTTGTCAGTGGATTTGCGCTCCGACCACAGGTTCTTGGTGAAGCGCTCCGAGGCCTCGCCGATCACCGCATTGGCTGCGGCAAGAATGGTTTCGGTCGAGCGGTAATTGCGCTCCAGCATCACCACGTCGGCGGCTTGCGCGAACTGGTTTGGAAAGTCGAGGATGTTGCGTACCTCGGCGGCACGGAACGAATAGATCGACTGTGCATCGTCGCCCACCACCGTCAGCCCGGCGCCGTCGGGTTTCAGCGCCAGCAGGATCGAGGACTGCAAGCGATTTGTGTCCTGGTATTCATCGACCAGCACATGGTCGAAGCGCCCACCGAGATGCATCGCTATCTCAGGCTCGGCCGCCATCTGCGCCCAGTAGAGCAGCAAATCGTCGTAATCGAGCACGTTCTGCGCCTGCTTGGCCTCGACATAACCGGCGAACAATTGCTTCAGCTGCTCCGCCCAGCCGGCGCACCAGGGAAAGGCAGACCCCAGCACCTCGTTGAGCGGCGCCTGCGCGTTGACGGCGCGTGAATAGATGGCAAGGCAGGTGCCCTTGGTGGGGAAACGCGCTTCCGTCTTCGAGAAGCCGAGCTCGTGGCGGACCAGATTCATCAGGTCGGCGGAATCCTCGCGATCATGGATGGTGAAGGCCGGGTCGAGACCGATCTCCAGCGCATAGTCGCGCAGCAGCCGCGCGCCGATACCGTGAAAGGTTCCGGCCCAGGTCAGCGCGTCGGTGATGACAGCGGCATCGCGGCCGAGCACTTCGCCGGCGATGCGCTCGACACGCCTGGCCATTTCGGACGCGGCGCGGCGCGAAAAGGTCATCAGCAGGATGCGGCGCGGATCGGCCCCTTTGACGATCAGATGGGCGACGCGATGCGCCAGCGTGTTGGTCTTGCCCGAACCGGCGCCGGCAATGACCAGCAGCGGACCGGCAATCTTGCCGTCGCCATGCTCGACGGCCTGGCGCTGGGCGTCGTTCAGCCGGGCGAGATAGGCAGGCTGGACGGTCGGGTCCCGAAAGGTCGAATCAGCGGTGGCGAGGTTCATCGCCCATCAAGCATCGTTTCTGCTTTGTTCGCAACGTCGATGCGAAGATGTACTCGCGCGCGCCGAGGGCTGACAGATCGCCCCTAGCGTTGCGGATCGATACCCATCGCGGCCGACTGCCGGCGCAAGGCCTCACGATCATGTTGCGACGGCGGCAGCAGCAGCGGGTCGACCGTGTCAGGCACGTCGTCGATCATCTGCCGGGTGATGCGGTAGGTGACATAGGCCAAAGCGCCGGCGATAAGCAGACGGAACATGGTTCATACTCCATTGGAACAGAACCAACCCGAGGAGATGGCATTTGGTTCCCTCGCCGATTATCCAGGCCAGGTGATCAAGAGCCGCGATCGCTGCCGCTAACGTTCAGCCTTTCCGGTATTTCGGCGATGCATTCCTCGAGACGCTCCAGGCGGAACTTGGCATTGCGAAGTTCGTGTCCTGCCTCATGCCGCCTATGGCGGCCCTGCGGAGAGGTCGCCATCAGGTCGCGCTCCAGTTCGGCAATGTGCGCACGCACCTGCCGGACGTCGTCCTGACGCAACGCCTTGATCCATCCACGCCCGCGCATCGGTTTTCCTGCCAGCACCTTTCGAAAGGCATGCCGGATTTATGCCGGAAAGACCCTAATTCCAGGCAAGCCCAAACGCTCTAAATTTAACTTCCGCTAATTTAGCATCAACAGGGAGGGGATTGGGGAAGAAGGCCGGCGCCGCTTGGGAGGAGGAATGAAGCGCCGGCCAAGCGGATAATTAGGTCCGCCGCACAGCGGAAGTTAGCTGAGTCTTTCCCTGGCGTCATCGGGCGATTGTCTTCGTTAAAAACGTACCCTCGCCGGCCTGTCACCCGCGTGTCTTGACCATCATCCCGGCAATCTCCTTGAGGAGTTTTGCCGCCACGCCGGCGGTCAGGTTGGCGATGTCGCGAGCGGGATTTAACTCAACGATATCAGCCGCCACGATCGGCTGGTTGACTGACTGAATCAAATTGATGACCTGACGGGTGGTCAAGCCGCCGGGTTCGCGATGCGAGACCCCTGGCGCAAAAGCTGGGTCGAGCCCGTCGAGATCCATCGAGATATAGACCGGCGTCGTGAGGTCGAGCCGCAGATCGTCGCTGAACCGCGCGGCCTCGATGACCTCGACACCGAACCGCTCGAACTGGTCGCGATGATGGTCGTTGACGGTGCGCAATCCGACCTGGATGAGGCGGTCGGCAAGCCGCTCTTCCATGATGCGGGCAAAGGGCGAGGTGTGGGAGCGCGGATTGCCCTGGTAGGCATCATACATGTCGGGGTGCGCGTCGATGTGCAGAATGGTCAGGCTGGAGTGCCGGCGGCGCACCGCGCGCAGCACCGGCCAGGAGATGGCGTGGTCGCCGCCGAGGCAGATCAGTGGATCGCCTAGTTCCAGCACGCGTCCAACCTCGCCTTCGATCAAATCCCATGGATCGGTGGCGGCTTCGAAGCGGATGTCGCCATGATCGACCAGCCTGTCCGTAAGGTCGAAACCGGTTTCGCTCCACATGCTGTAGGCATCGCAGAGCAATTCGGGATGGATATGGCCCGGCCCTTGCGCCGCGCCCTTGGCGAAGGACGAGTTGTCGTCGTGGGGAATTCCCAGAAGTGAAATCCTGGTCATCGGCATCCGATCTCCGTCAACAGGAGGTCAATAGGCCCGGGAGCTGGCTGTCGATAGCGATGGTGTTTGGGCCAGCGGCGAGCGCGGTCTGGCGATCAAAACGCGATCATCTTCCCGCCTCGCCACCCAGTCTTTGCCTGACCACGGCGACATGGAAATTCGTGCCGAACAACAGCCCGTCATCGTTGAAGTCGTAGCTGGAATTGTGCAGCGGCGCCGAGCCCTCGCCATTGCCGAGGAAGACGAAGCAGCCCGGCACGTGATCGAGGAAACGGGCGAAATCCTCGGAGGCGGTCATCGGCTCGCGGGCGACAGCGATATTGCCGGGCTCGAAGACGTTTCTTGCGGCCGCGAACGCGGCATCGACCAGTTCGGCATCATTGCGCAGAGGCACGAACTCCCGGCTGTACTTGACCTCGGCGGTGACATTGTAGGCGGCGGCGGTGCCCTCTGCGATGATGCGCATCTGCCGCTCGATCTCGGCACTGACCTCGGGGCGGAAGCTGCGCGCATCGCCGAGGATGCGGGCAAGACCGGGCAGAGCGTTGCGGGTGCCGTCGGTGATCAGCTCGGTCACCGAAACCACCGATATGTCGGCCGGGCTCAGCCGGCGCGAGACGATGGTCTGCAGATTGGTGACCAGCGCGCAGGCGGCGACCAGCGTTTCATTGCCGGAATGCGGCCGTGCCGCGTGGCCGCCGAGACCTCTGAGCACGATCTCGAAGTTATCCTCGGCCGACATGACCGGGCCAGCGCGGGTCTCGAAATGCCCGATCGGCAGGCCGGGCATGTTGTGCAGGCCAAAGATCTCGTCGAAGGGAAAGCGCTGCATCAGCCCATCGTCGAGCATGGCGAGCGCGCCCCTGCCCCACTCCTCGGCCGGCTGGAAGACGAAGCGCACGGTGCCATCGAAACCGCCCTCACCTGCCAGCAGCTTTGCCGCGCCGAGCAGCATGGCGGTGTGGCCATCATGGCCGCAGGCATGCATGATGCCGGGATTGCCGGAACGGTAGGGTGCGTTTGACTGCTCGGTGATGCGCAGCGCATCCATGTCGGCCCTGAGCGCAATCGCCCGGTTGCCGCTGCCGCGCTTCAGCGTGCCGACAACCCCGGTGCCGCCGACACGTTCGGTGACATCGTCGAGGCCGAACTCACGCAATTTGGCGGCGACGAAGGCGGCGGTACGCTTCTCTTCGAAGCCGAATTCCGGGTGCGCGTGCAGATCGCGCCGCCAGAAAATCATTTCCTGCTTCAGCGCGTCGCGATCGAGTTCAGACATTCTTCTGCCCCTCCTGACCTACGTTGCCAGTTGCGCGGCCACATCAAGCAGGATGTTGGCGCCGGCAACAAGCTCGGCATCTTCGGTGTGCTCGCGCGTGTTGTGGCTGATGCCACCGGCGCTCGGCACGAAGATCATCGCTGCCGGGGCGATGCGCGCCATCATCTGCGCATCATGGCCGGCGCCTGATGTCATGCGCCTGACGCCGAGACCACGGCTTTTCGCGGCAGCCTCGATCCGTTCGACAATGCGGAGGTCGAAGATCACCGGCTCGAAGCGGGCCAGTTGCTCGACCGAGATGATCACGTTCTCGGTGGCGGCAAGCTGCTCGAGATAGGCGGCAAGTGCCGCCTCCTCCGCCTGCAGGCGCTGTTCGTCGGGATCGCGCAGATCGATGGTGAAGACGGCGCGCGAGGGAATGACGTTGATGGCATTCGGCTCGAAGCGGATCGTGCCGACGGTGGCGACCGTGGGCGCGTTCGAGGCCTTGGCCCGGTCGAGCAGGAAGGTGATGGCCCGGGCGGCGGCGTGGCCGGCATCGCTGCGCATCGACATCGGCGTGGTGCCGGCATGGTTGGCGACGCCGTCGATGGTGACGCGTTGCCAGGAGATGCCTTGCAGATTCTCCACCGCACCGATCGGCAAGCCTTCGCGCTCCAGCACCGGCCCCTGTTCGATATGCAGTTCGAGATAGGCATGCGGCGTGAGGAAGCCGGGTTCCAGGTCGCCGGCATAGCCGATGCGGGCGAGTTCCCGCCCCAGCACGCTGCCATCGGTGCCGACAGCCGCCAGCACCGTTTCGGCATCGATGCCGCCGGCATGGACCAGCGAGCCCATCATGTCCGGAGTATAGCGCACGCCCTCTTCATTGGTGAACGCGGCAACCGCGATCGGGCGCGACGGCGAAAGGCCTGACGCCTTGATCACCTCCAGCCCGGCAAGCACACCGTAGCAGCCGTCATAAATGCCGGCATCGATGACGGTGTCGATGTGCGAGCCGATAAGCAGCGGCGCCTGCCCCATAGTTTCCGGGCTTTGCCAGATGCCGAAAATGTTGCCGACACGGTCGATGGCGACGTCGAGCCCGGCCTGCCGCAGCCAGCCGACGAAGAGGTCGCGGCCCTGCCTGTCGGTGTCGGAGGCGGCCAGCCGGATAAGCCTGCCCTCACTATTGCGGCCAACAGCGCCAAGTTCGCGGATACGGCCGAGCAGGCGCTTTGCATCGATGGCGATCATGCCGTTGCCTCGGCTGTCATCTTGCCGGCCAGCACATCGGCCGGGCTCATTCCAACCAGTTCGGCATAACGATGCGGGTCGGTGGCGCCTTCGGTGTTGATCACCAGCACGCGCGATTTGCGGTCGAGCCCAAGGTCGGCCTTGTTGTCGGCCACCGTCCGGATCAGGCCGGCAAGGCCAACGCCGCCGCTTTCGCCCGCAACAATCACAGGATCGCCGCCGGCCGGCCGCGCCAGCCGCCGCATCACCGCGACGGCGTCGGCCTCATCCACCGTCATGAAGGCGTCGGCGGCGCGAGCCAGCACCCGCCAGGCGACCGGCGAGGCCTCGTAGCATTCGAGCATGGCCATCACCGTCGGCTGGCCGTGCGCGACCTTGACCGGGCGCCCGACCTGGGCGGCTGCAAAAACACAAGCGGCACGCGCTGGCTCGACCACGGTGAAGGTCGGCCTGGCGTCACCGAGCACGATGGCCAGATGGCCGGCCAGCGCGGCCGCGATGCCACCGACACCGGCCTGCACGAAGACATGGGTTGGCGTCCGAGGGAGCTGACGCAAGGCTTCGCGCACGATCGCCGTATAGCCCTGCATGACCAGGCCAGGAATCCGTTCATAGCCGGGCCACGAGGTGTCGGAGACAACGGTCCAGCCCTTCTCGGCCGAAACCTGGGCAGCTTGCCTGACCGAATCGTCATAATTGCCGTCGACGCGGATCATCTCGGCGCCATAGCGGGCGATCGCCGCTATGCGCTCCTCGCTGACGCCGGCGTGGACGAAGACCGCGGCCCGCGCGCCGACGAGTTGCGCGCCTTGCGCGACGGAGCGGCCATGATTGCCGTCGGTCGCACAGGCAAATGTCATCGCCGCGGCGACGGCCCGCACATCAGGCTGATCGAGATCGGCCACTTCGACGGGCCGGCCCAGCCGGCTGCCTGCTTCCTCCAGCACAAGGCGGAAGACGGCATAGGCGCCGCCAAGCGCCTTGAAGCTGCCGAGGCCGAGGCGAAAGCCTTCATCCTTGATATGGATGGCGCCAAGTCCGAGTTCGGCGGCGAGCGCCGGCAGCGCATGCAGCGGCGTCATCAGGTGATCGTCGCGATGGGCAAGAAAACGCTCGACCATGTCGGCGCCGGCCACGCCAAGGGTATCGGCATCGGCCGGATCGAGTGGCAGGCGATGCAAAGTATTGCGGTTGAGCAAGAACACTGGCGGCCTCCTTGGCATTCAGCGAGAATATATTGCAGGATGGGCGCAAAGAGCGCTGTAATATGGCCTCCCAAATGCAAGTTTGTTTCGCCAGGGATATCTCCATTGCCTGTATCGCCACCCTCGCTCGACAGTTTCGATCTCGCCATCCTTGCCATCCTGCAGCGCGACAACACGACGCCGCAGCGGCTGATCGGCGAAGCGGTGAACCTCTCGGCGCCGGCGGTGCAGCGCCGCATCAAGCGGATGGAGCAGACCGGCGTCATTGCCGGCAATGTCGCGGTCATCGAGCCGGCGGCTGTCGGCCAGCCCATCACCATCTTCGTCGAGGTGGAACTCGAGAGCGAACGCGCCGAACTGATCGACGCCGCCAAGCGGCAATTCTCGGCGACCCCTGAAGTCCAGCAATGCTACTATGTCACCGGCGAGGCCGACTTCATCCTGGTCATCACCGTGGCCGACATGGGCGCCTACGAGGCGCTGACGC
This sequence comes from Mesorhizobium norvegicum, assembly GCF_004919685.1. Classification (GTDB taxonomy): domain Bacteria; phylum Pseudomonadota; class Alphaproteobacteria; order Rhizobiales; family Rhizobiaceae; genus Mesorhizobium; species Mesorhizobium norvegicum. Next base: position 61,358 of record NZ_SMYZ01000001.1, on the reverse strand, counting down.
GAAAACTGTTCTTCGACAGCAACAATGTCAGGAAGTTCCGAACTTTCGTTGCCATGGACCGGGTCAAGGTCGGACTGACGGTGCCCCTGCCCGGCTGAGCGTTGCTGGCACGGCAGGTTCCGGCTGCCATGCTTTTGCCATTCTCCGGAAGCGAATTTGTCGGCGGAGGCGCGCTTGGACGACACCACACCAGTTGCGATCATCGGTGCCGGGCCGGCGGGCCTGGCCATTGCCGCGTGCCTGCGACAGGGCGGGCAGGACTTCGTCCTCCTCGAAAAAGAGCAGCAATCCGCACCCGCCTGGCGACGCCACTATGAGCGCGTCCATTTGCACACGACCAAACGCTATTCCTCGTTGCCCTTCGCGCCCTTTCCCAGGGATTATCCGCGCTATGTGCCGCGCGATCTCTTCGCCGACTATCTCGATGCCTATGCGCAACGTTTCGATCTGCGGCCCCGATTTGGGGAAACGGTGCGGGCGATCAACCGGCGGGGCAGAAGCTGGCTCGTGGACACGACGACAGGCCCCCTGCACGCTTCACAGGTGGTGATTGCGTCGGGCAACAACGCGGAGCCGCTGATGCCCGGATTTCCCGGCGCCGATGCCTTCAAGGGCAAAAGACTGCATAGCGCCGACTATCGCAACGCCATGCCTTTTGCCGGCCAGTCGGTGTTGATCGTCGGCATGGGCAACACCGGCGCCGAGATTGCGCTCGATCTGGTGGAAGGCGGCGCGCGACCGACGATTTCGGTGCGCGGCGGCGTTCATATTGTGCCGCGAGAGCTGCTTGGCGTGCCCATCCAGATGATCGGCATGGCGGCGCGCCTGATGCCGCAACGCATCAACGATGCCTTGTTCCCCATCATCCTCGACCTGGCGCTGGGCAGGCTGGAGACATACGGGCTCAGGCGGCCGCAGCAAGGAATGCTGCAGCAGATCGCCGTGGCGTCGCGCATTCCGACGATCGATATCGGCACCGTCGGCAAGATCCGCGAAGGCGCGATCAAGGTCGCACCCGATATTGCCGAGATCACCGAACAAGGCGCCCGTTTCACCGATGGCAAGCAGGGCGAGTTCGATGCGATCATCTTCGCCACCGGCTTCCGACCAGGCTATGCCAGATTGCTGGAGCCCGGCGTCCAGCCAGGCCGCAGCGGCGTGAATGCGAGCGCTTCAGACCTCGGTCTTTATCTCATCGGCTTTCACAATCCGGTCACCGGATTGCTGCGCGAAATCTCGATCGAGGCTGAGCAGATCGCTGACGACATCCGCCTCCGGCGAAACCGAAAGAAGGCAGCCGAAACCCTGCCGGTATGATCTGAGTTCTCGCCGACCTCACCCAGCCGCGCGCAGCCAGACCTTGTTGTCGTGGAAGGCAGCGCCGCCATAGGGCGCCGGCGCATCGGCGCCGGTCAGCACGTTGATGCCTTCGCCGCGCTCATGCGCGCTGTTTGGCCAAATGCCTTCGGCGATGACGACGCCGCGCTTGATCCCGTCAAACAGCTTTGCATGCAGCACGACTTCGCCGCGCGTGTTGCCGACCTCGACACGATCGCCGTCGGCCAGCCCAAGTGCTGCGGCATCGTCGGGATGCAGCAAGAGTTCCGGCCGGCCTTCCCTGGCCTTCGACACCGGCGTCTCGGAAAAGGTCGAATTGAGGAAGTTGCGTGCCGGCGAGGTCGTCAGCCGGAACGGATGCGCCTCGTCGGCGACCTCGATCAGGTCGACATGGTCGGGGAATTCCGGCAGCCGCGCCACCGGGCCGAACAGACCCATGCTTTTCGGTGGCCGGTTGGGCGCCGCCTGCCCGGTCCAATCGGCGCGGAAGCGGAATTTTCCATCCGCATGGCCAAATCCTCTGATGAAATGCGCGGTGTCGAAATCCGGTTGCAGGTCGACCCACTTGTCTTCCTTCAAGCTGTCGAAGCTGCCCAGCCCGCGCTTGCCCAGGATGATGTCGATATGCTGCTGCTCGGTCAGGCCAAAACCCGGTCGATCGGCGACGCCGAGGCGCTCAGCCAATTCCTCGATGACGAAATGGTTGGTGCGCGGCCCTTCCGGCGGCTCGATCAGCTTGGGGCCAAGCGTGATGTGCTGGTTGCCGCCGCCCTTGTAGACATCGTCATGTTCCAGGAACATTGTCGCCGGCAGCACGACATCGGCAAGCTTGGCCGTGTCGGTCATGAACTGCTCATGCACGCAAGAGAACAGGTCGTCACGCAGGAAGCCCTGCGTCACCAGCCGCTGTTCCGGCGCGACATTCACCGGGTTTGTGTTCTGGATCAGCATCGCCGTCACCGGCGGGCCGCCATAGAGCGCGTCGCTGGCTCCCGTCAGCACCGGGCCGATGCGCGAATGGTCGAGATAACGGATCGAAGGATCGCGCATCTTCGTGCCTTCCAACACATCCTGGTTGAGCTTGAAGATGCCGGAATTGGAATGGAAGGCGCCACCACCCTCATATTGCCAGCTGCCGGTGACAGCCGCGATGCAAGATGCGGCATGCATGTTGACGGCGCCATTGCGCTGGCGCGCGAAACCATAGCCGAGGCGGAAATAGGTCTTTTTCGTCGTGCCGACCAGCCGGGCGAAGGCCTCGATCTCGGCGACCGTCAAGCCGGTGATCCCAGCCGCCCATTCCGGCGTGCGCGTCACGAGATGTGCTTCAAGCCCTTTCGGGTCGTCGGTGTATTTTTCGAGATAGGCGCGGTCCGCCATGCCTTCCTTGAACAGCACATGCATGACCGCGCAGGCCAGCGCGCCGTCGGTACCCGGCCTCAGCACCAGGCCGAGATCGGCCTGCTTCATCGTCGCGTTCTCGTAGACGTCGATGACGACGATCTTGGCACCGCGCTCCTTGCGCGCCTTGATGGCGTGGGTCATGACGTTGACCTGCGTGACCACCGCATTGGTGCCCCAGATCACCACGCAATCGGATTTCGCCATCTCGCGCGGGTCCGGCCCGCGCAGAGCGCCGGCCCCCATCATCCAGCCGGTCCAGGCGAGATTGGTGCAGATCGAACCGAAAAAGCCGGAATACTTTTTCGCGTGGCGCAGCCGGTCGATGCCGTCACGCTGCACCAGCCCCATCGTGCCGGCATAATAATAGGGCCAGACCGTCTCCGAGCCGTACTTCGCCTCGGCCGCGATGAACTTTTCGGCGACGAGGTCGAGCGCTGCTTCCCAGCTCGCTTCCTTCCAGGCGCCGTCGCCCTTGGCACCAGTGCGGATCAGCGGCTTCAGCAAACGGTCGGGATGATGGACGCGATCGGCATAACGCGCGACCTTGGCGCAGACGACACCGGCGGTGTACGTATTGCTCTTGGCGCCATGGACGCGGCCGATGCGGTTGCCGTCAAGCAACTCGACCTCAAGCGCGCAGGTCGACGGGCAATCATGAGGACAGGCCGAATGACCGATTCTGAGCTTGGCATGCTGGTTCATGGGGTTTGTCTAGCGGGTTTCAAAGGGCGCGTGTAGGGCCAGATGATTAGCTAATCTCCCCCCTCGTGGGGGAGATTACGCACTCACTCCGCCGTGCCTTCCTCATATTCGGCCGACATGGTCAGCCACTTTTCCTCGTGGCCGGCCAGCGTCTGGGTCAGTTGCGAGCGCTCCTTGGCCAGCCGCGTCGCTGTCGACGGATCCTTCTCATAGACCGCCGGATTGGACAGTTCATCCTCGATGCCGTCGATGCGCTTGCGGATGCGGTCCATCAGCGCTTCGGTGGCGCGGATCTCCTTGGCCAGCGGCTCGAAGGCGGTGCGGCGTGCCGCCGCATCACGACGGCGATCGGCCTTGGACGCCTTATCAGCCTCGCGCTTGCCGCGGCGGTCGCCGGACACGCCGGTGACCAGCGTCTTGTAGTCTTCGAGGTCGCCATCATACGGGTTGACCGCGCCGTCCTTGACCAGCCACAGCCGGTCGGCCGTCGCCTCGAGCAAATGGCGATCGTGCGAGATCAGGATGACGGCGCCGGGAAATTCGTTCAGCGCATGGATCAGCGATTCGCGGCTGTCGATGTCGAGATGGTTGGTCGGTTCGTCGAGGATGAACAGGTTCGGGCCTTCGAAGGCCGACAGGCCCATCAACAGCCGCGCCTTCTCGCCGCCCGACAGATCCTTGGCGGCGGTGTTCATCTTCTCGGTCGTGAGGCCGAACTGGGCGACGCGGCCGCGCACCTTCGATTCCGGGGCCTCCGGCATCAATCGGCGGACATGCTCATAGGCGTTCTCCTCCGGCCGGAGATCATCGAGCTGATGCTGGGCAAAGATCGCCACCTTCAACCCGGGCGCCACCGTCATGGTGCCGCTCTCCTGCTTGAGCCGGCCGGACAGCAATTTGGCGAAGGTCGACTTGCCGTTGCCGTTGGCGCCGAGCAGCGCGATGCGGTCGTCGGCGTCGATGCGCAACGTCATCTTCTTGAGGATAGGCTGCCCGTCGGTGTAGCCGACATTGACGTTGTTCAGCGCCACGATCGGCGAGGCCACCGTCTTTACCGGTTCGGGGAACGAGAACGGCCGCACTGAATCGTTCACGATGGCCGCGATCGGCTTCATCTTTTCCAGTGCCTTGATGCGCGACTGTGCCTGTCTCGCCTTGGAGGCCTTGGCGCGGAAGCGCTCGACGAAGGATTCCATGTGCTTGCGGGCGGCTTCCTGCTTGACGCGGCCCTTCTCCTGCAATTCCTTCTGCTCGGTGTATTGACGCTCGAACTGGTCGTAGCCGCCGCGCCAGAAGGTCAGCTTCTTCTGGTCGAGATGAACGATCGAGTTGACGGCGCGGTTGAGCAGGTCACGATCGTGCGAGATCAAAAGCACTGTGTGCGGGTATTTCGACACATAGTTTTCCAGCCACAGCGTGCCTTCGAGATCGAGATAGTTGGTCGGCTCGTCGAGCAGCAGCAGGTCGGGCTCGGCAAACAGCACCGCAGCGAGCGCCACGCGCATGCGCCAGCCGCCGGAGAAGGACGAGGCCGGACGGCGCTGCGCCGCGTCGTCGAAGCCGAGGCCGGCGAGAATGGTGGCGGCGCGGGATTCGGCCGAGTGCGCGTCGATATCGGCCAGCCGCATATGGATGTCAGCGATGCGGTGCGGATCGGTCGCCGTCTTTTCTTCTTCGAGCAGCGCCGTGCGTTCGAGATCGGCCTTGAGCACGATCTCGATCAGCGGGTCCTCGGTGCCTGGCGCTTCCTGCGCCACCTGGCCGATGCGGGTGCTCTTCGGCAGGCTGATCGAGCCTGTCTCGGACGGGAAATCGCCGGTAATGGCCTTGAACAGCGTCGTCTTGCCGGTGCCGTTGCGGCCGACAAGGCCGGCCTTGGTGCCGGCCGGCAAGGTCAGCGAGGCATGGTCGAGAAGCAAACGTCCGGCCATGCGGAGCGATAGGTCGTTGATGATCAGCATGGCCGCGCTTTTGCACCGGACATCAACGCTTCGCAAGACCTTGTGGGCCAGTTGGCCGCACAAGGTCTCGAAACGACGCCCGCGAGGGCGCCGTCAAAGCAGTCGAACAGTGGCTCGCCTACCGGCAGGCAGCGCTCAGGCAGTCGCCTTGCGCTTCGTCGCCTTGGCCACAGTGGCCGGCGCTGCTGCCGGCTTGCGGCCAAGTCCTGTCGACTTTGCCAGCGCCGACCGTGTCGCCGAGTAGTTTGGCGCAACCATCGGATAGTCCGGCGGCAAGCCCCACTTGGCCCGGTAGTCGTCCGGGCTCAGGCCATAGTCGGTCCGCAGGTGCCGCTTGAGCGACTTGAACTTCTTCCCGTCGTCAAGGCAGATGATGTAGTCGGGAAACACCGACTTCTTCGGATTGACTGCCGGAACCAGGTTTGGGGTTTCCGCGACAACTGCACCAGCGAGCTTGCGGACCGAAGCGCTGACGCTGGCAATCAATTCGGGCAGACCGGAAGCCGGAAGCGGATTGTTGCCTACATAGGCCGAGACAATATCGGCCGTCAGCTCGATAACGGTCTTATCATCGATATTTGACAATTCTTTCACCTTATTTGCGACAAAATCATCCACCCCAGCGAAGACTTGTGTCGATGTATCTCTTTAACCGCGTCCCCCAACGGACCGCCAAGTCTCAAAAAGGAATCAAGAATCGGCAAAAGTATCTTTCATGCGAAATCGGCGCTATGCAAATTAGAAAATCTAATACTTGGAACTAGCAGACTTCGCGGCAGGACTGTCGGCCAATATCTCCAGAATACGCTTCCAGCGGGCGCAACGCCCGAAATCCTTTTGTTCTATCGCCTTTTCGGCCTTCATCGCGGCGTAGAGCGGCGCCTCGGCGCCAAACTCCTTGACCAGCCAATGCGCTTCCTGAATGGCCAGGCGTTCATTTTCGTCAAACATGGCTTTCGGCCTCCGAACGTTCCACACCGACCGCGATACAACTGCCGATGACGAGGACGGCTCCGACAATGGCCGTCATCGTCAGCCGTTCGCCGGACAGGGTCAAAAGCAGGGTCGAAGCGATCGGCGTGAGATAGGCGACGACCGCGACCTTGCCGCTGCCTTCGAGCTTCAAGGCGCGTGACCAGAAATAGTAGCCCAACCCCATCGGACCGGCGCCCAGATAGAGGCCGAGAGCCAGGTCCGTACCGACGGGCCAGGCGAAGCCGTCGCGAACGCACCAAAGAAACGTCAAGGCGACGCCGATCAGCGCCGATGGCAGCAACAGCCGATCCGGCGAGGTGGCAACCCGCCCCACCATGATCGAATAGAAGGCCATGCATAGGGCGGATCCGAATGCGGTGAGATAACCGACGAGATCGCCCTGGAGCCAGGACTGGTTACGCCCTCCCGAAATCACCAGTGCGACGCCGATGAAGCCCACCACCGCGGCAAGGCCCAGCAGTGCCGGGCGCCGCGGATTCTCCAAGGCGATGACCGCCGCCGCGACCATCAACGGCCAGGTGTAGGCCATCAGATTGGCCTCGATCACCGGCATCGAAGCGAAGGCGATGTATTGCAGCACCATGGTGCCGACCAGACCGATGAAGCCGACCGCGAGAGAGATGAGCGCGGCCCCGGCCGTGACCGGCGCGGCTCTTTCCCGGCTCATCAGCCGGATGACGGCGAAGACGAGTGCAGCGCCTGCAAATTGCAGGAACTGCACCTGCGACACCGGGTGGCTGGCCAGCAGGGATTTGCCGACCAGTGCATTGGTCGACCACAATGCAACCGCGCCGGCAGCGAAGGCCAGCGCGGATATCGAGCCTGATCCATGCCGAAACAACCGGCCTGGGACTCTATTTTGCTGTCCGACCATGATCCTGTCCGGAAACCGGTTCCCACTTTTCGGGATCATGGTTCATTACCATGATTCCCTGGCTCCGCCCGGAACCGGCGTGTCGACGGGCGCGGGCACCGGATGCTCTGCCTCGAACCGGCGATAGGCCGGCAGCTGGTTGGTCCAGACATCTTCGGCCAGCTCGTTGACCCAATCACGGTCGTGGTCGTTGTCGGCGGCGAGATAGAACATGCGGTTGTCGTCGACATAGGGCTTGGCCACCGAGCGCTGGTTGAGCACCAGCGTGACGCGCTCGCCGAACCGGATCGGGGCGGTGCGATGCAGGACGCCCAGGAACTGCCCGAGCGTCGCGTAGTTCATCTTGTGATCGATGCGCATGACACGGTTGCGCGGGATCTCGCGGCCGGATTCGAGGATGGCGCGGCCGGTTTCGGAGTCGTCGCAGTAGATTTCGAGGTGACCGCCGACCAACGGATTGCTGATCGACAGCGGAATGAGCTCGGTGACCGGAACGCCATCGCAATGCCATTCCACGGCGCCGTCCTTGGGGTTCATGAAGGTGACCGTCGAGCCGACGATCGACAGCGGATAGGGCTCCAGCTTGGTGCCCATCATGTCGGACAGCCGCTCCAGGCGCAGCTTGTCATGCAGCAATTCCTTGATCTCCGGGATGAAACGATCGGCCCCGGTGATGAAGGTCAGATCGAGGTGCTTGTGCACGGCATGGCTGGCCTTGAGCTTCAGAGCAGCCTCCTCGATCGCGGCAAGCAGCGCCGGGTCATAGCCGTGCAAATATTGCGCGACGCCGAAACTGGACACTTTCCAGGCTGTCTCATGGCCGATGATGGCTTCACGGCTCATCGCATAGCGCAGTTCGGGAATGGTATGGGCGTTCATTCTACTTCTCCAGGATGGGGGCAACACTTGGTGAACAGTCGATTAATTCACCCACCCCTGTAAAATTAGGAATGCTGGTGCTAGTGTAAGCCAAGCTTAAGGTCGAAACCGTGCGTCTGCTCAGTCAGGTCAACCTCAATTCGCTAAAAATCGTGGAGAGTGCTGCGCGGCACGGGAATTTCACGCGTGCCGGCGAAGAACAGTTCATCACCGCTTCAGCGGTCAGCCAGCGCGTCAAAAGCCTCGAGGATCAGCTGCGCTTCAAGATCTTCCAGCGCGGCGGCAATGCGGTGTCGTTGACGCCGGAGGGCGAGACCTATGTCTCGCGTGTTCGCGAGGCGCTGGAGCGAATCGTCGCCGCCAGCATGGAAGCGACCGGGCAATCACAGGAGCATGTGTTGAAGATTTCTGTGTTGCCGACTTTTGCCGCACGCTGGCTGTTTCCGCGTCTGCCGCTGTTCCAGCGGCAATACCCGGACATCGAGATGCGCGTTTCGACCTCCTACGCGACGCATGAGTTCACGACTTCCGAGTTCGACCTTGAAATCCGCTATGGCGACGGTCACTTTCACGGGCTGCAATCGGATCTGCTGTTTCGGGAAGACCTGACGCCGGTGTGCAGCCGCAAGCTGTTCCGTGAAGTCCTCGGCGACAAGCCGCTGTCAAAGGTGACACCGGACGACCTCAAGCACTTCACGCTGCTGCATTCCGATACCTGCACCCAGAACTGGCAATCCTGGCTCGGTTTTGCCGGCGCCAGCTTCGTGCTCAGCGAGACCAAAAGCATCTATTTCGACTCGTGCATGATGTCCTACGAGGCAGCCAATTCCGGGATGGGGTTTGCTGTGGCCAACCGTGCCTATATGGCCAGCGACATCCGCGCCGAAAGGCTGGTGGCTCCATTCGCCGTCCACCATCCGAACACGGCTGGTTGGTATTTCGTCTCTCCCCCAAAAAGCCTTGCCGCACGCAAGGTCCTGTTGTTCAAGCAGTGGGTGATGGCGGAAGCGGCTCTGACGCAGTGCCAGATGGACAGCGAAATAAGGGGCGAAGCTTCGGCCGCTATCTGAATTTCAGGCAAGCATTTGGTCGTCTGCCGATGAGATTTGACCGGCAAGAGCAAGTTGAGAGCCACAGATTGCGGCCCGATGTAAGGACGATGCTTCAGCACAAAATGCAGCGATAGTGGGCGCGGAGCCCTCAGCCTTCGGACTCACAACCGCCAAACATCGCAGGGATCAGGCGAAAGCCCTGCCCTCTTCGGTGCGCTGGAAAAGCATCAGATCCAACCCCAGGCTTGGTCGTCCCAAGATGGTCAGAATCGTATGCGCCTGGCCGCGATGGTGGGTCTGATGGTTGAAGACATGATCCAGCGCCGGCGCCAACCTTTGCGAGACCGTGCGCATGTCCGAGACGGTCATGTAGGTGAAGCGGCCCGTCAACGCCTTGTCGCTGAGGCCACCGACCCAATCGATGATCCTCCGGTCCTCGGCTTCACGCGCCATCCGCAGACCGGTCAGCCCGCGATGCAGGATAGCGTCCAGCGTCGTCGGCGCGTCGCCCTCGCCTGTGAAGCGCTTCATCCAGATGCGGTCGGCCGTCAGCAGGTGATTGAGCGTGCCCATCATCGATCCGAAGAAGGCGCCGACATTGCGATTGAATTCCTCGTCGTCGAGCTCGGCGGCGGCATCATAGATGCGGCCATTGGCCCATTGATTATAGGCCGCAAACATCATGAAATGCTGTCTCATGGCTTCCCCTCGGCTCGCGTCGATGCGGGGCCTACCTAACCCGCAGGAACGCCGCCGCCAATGACCATTCTGCTCTATGACCTCGTCGGACGCGACACCACACGTCCGTTCAGCCCGCATTGCTGGAAGGTGGCGATGGCTCTTGCCCACAAGGGGCTCGACATATCAACCGCGCCGACGCGCTTTCTCGAGGTACCCGCTGTCGAGGGCGGCGTTTCGAAAACCATTCCGGTGATCCGAGACGGCGAGACGGTCGTCGCGGATTCCTTCGCCATCGCGCTCTATCTCGATGAAACCTATCCGGACCGGCCGACGCTGTTTGGCGGTGAAGGCGGCAAGGCGACGGCGCGCTTCATCGAACGCTGGTCGCAACTGACCATCCATCCCTATGTGACCACCGCGGCGATCATGGACCTTCATGCCATGCAGGACGCGGAAAACGCCGCCTATTTCCGCCAGAACCGGGAGCAGCGTCTGGGCAAGCGGCTGGAAGACGTGATGGCAGCCCGAGACGCCGGGCTCGGCACCTTCAGGGCCTCGCTGGAACCATTGCGTTCAATGCTCGGCTATCAGCCATTCATCGGCGGCGCGTCGCCGCTGTTTGCCGACTACATCGTCTTCGGCGCGCTGCAATGGGCGCGCATAGCCTCGCCTTACCAACTGCTCGACGACGGCGATGTGGTGGTGCAGTGGTTCGCCCGCTGCCTCGACCTGCATGGCGGGCTGGGACGAAAAGTGGCTGCGGCAGCGTGACGCCGCAACGCCTGCCCTTGCCGCAAGGCAGCACGAGGGCCGTCAATATCCTGCAAAAAAGGTCAGCCGCGAGGCGATAGCCAGGCCTTACTTGGCCGCCGCCTTCTTTGGCTTGCTGGCCTTCGTGGCAGCCTTTGCTTCCTTGGGGGCGGCTTTTGCCTTGCTGGCGCCAGCTGCCTTCTTGATTGGCTTCTTGGCTGCCGACTTCCCCGCGGCATCCTCCTGGTCGACATCGGCTGCCGCCTGATGCCAATGACGCTCATGGTGTCCAGCCGGCTGTCCCTCTTGCAGCCAGATCTGATGAGCGCGGTTGCGAATGCGTTCCTGACGATCGTCTGTCATGGTCATGTTGCCTCCATGCGGGCCGACTTCAGCGCGGCGCCGACACGCCAGTATAGCAAGCAACGCGTTGCTGTGCAGCCTCCGCCTCGCGGACCGTTCCTCACCCCTTGGCAATGGGCCGGGCGGCTTGTATAGAGCCCGCCACTCTCAATTCCATTCTCAGACAAGGACGACCCATGGCGCTCGAACGCACATTTTCCATGATCAAGCCGGACGCAACCCGGCGCAACCTCACCGGCGCCATCACCAGGATGCTGGAAGAGGCAGGCCTGCGCGTCATCGCCTCGCGCCGGGTCTGGATGAGCCGCCGCGAAGCTGAAGGCTTTTATGCCGTCCACAAGGATCGCCCGTTCTTCGGCGAGCTGGTTGAATTCATGTCGTCGGCACCGACAATCGTGCAGGTGCTGGAAGGCGAGAACGCCATTGCCAAGAACCGAGAAGTGATGGGCGCCACCAACCCGGCCAATGCGGCCGACGGCACCATCCGCAAGGTTCATGCCTTGTCGATCGGCGAAAACTCGGTGCACGGCTCCGATGCGCCGGAGACCGCGGCAGAAGAGATCAAGTACTGGTTCTCGGACACCGAGATCGTCGGCTGAGCCGACAGTCCAGATCTTGGATCCCGTAAAAAGGCCGGCGTTTCGCCGGCCTTTTTCATGGCCGAACAGTCAGTCTCGTGTGCGAACTGCATGTACTAGGGTGAGACATGGAGCGTATATTGCCAACGATGGAGCCCACCTCAGCATGACCAGTGCCATTCCAGGTTTCTTCCAAGGCACGGAGATGCCGAACAGCGGCTGGTGGGAGGCGCTGTGGCCCGACCCCGCCGCCGTGCTTTCGGCAACGGGGATCAAGCCAGGCATGGAGGTGATCGATCTGTGCTGCGGCGACGGCTGGTTCACGCTGCCGATCGCCAGGGTGGCCCGCCATGTCGTCGCCATCGATATCGACGCCGATCTGCTCGAAGCCGCCGAACACCGGTTGGCCGAAAGCGGCGCGACGAATTGCGACTTTGTCGCAGGCGACGCCTATGACCTTGCAAGGCTGGCGCCTCGACCCGCCGATTTCATCTTCATGGCCAACGCCTTTCACGGCGTTCCCGACCGGCCGCGTTTGGCGCGCGCGGTGCGGGCGGCACTCGGTCCGGGCGGCCGTTTCGCCATCGTCAACTGGCACCAGCGCCCGCGCGAAACAACGATCGTCCAGGGCGAGCCCCGCGGACCGAGGACCGAATTGAGGCTGTCGCCGGAGCAGACCGAAGCGGCCGCCGAGGCGGGTGGCCTCAGGCTCGCCGACCTGGTCGAGGTGCCGCCCTATCACTACGGCGCCGTGTTCGAACAAACGACGGCTTGAGAGGCCCGCCGCCCCCCCCGCGGCGGGTTCTGGTCACTTCGGCTGACGATCTTTTACGTTCGCATGGGCGTTCGCTGCTGCCGTGTCGGTGGACGGTGTCTGAGTATCGGCACCCGCAAATGGACTACCCTGCCCAGGCGCGAGATCGCCGCTGTGGCCGGCCTTGTTGGTCGTGAAGGCGTGGCCATCGGCATTGAGACCATGCTGAAGGGCATTGAACAGATGGTCGTCCGCCGTCGCGAGGCCGGTAAGAGCAAGGAGCGATACGCCTGCGGCAGTAAGGATAAGAGCGTGCGTTTTCATCTCTGGACTCCTTTGAGTTAAGCCAGAACGAGCCGCAGCAGGTCTGGCGGCTTCAACGAAGGGATATTCGAAAATATCCCCTTTGCCTTGCCCGCCATGTCTGAGAGAGAAACGCTTCCCTTGCCCAAATTATTCCGGAAAAGAGTTGGCGATCCAAATACGCGCTAGCTCGCGGCGCTAAGGCGCAGGATTTCGCGGCCATCCTTGTCTGATATGACGAGCTTGCCGGCATCGACACTGTATGATGCGGCCTTGGCCAATGCATCGAACAGCGCCTTTTCCTCAGCCATGATCTCGGGCGCGCAGGCCTTGTAGGTCGAGCCTATGTCGCTGATCGCGATCGCCTGGCCGTCGACCTTGGCGGTGGCGAAATAGGTGTTGCACGGGCCGCTGCCGCCTGCCTTGCCAGCCTCACTGACCCTGAACGTCGCTTGCGGGGCGGTGATGGCACCGATGCCGTCGACATAGTCGACCAGCCAGAGCTGGTCAAAGACGGAAACCGCCGGCTCGGCGCTCGGCGTCACCATCTTCAGCATGACGGTCTGCGGCACGTCGGTCAGCGGATCGACCTGATGACGCATATCGGAGATGAACAGGAGCTTGTCGTCGACGGTGATGCGGGCTTGCAACGCGTAAGTCATCTGCGACCGGATGACGGAAGGGTCGAATTTGATCTCGAAGCTGATCGGCACCTGGCCGGCCGGCTTCACTTTCTGCTCGCCGATGATGGTGGCCGGCGCATCGGCAAGCGACACATCGGCAAGCTGGACGGAGAGCACCGCACTGGGCGGCAAGGCAATGCGCTCGCGATAGATCACCTCGCCTCTCACGGAATTTTCAGCGGCAACAGACAGTTCCGGCACGGCCAATATGCCGACGACCAAAGGTACGAAACCGAAGACGAAGAACTCCGCGATCCTGTCCAGCATGACCATCTCCCTTACCCCGGGCCGCCGGTGCCCAGGCTGGCCAATGCCCCGGGCTGCCAATGCCCCGGGCTGCCAATGCCCAAGCTGACCAGCCGCGCTCAATTGGCCAAAGGATTGCGGTCAATGCATGGCTGCGGCGGTATTTTAGTCTGACGATTTCCAGCGGCCGGCGGCCTCGTCGTCGGCCTCCTTGGCCTCGACCCAGCCGCCCTCGGAGCCGTCCGCGCGATGCTCCTTCTTCCAGAAGGGCGCGCGCGATTTCAAATAATCCATGAGAAAGTTCGCCGCCTCGAACGCCGCTTGGCGATGCGCAGAGGCGGTCACCACCAGCACGATGTTCTCGCCGGGCGCGATCTTGCCGTGGCGGTGGATGGCGGTGAGGCCCTGCAACGGCCAGCGCTCCACCGCTTCAGCAGCGATGCGGGCGATTTCGGCTTCGGCCATGCCGGGATAGTGTTCGAGCTCAAGCGCCGACAAGGTGCCCTGCTCGTCGCGGCAAAGGCCAGAGAAAGAAACCACGGCGCCGATATCGGCGCGGCCTTGCGTCAGTCTGGCGATCTCGGCGGCGACGTCGAAATCCTGCGCCTGAATGCGCACGACAGGTACGACCGCACCGGTCATGTCAGCCCCCGGTCATCGGCGGGAACAGTGCAATCTCGCGCGCGCCTGCGATCTTCTCGCGGTGCTCGACATGTTCCTGGTTGATGGCGACGCGGATCACGTCGGGATATTGCAGCGCATGCTCGTATTCCTCGCCGCGCGATTTCAGCCAGCGCAGGAGATCGGCGACCGTCTCGATGCCAGTAGGCAAGTCGACGTCTTCCTCAGCCACGCCGATGCGCTCGCGCACCCAGGCAAAATAGATGAGCCGGGTCGTCATCTCACTCGTCCATGATGTGCTTGAGGCCGGCGCGGAAATAATCGTAGCCGGTGTAGAGCGTGACCAGGGCCGCGATCCACAGCAGCACCAGCCCGGTCTGGGTGGTCAGCGGGAAGATCTTGTCGCCGGCCGGCCCGGCCAGCAGGAAGGCGATGGCGACCATCTGGATCGCGGTCTTCCATTTTGCCAGCTGCGTCACCGGCACCGAGACTTTCAGCGCCGCCAGATATTCGCGCAGGCCAGAGACGAGGATTTCGCGGCACAGGATGATGATCGCCGCCCACAGCGACCAGCCGGCAATGCCGGCATGGCGGTCGGTGTCCGCGGCCAGCAGCAGCAGGCAGGTGGCGACCAGCAGCTTGTCGGCGATCGGGTCAAGCATCTTGCCGATGTTGGAGGTCTGCTGCCAGGCGCGCGCCAGGTAGCCATCCAGATAATCGGTGATCGAGGCGAGCAGGAAGATGATCAGCGCCGACCAGCGGGCGAAGTCGCTCGACTTCAAATGTCCTTCGAGAAAAAAGCACAGCACCACCAGCGGCACCGCGACGATGCGGGCGTAGGTGAGCATATTGGGCAGGTTGAACGCGCGCTTGGCCATATCCGGGGAACTCTTTCTGCCTGCCTACTCAAATCAGAAGCGAATGTGGGGGGTCAACAGGCTAGAATCGATTGGCCAGCCGAAAATAGCATCCTGGCTGTCAGCTCTCATGGAAATGATTGTAGACTAGTTTCGCCACCTGCTCGGAAATACCGTCGACTTTCCTCAAATCCTCGATGGCGGCGCGGCTGACCGCCTTGGCGGTGCCGAAGGCCAGCAGCAAGGCGCGTTTGCGGCCCGGACCGATACCGCTGATCTCGTCGAGCGGGCTCTTGACCATCTCCTTCTTGCGGCGCGCACGGTGCGAACCGATGGCGAAACGGTGGACCTCGTCGCGCAGGCGCTGGACAAAATAAAGCACGGGATCGCGGACCGGCAGCGAAAACGAATCCCTGCCCCTGACGAAGAAGCGCTCGCGGCCGGCATCGCGGTCCTGGCCCTTGGCAATGCCGATCGCCACCACCCGGTCCTCGATACCGAGATCCGAGAGGATCTTGCGCACCGCCGTCATCTGGCCTTGGCCGCCGTCGATCAGGATGACATCGGGCCAGGCCGGGAAGCTGCCGGAGATATCGTCTTCGATATCATCGCCCGCTTCGGCTGCCATCGCCTCGCCTGCCGCCGCATCGTCGGCCACGGCAACATCGCCATGCTCCTTGAGCAGCCGCGAAAACCGCCGCTCCATCACCTCGCGCATCATGCCGAAATCGTCGCCAGGCGTGATCTCGGTCGAGCGGATGTTGAATTTTCTGTACTGGTTCTTCACAAAACCTTCCGGCCCGGCAACCACCATGGCACCGACAGCATTGGTGCCCATGATGTGTGAGTTATCATAGACCTCTATGCGCACCGGCGGCTTAGGCAGGCCGAAGGTCTCAGCAAAGCCGGCCAGCAGGCGTCCTTGTGTCGACGTTTCGGCCAGCCGGCGTCCGAGCGCCTCGCGCGCATTTTGCAAGGCGTTGTCGGTCAGGTCCTTCTTCTCGCCACGCTGCGGCACGGAGATCGCGACCTTGCGGCCGGCGCGGGTGGAGAGGGCCTCGGCCAGCAGTTCCTGATCCTCGACGCCATGCGACAAAAGAACGGTCCGCGGCGTCGGCTTGTCGTCATAGAACTGCGCCAGGAACGACCCCAACACCTCCGCCGCTTCCAACGCCGGATCGGCCTTGGGGAAATAAGCGCGGTTGCCCCAGTTCTGGCCGGTGCGGAAGAAGAACACCTGGATACAGACCTGGCCGCCTTCCTGATGGATGGCAAAAACATCAGCCTCGTCGACTGTCGCCGGATTGATGCCCTGGTGGCTCTGCACATGCGACAGGGCGGCTAGTCGATCGCGATAGATCGCGGCGCGCTCGAAATCGAGAGCTTCCGACGCTTGCTGCATCGCGGCCGAGATTTCCGTCTTCACCTTCTGGCTGCGGCCGGACAAGAAGTCCTTCGCTTCGCCGACCAGCTCGGCATAGTCCGCGTGCGAGACCTCTCCGGTGCAGGGGCCGGCGCAGCGCTTGATCTGATACAACAGGCACGGCCGTGTGCGGTTCTCGTAAAATGAGTTGGTGCAGCTGCGCAGCAGAAAGGCGCGCTGCAGCGAGTTGATGGTGCGGCCGACAGCGCCAGCCGAAGCGAAGGGGCCGAAATAGTCGCCTTTGCGCGAGCGTGCGCCGCGATGCTTGTAGATACCAGGCGAGACATGATCGCCGGTCAATAGAATATAGGGAAACGACTTGTCGTCGCGCATCAGCACATTGAATCGCGGCCGCAAGCGCTTGATAAGATTGGCTTCGAGCAGCAGCGCTTCGATCTCGGTGCGGGTGACGACGAACTCCATCGTCGATGTCTCGCGCACCATGCGGCCGATGCGGGTGGTGTGGAAGCGGCCTTGCGCATAGCTGGTGACGCGCTTCTTCAGGCTGCGCGCCTTGCCGACATAGAGCACATCGCCGGCGGCATTCATCATGCGATACACGCCCGGCGCATTGGGCAGCCGCTTGACCAGCGTCTGGATCACCTCCGCGCCGACCATGCCTTCGGCGTCGCCGGCATGCGGCGTCCAGTCGATGGCGGTGAAGGCGACATCGGGACCGGCTGGTTCGACGATCTCCTCGACCGCCTCGTCCTCGAGGTCGATCTCGGGTGGCAGATCGTCGGTACCACCGCGCGGCTTGTTCTTGTGGTCTACAGGACTCATTCCGCCATGCCTGTCACATCGGGCGTCTGCCACGCAAGATGCTGGCCACCATCAAGCGCAATCATCTGGCCGGTGACCGAGCGCGCTTCCCAGAGATAGCGGATCGTGGCGCCGAATTCCGGCAATTCCGGGCCGCGCTTGAGGATCAAGCCATCGACTTGGGCGGAAAAATCGCTGTCGTCCTGGCGCGCGTTCTTCAGGGTAGGTCCCGGGCCGATGGCATTGACGCGGATGCGAGGGCCGAGCGATTGCGCCATCATCTGGGTGGCCGTCCACAGTGTCGACTTGGACAGCGCGTAGGAGAAATAGCGCGGCGTCGGCCGCCAGACACGCTGATCGATCATATTGACGATCAGGCCCTCCTGCTCTCCCGGCAACGCCCGGGCAAAGTTCTGCGCCAGCAGCGCCGGCGCCTTCACATGAACGGCAAAGTGCCGATCCCAGGCCCGCCAGTCGAAATCCAGAACCGAATCGTCCTCGAACAGCGACGCATTGTTGACCAGCAGCGATAGCGGTCCGAGCGCTGCTTGCGCCTGGCCGACGAGGTCGCCTACGGCATCCATATCGGTCAGGTCGGCGGCGATTACCGCAGCGCGGCCGCCGCTGGCGTTGATTGCGGCAGCCAACGCATCAGCCTCGATACGCGAGCGGTTGCAGTGGATGGCGACGGCAAAACCATGGGCGGCTAGATCCTCGACGATTGCCCTGCCGATCCGTTTCGCCCCGCCCGTCACCAGCGCGGTGGCAGTGGCTCTGCTCATATGGTGTCAATCCTCAATTTCGGCCCGAAAACACGGTGCCGGCGAAATATGGCCCAGCATGCGTTAAATGGCGTTCGCACCTTGGGCAGCATTGTGGCGAAACGGCCGGTTGGGCGTCCTGACTCATCTTTGACTCGAAGCCGCCCGAGCGGAATATAGGACGCTGGACTCCTTGCACCAAGCGGTGTGCAGCGCAGCATTGAACGGCTCCTGCCATTTCGCTGTTGCGAAGATGCAACGTCAAGGTTCCGCCTCATTCGCGCCGGGTAATGACCCAAGTTCAGGTTCGCTTCAGCCGCATTTTGACACGACATTTGGAACCGACGAACGCCAGATCCGTTTCACCCCCCGGACGGGTAGATGGCGATCGTGAGAAACAAGCCTGTGTCCTGTGGCTTAAGGAGTAAAGAACAATGCAAGCCAATTTCAAATTCGCACGGCCGTTGGCCGTCGCGCTCGGGCTCTTCGCCCTCAGCGGAACCGCCTACGCCGCGGACGTCGTCCAGGAAGAGCCGCCGGCACCCGCGCCGATTGCTGAACTTCCGGTCGCTTCGTGGGCCGGCCCCTATGCCGGTCTGAACGTCGGCTATGGCTTCAGCGGCCGTACCAAGGAAAAGGATTTCGGCGTTGACACCGATACCAAGGGTTTCGTCGGCAGCGTCTTCGGCGGCTACCAGTGGCAGCAGGAGAACTTCGTTTACGGTGCTGAAGCCGAACTCGGCTACAACGGCGTGAAGGGTGACGACAATGGCATCAACTCCAAGGGCGGCTTCGAAGGCTCGCTGCGTGCCCGTCTCGGCTATGCTGTGACCCCGGAAATCCTGCTCTATGGCACCGGCGGTCTCGCCGGCAGAACCCTGAAGGTGGAGGACTCTGTCATTCCCGCCAGCGATACCGCAACCATGCTCGGCTGGACCGCCGGCCTCGGCACCGACATCAAGCTGACCGACAACATCTTCGGCCGTGTCGAGTATCGCTACACCGACTTCGGCAGCAAGAGCTTCGATGGTATCGGCAAGGTCAAGGCCACCGACAACCGCGTCACCTTCGGCGTCGGTATGAAGTTCTAAGTCGTTCAAGCCACGACACGAAAAGCCGGGCCTCGCGCCCGGCTTTTTTGTGCCCGAATTGTCGCCGCGGAGATCGATCGACCACCGCGGGAGGATCCAACTGATCACCCTGGGTGATCGAACCGATCACCCGGGGATGCACGGCCTCAACTCTGGAAACTTCTCGTCGAAGCGCGCTGCCCACCGCGTCAGTCGGGCGCGACCCTTCTCCCATTTTCCGGCAAAGCGCAGCGAGAGATAGCCGAGGCAGGCGCGCAGCGCCATTTGGCCGGCAGTGATCTTCTTCGGCAGCTTCGGCGGGTTGGCGTTGAGCAGATCGAGTGCTGCGGTGATCTTTCCCCATTGGCGATCGAGCCAGGGCTGGTAGACCATCTCCTCAGGGCGCGTGCGCCGTTCATAGACCATCGACAGCGCACAGTCGCAAATGCCGTCCGCCAACGCCTCCAGCACTTCCGCCTCGAGCCGCTTGTCGGGATTGCGCGGGAAAAGCGCGCTCTTCGAAACCCGGTTGAGGTGCTGGGTAATGGCGCGGCTGTCATGGATCGAGCGGCCGTCGTCGAGCACCAGAACCGGGATCTTGCCGAGCGGGTTGGCGATCATCAAGTCGGCCGGCTTCTCCTCGGTCTTGATCGGCACCAGATGAACGGCAATGCCGGCATAGGCTGCTGCCATTCGTACCTTGGAACTGTAGGGAGAAGACGACGCATAGAGCAGTCTGGGCATGATAGGGTTCCTGTTTTGCAGGCGGGCAGTGTTGACCGATCAGGCGCGCTCGAGCAATGGCCAGAAGCGGAAAACCCGGCCGCCAGTGAGCGACGGGTTTGGCAAGTCGGCGCCTGTATCAGCGTCGTTGACCGGGGCCGTTTAGCGAGCGCTCCATGATGATGGTGCGTTCATCACCGTAGTAACTGTCTCGAACTGCCTTGAATCCAAGCCCGGAGTAAAATGACTCTGCCGTCACCGAGGACGGCACGGTCAGCACGGCGACACCGCCCGCGTGCGCCGCTTCCTCGACCTCCGCCATAAGTCGTTTGCCGATACCATGGCCTTGCAGTTCAGGATCCACAAAGACGGATCGAACAATGCTTCCATCGAGGCTGGCTGTTCCAACGATCCTGCCACGCACAACCGCGACAGAAACCCGCCGCTTTCTCAAAAGCGCCAAGACAGCGGATGGGCTGAAGCTCTGTTCCACACGAGCGATGATGTCTCGCGAATAGTCTTTCGCATTGGTCTGTCGCAGAGCTGCCAGGATCACGCGGCTCACGGCTTCCGCATCGTCCTCGTTTGCTCTGCGAATCGTGAGCTCCAAAGTCACTTAACCACCAGTAACCACCAGGCAGCCGACCCGAATTCTGTGCGGAGCAGACAGTGGCGGCACGCGGATCAGCCGGTCGACAACAAAGACTGAAAGGCTTCGCGCCAAGATTTGATCCGCCATTGTTGACGCGGACAAAGCCCCACCGGACTTCGCCCGATGGCGAAGTCCTGGGAGCTGCGAAAAGATATCCTCCGTCCGCCTCTGTTCTCGCCTTCCGAGTGACCAAGCATCAAGCGGGGCGCCAGTCAGGCACCCGCCCTTGACTGTCTCGGCACTGCCCCCGGCGAGGGAAGAAACGCGATTACTTCTTGCCGGCCTTCGCGGGTGCTGCCTTCGGCTTGGCCGCGGGTGCCGCTTTCTTCACCGGTGCTGAAGACTTCGCTGCCGCCGCCTTCTTTGCCGGTGCAGCCTTCGCTGCCGGTTTCTTGGCAGGTGCAGCTTTCGCAGCCGGTTTCTTGGCAGGTGCCGCCTTCTTCACTGCGGGTTTTGCCGCAGCCTTTGCAGCCGGCTTCTTGGCCGGTGCCGCCTTCGCAGCCGGCTTTGCCGCTGCCTTGGCCGGTGCCGCCTTCTTTACTGCCGGTTTTGCAGCGGCCTTTGCTGCCGGCTTCTTGGCCGGCGCTGCTTTTGCCTTGGGCGCGGCCGCCTTCGGCTTGGCAGCAGGTGCTGCTTTCTTCACTGCAGCTGCGACCTTCGCCGTTGCTGCTTTTGCGGGTGCTTTCTTTGCCGGTGCCTTGGACGCCGGCGCTTTGGATGACTGCTTAGCCATGCGATGCCCCTTCCGTTGTGCCGATGGCCGTAATGACCCGGCGCGCTCATGCATATCTGACTCGCGGCTTGCTAGCCAGCGAAGCAACAGACTGATTTCTGCAGCTTAAATTTTGGTTACGGATCGCACACGATCGTGCTGATCGTTGCAAAAATTCGCTGCTGATCTTCGACCATTGCCTAGAGTGTACCGTCGACATTCTCTACATCCTGCGAGACCGTTCCTCCCGTGAAGCTCCGAAGATCAGTCAGCAGCTTTGCGCATCGATCTTCGGTCGCTGATATCATGACCCGCTGCCTTATCGGTGCGATCATCTCGTGCAAGCAGACGATCTATACTGCAAGCTGATAGCCGATCGCTGCATCACCTTGTCAAGCACGATGGCACCACCCGCCTGTGAGTGAATTGACAGACGACTCTACATCACAGAGTATTCTGCATAGGATACTGGAGTGCTTCAATGTCGATCGCACAGGATCAAGCGGCGCTGTCGCCGTTCGAGATTGCAGAGCCCTACGGCAACGACCCCGGCCGCATCGGAGCTGACCGATGAGTGCCGACGAAATCATCCACCAGAGCACGCGGCTCAGGATCATGGCCACCCTGAACATGCTGGAAAGGCGGCAAACGCTGGACTTCAGCCAGTTGAAGGCCATCGTGGACGTCACTGACGGCAATCTCGGCGCGCATCTCGATACGCTGGCCAGGGCCGGCTATGTCGATATCGAAAAGCTGTTCGTCGGGCGCCGGCCGCAGACGCGCATCAGGGCGACGACGAGCGGACGGCGCGCGTTTCGCGGCCACGCCGCGTTCCTGCGCAAAATCCTCGATCAGGCCGAGGCGACGCCGCGCAGAAAATAGCGCGACGATCGCGCAAAACTTCTCAGCGCGTGGCGACCACGGCGAGGCCGGCACCGATCATCACGCCGCCCGCCGCGCGGTTCACGCGACGCACGATCTTCGGCGTGCGCAACAGACTGCGGGCGCGACCAGCGAGGATGACATGGCCGCCGATCACCACGACCTCGACGGCCAGGATCACCATCATCAGCACGCCGAGATGACCAGCGTCGAGCGATGCGCCGACGACATTCGGCAGCAGCGCAACGTAGAACAACGGCATTTTCGGATTGCCGAGATTGAGCGCGATGCCGGTGGCAAAAATCGTCAGCAGCCCGCGCCGTCCGGAGACGGGCTGCAGTTCCGGCACGACGGGCACGGCGGTCCACAGCCTGATGCCCATCCAGATCAAATAGGCCGCTCCGCCATAACGAAGCACCGTCATGACGACCGCCATCTTGGCGGCGATGATTGACAGGCCGAAGGCGGCGAGGATCAGGAAGATGAGAATGCCAACCACCGTGCCTGCGCCATAGGCGATACCCGAGGCGGCGCCGCTGGAGATCGTGCGCGCGACAATCGTCATGTTGTCCGGTCCGGGGCTGGCAGCGAACACGAAGAAGGCAGCCGCGAAGGCAAGGATGGTGGCAAGGTCCATGAAGACTCCCGAAAGTGATCTGTTGCTCTCGGGCATTCAGATTAGCCAGTTTGCCTGTCGGCGCCATCAGGAAAGTTCAGGATCTTCGCGACGCGCATTTTCGTCACGGCTGATAGCCGAGGCAGATGGCGCCGAGCGCGACGATGGCGCAGGCGCCGACCCGCCGCGGCGTCAGCATCTCGCCCAGGAACAGGCGCCCGATGAAGGCCGCGAAGACGACGCTGGTTTCGCGGATCGCGGTGATCGGGCCGGCCGGTCCAAGCGCGAAGGCCGCGACCACGACGCCGTAGGCCAAAAGTGCGAACAGGCCGCCGCCCAGCGCCTTCCAGGTTTCCGGCGCCCGCAGGTCGACGATGAGCCGGCCACGGCAGGCGACGAAGGTCGCCGGCAGCAGGGCGCCGTAGATCAGCAGGACCCAGGCGGTGTAGGCGCCGGCATTACCCGCCGCGCGAACGCCGATCGCATCGACGGTCGCATAGGCGGCGATGATAGCTCCCGTTGCCAGCGCATAGAGTATCGATGTCGTCGCGGCCCTGCCTCTTCCGAGCGAGAGGCCCATGATGC
Organism: Mesorhizobium norvegicum; assembly: GCF_004919685.1. Classification (GTDB taxonomy): domain Bacteria; phylum Pseudomonadota; class Alphaproteobacteria; order Rhizobiales; family Rhizobiaceae; genus Mesorhizobium; species Mesorhizobium norvegicum. The sequence continues at coordinate 38,130 of NZ_SMYZ01000001.1, read as the reverse complement.
CGCCGGCGACCAGCGCGACGCCGACGGTCTGCGGCATGGTGAGCTGCTGATTGGCGAGGAAGAACCCGCCGAGCGTGACAAGCAGCGGCACGCTGCCGCGAACGATCGGATAGACCTGTCCCAGCTCGCCATATCTGTAGGCGGCCACCAGAAACACGCTGTAGCCGACCTGCAGGCAGGCCGAGAGAACGATATAGAACCAGGCCGGTGCGGCCGGTAGGGCGTGGAAGACGGCGAAGGGAATGGCAAGCGCCGTGCTGGAAAAGCTCATGACGGTGACGGTCCACAACCTGTCGGCCCCGGTTCGCAGAAAGGCGTTCCAGGTCGCGTGCAGAACAGCGGCAAACAGCGCGAGCCCGATGACCAACGGGCTCATTGCGGCCTGCGCGAAGCAGCGATGATGCCCAGGGCCGCCTTGCGGGCGTCGCGAATGGCGGTGTCCGCCTGCCCCATCTGCGCCAGCAAGGTCGCACCTTCGATCAACATCAGCAGTGCCCCCGCCACACTCCCGGCGCGGCCGCGCGGCATCACCTCTTCGAGGATCGACTGCATGCGCCGCTTGAGGCCGTTCTTCTGCCTGGCGGCAGCCTTGAACACCGGATGCCGGGGATCGCCGAACTCGGCCAGCGCATGCGCGAACAGGCAGCCATGGAAATCCGGGCTGCGGAACCAACGTTGGTGCCAGTCGAAGATTTTTCCGATTTTCTGCTCGGGCGTGGCGACCTCTTCGGCGAGGCCGTCGAGCTGGCTTTCAAAACGCCTGGCGCGATAGTCGAGCACCTCGACGATCAGTTCGTCCTTGCTGGGAAAGTGGCGATACATCGTCATCTTGGCCACCTCGGCCTCGGCGATGATCCGGTCGATGCCGGTGGCATGGAAACCGGCGCGCTTGAACAGCGCGTAGGCCGTTTCAACGACATGCTGGCGTTTGTCGGAAGGCAATGATGTCATGATGCCAAGTGTTGAGACAGGTCTGTCTCGTAGCTATGCGACAGATCGCGCCTTCTGTCAACACGGCACACAAAAGCGCCCGCAGCCGATCAAGCCGCAGGCGCGAAAGAGGTTGGAAACAGGAAAGCCGCGTTCTAGCGCAGGACGCGGCAGCGGCCGTTGTAGACCATCCAGCGGTCGAAGCCCGAGACGCAGAATTCGACATTGTCGCCGATCGAGGCAAAACCCTGGCCTTCCTCGATCAGGTACCAGATGGTGCGATCGCGGCCGTCGGAGAGACTGACGGTGGCGCCGCAGTAGCGGCGGCCGATCGGCCAGCTGTCGTTGGCCGGCAGGTAACGGTGCTGGTGGATGCGCTGGAAATCGGTGATCTGCACGTCCGGCAGATGCGGCACGTGATGCACCTGGTAGGAGAAGCGGCTGGTGATCTTGTTCAGCACCCAGGCTTCGCCACAGACGCCGCTGTCCTCATCGGAATAGACCGTAAGATCGGCCGCCTGCACGGCCTGGGTAACGCCGAGCGGCGCGGCAAGCGGGGTGCAGAGCGAAATCAGGGCAGCAAGTGCGGATTTGGCGAAGCGAGTCATGGCAGCCTCTCAAGGTCGATTGCGCGCACTGTGCGGATTCGCTTGGCGGCGGTCAAGCGGTTGCGGAAACAATGGTTTCCCAGTTGGGAACTGCGTTGGCCAAAGCCGGTCTTGCGCGAGCCCCGGGTCGTTAAAGAGCCCGCCTTCTCACCCTTCCGGAACGCGGGCTTTTTCGCGCCTGGCGCCGAACGGCGAGGTCCGAAGCCCTCCCCGTCAAGCCTACTCCCCGGCCAGCCATTCCAGCGACCAGTGCGCCGGCCTCCCCACCGCAAGCAATCTGTGCAAAGCCGGCAGCAGCGTCCGCAGCTCGCCCTCCAGCGTGAATGGCGGGTTGACCACCAGCAGGCCGCTGCCGTCGAGGCTAGGCTCCGAAGAGGCCGGCCTGATCTCGAATTCTATGTCGAGCAGCTTCGGGATGCCGGATTGCTTCAGCGCCTTGCGGAAGGCGATGATCGCCTTGCGGTCCTTGATCGGATACCACAGCGCATAGATGCCGCCGGGCCACCGCTTGTGCGCCCTCATGAGCCCGTCGACGAGGCGCTCGAATTCACCCGCCTCCTCGAATGGCGGATCGATGAGAACCAGGCCGCGCTTTTCCTTCGGCGGCAGATGCGCGCCGAGCGCCAGCCAGCCATCGAGTTCGATGATCCGGGCCTGGAAATCACCGGCAAAGAGCGTCCTCAGCTTCGCGACATCCTTGGGGTGCAGCTCGATCGCCGTCAGCCGGTCCTGCTTGCGCATGAGGTGACGCGCGATCAGCGGCGATCCCGGATATTTCTGGATGCCACCCTCGGGGTTGAGCGACCGCACCGTCTCCAGATAAGGCGCAAGCAGTGCCGCCACCGGTGCGGCAAACGGGGCCTCGATCAGCCTGCCGATGCCGCCCTGCCACTCACCGGTCTTCTGCGCTTCGACCGACGACAGATCGTAGCGGCCAATGCCGGCATGGGTGTCGATGACCCGAAACGCCTTGTCCTTCTGCTTCAGATAGTCGAGCAGTCGCGTCAGCACGACGTGCTTGACGACGTCGGCGAAATTCCCGGCATGATAGGCGTGGCGGTAGTTCATGGTTCGCTGCCGTTATGCATGTCGTTGTCCCGAAACCGCTGCACACTTTTGGGCGACATGCATCAGCCCCTGCCCCATCGCGGCGGTGGCGGCTGCGAGTTCGGATTTTCCGGCCGGCCGCGGCCAGAGCGCAGGGTCAGCAAAAACCCGATCAAGCCGATCGCCATCAGCGAGAAGCCGACCGGCCGCGCGCGGCTGTCGATCTCGCCGACACCGGAGCGCAGGATGAGATCGACCGCCCGCATCGGTATGTCGTCGGCATCACCCGGTCCGACGGTGAAGATATAGGGACCTGGGCTGACGGTCGCGATCACACCGGCGGCGTCGCGAAAGATCTTGTCGGGCAGCTGCGGGCTGGCCTGGCGCGGGTTGTCGGAGTGGTTGAACTGGAGCGTCGAGGCGAGCACCGTGCGGCCATTGCTGGCGGCGGTCAGCGTCAGCACGGTGCGCTGCTGCGAGACGATGCGCTCGGCTCTCGCGGTCAGGTCGACCAGCACCCGCACCGGCGCGTCGCGGGCGGCGAGCGGCACCGTCAGCGGCTTGAAGCGACCCTGCTCGTAGACCCGCCAGGTGCCGATCTCTTGGCCGGAGAAATTGCTCATCGCCCAGGGATAGATGACACCGACCCCGGCGCCGGCAAGCAGGATCAGGACAAACAGAAAGCGCATTCACATCACCACAGGATATCGTGACCTTGCCAATAGCGCCCCGACGGTCAAAAGGCGATGGCCAGTTGCTGCAGCCATTCAGGAGGTGGATCAGGGGTGCGGCAGCAAGCCGGTTGGCGGCGCGGCCGCGCAACGATGCAGACAAGGTTCTACCTATGCGCTCAAAAGCCATTGCTAAAATGACCGGTATTCCACTGTGGAATAGACGCGCGCATGCGCTTTCCAACGAAATGGTACCACGGACGCGCGCCTTGCGAATGAGAGATCTTGGTGTGCGAAAAGATCATGAACAGCAGCATCAAAAGAAGTTGAAATTCGAATTCGTCCTTGTGAGCAGAATTTTACAAATCTTAGGCCATTGGCTCTTTTCCTTTTATAATCAGCTGCGATCCGGCTTCTATCGTTCAATCCATTTCGGATAAATATTCACATCCTGACGTTTACATTTGCAACCCGAGCGATTTTTGGCAACAATCTCACTGCGCTCTGAAAGTTTTACCATCACCAAGACCGGAAAGTTTCATCTTTCACCTGAATATTTCCCGGGTTGCACCCTGAATTGCGCCACGCGGCTCATTCTTGGCGCTCCTCGCTGCCAAGCTTTGATTCTGCCTTAAGAACAGCTAGACGCGTCCGGCTGTATGTTCCCAGCGGCGGAGCCAATACGCTGATTCACAACGAGGATCGCCCCTTGGACACCATCATTCAGCCTCGGGAAGCGGATGCCAGCCTCATGATTAACCATTCGCAAACGGATATGATTAAGGAATTGCTAATTTAGTTGACTATGATTTCCACAGGTATATTTTCGATGTGTTGGGATGTGCAATTTGGGCGAGCAATCGACGATGATGGCACTAGGCGTGTGATCGCGGTTTCGGGGCGCAGAAAATGCTGAACGGCAACACATAGGTCGTGTCGTAGCACCAGCTCCGCGAACCCAGAGAACAATTAACGCACATCAGTGATGGCGATTCCGCAGATGCGGAGGTTTGCCACGTTCTTAAGGACGTGGCCGGGCAATGCTTTGCCCCGGCCCGACGGTAGCGTGTGCGGTGCGTGCGAGGAAAGCATGGGTAAGATTGTCAAGGTTCTGAAGCTGGAATCCGGGAACAGTCAAAGGGGCGTGAACCAAAGCCGAAGCCGCGCCCTGGTCGCCGGAGGTGCGGGATTTTTAGGATCGCATCTGTGCGAACGTCTTTTGCGGGACGGATACGACGTCGTCGCGCTCGACAATTTCCACACCGGCAAGAGATACAATCTCAATACCCTTCTGCGTAATCCGAGATTCACGTGCATCGAGCACGATATCGTCGATGCACTGCCTTCGGGCCTTCAGTGCGATGAGATCTACAATCTTGCCTGCCCAGCCTCTCCGCCGCACTACCAGGCAGACCCGATCCATACCTTCAAGACAAGCGTGCTTGGTTCGCTGAACCTTCTGGAGCTCGCGCGACAGAACAAGGCCAAGATATTCCAGGCCTCGACGTCCGAAGTCTATGGCGACCCCTTCGTGCACCCACAGCCCGAGAGCTACTTCGGCAACGTCAATACGCACGGACCGCGGTCCTGCTACGATGAGGGCAAGCGCTCGGCCGAAACGCTGTTCTTCGACTATTCGAGAACCTATGGCCTCGATATCCGCGTCGCCCGTATTTTCAACACCTACGGCCGCCGCATGCAGCCCGATGACGGGCGCGTGGTTTCGAACTTCATTGTCCAAGCGTTGCGCGGCAAAGACCTGACCGTCTATGGGAGCGGCCTGCAGACGCGCTCCTTCTGCTATGCCGACGACCTGATCGAGGGATTTATCCGGCTGATGAACGCGCCGAGCGCGCCCGCGCACCCGGTCAACCTCGGCAACCCTGCCGAATTCACCATCATGGAACTGGCGACGCTGGTCGTCGATTACACCAACGCCCGATCGAAGATCGTGCATCGGCCGCTGCCGGTCGACGACCCCAGACAGCGCAAGCCGGACATCTCCTTTGCCAGGGCCAATCTCGGCTGGGAGCCGAAAATCAGCCTGAGCCAGGGGCTCGCGCGTACCGTCGAGTATTTTGACACCTTGCTCTACGGAAGTCAGATAGCCAAAGGGGCAGCCGCTTCATGACCCGGCCGGCAATCCTGGTGACGGGTGGGGCCGGCTTCATCGGCAGCCACACCTGCAAGCTGCTGGCCGCGGCCGGTTATATGCCTGTGGTCTTCGACAATCTGAGCCGCGGCAACGCGAAGTCCGTTGCCTGGGGTCCGCTTGTCGTCGGCGATATCCGGGATCGGGATGCGCTACGGGGAGCGATGGAAACGTACCGGCCAACGGCAGTGATCCACTTTGCGGCGCTGGCCTATGTCGGCGAGTCCGTTTGCGAGCCGGCCGAATACTATTCGACCAATGTAACAGGCACCATCGCGGTGCTCGATGCCGCGCGCGCTTGTTCCATCGAGAACATCATCTTCTCCAGCAGCTGCGCAACCTACGGCGTGCCGGAAGCGTTGCCCGTTCGCGAGACCTCCGCGCAAAATCCGATCAGCCCTTACGGGCGCACCAAGCTGATGGGCGAACAGATCATCGGCGACTATGCGTCCGCGTACGGAATGAAATTCGCCATCCTGCGCTATTTCAACGCCTGCGGCGCCGATCCCGACGGTGAGCTTGGCGAGTGGCATTCGCCGGAGACGCATCTGGTTCCCAGAGTGCTCATGGCCGCATCAGGCATCATCGACGAGATCGAGGTTTTCGGCACGGATTACGATACGTCGGACGGCACCTGCGTACGCGACTACATCCATGTCAGCGATCTGGCCCGCGCCCATCTGAAAGCCCTCATGCATCTCGAGGGCGGCGGACAAAGCCTTGCGGTCAACCTCGGCACCGGGCGAGGCGTGTCCATCAAGGAGATTGTCCAGGCGGTCGCCCGAATGACGTCAAGATCGGTTCCGGCCGTCTTCAGGAGCCGGCGCCCGGGAGATCCGGCAGAGCTCTACGCCGATCCGGGAAGCGCACGCGAACAGCTTGGCTTCGTGCCGGAGCTTTCCGACATCGACACGATCGTCAGGACGGCTGCCCCGTTTTTTGGGCTGAAGACGAAACCAATGAAACTGCCGCCAACCGAGGCGGCAGCATCCATCGCCGCTCGACAGATCAGAGATAACGGGGGTGGCAGCTCGCGCGCTGGCCAAACCCGCTAGGGCTGCAGACAAAGGGCGAAGCGCCCAAGGACGTGCCGCCATCCCCCGGATTGAAAGAGACGTTCACCGGCGCCGGCGCGCGGACGTTGATCCGCTGCGGCGGTGCAAAGGCGTAATCTCTTTCAGTCGTTCGCACTGTGCTGGTCATCTGGATCGTCGGCTCGGCTCTGAGCGAACGCACGAAGAATCCGGCTTGGACCGGCTGCTGGCTGTGGACCGCGTGGACCACAGGCTTGATGAGAACCGAATTGGTTTCGGTCGCGTCCATACCCTGACAACCTGCAACCACAGAGATCATGGCGACAGCCGCAACAATAGATACGGTATTTTTAATAGATACGATATTTTTGCTTGGGCGAAATGCACCCATCCCGGAATTGTTCATCATGTGTCCCTTGTTATCAAGTATAAGCCAAGGGCGCGTCACGACATACTATGCCTTCGTCGCTTCCACGCCGCATGAGCAACCACTCGCACATCACGCAGAAACATTAGATATCACTAATTATTAAATTTCATGAAAACCCTATGGTAGGCCCATCGTCTCGTCGTTCTGTCAGATAGAATTGAATGCGATCAATCAGCGATCGGCGCGCCGACCGCTCCAGCCGAACCGCTTGACGCCTCACCATAAGCGATTCGCCAGTTCCTTGACAGGCGCCCGGCAAGAGCAGCCTGCTCTCAAAACAGGAACGGATTTGGGTGGTTTGTTCAACCCGTCAGGATTGGGGTCGGGAGCGGGATCGCGAAAATCATTGGCTGCGTCATGGCTCATGCGACCATGCTGAACGATACCATCAGCAACGAAGACGGGGCCTACGGGGCCAGTAGGTCGTGTCCCAGCGCGGCTGAAATACGACCTAATTCTTGGAATCGACCAGCTTGCGGGCCTCTTCGAACTGCACGCCCTTTGTGTTGCCTGCTTCGAATTTCCGGTATTCGTCGGCAATATCCTCGGGAGATCGCTTGAAACTGTACCATTCCCCATCCGGATCCTTGCGTTTCTCGATGTTCCCGCCCTGGATCCGGTGGCTGTAGCAGGTGCGATTTTGCTTGCCGGTGTAGCCCTTCGACCGCCAGGCGAGCTCCATGCACATCTTGCCGTTACTGGTCACCAGCCATCTGCCCGCAGCGAAAGATGCCGTGTCCTGCCCGGACGTCCAGGCCTCGAGGCGTCGATTGCCCTGTGCGAAATAGGCCGCTCCGTTTTTCCATACCCATGTGCGGTCGGCGTAAAGAAGCGACAGCTCGTAGGCAGTCGGAACAGTGGCGGCAACTGCTTCCACAGGCCCACTGTCTTTGGCGGCAGCGGCGTGCGCCGTTCCCGAAAGCGCCATCTGGCCGCAGAGGGCCAGGAGAAACATAAATTGCGTGCAACTTGCGGCCCGACCGCGTTCCTTGCGTCCCCAACAGTCAACACCAAACGGCGGCGATCTGTTCAGACCTGTCGGTACAATTGGCGTTGACATCTCTGTTTGGCCCAAGGCAGCGCTATCAGCGCTCTGACAGCCGTGCCAACTATTTAACAGTCGCTAGAATGGCAATGTCAACCTGTGCGAAGGGAGAGGACAACAACTATTCGAGATCCGCGCGCAGTCCGCAGTCGTCAAAATTAAGGATTGCGCCGTATACTCGTGCATCTCTGACAATCGCGCGCAAAGCAACATCTGCAGGCGTCAGGGGGGACGCGGTTTCAAATGACGGACGACCCGGAATTGAATCAGGCCGAAGGTCGGCAATACCTGCAGCAGTCGACCGACCGGGACATGGCTGCTCGCAACTACCTGAGCCCCAACACGGCGATCCTGCTGGGGATCCTGTTCATTGCGGTCGTGTTCAGGTTCCACAACATCACCTTGCCGCTCGTCGATGCCTTCAGCTGGCGCGAAACAAGCACCGCAATGATGGCCGACAATTTCCAGCAGCGCAGCTGGAACATCTTCTTCCCGGAGGTCAGCTGGACTGGGCCCGGGCCAAGTTATCAGGGCCGCGAGTTCCAGATCGTTAGCTATCTGACCGCCCTGCTCTACCAACTCTTCGGCTGGCACGACTGGTTCGGCCGCATGGTTGCGGCCTTCTTTGGCCTGGTGACGGTGTTTTCGCTGCACAGACTAACGGCGCTATGCTGGGACGAGACCCACGCCCATGCCGCGGCGCTCGCCTACGCGCTGATGCCGGCGACGATCATGATCGACAGCTCGTTTCTTCCCGATCCCTCGATGCTGGCCCTGGTGACGCTCGGCGTCTGGCTGTTCGCGAAATACTGGGCCGGCAGCAGCGGCTGGCTCTTGCCGCTCGCCACGGTCAGCTTCTCGCTCGGTGTGCTGGCAAAGCCGCCGGGCCTCGCCGCAGGCGCCGTCATCTTCTACCTGATGGTCTGCTGGATCCTGGAGAAGAAGCGAAAGCAGGCGGCCAAGGTCTTCCTGTCGGGGCTTTTGAGCCTGGCCATCATCGGCGCCTATTTCAGCTGGGCCATCTATCTCGGCCGCAGCTATCCGCCGTTTCATGTCGCGGGCAGCGGCTATATCTGGGATTCCGGTTTCTGGACATTCTTCAGGAACAGCTTCTACTTCAAATCCGTATGGAACACTTCAATCTGGTGGTTCTACGGCTACCCGCTCATGGTGCTGATCGCGGTCGGCTTCTGGCTGCCGCCCAGACCCGTCGAAGACCCGAAGCAACGCACCCTTTCGGCAATCCCCTATGTTTGGCTGGCTGCGGCCATGGTCGTCTATCTGGCGGCGGCGCGCGAGATCACCAGCAATCCCTGGAACTACCACATCTTCCATGTGCCGTTCGCGATGTTCTGCGGCCGCGGCGCGCTTCTCCTGGCAACGCTTGCATCGGGAACCGTTCTGTCGCCGGCGGTCGTGTTGCGCGCGATCTGCATCGCGGCCGTCACGCTCGTCTGGTCAACCTTTCCCCTCGTCAGGACAATGAAGACGCCGATCGCCATGAACGGCAAGCTGCTTGGCGAGGAACTGGCGCGGTTGGCGCAACCGGGCGACCTCGTCGTCGCCATCGCGCCCGAGGTCGGCGATCCCGTCGCCGTCTACTACAGCAGGGCGCGTGGCTGGGTGTTCCCGCCTGGCGGCGGCGATGTCGAATGGTCGAAATTCGTCGCGGACGACGCCACCGCGATCGCGCAGCTCGAGGAACTGCGCGCGCAAGGCGCAGACCTGTTCGGCACGACCAAGAACGCCGCCGACAAGCAGGACCGGCTGTTCGTCGAGCATCATGACGGGGTCATCGACTATCTGGACAAGACCGGAACCAAGCTTGTGGATTCGGATGATTTGCTGGTCTATAGGATCAGCCGTCCATGAGAACCGCGACAGTCTGGGGCTGTGGGCCTTGGACAGGTCCCGACGGTTCAGCGGCCCCGCATTCGCCTGCTGAAGGCCGGCAACGCGATGGGCCAGGCGAACCGATCCCGGATGGCGCTAGGGATATTCGGGCACCACGCGATGCTGCCACTTGAACTCGGCGGTGGAAACCGGCGGAGAATTGGTTGAAAAGAGCAATCTCGATAGTCGTGACGCTGGCCCTGCTGGCCTGGCTCGCCAGCGACTCGCGCTGGCGGATGGTCGGCGACGCCTTCGCCCGCATCCCGCCCGGCACCTTCGCCGTGGCGACGATCGCGTTCTTCGTCACCTATGTCTTGCGTGCACTGCGCGTCTGCGACGAGTTCCGCGACGAGGTGCATGGCCGCTTCGGCGCCTGCCTGCGCGTCATTCTGATCCACAATGCGATGATCAACGTCGTGCCCTTTCGCGGCGGCGAGACGGCCTTTCCTCTGCTCCTGCGCCAGGTCTTCGGCGTGCCGATCCTGCGCGCGAGCGCCTCGCTGCTGTGGTTCAGACTGCAGGACGCCTTCGTCGTCGGCGTGCTGGCCCTGGCGGTGTGGCCGGGCCTGCATCCAGCGATAAGGATCGCGGGCGTGGCCGTCTTGATTGCCGCTGCCTGGTACCTGCCGCGCTGGGCGCGCGCGCCGCATGACTGGGCCGGCCGCGGCAAGATCGTGGCGAAGCTCGGCAAGCTCCGCGATGTGTTCACCGAAGCGACCGGGCGCTCGCGCTACGGCTGGTGGTGGACGATCGCCAACTGGTCGCTGAAGCTCGCCGTGCAGGGATGGTTGCTGGCAATGCTGCTGGGGACATCCTTTTCGACCGCCTTTCCAGGCGTCGTCGGGGCCGAAGGCGCGGCCATACTGCCGGTGCAGGGCGTCGCCGGCTTCGGCACCTATGAAGCGGGAGCGGCGGCGGCGCTGCTCACCTCCGGGATCACGATGAAGGACGGCCTGCAGGCGGCGCTGGCGCTGCACCTGTTCATTTTCTGCTCGGCTATCGTCACCGGTGCGATCGCCTGGTTGTTTCCCTCGAAATCGACGCTGCCGGGGAACCCGGCTGTCGGACCTGCAAGGAAGCCATCCCAATGAATGTATTGCCCATCCCTGCTTCGGGACTGCCTGACGGCGCGGTAATGCCGGACCATACGCTGTCCATCGTCGTGCCCATGTACAACGAGGCCGAAAACGTCGAACCGCTGCTGGCACGGATTCACCAGGCGATGGAACGATACGACCAGCCGTGGGAGGTCGTGCTGGTCGATGACGGCAGCACCGACGCGACGGTGAGCGAGATCAGGCGACTGGCAGCGCATTACGGCCCGCATGTGCATGCGGTCGAGCTCGTGCGCAACTACAAGCAGACCGCCGCGATGCAAGCCGGCATCGACGCGGCGCGCGGCGACGTCATCGCAACGATCGACGGCGACCTGCAAAATGATCCCTTCGACATCCCGCGCATGGTCTACCGCCTGCTGAGCGAGGATCTCGACATGGTGGTCGGCTGGCGCAAGGACCGCCAGGAAGGTTTTTTCATGCGCAGACTCCCCTCGCGCATCGCCAACGCGCTGATCGCGCGCGTCACCGGCGTGCGCCTCAAGGACTATGGCTGCAGCCTCAAGGTCTATCGCGGCAACGTCATCCGCAGCGTCAAGCTCTATGGCGAGATGCACCGCTTCATCCCGGCATGGCTGGCCACGGTGACGACCCCGAGACGCATCGCGCAGGAGGTGGTGACGCATCATGCCCGCATCCACGGCCAGTCCAAATACGGTATTTCGCGCACCTTCAGGGTCGTGCTCGATCTGGTGTTCATGTATTTCTTCATGCGCTATCGCACACGGCCGGGACATTTCTTCGGCGGCATCGGCATCGTGCTTGGCACGCTGGGTTCGCTGATCCTTGCCTATCTGCTTTGCCTGAAGCTGTTTTTCGCTGAAGAGATCGGAACACGCCCGATGCTGTTCACCGGCTTCTTCCTGCTCATCGCCGGGGTGCAGATGGTGACGTCGGGCGTGCTGGCGGAAATGCTGGCACGCGTCTATCACGAGGCGAACGGAGCATCGGCCTATGTCGCGCGGCCGCGGCCTGCGCCCGGCCCCAATGACGGCTGGCTCCGCTCCAGCCGACCATCGTGACCTGACTGGAACGCCATAGAGGTTCTGCGCCCATAGCGTTGACCGGAGCAGTAGCTTCATCGGTAGCGCGCTAGAGAGGGATTTCGGTTTCAGGGCCGAAGGCGCCGATCGAGGAAGGACTGGCAGGGTTCGTCGACTGGTATCGCCAGCAAAGGCGGTCTGAGGGCAAGAGGCAAGGCGCACGTCTGCGCCAACCTCTCGCCCTCGACTCGCGCCCCCCGGCGAAGACCAGAGCGGCGGACTCTTCAGTCAAATCGCGCCGCCACTTTTGGCTTGATGTTCTAAAGCGCGGCGCGTTTGAACGGATTCAGGCGACGCGCTTTAGGTCTTTGTTTTTATGCATGTCGTTCTCCCAAAACCGAGGTCACTTTTGGGCGACATGCACTAGTAACGCGAACGGCAGCTGGCGCGTTGGCCGAAGCCGCTCGGGCCACAAATCCAGGGCGAATGACCCAGGAACGGGCCGCCATTGCCCAGGCGGTAGGACACCTTCACCGGCGCCGGCCTGCCGACACGCTGCGGCCGCACGAAGGCCGCATAGGCCTCCTCTCTCGTCCGCGTCACGCTGGTCATCTGTGTGAGCGGTTTGCGGTTGATCAGATGCAGCCGCTTCTTCTTGACGTAGTGCACCTTCTTGCCGAGCGTATGAACCGCGGGCTTGGTGCCGATCGAGCTGGTCTTGGTGGCGTCCATGCTCTGGCAACCGGACATTATCGAGATCAATGCAACAGCGGCAAATGCACAGGTATATTTCTTGCCCATCCTTGCCCCTCTTTCCATAACTTTGTTCATCGCCATCCCCTGCCACGAATATAAGTCGCTGGAGCGCGGAGATCTATTTGCTCTTGTTTGCTTTCCGCGCCACGCGAGCAGCCTATCGCCACTCACATCATGGATTGTATATTAGGGGAGACTTATTAAAGATCATGCAAACGACATGATGAGCGCGGTCTTTCGGCACTCGATCGGATATTATTAAAATTTGATCTTTTTGGGCTTGTGCCTGCAGCCGTTCCAGGGTGCCGGCCGGTTATGAAGGCCGGCTATCAAGGCAGATGCAGTTCAGGGGAGCTGGTTGCGCGCGGACGCCTCTCGGGTCAGCGCGGCGCTTCCCAACCTGGATCGAAGTAGAAATTGCGGGCACCGATGTTGCCCTGGCCGGCGCCGGAAACCACGTAAGCGATGCGGACGATGCGCAAGCCGCCGGCGCCCTGCTGCAGCCCGTAGACGCCTTCCATGCCACGATCGTAGAAGCCTGCTGCCGGCACGATCAGTGCCAGCACGGCAAGCGACGCCTGAAAAGCGACTTTCGCGGCATTGGCGCGCAATGGAATCCGGTTTTCGATGACGTGCCTTACGACAATGACCAGCACCAGAAGCCCGTAGAGGAAGGCGTTGAAGGCGGCGAACCAGTAGAAGCCAGTGGCATCGAAGGGGTGCTCCACCAACAGCACCGGCAGTGCCGCACCGATCGCCAGCGCCACATAGGGAGTGAGGGCGCGGGCCGGCAGAAGGTGCTTGGGACCGCTGCCCTTGGGCGTGACGCGGAAATCGACGAACGATTTGGTCAGATAGTCGCGGATCGACGACAGCGTGCCGGCGAGCACCCACGGCCAGCGCGCGAAGAAGAGGAACAGCGTGCCTTCCCAGCTGATCGTCTTGGCCGTCATCGGGCGCGAAAGGCCGAACGCCTTCAGCATCATCACCAGGCCAACCAGTGCGACCGCGTTCGGCAGATAGTAGAACAGGAAGTCGAGATACATGACATTTGCGAAGTTGCGCCCGGTAGACAGCGCATAGATCGGCATGACGTACATCAGCAACGCAAAGACGGCGAACAGCGGATACCAGAGCTGGCAAAAGAGGAACTGGAACCTCAGCCGCGGCGACAGCTTTGGGAGGTAGCTCGGCGAGTATTCGAGCAGGATCGTCATCAGGCTGCGCGACCACTGGAATTCCTGGGTGATGAGGTCGGCGAAGGTCTGCGGGCCGTCGCCATGGGCGATGGCGTCGAGCGCATGCACGCCGCGCCATCCGGCCGCGTTGATCAGCATGGAGGTGGAGTGATCCTCCGCCAGTTCCGGGCCGAGACCGCCCGCCTGCTTCAGCGCCTTGGTCCGCACGGCATAGTGCGAGCCGATGCAGAGCGGAGCTCCACCGCCCGTATGGCCGGACTGCAAGGGCCCGTGAAACATCCCTTCCGGAAACAGCCTGCCGCGCGCCGCCCAGCTCTCGGCGGCATTGTTGTCGCAAATGCTCGGCGCCGAGACATAGCCAACCGAGGGATCGGCGAAGGGAAACAGGATCTCCCTCAGATAGGTCGGCGTCGGTACATGGTCCGCATCCATCTGAGCGACGAAATCATAGCGTTCATAGCCATAGTGATCGTAGAAGAACGCCAGGTTCCCCTCTTTGCAGCGCGTCCGGCGTGGCCACACCTTGCGATGATAGTCTTCCCGGCCGCGTCGCGTCGAAATCATGACGTTGTGAGCATCGCACCAAGCGATCGTCTCCTTTGATGGGTCCTCGTCGGCCAGCCAGGTATCGTGTGGATAATCCTGCGCCAACATCGCTTCGAGCGTGCGCGCGACCACGGCAAACGGTTCGGACGGAGCCTTGGTGACCACCATCGCGACCCGCGAACGCTTCAGGATCGTATGAAGCTTGGACGGTTTTTTCGACGCATGCACGTTCAAGAGAAAGTACAACGGCATGAGCGTGAGCCATGCCAGGACGAGTGTCGCGAATGTGTATGGCCCGAGATGCTCGACATGCTCCGGCTTCAGCCACCAGATCCAGAAAAACCCGAGTGTGCAGAACCAGAAAGCCAGCGCCAGTCTCAGGATCCATTGCTGGGTGGCCGACAGCACGGGCACCAGAAAGGGCCCCTTCCGCGCAGTGGCGGCCAGAGCCGCCTCAGATCGATGCGCCCGTCTGCTCGTATGGCCAACGACGCCTGCATGCACGGAAGCACTCATACACTTACTCGCCGCCACTTTGGGCTTCCGCCGACAGATGGCTGAAAGCTTCCAAATCCCGGCGATAGAATCAGCTCGCGCTTTCTTAGAGTCAACTAAATTAAATGTTCGCTAACTACGATTCTTGAGATCCGATTAACCTAACACCTTGAATCGGGAGGGAATAACCGCCACCGACCAGCCCGTGGTGAGCCGAAAATTCTTCGGCGTTGGAAATTCGCTGACGGGGTTGAGGCTGCTCGGGCGGACCCGACCCGAGAGCAGCGTTAACCATGTTGCGCGTGACATGGTTAAGCAACCGTTAATTGCACTTGACTCTTGGCCGCGACCGGCTCTTAAATTAGCTAGGGATGATATATCGGGATATTGACGCGAATTTGTGAGTATCGCGGCGAACTTCTCTCGACGGCCCCTCTGTGTCGGCGCCTTGAGAGATAATTTTTGGGTGGCCCTGTGCCAAGGTTCGCACATCCGCCAATGGTCGCTCCGAAATCCCGCAGATTCTGCCAATAGAGCCGATCGGTTTTTGGGTAGGCGTATCGATCAAGCATCGATGCGCACGGGCGAAGCCTTAACTTCCGCAAGAAGTTGAGGCCATGGGAGATCAACATGAAACACTCTGCAGCAAAGGCACTTGCAATCGCGCTGGCATTGGGCGGAAGCGCCGCATTCCCCACTACAGGAGGCGCTGGCTCCGCAGCAGCGACGGACCCCGTCCAGACGAGCAGCGCCGCCTCGGCGTTCGGATCCTATGATCCGTATGGGGACTTCAGCGCCGACAAGACTGCCAGCATCGAAGAGCTGTTCCTGCCCTGGGAAGACGTCGATCTGGCGACGCTGCCACTAGCCGACACCTATGCGCTGCAACGCGGCCGTTCGCTGCTGATCACGGTTGAGCCGTGGACCTGGTCGAAGGACTGGCGCATCACCCCGCCCGAATTGCGCGACGGCATATTGAGCGGCAAATATGACGCAAACATGCAGGCAATCTGCGACCTCGTGGGACAGATGAAGAGCCCGGTGACCATTCGCTGGGCGCAGGAAATGGAAGACAAGAACGGCCGCTTCACCTGGGCCAACTGGGCTCCCAAGGACTGGATCTCCGCTTACAAGCGCGAAGTCGATATCTGCCGCAAGGCTGCCCCCGCCGCCAAGTACATGTGGTCACCCAAAGGCGAAGAGGGTTTGGAAAAATACTACCCTGGCGACGATTACGTCGATGTCATCGGCCTGTCTGTATTCGGCCTGCAGAAAAAGGATAATGACGAGGCCGGTCGTGACCGTACCTTCGCCGAGATGCTGAAGCCCGGCTATGACCGCGTCGCAGGGTTCAACAAGCCGATCGTGGTGGCGGAACTCGGCTATGTCGGAAAGCAGGACTATGTGTCGAAGTGGCAGGACGATACCCGCAAATCCTATGCGGAGTTCCCGGCGCTGACTTCGGTCGTCTACTTCAACCAGAAGGAAGTGTGGCCGTGGCTGGGTAGCTATGGTCTGCCCGACTGGAGGGTGACCCAGCACGTCCTGCCGTAGACGCATCGTGCCGATCCATCCCGACGCGATCGGGATGGATCTCCAATCTCCTTGTTTGATCGTGATCCATCCCGAACCAACGGTTCGGGATGATGGTTGAGGCGTGGCGTAAATCAGTCTGTGGAGTAGTTTCGTGAAACGAGTAGTGGGAAATTGTCTCGGAGCGGCATTCGCCAGCTCCGTTCTTGTTCTTGCCTTCCAGGTCCCAGCGACAGCCAAGGCGGCGACGAAAATCGCCGAGCAGGCGCAAGAGGCCACAGTGGTTCCTGACGAAGGCGTCTACCAGATTTATGAGAACCACTCGTGGCTATGGGGCAAGAAGGGCGCCGGGTTCTTTGCCGTCAAGCAGCGGCAGTTCGACGCCTGGACCCATGACAAAGGCAAGTCGGGCTACGGCGACGGCATGTGGTTCATTCCTGGCGGCGGCAAGCTGTGCTACCGCGCGCAATGGCACGGCTCCTGGGGTGTGAAGGGCTCGATGACCTGCTTCGAGCATCGCCAGGTGGGCAAGGTTATCTACAAGCGTAAATCGCCTGATGGCGAATGGTACGTTTTCAAGAGCTCGCATCGCAACCGGTCGGACGAGTCGATGAAATTGAAATACGGCGACTACGTCACAAGGAAAATGAACCGCATCAAGGCAAAGCAGTAGATACTGTCTTCTGCGACAAGCCACTGGTCTAAAGCGGGTCGACTGAACGGTTCAGGCGACCTGCTTTAGATTTGTTTTTTATGATTCCGTTCTCCCAAAACCGAGGTCACTTTTGGGCGACATGTATTAGGCCTTGCGCTCCCAGCGGCGGTCTGGCGTCTGCTGCCAGTAGGTGACGGCATGGCCGGCGTCCTTCATCACCTTCCAGTGCCCCCGCGCCGCCTCGACCTGGGCGGCGTCGTGGCCGTCGAACAGGAACACGGCACGCTCGTAGCCGCCAAGGTCAGGCGGCACAGCACCGTCAACGAGGAACCTTATCTTGGCCTGGTTGGGATTGCCGTCGCCGGTGGTCAACAGGATTGGCTGTTCACCGGGATAGGCCTCACGATCGGTTGCGTGCGCGAGGAACGAATCGTCGCGGAAGGTCCAAAGATGCTGGTCGAGCGCATCGCGGCGTTCCTCGGTGCCGGTCTGCACCACGGCGCGCCAGCCACGGTCGACGCTGCGCTCCAGGAGGCCTGGCAGCGCATCCTCCAGCGTCGATTCGGTCAGGTGGTAGAACAGGACGTCGGCCATCGCTTCAGTCTATACTGATTGAACCAACTCACTGCTCATAATTGTCGCGCACCAGCCGGTCGAGCAGCCTGACGCCGAAACCCGAACCCCAGGACTGGTTGATCTCGTTCGACGGCGAGCCCATCGCGGTGCCGGCAATGTCGAGATGCGCCCAAGGCGTGTCCTTGACGAAGCGCTGCAGGAATTGCGCGGCGATAATGGCGCCGCCATAGCGGCCGCCGATGTTCTTCATGTCGGCGTTCTTGGAATCGATCAGCTTGTCGTATTCGGCTCCGAGCGGCATTCGCCACAACCGCTCCTGCGTTGCCTGCCCCGCCGCCGTCAGCTTTTCGGACAGTTCGTCATTGTTGGAAAACAGCCCGGCATAGTGCTGGCCGAGCGCGACCATGACGGCGCCGGTCAGCGTCGCCAGATTGACCATGAATTTCGGCTGGAAGCGGTCGTTGCAGTACCACAGCGCATCGGCCAGCACGAGGCGGCCTTCCGCATCGGTGTTGAGCACCTCGATGGTCTGGCCCGACATCGAGGTGACGATGTCGCCGGGGCGCTGGGCATGGCCGTCGACGGCGTTTTCGACAAGGCCGATGATGCCGACGACATTGGCTTTCGCCTTGCGCGCAGCCAGCGCATGCATCAGGCCGGTGACCGCGGCGGCGCCCCCCATGTCGCCCTTCATGTCCTCCATGCCCGAGGCCGGCTTTATCGAATTGCCGCCGGTGTCAAAGGTGACGCCCTTGCCGACGAAGGCAACCGGGCTGTCCTTCGGCTTGCCGCCGTTCCACTGCATGATCGCCATGCGGGCGCCGCGCGGCGAGCCTTGCGCGACACCGAGCAGCGAGCCCATGCCGAGCTTCTTCATCTCTTTCTCGGCCAGGATCTCGACCTTGACGCCGAGCGCCTCGAGTTCCTTGGCGCGGGCGGCGAACTCGACCGGCCCGAGCACGTTTGCCGGTTCGTTGACCAGGTCGCGCGCCAGAAGGACGCCGTCGATCACCGCCTCGGCGTCGGTGAAGGCTTTTTTCGCCGCGGCCGGATCTGCCGTGTGGATGGTCACCTTGACCGGCTTTTTCGGCTCTGCCTTGCCGTCGTCCTTGTCCTTCCTGGTCTTGTACTTGTCGAAGGAATAGCTGCGCAGAAGAATTCCCGCTGCAAGGCTTGCCGCATCCTTGCCACTTGGCGACGCGCCGGCGAGATCGAGCACCACCGCTACATCAGTCGCCTTGCGCAGCGAGGCGGCAATGGTACCGCCAAGCTTCAGCCACGCATAGTCGTCGAGCCCCGACACCTTGCCGGCGCCTATCGCCACCAGCCTGTCAAGCGACGCTTCCTGCGGCGCCAGAACCTCCACCACGCTGGCGAACTTGCCCGTGAACTCGGCCACCGGAAAGGCCCGCTCCAGTGTCTTGCCGGGATCGCAAGCCTTGGCGGCGTCGCTCAGGCCGCCCTCATCCGCCAACAGCACGAAGGCTGTACCCTTCCTGTTCGCCGCGCTCTGAGGTGCGGAAAATTTGGCGAAGGCGATCGACGGTCTTTGGCTCATTATGTCCTGCTTTCAGGGAATGCGTAGCTTTTGGGGAAGCGGTTCGAAACGATGCGCGACATTTGGTCGTTTTCCGCCATTTGGCAAGACTTTGCCAAATTCGCACCCCATATCAACGATGGAATCGATGGTGATTCTTCGCGGAACGGCCCCGCTTTTCGCCGCAACCTGTTGTTAACCATCGATGTTCTCCCTTTCTTATCCATTCCCGCCGACACTCCGGCCCGCCGGGGCGGGTGACTTGGGACGGGAACCGGATCGACCATCTGTTGGAGCCAGTTGTGCAGGCGCTGCCGGACAGCTACCCTTGTGCGGTGGCATGATGCCGTTCGAGAAAATCGAGAAAAGCCTTCATGAAGGTCGTTGAACGCTACATCATGCGCCGTACTTTCGTGGTCTTCATGGCCGCGCTTGTCTGGACGCTGGCCATCGTGTGGACGACGCAGGTGCTGGCAAAGATCGACCTGGTCACCGACAGCGGCCAGTCGGCACTGACCTTCTTCGAGGTCGCTGCCCTTATTCTTCCGTCCATCATCCCGATCGTGGTGCCTTTCGCGCTGGTGGTGGCGGTCGCACAGACGCTCAGTGCCATGAATTCGGATTCCGAACTCGCCGTCGTCAACGCCGCGGGCGCCTCGCGCTGGACGATCGTGCGGCCGATCATGCTTTTGGCGCTGGCAGCCGCGGTCTTTTCCTTTGCCGTCGACAACGGCATCGATCCCTATGCCCGGCAGAAGAACCGGGCCCTGGTGGCGTCGTCACGCGCGGATCTGTTGTCGCTGATCATCCAGGAAGGCACCTTCCGCAAGATCGAGGACGGGCTGTTCCTGCAGATCGGCGAGCGGCTTCCCGACAATCGGCTGGGCGGTATTTTCGTCGCCGATTCGCGCGAAGAAGGCGTCAACCTCGTCTACTACGCCAAGACCGGCAGCATCGTCGAACGCGGCGGCGAAAAGGTGCTGATGATGAATGACGGCGTCATCCATCGCAAAACGCTGACCGGCGATCTCTCCGTCATCCGCTTCACCTCCTACGCCTTCGACATGTCGGCCTTCATGGCGGCGGCTTCGGCGGTGACGTTGCTGCCGAAGGACCAGACGACCCAGTACCTGCTCAACCCGAGCGCCAACGACAAGTATTATCAGCAGAGCCCCTACGAATACCGGGCCGAGGTCAACCAGCGGTTTTCGGAATGGACGTATTCCATGGTCTTCGCGCTCATCGCGCTGGCGGTCGCCGGAGATGCGCGCTCGCACCGTGAGGCGCGCGTCAATCCGCTGATCACGGCCATCGCGATATCGCTGTTCGTGCGTTGGCTGGGCTTTTTTGCCGCCAGCAAGGCCGATGAGATCCCGCAATATGCCTATATGGTCTATGGCGTGCCGATCGTGGCTTCCGCGGTGGCGATCTGGTTCATCGTCTCCAACCGGACCATGGAACTGCCGATTGCCTGGGCCGACTGGATGACAAATTTCGCCACGCGCATCGGTGACAGCTGGAACGCTCTCAAACTGCGTTTGTCCAGACGCAGCACTTCAGGGCAAGGGGTCAGCTGATGGGTTGGACGCTGGGCCGCTATTTCTTCTTCCGCTATGTGACGATCACCATCTGGTTCTTCATCGGCCTTCTGGCGCTGGTGTTCCTGATCGATTTCACCGAACTCTCCGGCCGCACCACCGGCCTGCCCGGCTTCACCTACGGAACGGCAGTGGCCATTTCAGGGCTCCGAATGCCGATGATCATGCTGCAGACGGTGCCGTTTGTCGGTTTGTTCTCGGCGATGGCGACGCTGGTGTCGCTCAACCGGCGCTACGAACTGGTCATCGCGCGTTCCGCCGGCGTTTCGGCCTGGCAGTTCCTGTTGCCATGCTGCATCGGAGCCTTGCTGTTCGGCGTCTTGTCGGTTGGCGTCATCAATCCGCTCGCCGCGCACGCATTCTCCTGGTCCGAGCAGATCGAAACCCAGCTGCGTTCCGGCAAATCGAACACGGTTTCGGCCGATGCCGCGCCCTGGATTCGGCAGAAAACCAGTTCGGGGGACACCATCATCGGTGCGCGGGCCATCCTGAACCAAGGCCTGGAGATGGCCGATGTCGTCTTTTTCATTCTCGACCCGCAAGGCAACATCGTCGAGCGCAAGGACGCCGCGCGCGCCTTCCTGCGCGACGGCTATTGGGAATTGCAGGACGTCAAGACGCTCCAGAACGGCACGATCCAGGCATCGGCAAGCGATCGCGTGCCGACCAATCTGAAGCCCGAATTCGTGCAAGAGCGGCTGGCGCGCCCCGAAACCATCCCTTTCTATGACCTGCCGGGAAAGATCGAGGTTGCCCGCTCCTTCGGCCTCAAGGCAAATGCCTTTGCCATGCAGTTTGATTCGCTGGTGGCGTTGCCGTTCCTTCTCGTCGCCATGACGCTGATTGCGGCAACGGTTTCAATGCGATTTGCTAGGATGGGGCAGTCGGCAACGATGATTCTGGGTGGCATCATCGCCGGCTTTCTGCTTTATGTCGTTTCGGTGCTGGTGAAGGCATTCGGCGTGGCGGGATTCGTGCCGACTGCCGTAGCCGCATGGGTGCCGGTCGTGGTGGCTATGTTCTTCGGGGTGACTTTCCTGCTATACAAGGAAGACGGCTAGTGAGGGAGGCGTTTTTGCCCAGCAACAGGCAGGCCCGTTTGGCGCGCCTCTATGCGGCGACCGCCTTGGCGTGCCTGCTTGCATTTGTCGTCCCGATGCCGGCGTTCGCGCAGGATGTCGGCGACATGGCGACATCGGTTCCGGCCGGCTCGCAGATGCTGCTGGCGGCCGACACGCTGGTCTACAACAACGACAACCAGACGGTGACCGCCGTCGGTGGCGTGCAGATCGACTATGGTGGCAATCGCCTTGTCGCCCAGCGGGTCGAATACAACCGCAACACCAAGCGGATGGTCGCGAGCGGCAACGTCGAAGTCATCAACAGCGACGGCACCAAGATCAATTCGGAACATATCGACATCACCGATGATTTCGCCGACGGCTTCGTCAACGCGTTGCGCGTCGAAACCGTCGACAAGGCCTATTTCGCCGCCGAAAGCGCCGAGCGCATGGGCGGCGTGCTGACCACGTTCCACAATGGCGTCTACACCGCCTGCGAACCGTGCGAGGACAAGCCCGACAAAGCGCCGACCTGGCGCGTCAAGGCCAGGAAGATCATCTGGAACGGTGAGAAAAAAACGGTTCGCTTCGAGAATGCGAATTTCGAGTTCTTCGGTTTCCCGCTCGCCTATCTGCCTGCATTCGAAATTGCCGACCCGACGGTGAAGCGCAAGAGCGGCTTCCTGATCCCCAGCATCGTCTACAAGAGCGATCTCGGCGTCGGCGTGAAAGTTCCCTATTATTTCGCCTTGTCTCCGACCTATGACCTGACCGTCACCGGCACCGGCTACACCAAGCAGGGCTTCCTCGGTGAGGCCGAGTGGCGCCAACGCTTCAACAATGGCCAGTACAGTTTGAAGATCGCCGGGATTCGGCAGAACGATCCCGACGCCTTCCTCGACACGACTGCCTTCCCCAGCACCGCTGGCCACAATGTCGATTCGGGCGCAGCGGGCGATCCCAACAAATTCCGTGGCATGATGGGCACGCAGGGCCAGTTCGCCATCAATCCGCGCTGGAATTTCGGCTGGGATGTGCTACTGCAGACCGACAAGAACTTCTCGAACACCTACAACATCGACAAGTACAGTAGCAGCGTCCACCAATCGACAGTCTACCTGACGGGTCTCAACGGCCGTAACTATTTCGACGTGCGTGCCATGCATTTCGACGTGCAGGAAGATACGCTCGACAACAACATCTCCGCGCGAAGCGGACAACAGCCCTGGGTGCTGCCGTCGCTCGACTACGCCTATATTCCCGACGTATCAGTGGCTGGCGGCCAGTTGTCGCTCAACGTCAATGCACGTGTCATCAGCCGCGACGAACTCGATGACACGCTCTTCACCCCCACACAGCGTGTCCCTGGTATCGAAGGCGAATCAGGCCGTCTCACCGCCGAGGCCGAGTGGAAGCGGAGCTTCGTCACCGATGGCGGGCTGGTGCTGACGCCGTTGCTCGCGCTGCAGGGCGACGTGGACTACCTGAACGCGTCATCGGCTTCGCTCAACGCCATCAACGATATGGCAACGAATTTGGGCGAGCAGGCCGATATGCGCTCGTCGTTTGCCCGTTACATGGCAACTGCAGGCCTTGAAATGCGTTGGCCGATGCTATTTTCCATGGCGAGCGGATCCAGCCACGTGATCGAGCCGATGGCGCAGGTCTTCATGCGGCCGAACGAGCAATATGTCGGCGGTCTGGCCGTTCCCAACGAAGACGCCCAAAGCATGGTGTTCGACGCGACCACTCTGTTCGAGCGCGACAAGTTCTCCGGCTACGACCGCGTCGAAGGCGGTTCTCGCGCCAATGTCGGCTTCCGTTATTCCGGCTCGTACAACAATGGCTGGGGCACCAATGCCATTTTCGGCCAATCCTATCAGATCGGCGGCGAGAACTCCTTCGCCGCGCCGGATCTGGTCAATGTCGGCGCCTATTCAGGCCTCGACACGACCAAGTCCGACTATGTCGGCCTGTTCGGCATCAACAGCCCCAACGGCTTCGCGGCCTCGGTCAGCGGCCGTTTCGACGAACAGAGCTTTGAGATCCGCCGTGCCGAGGTGAAGGCCGCCTATTCCGGCCTGCCGGTGTCGCTGAGCGCCAAATACGCCTTCATCCAGGCCCAGCCGCTCTACGGTTTCACGACCGACCGCCACGAGGTCACACTTGGTGCATCAACACATCTCGCCGAGAACTGGCGCGTCTTCGGCACCGGAACCTACGACCTGCAGGAAAGCCTGCTGGTCAAGGACGGTGTCGGCTTCGCCTACAACGATTCCTGCTTCACCTATTTGATGACCTACTCGCAGTCGCGCGACATAAACACCAGGGAAGTGTCGCAGACCATCGGCTTCAATCTGTCGTTCCGCACCCTCGGCGATTTCGGCTCGTCGAGCAGTGCCATCGACACGATCCAGTAACAATCGGCGACATCGTTTCGCCGCATAGGGCTGGCACGGATTTCGCGCACCTGAAAAGATAAAAATTGGGCGGAACCGGGATAGAATTGGGATGCCAACGATGAGGAAATACCTCTTTTCAGCAGGTTTCGCGTTGCTTGTGGCGGCGACGTCCGTGTCGATCACGGTGATGACGCCGCCGGCTTTCGCCAGCGAGATCAAATACGTCGTCAACGACATTCCGGTCACCACCGGCGACATCGCCCATCGCGCCGCCTTCCTGAAGCTGCAGCGCAAGAAAGGTGATGCCGGCCAGGAAATGATCGACCAGACGCTGCGCATGGCCGAGGCTAAGCGGCTTGGCATCCGCATCAGCGACGCCCAGGTCGAGGCGGCGTATCAGCGCTTTGCGTCAAGCAACAAGATGCAGCTCAGCCAGCTCGACGGCGTGATGGAGAAGTCGGGCGTCACCAAGGGCCACTTCAAGGAATTCATCCGCGCCCAGATGGCCTGGAACCAGGCCTTGAGTGCGCGCTACCGGTCCGGCGACGGCACCGGTGCCGTCAGCGAACAGGATCTTGTCAGGAAGATGCTGGAAAAAGGCGGCTCCAAGCCGAGCGCCACCGAGTACATGCTGCAGCAGGTCATCTTCGTGGTTCCGGCGGCCGAACGCAGCGCGACGCTGGGCAAGCGCAAGCGCGAGGCCGATGCCATGCGCGCCCGCTTCAACGGCTGCAACACGACGCGCGAATTCGCCAAGGGCCTGATCGACGTCACCGTTCGCGATCTGGGCCGGGTGCTGGCGCCGCAACTGCCGCCGGACTGGGCCGAGCAGATCAAGGCTACCAAGGTCGGCGGCGCCACCGTCACGCGCGAAACCGAACGCGGCGTCGAATTCATCGGCATCTGCTCGTCGCGCGAAGTGTCCGACGACAAGGTCGCGCAGATGGTCTTCCAGGGTGAAAGCTCCGGTGACAAGAACGCCGACGAGCTCAGCAAGAAATATGTCGACGAGTTGAAGGCAAAAGCCCGCATCGTCAAGCGCTGACGTGGCCAGCACCGTGGCTGCGCTCGCGCTGAGCGCCGGCGATCCGTCCGGCATCGGGCCGGAGATTGCCATCGCCGCCTTTATGGCGCGCGAGGCTTCCGCCCTGCCCCCCTTCTATCTGCTCGCCGATCCGGCGCTGATCGCCTCGCGGGCGCGCCTCCTCGGCATTTCGCTGCCGGTCGTCGAAACGACATCAGCGCAGGCGGCGCAAGTCTTTGCCCACGCCTTGCCGATCGTTCCACTGACTGCCCGCTGCATCGACAGCCCCGGCCGACCCGACCCGGCCAATGCGGCCGCCACCATCGAAGCCATCGACCGCGCCGTCGCCGACTGCCTTGCCGGCGAAGCCTTAGCCGTCGTCACCTGCCCCATCGCCAAGAAGCCGCTCTACGATGCCGGCTTTCGCTTTCCCGGCCACACCGAATATCTGGCACATCTGGCGGCCCGGCACAGCGGCGTCGAAGCGATGCCGGTGATGATGCTGGCCGGCCCCGACCTGCGCACCGTTCCCGTCACCATCCACATCCCGCTGGCCGAAGTGCCGAAGGCACTGACCACCGAACTGATCGTCGCCACTGCGCGCATCACCGCCGCCGACCTCACCGGCCGCTTCGGCATCGCCCGGCCGAGGCTCGCCATTGCCGGGCTCAATCCGCATGCCGGCGAAGGCGGCGCCATGGGCCTCGAGGACGAGCGGATCGTGCGCCCGGCTGTCGACATCCTGCGTGCCGAAGGTATCGACGCTTTCGGCCCGCTGCCGGCCGACACGTTGTTCCACGCCCGGGCACGGGCCGGCTACGACGTAGCCCTTTGCATGTATCACGACCAGGCGCTGATCCCGGCCAAGGCGCTGGCCTTCGACGAGGCGGTCAATGTCACGCTCGGCCTGCCCTTCATCCGCACCTCACCCGACCACGGCACGGCCTTCGACATCGCCGGCAAGGGCGTGGCGCGGCCCGACAGCCTGATGGCGGCGCTGAAGCTTGCCCGGCGGCTGGCCGACACAGACACGAAGGCAGTTGCCGCATGAGACCGCTGGCATGAGTATCGACGGACTGCCGCCGCTGCGCGAGGTGATCGAGCGTCACGGCCTGCAGGCGAAGAAGGCGCTCGGCCAGAATTTTCTGCTCGACCTCAACCTCACCGGCAAGATCGCCCGCACCGCCGGCGACTTGTCCGATGCAACCGTGATCGAGGTCGGTCCCGGTCCCGGCGGGCTGACCCGCGCCTTGCTCTCCAACGGGGCGCGTCACGTCATTGCCATCGAGCGTGACGAACGCTGCCTGGCTGCCCTTGCCGAAGTGTCCGATCATTATCCCGGCCGGCTGGAGATTGTTTCCGGCGATGCGCTGAAGACGGATTTCGCGGCACTTGCCAGTCGAGCGGCCGGAGACGGCGGCCCGGTAAAGATCGTGGCCAACCTGCCCTACAACATCGGCACGGAGTTGCTGGTGCGCTGGTTGACGGTCAGCGATTGGCCGCCCTTTTACACCTCGATGACTTTGATGTTCCAGCGCGAGGTGGCCGAGCGCATCGTCGCGCCCGCCGGCAGCGACAGCTATGGCCGGCTGGGGGTTCTTGCCGGCTGGCGGACAGAGGCGAGGATCGCCTTCGACGTACCGCCACAGGCATTCACGCCGCCGCCAAAGGTCACCTCCTCGGTGGTGCATCTGGTGCCGCGCCTGACCCCTTTGCCCGCCGAGGTGAAAAAACTCGGCCGCGTTACCGAAGCCGCCTTCGGCCAACGTCGCAAGATGCTGCGGCAAAGCGTGAAAAGCCTCGGCGGCGAAGCCCTGCTCGAACGCGCCGGCATCGATCCGACACGCCGCGCCGAGACGCTCAGCGTCGAGGAATTCGTGCGGCTGACCAACGCGGTATAGCTCTCTTCTCCCCGTTTACGGGGAGAAGATGCCGGCAGGCAGATGAGGGGCAGCACGAACCTTGAAATGCTAGCTCCGCCCCTCATCCGGCCCTTCGGGCCACCTTCTCCCCGTGAACGGGGAGAAGGAAGAGGATTAGCCCGTCTTCTCGTCCAACAGTCCCGAGACGAAATCGAACAGGCCTGGCCGGCGGTCGCGTCTTAGCCGCTCGGCGACGACGATGCCGCGCACTTCGGCGAAGGCGCGGTCGAGGTCGTCATTGACGATGACGAAATCATATTCCTTCCAGTGCTCGATCTCGTTGCGGGCGTTTTTCAACCGCGTCTCGATCACCGCTTCCTGGTCTTCGGCGCGGCGCTTCAGCCGCGCCTTCAATTCCTTCATCGATGGCGGCAGGATGAAGATCGAGACAATATCGGCCCGCATCTTCTCCTTGAGCTGCTGGGCACCTTGCCAGTCGATGTCGAACAGCATGTCGCGCCCTTCAGACAGCGCCAATTCGGCCGGTTCGCGCGGGGTCGCATAGCAATTGCCGTGCACCTCGGCCCATTCCAGAAGCGCGTCGGAATCGCGCAGCCGCTCGAACTCGCGCATCGTCCTAAAATGGTAGTGAACGCCTTCGATCTCGCTGCCGCGGCGCGGCCTGGTGGTGACCGAGACCGACAGTTCGAGACTGGAATCGCTTTCCAGAAGATTGCGCGCGATCGTCGACTTGCCGGCGCCGGATGGCGACGACAGGACGAGCATCAGGCCCCGGCGGCGAATGCGGGACCCCAAATCCTTGGCAACCATCGGCTACTCCAGATTCTGGATCTGTTCACGAAACTGGTCGACCACCGCCTTCAGCTCCAGCCCGATCGCGGTGACGGCGGCGGCATTCGACTTCGAACACAGCGTATTCGATTCGCGGTTAAATTCCTGTGCCAGAAAATCGAGCTTGCGGCCGACCGCGCCGCCGCCCTCCAGCAATGCCCGACCGGATGCGACATGCGTTTTCAGCCGGTCGATCTCTTCGCGAATATCGGCCTTGGTGGCCAGGAACGCCGCCTCCATGTGCAGTCGGGTCGCGTCCAGATTGGCGGAAGCGTCCATCAGAAGCCTGACCTGCTCGGCGATGCGCTCGCGGATCGCCGCCGTCTCGCGTGACGGATCCGCCTCGGCCCGCAGCGTCAGCGCCTCGATTGTGTCGATATGACCCGACAGCAGCACAGCCAGCGCGGCACCCTCGCTCTGTCGTGCCTGTTCGAGCCCTTTCAGGGCCACCTCGAGCGCGGCCATGATCGCCGCATCGAGCGCGGCCCTCGCCTCCTCGGTTTCGACAGTTTCGGGAATGTCGAGCACGCCGCGTAGCGACAGCAATCCGTCTGATGTCGCGGGGGCAGCGCCGAATTGCTCCTGCAGCCGCTTGGCGAGCCCGGCCAGGTCCTTCAGGAAGGCTTCGTTGACGACCGGCTGCGCTTGCGCACCGGCGGCACGGCCGATGGTCAGCGTCGCCTGGAAATTGCCGCGCGCAAAACGCTTCTGAAGTATCTGCCGGACGGCTGGTTCCAGCCGCTCGAAACCTTGCGGCAGTCGCAGCCGTACCTCGACACTCTTGCCGTTGACGGACTTGACCTCCCAGGCGATCGAGGTGCCGTCATGCTCGGCGACGGCACGTGCAAAACCGGTCATGCTCTGCAAATTCATATCGCCCACACGTCCCTGGTGCACCACCCCGAACCCGGCTTTCCGGAGAGGAGCAAGTGCGGCTTGAAAATGACTGCGCCGCAGGCGCGTCGAAATCGGACGCGCGACGCTCTTCCAAATGTCAGGGCATCGCCTGGTGGGCAACGCCTTTCTTTATTCTACTGGGCAGCGCCCGCGTCACCGCCGCCGTCGCCGCTGTCGTCGCCACCGTCAGCCGGCCCGCTGTCAGCCGGCTTGTCGGCATTGCCGTCGCCGGCGCCAGTGGTGTTAGCGGCCTTGGCGGCCTCGTCTGCCTGCTTCTTCTGCAAGGCGCGATAGCGGGCGACATTCTCATTGTGCTCGTCCAACGTCGCGGCAAAGACGTGCCCGCCGGTGCCATCGGCAACGAAATAGAGGTCGTCGGTCTTCGACGGATTGGCCACCGCCTCCAGCGCTGCACGACCCGGATTGGCGATCGGCGTCGGTGGCAAGCCGTTGATCACATAGGTGTTGTAGGGCGTCTGCTTCTGGATGTCCGACTGGTAGATCGGCCGGTCCGCCGGCTTGCCCTTGCCGCCGAACAGCCCATAGATGATGGTTGGATCGGATTGCAGGCGCATGCCCTTGGCAAGCCGGTTCAGGAAGACCGCGGCAACCCGTGAACGCTCGTCACCCTTGCCCGTTTCCTTCTCGACGATCGAGGCCAGAGTAACGAACTCTTCGACGTTGGCCAGCGGCAGGTCCGGCGCGCGCCGCTGCCAGACATCGTCAACCAGCTTCTTTTGATCCGCCAGCAGCTTGTCGACCATCTGCTGGCGCGTCGCGCCGCGCGTGAAGCGCAGTGTGTCGGTGGCGAGGCTGCCCTCCGGCGGCGTGGTCGCCGGCATGTCGCCGCTCAAGGCAGTCTCGTCGCCGATGCGCTGCAGCGCCTGCTCGACCGTCAGCCCCTCTGGAATGGTCAGCGAATACATCACCGACTTGCCGCTCTTCAAAAGCTCCATGATGTCGCGCATGGAAGCCTTGGGCTTGATCTCGTACTCGCCGGCCTTCAGCGCGGAATCATTGCCGAAGGCCCGCACGCCAAGGCGGAATACCCGGGCATCGCTGATCAGTCCGCGGCGTTCGAGTTGGTCGGCGATATCCTGGACGCCGGTGTTCGGCTTGACCAGGAAGGTGTCGCCATTGGCCGATGGGCCGGGTTCGGTGAATTCCTGCTTGCCGAAATAGACCGCGACGCCGGCCGCCAGAACCATCAGCATCACCGAAGAGATGACGAAGTTCATGAACACGACGACCTGACTGCGTGATGCACGCGAGCGCTTCGGCGGCGGCGTGCCGGCCTCTGGCCGCAACGCCTCGCTGGCCGTTTTCGGCACGATCGGTCCGGATGTCGCCGGCCGTTGCCCGAATTCTCCGTTGCCTGCCGGATTTGTGTTCATTTCGCCCTACCGTTTGATCGCCCAACGAATCCCCAGCGGCAGAGTAGGGGCGAATATGGCAAAATTGACGGCACGTCAAAGCGTCGCCCGATAGCCGGGCGATCAGCCATTGTAGCGCTGGAAGACCAACGACGCGTTGGTACCACCAAAGCCGAAGGAATTGGACAGCGCCACGTCGATCTGGCGGGCACGCGGCTTGTTCGGCACCAGGTCGATCGCGGTTTCGCGCTCCGGGTTGTCGAGGTTGATGGTCGGCGGCGCGACATTGTCTCTGATGGCGAGGATCGAAAAGATCGCTTCGGCGGCACCGGCCGCCCCAAGCAGGTGGCCGATCGACGACTTGGTCGACGACATCGAAATCTTCGACGCGGCATTGCCGACAAGCCGCTCGACAGCGCCGAGCTCAATGGTGTCGGCCATGGTCGAGGTGCCGTGGGCGTTGATGTAGTCAACATCGGCAGGCGTCAGCTTGGCCCGGTTCAGCGCCGCCGTCATGCAACGGAAGGCCCCATCGCCATCCTCGGCGGGCGCCGTGATGTGATGCGCGTCGCCGGTGAGACCATAACCCGTCACCTCGGCATAGATCTTGGCGCCGCGCGCCTTGGCATGCTCGAGCTCCTCGAGCACGACAACGCCGGCGCCCTCGCCCATGACGAAGCCGTCACGGTCGCGATCATAGGGCCGCGACGCCGTTTGCGGCGAATCATTGCGCTCCGTCGACAGCGCCCGGCACGCGGCGAAACCGGCGATCGACAGCCGTGTCACCGGCGCTTCGGCGCCACCGGCGACCATCACGTCGGCATCGCCCCACATGATCAACCGGGCAGCATCGCCAATGGCGTGCGCGCCGGTCGAACAGGCCGTGACGACGGCATGGTTCGGGCCTTTCAGCCCATGCCGGATCGAAACCTGCCCGGAAACGAGATTGATGATCTGGCCCGGGATGAAGAAAGGGCTGATGCGGCGCGGACCGCGTTCCTTGAGGATCATCGCGTTCTCGGCGATGCCCTCGATGCCGCCAATGCCGGAACCGATCAGGACGCCGGTGGCACACTGCTCTTCATGCGTCTTGGGTTCCCAGCCGGAATCCTTCAGCGCCTCGTCGGCGGCGGCAATCCCGTACAGGATGAAGTCGCCGATCTTGCGCAATTCCTTCGGCTCGAGCACGGCCTCGGGATTGAAGGTGGCATTGCTGCCATCGCCACGCGGAATGACGTGGGCGATCTTGCAAGCAAGATCCTCCACCTCGAACTCGGTGATGCGCTTGGCAGCGCTGCGGCCGGTCAGAAGTTCCTTCCAGCTGTGCTCAAAGCCCATGCCGAACGGCGACAGCAACCCAAGGCCCGTGACGACGACACGCCTCATCGCAGGTCCTCCCCGGTGACGACTGCGGAAAGCGTCAGGCCGAAGCCTTGTCGATGTACTTCACGGCATCGCCGACGGTCAGGATGGTCTCGGCTGCGTCGTCGGGAATCTCGACGCCGAATTCTTCTTCGAACGCCATGACGAGTTCGACCGTGTCGAGGCTGTCGGCGCCCAGATCATCGATGAAGCTCGCCTGCTCCGTCACTTTGTCAGCATCGACGCCAAGGTGCTCGATGACGATCTTCTTGACGCGCTCTGCGGTGTCACTCATTTGGGCATCCTCGTCTTTTGTTTGTCTGTCTTCGTTAGCGGGCAGAATGCCGCTAATCAAGCTGAAAGATGGTCCTGCCGGAAACGCAACGGCTACAGACCGGTTTTTGCCCGAACCGCCGGGTTGCGGGCCGCATTACACGAAAAACAGCTGAGGTCCAAGCCGAAATGGTCTCTTTTCACAGCCCGCCGGACCTTGTTCAGAATTCGCCCTGCCGAGTCATATGGTGCGGTTTTCGAGAACCGGAGCGGAGCGTACTTTCAGCACGCGGGCACCGGAAGCGCAGAGGGCCGGCAGGGGTAGAATTATCAACAAGGTCCGTCAGATCATCGCCATGCCGCCATTCACATGGATGGTCTGGCCGGTCACGTAGGCGGCTTCGTTAGAGGCGAGATAGGCGACGGCGGACGCGACTTCGGCGCTGGTGCCCATGCGGCGGGTCGGAATCGCCGCCATGATCGCCTCCTTCTGCTTGTCGTTGAGCTTGTCGGTCATCGCCGATTCGATGAAGCCCGGGGCGACGCAGTTGACGGTGATGTTGCGGGTGGCGATCTCCTGCGCCAGCGACTTGGAAAAGCCGATCATGCCGGCCTTGGAGGCGCAGTAGTTGGTCTGGCCGGGATTGCCGGTGACCCCGACCACCGAGGTGATGTTGATGATGCGGCCGTGGCGGCGGCGCATCATCGGGTGGGTGAGTTCGCGGGTCAGCCTGAACACGGCGGTCAGGTTGACCTCGAGCACGGTGTCCCAGTCGGCATCCGACATGCGCACGAACAGCCCGTCCTTGGTGATGCCGGCATTGTTGACCAGGATATCGACACCTTCGAGATCGGCCTCCGCCTTCTGGCCGAGCGCCTTGACCTCGTCACGGTTCGACAAATTGGCCGGAAACAGCTTGACCCGGTCGCCAAGCTCGGCGGCCAGCGCTTCCAGTTTCTCGACGCGGGTGCCGTGCAGGCCGACGATGGCGCCTTGCGCATGCAGCACCCTGGCGATCGCCTCGCCTATGCCCCCGGATGCGCCGGTGACGAGCGCCTTGCGGCCAGTCAATTCGAACATTTTTGTCTCCTGATTGAGAAGAGAACACCCTTTTTACAGGGATGGGATCAAATGACGCTTTATGCAAGCGCTGCCAATGCCGCCTCGACCTCAGCCGCGGAGCCGACCGACGCGGTGGCGATGTCGCGGTTGATGCGCCGCGCCAATCCCGAAAGCACCTTGCCGGCGCCAATTTCGTAAAGCGTGGTGACGCCATTTGCGCCGAACCATTCCACCGTCTCGCGCCAGCGCACGCGACCGGTCACCTGCTCAACCAGACGCCGCGCGATCTCATCCGGATCGCTCGACGGCGCCACAGACACGTTGGAGACGACCGGGACGACCGGTGCGTTCTTTGTCACGCCGGCGAGCGCGTCGCGCATGAGGTTCGCGGCCGGCGCCATCAGTGCTGAATGGAAGGGCGCAGACACCTGCAGCATCAGCGCCCGTTTGGCGCCTTTCTCGATGCACAGTTTCGCCGCCAGTTCGACCGCGGCCTTGGCGCCGGAAATGACCAATTGGCCGCCGCCATTGTCGTTGGCGATCTGGCAGACGGAGCCTTTTGCAGCCTCCGCGCAGGCGGCTTCGACATCGGCCTGTTCCAGTCCGATGATCGCCGCCATCGCGCCCTCGCCGGCCGGCACCGCTGCCTGCATGGCATTGCCGCGGATGCGCAGCAGCCTGGCCGCATCGGCAACCGAAACAAAACCGGCAGCGGCCAATGCCGAATATTCGCCCAGCGAATGGCCGGCGACATAGGCGACCTTGTCTTGCAGCGAGAAGCCGCGCGATTCCAGCGCCCGGATCGCGGCCAGCGACACTGCCATCAGCGCCGGCTGCGCGTTGGCGGTCAGCGTCAACGTCTCTTCCGGTCCTTCCCAGATCAGCTTCGACAGGTTTTCGCCCAGCGCATCGTCGACTTCCTGGAAGATCCTGCGCGCCTCGGGAAAGGCGTCGGCGAGATCCTTGCCCATGCCGACTGCCTGGCTGCCTTGTCCAGGAAAAGTGAATGCAACGGCCATGCGAGGACTCCCAAGGGCTGGTTTTGCTTGCCTGATAGACGAGTTTTTCTTGCCTGTGACGCAAGGCAGGCCGCCAAGTCAAGCCCGGTTCGACCCTGCCCGGCAGCGGCTTCGTGCGCCGAGTGCCTGATCCGAAAGGCTTTTTGGCGATCACTCCTGATGAAAACCGCTCACGATTCGTTTGCTGGCTCTTCTTATTTTCGCTACAGGCGCTAGCTTTGCGTGACAATTCTATGACAATCGAGTGACGTGTTTGTCGCTGGGTGGGGAAGTTAAGGTGGCAAAGAGTTACAAACGCGCCGGCAAGGCCGCGCCACAGTTCCTGGAAGACGACCCCTCCACCGGCTATCTGCCGGGCCGGAGATGGCCGGTCGTGCGCTATGGGCTGATCAGCCTGGCGATCGCTGCCGTCCTGGTGTTTGCCATCGAACTGATCGTGCGCGGCGACTTTGCCGGCACTGTCTCCTTCTTCTTGCAGCCGCTCAAGCCTGGCTGGACCACCATTGTCGTGTTTGCGCTGATCCTGATCGGCCTCGATGCGGTGCTCGGCCGCAGTCATCAGAGCCTGATGATCGTCGCACCGCTGACCCTGTCGCTTGCCTTCGTCGGTCACCAGAAGTCGCACTATCTCGGCGATCCGCTCTATCCGACCGATTTCCTCTATGCCCGCCAGATCTTCGCGCTGTTGCCGCTTTTGGTGCGCGACCGTCCGATGACCGCGCTTGCCATGGTCGTCGGCATCGTCGCCGGCCTGTCGCTGCTCGTCTATGGCTGGCGGCTGTGGCGCCGCAAGGTTCCGGCGCTCAGCCGCAAGGGCCGCCTTGCCCGGCTGACGCTGGCCGTGCCGCTGCTCGCCTTCTTCGTTTCGATCATGGACTACGCCACCTTCTCCTGGACCAGGGACCGGCTGCAGATCATCCCGATCATGTGGGACCAGAAGGAAAACTATGCCTCCAACGGCTTTGCGCTGGCCTTTGCCCTCAACGTGCCGATGGCGCATGTCTCGGCGCCGCCGGGCTATTCCGACAAGGCGATCGCGGCGATCGACAGGCCTGATGTGACCGCCTCGGTGCCGGCCGAGAAGCCCGATATCATCATCGTCATGAGCGAGTCCTTCTGGGATCCGACCAAGCTGCCCGGCGTCACCATCACGCCCGATCCGATCCCCAATGTGCGGGCGCTGCGCTCGGGATCGATGTTCTCGCCGGAATTCGGCGGCATGACCGCCAACATCGAGTTCGAGGCGCTGACCGGCTTTTCCAACGCGTTCCTGCCGGCCGGCAGCATCCCCTATCAGCAATATGTGCGCACGCCGACGCCTTCGCTCGCCACTTTCCTCAAGAGCCAGGGTTACCGGGCGCGCGCCATCCATCCCGGCACCAACTGGTTCTGGAACCGTGGCGCCGTCTACGCCGATTTCGGCTTCAACGATTTCAAGTCGGAAGAAACGCTGCCACCGATGCAAAAGCGCGGGCCGCTGGCATCGGACGCGGCGATGACCGACGAGATCATCAGCGAGGCCGACGCCAGCGATGAGCCGGTGTTCTTCTTTGCGGTCAGCCTGCAAAACCACGGCCCCTACGAGCCGAACCGCTATTACAACCCGACGCATACGGTGCAGGCGCCGATCAGCCAGTGGGCGCGCGAATCGCTGCTCAGCTACGCCGAGGGCTCAGCCGATGCCGATCGCGGTCTCGAACGCCTCGTCGAATGGGCCAAGAAACGCTCCCGCCCCACCGTAATCGCCTTCTTCGGCGACCATCTGCCGCCGCTCGGGCCGGTCTATGTCGAAACCGGTTTCCTGAAGGACAATGTCGCGCCGCGCAAGGAAGCGTCGCCCGAAGCTGCCCTCGAGCACCACGAGACGCCGCTGGTCATCTGGTCGAATCGCACCGGGCCGGCTGAAGACCTGGGCGCCGTCAGCCCGGCCTTCCTGCCCTATCATATCCTGAAGACGGCCGGCATCAGCCATCCCTACTACACCGGTTTCCTGGGCCAGATGAGCGAACGCTACCGCGTCGTCGACCGCAATTTGTTGCTGACGCCGGCTGGCGAGGCCACGCCCGATTGGGCGCGGCAGAAAGAGATCGACCCGGCGATCCGCGATTTCCGCCTGTTGCAGTACGACATGATGTTCGGCAAACGCCACGCGGCGCCCGACTTCTTCCCCGAAACGGTCGACAAGGTTGTCGCCGCCCATACGAGTTGAGCCGATCGATCCCGTCGGGAGCCGGATCGACTCTCTCGGATCGAGCGCTCAATTCGTCAATTGCAGCTTCGAAAACTTGTTGGCGATCTGCTGGAAAACATCCGGCAATTTGGTCGGATCGTTGACGGCATAATAGCCGCTCGGATCCGAGGCGCAGGCGCTGTAAAGCGTGCGGTTGGCGGCGGTGTCGGATTGCAGCACCATGGTGTAGATTTGCACGCCCTCGTTCTTCAATTGCGTGCAAACGCCTTTGGTCCAGCCGTCGACATTGCGCGCCGCCGTCGTCTGGTTGTCCGATCCGAAACGGCCACCTGCCAGATAGCCATAGGATGTGTAGTCCGACTTCGTCGGTTGTTGACTGGCGCCATAGACGACGTTCTCGCCGTCGGTGAGCAACAGCACGATCTTGCTGATGCCGGGCGTCTTCCACGGCGCTCCATCGGTGTAGGGCGCGCCAGGCGACAGCACCCGCATGCCCCATGACAGGCCTTCGGAGACATTGGTGCCGGAACCGTTCCACTCGGTCATCTCGCTGGCCGCCTTGCGCAGCTTGTCGAAATCATCGGTCAGGGGAACAACGGGAGTCGGGCAGGAACGATTGGGGCCAACAGTGATGGCGGTGCCGGTCTCGGTGATCAGCTTGTTGGCGGGCGCGACATATCTGGCGATCTTTTCGAGGTCTGCCGCGAGCGGCAGGTTGACGACGGATCCAAGCAGCCCACTCAGGTCGATGCCGAGAATATTGACGCCCGACTGGGCAAGTTTGGTCTTGTCGCTGATGTCGTCGAGATAGGAATTGTTGTAGCCGGTGGCAGAGTTGCCGTAGGAGCCCGACGGCTTCGTGGCATTCGCCGGATCGTCGGGCGCGAAGTATGGCACGAACAGAGTGTCGGGCATGGTCGGATCGGGCGGCGTGTCCGAAATATTGTAGGTTCCCGGCCGCGCTTCGACGCAGCCTTTCCATCCAGTGCCATTCCAGCCTGTCCGTTTGCCGACAGGAACATCCTGCTGAAGCTGTTTGAACAGCGCCATGTGGTTCGGCCGCTTGCCGTCGATGACCGGGAAATTGACGCCGTTGGTGGAGGACTTGCCGTCCATGTCGATCCAGGAGGGGTCGAATCCATCGCCATCGACATTGACGGCCGTGACGAATGGAACCAGCGAGGCTCGGATCTTGCGTGTCGGCGATTTTGCCGCCTCAAGCGTGTCGAGCAATGACTTGGTCGCTGTCCTCAGCGCCGTCATGCGGGCGCCGGCCATCGAGCCGGTGTTGTCCAGCACCAGAACGACTTCGAGCTGGTTGTTCGATTCGACGGCGGAGGCATCGACCTCGATATGCTTGTCCTTGCCGAACAGGAAGGCGAAGTTGAGATTGACGTCCGCCGAGGCAACCGCCTTTGTCTTGACGAAATTGATGCCCTTGTCGACGGTCAACGTCGCCTGCGCATTGCTGAGTTCGCCATGACCAACGATGTTGGCCTGGAAATAGCGGTCGAAGGCGTCATTGCGGGTGATGTCGAGATCGCCAAGATGCGAGGAGGCAAGGTTTGCCGCATCCAGCGCACTCTGCAGATTGCTTTTGGCCCGCATGAGGGTGGAGACGTCGGTTGCGAAAGCGACAGCCGTCAGGATGGTCGGCAAGCCCAGTCCCAGCACAAGTGTGAAATTGCCGCTCGTCGAGCGCCAGAATTTGTTGAGAAGCATCCTTACCCCCGCAAATGCTTGCCGTGCTTTTTATGCACGGGTATCCTGGCTTCTGCGCCTCCCATGATGAATCGACCGTTGACGGCGGGGTTCAACTCCGTACAACCTGATAGTGTGGTTAAGGCCTAGTTGCCGGAAACCACAAGGTCCGCCGTTGTTGCTGCTTGATTTTTCCGCCGCAGGCGACACAGAGGACGCCGCCCGCCCTGTCGGTAGCTAATCAAGT